>CAJYLV010000023.1 GCA_913776255.1 uncultured Sphingomonas sp. | reverse complement strand
TGATCGCGTCGGTGGAGGCGATCTTCCTGTCCACCTTCGTCCTCATCAGCCAGAACCGCATGGCCGCGCAGGCGCAGGCGCGCGCCGACCTCGACCTCCACATCAACCTGCTCGCCGAGCACGAACTATCGCGACTCACCGCGCTGGTCCGGCAGATCGCCGAGCGGGTCGGCGTCGAGCCGCCCGCCGATACCGCCGAGATCGAACGCGACGTGCGCGCCGAGGACGTGCTCGACACGCTCGACCGGGTTACGCCACCGCCTTCTGGCTCGTGACCGCGGCGGGCGCGTAGCGGTCGATCATCCACGCGCAGAAATCAGCGAACGCCTGCGGATCGCGCGCCGCGCTGGTATGATGCGGCTGGATGCCGAGATGTTCGGGCGTGAAGCAGAAGGTGACGGTGGTGTCGAACTCGGCGAGCGCCTCCATCTGCCGGTCGAACCAGTCGACCGCATTGGGGCGGAAGCTGTCGGCCCAGCTCAGCCCGGTGCGCAGCTTCTTCGTCCCGAGCCGCTTCATCCACGTCACCGCATCGTCGAGCCGCGGGTCCTCGAAATGGAACCATTGCATCAGCCCCATTTCCGAGGCGACCCTGGCATAGCTGTCGAGCGACGGCTTGGGCGTGCCGTCCTCGCGGATCAGCCCCATGTAGAAATGCCGGTAATAGCTCGACCCTTCCGCCTCGCGGTGGCGGGTGGTCGCGCCCCATTCCTGCGGCAGGTCGAACAGCGAATACCAATAGATGCGCGGCACGCGCCCGATCAGCAGCTCGGCGGTCTTCTCGACGCCGAACACCTGCACCTCCTCGGCGCCGAACGAGCCGACCCCGACCTCGGTCACCCACACCGGCTTGTCGGTCGCCGCCTCGATCTCGGCGATCTTGGCGGGCCAGTCGTGGATCGACCACAGGTTCCAGTCGAGCGGGAAGCCGTGCACCGCGATCACATCGACCGCGTCGAGACAGCCATGCCCCTCCAGCCGCTTCACCCACAGCGGATCGATCGGCGACATGCCGCCCAGCACGCGCGTCACCGCCGGGTTGACCGCCGCGATCGACGCCCCCGCGCGTTTGACGGTGTCGGCGAACAGCGACCAGTCGGGGTCGACCTCCGGGTCCCAGTGCGACTTGTTGTTCGGCTCGTTCCAGATCATCGCGGCTTCGATCACGCGCGCACTCCCCCCTTGGATGGATAGACCGCCGCCGGCCCGTGCTCCGCAAAGGGCACGTCGCTGATGCGGCAGAGATAGACGTCGTCCTGCGGATGCGCGGTGACCGTGAACCCGGCGGCGCGCAGCATCGCCTCCGAGCAGGCGCGGTTCGGCGCCCACCAATTGGTCCAGTCGCCCGCAAACTTGCGCTCGATGAAATGCAGCTTCGGATAGTCGCGGTCGTCGAAATAGTCGGGCGGGGTCCAGGTGCCGGGCACGTAGAAGGGATGATCCTCGGGCACCTGCGCCTCGTCTTTCGACCCCTGCTGCATCGTCTGGAACAGCATCAGGTCGCGCGCGACATGCTCGCGGATCAGGTCCAGCGCCAGCAGCGGATGCCGGAGGTGATACAGCACCCCCATGAAGATCACGAGGTCGAACCGCTCGCCGAGCTGCGCGATGTCATAGACCGACAGGTTGCGGAACTCGACGCTGTCGGCGAACCCCAGCGCCGCGCTCGCCAGCCGCGCCTGCGCCAGATAGCGGTCGTCGGAATCGACCCCGACCACCCGCGCCGCGCCGCGCCGCTTCATCTCGACCGAATAGAAGCCGGCGTTGCACCCGATGTCGAGCACGGTCTTGCCGGTCAGATCCGCCGGCAGACAAGCGCCGAAGTCGGCGAACTTGTTGCCCGGATAGTCGAGCAGAAAATGATCCGGGGCGGTCTGCACGCCGCCGGGGAGATGGATGTTGTGAAACCATGGGGCGAGTTCGGCGACCCGCGCACGCAAATCTTCGGTCATCAATCCCCCGTCACCCTTCGACAGCATCAACCATCCTTCACCGGGCGCGTTCCACGTCCTTGATCTCGCTCAACTTAATAGTTCGGAACCGCCGCCGGGGTGTGCGGCGTTTGCTGCGGCATGAGCGATCACGGCTGGACCCGGGCGATGCGCGAGGAGCGCTACGAGGACGCCTGGGCGATCGAGCGGGACGTGATCGCGGCGCGCGATCCGGCGACGCGCGACGATCCGTCGCTCCCCTATCACCAGCGCTGGGTGTGGGACGGCCGCGCGGTCGACGGGCGCGAGGTGCTGGTGCGCTGCTATCACGGGCTCGGCGACACGCTGCAATTCGCGCGCTTCCTCCCGGTGCTGGCACAACGCGCGCGTTCGGTGACGGTCGAGGCGCCCGCGCGGCTGCATCCGCTGCTGCGCTTCCCCCAGATCACGCTGGCCGCATTCGACGAAGCGCACCCGCTGCCACCGTCAGACTGCGACATCGAGATCACCGAACTGGCGTCCGCGCTGCGCTGCGCCCCGCGCGACGTGCCGGTGCCTTACCTCCACGCCGCCCCGGCACCGCTGCCGGCCGGCACGATCGGGCTTTGCTGGCAGGCGGGCGACTGGGATGCCGACCGCTGGGTGCCGCCCGCGCTGCTGGAATCGCTCGCCGCGCGGCATCGCTGCCTGTCGCTGGTCAGCGCGCCGACCACGCTGCCGGTCATCAACCCCGAAGGCTGCCCCTTCGACCTCGCCACGACCGCCGCACTGGTCGCCGGCTGCGCGCTGGTCGTCACCGTCGACACGATGATCGCGCATCTCGCCGGTGCGCTGGGGCGGCCGACATGGCTGCTGCTCAAGGCCGCGCCCGACTGGCGCTGGGACCCCGCCCGCCGCGACAGCGCCTGGTATCCGCACACCCGCCTCTATGCGCAGCCCCGCCCGGGCGACTGGCAGACCCCGCTCGCCGCCATCGCGCACGACCTCGACACGTTTGAAGGAGAAGACCATGGCCAGCCTCCCCAGCCCGTCCGTGCCCGTGTCCTGGGGTGAGTTGCTCGACAAGATCACGATCCTCGAGATCAAGCAGCATCGCATCGACCGCGCCGACGCGCGCGCCAATGTCGCCCGCGAACATTCCTTGCTGGCGCGGATCGGCGCGGGGGTGCTCGGGCAGAACGCGGTCGCGCCGCTCTATGCGCGGCTGAAGTCGGTCAACGAGGATCTGTGGGAGATCGAGGACGCGATCCGCCGCGAGGAGGCCGCGCGCAGCTTCGGCGGCGAGTTCATCCGGCTTGCGCGCGCGGTCTACGTCAAGAACGACGAACGCGCCGCGCTGAAGCGCGCGATCAACGTCGCGCTGGAATCGGACCTGATTGAAGAGAAGAGCTATGCGGCGGTGAATTGAGGGCGGGACACAGCGCCGGCGCGCTTGAGGCTATCGCACTGATCAACTCTACAGACATGGGCCCCTGCCTGCGCAGGGGCGACGGTTCTTCCAGGCGTCGTCGCCCCTGCGAAGGCAGGGGCCCATGTCTGTCGAATTCATCCCCAACGCCGCCGCCGCCATACCGCCGATGTGTCAGACCAGACGCTCGTTCAACGCCACCACCATCGCCCCCTCGCCCTCCAGCGCCAGCGTCGTCACCGACCCCGGATCGCACCCCAGCGAGAAGATCCGCGCCAGCGGCAGCCCGAGATAATGCGCCACCACCCCGCGGATCACGTCGCAGTGCGACACGCATAACGTCACCCCCTCGCCGCACCCGGCGACGAACCCGACCGCGCGCGCCACCGCCTCGCCCATCGTCTCGCCCCCCGGACAGCGCGCCGTGTCGCGCTCGGCGTTCCAGCGCTGCCAGTCCGCGTCTCCCTCCAGCGCCGCGAACGCGCGCCCGGTGAAATCACCGAAGTCCACCTCGTCCAGCGCCGTCGCGACCGCCACCGGCAGGTGCAACGCCGTCGCGACCACCGCCGCGGTCTCGCGGGTCCGCGCCCGTGGGCCGGAGACGATCCGCGTCACCCCGCGTGATGCGACCAGTCGCGCCAGCGCCGCCGCCTCCGCCTGCCCGCGGTCGTCGAGAGAAATATCGGAACGACCGCTCAGCACGCGGCCGACTTCTTGATGATGCCCATGCCGGGCGAGCAGAATACTTCTGGCCATTCCGGATTGATCTGAGTCAATTCTTAACCGAAGTCCACGAAAATTACGAAAGCGCAATAATTTATCGGAACCAAGCTAAGTAGAAGATGTTCTTCTCACGCAATCAACCAGCAATGCGCAGGCGTGTCATTGATTGAGATCAATTGCGGGGCGGGAGGAATATTCGTGGAAACCATTCTCATCACCGGCGGGGCCGGTTTCATCGGGCGTTTCGTGGCCGATGAATTGCTGGCGCGCGGCCATGAGGTGCGCGTGCTCGACAGCCTGATCGAGCAGGTCCACGGCGATTGCGACCGCCCGCCGCTCCTCAACGATGCGGTCGAACTGATCCGCGGCGACGTGCGCAACGGCGATGTCGTCAGCAAGGCGCTGGACGGCGTCGACAGCGTCATTCACCTCGCCGCCGAGGTCGGCGTCGGCCAGTCGATGTACGAGGTCGAGCGCTATACCTCGACCAACGACGTCGGCACCGCGGTGCTGTTCGAGAAACTGATCGACAAGCCGGTGCGCCGCGTCGTCACCGCCTCGTCGATGTCGATCTATGGCGAGGGGCTGTACCGCGACGCCGACGGCAATCTGGTGCAGGACGCCGAGCGCAAGGGGCTGCGCGACGGGCTGACCAACTGGGAGCCGGTCGATGCGCAGGGCCGCCCGCTCACCCCCGTGGCGACCCCCGAATGGAAGCAGCCGAACCTCGCCTCGATCTACGCGCTCAACAAATATGTGCAGGAGCGCACCACGCACATCATGGCCGCGCCCTACGGGATCGAGGGCGTGTGCCTGCGATTGTTCAACGTCTACGGCCCCGGTCAGGCGCTCTCCAACCCGTATACCGGCGTGCTCGCGATCTTCGCGTCGCGGCTGCTCAACGGGCAGCAGCCGATGATCTTCGAGGACGGCGAGCAGCGCCGCGATTTCGTCCATGTCAGCGACGTGGCACGCGCGTTTGCCGATGCGCTGTTCCTGCCGCAAGCGGTCGGCGGCACATTCAACATCGGCTCCGGTCACGACCGTTCGGTCACCGAGGTCGCGACAGAGCTGGCCAAGGCGATGGGCAAGAACGATCTGACCCCGGAGATCGTCGGCAAGGCGCGGATCGGCGACATCCGCCATTGCTTCTGCGACACGACGCTCGCGCAGGAGCGGCTCGACTTCCGCGCGACGCAGGACTTCACCGCCGGGCTCGCCGAACTCGCCGAATGGGTCGCCGAACAGACCGCCGAGGACAAGGTCGCGACGATGCGCGCCGAGCTCGAGCGCCGCGGGCTGGTGGCATGAGGGGGCCGGTCCTCGTTACCGGCGGGGCCGGCTTCATCGGCTCGAACCTCGCCGACCGGCTCGCCGGCGAGGGGCATGACGTGGTCGTCTACGACGCACTCGCCCGCGCCGGGGTGGAGCGAAACCTCGCATGGCTGCGCGAACGGCACGGCGGCCGCATCCGCTTCGTCCACGCCGACATCCGCGACGCCGCGCGGCTCGCCGACGAGGTCGCGGGCGCGGCGGCGGTGTTCCACTTCGCCGCGCAGGTCGCGGTGACCACCAGCCTCGACGACCCCACCGACGATTTCACCACCAATATTACCGCCACCTTCCAGTTGCTGGAGGCGATCCGCACCCGCGCCCCCAACGTGCCGCTGATCTTCGCCTCCACCAACAAAGTGTACGGCGATCTCGCCGACCTTGATTTCGTGCTGGAAGACGATGCCTATCGGCCCGTCGACCCGCAGGTCCGCGCGCATGGCATCGGCGAAGCACGCCCGCTCGACTTCCACACACCGTATGGCGTGTCGAAGGGAGCCGCCGACCAATACGTCCTCGATTACGCGCGCAGCTTCGGGCTCAAGACCTGCGTCTTCCGAATGAGCTGCATCTACGGCCAGCGCCAGATGGGCACCGAGGATCAGGGCTGGGTCGCGCACTTCCTGATCCGCGCGCTCAACGGCGAACCGATCACGTTGTACGGCGACGGACATCAGGTCCGCGACGTGCTCGACGTCCGCGATGCGGTGAACGCCTATCTCGCGGCGTGGCGGCGGATCGACGATGTCGCCGGGCGCGCCTTCAATCTCGGCGGCGGACCCGACAATGCGGTCAGCCTCCGCCAGTTGCTCGCGCATATCGCGACGCTCACCGGCCGCCCGGTCGACGTGCGCTATTCCGGCTGGCGCGCGGGCGACCAGCGCTATTTCGTCGCCGACGCGCGCGCGGCCGGTGCGACGCTCGACCTGCCCGCGCGCCGCGACTGGCGCGAGGGCGTCGGCGCACTCGCCGACTGGTTGCAGCGCGAACAGGCCGCCGCCGAAACGCCCGCGATCGAGGTCGCTGCGTGACAGGACGATTGTTGATGACCGCCGACGCGGTCGGTGGCGTCTGGCAATATGCGCTGCAGCTCGCCGCCGATCTGGTCCGCGCCGGCTGGTCAGTCGACCTCGCCACGCTCGGCCCCGCCCCGTCGTCCGTGCATCATGCGCAGGCCGAGGCGGCCGGCGTCACGCTGATCGACACCGGCCTCCCGCTCGACTGGCTCGCCAGCGATGCGCAAGCGGTGGCGGTCGCCGCCGACGCGGTCGCCGCGCTCGCTGCGGCACGCGCGGTCGACGTCGTCCAGCTCAACCAGCCCGCGCTCGCGGTCGCCGATTTTGCGATGCCGGTCGTCGCGGTCGTGCACAGCTGCGTCGCGAGCTGGTGGGAGGCGGTCGAGCACGGCCCACTCCCCGCCGATCTCGCATGGCAGACCGACCTCGTCGCGCGCGGCCTCACGCGTGCCGACGCGATCGTCTGCCCGACCCGCGCCTTCGCCGCGACGATCCAGCGTCTCTACGCGCTCCCGGTCGCGCCGCGCGCGATCCACAACGGGCGCACGCTTCCGGCCGCGACCGGCGCGCTTTACGCACGCGCGTTCACCGCCGGACGCCTGTGGGACCGCGCCAAGAATATCGAAACGCTCGATCGCGCCGCCGCCCTGCTGCCGCTGCCGTTCCGCGCCGCGGGTCCCGCGCGCGGTCCGCACGGCGAGTATCACCGGCTCCACCATCTCGAACCGCTCGGCCGGATCAGCGACGCCGCGATCGCCGCCGCGCTCTCGACGCGGCCGATCTTCGCCTCCGCGGCCTATTACGAGCCGTTCGGGCTGGCGGTGCTGGAGGCGGCGCTGACCGGCTGCGCACTTGTCCTGTCCGACATCCCGACCTTCCGCGAGCTTTGGGACGGCGCCGCGACCTTCGTCGCCCCCGACGATCCGGAAGGATTCGCGCATGCGATCGCCGCGCTCGCCGCCGACACCGACCTGCGTCTCGCCCGCGGCGCGCTCGCCCGCGCCCGCGCGCTCGACTACGCGCCGGAGCAGACCGCGCGCGCGATGGCCGCGCTGCTCGACCGCGTCACCGCCAGCGGCGAGCGGGCCGCGGCATGAAGCTGGTCTATTTCACCCATAGCCTCGCCTCGTGCTGGAACCACGGCAACGCGCATTTCCTCCGCGGCGTGCTCTCCGAGCTGATCGCGCGCGGGCATGACGTGCGCGTCTACGAACCGGCTGGCGCGTGGAGCCTCGATAACCTGCTCGGCGATCATGGCGACGCCGGGCTCGACGCCTATCGCAGCGCCTATCCCGAACTGTCGTCGCAGACCTTCGCCCCCGACTCCGATCTCGCCGAATTGGTCGACCACGCCGACGTGGTGATCGTCCACGAATGGAACGCGCACGATCTGGTCGCCGCGCTCGGCGCGCTCCGCCGCGACGGCGCGCGCTTCACGTTGCTCTTCCACGACACGCACCACCGCGCGGTCAGCGCGCCCGAGGCGATGCGCGCCTACGACCTCGACGGCTATGACGGCGTGCTCGCGTTCGGCGAGGCGCTGTCGCGCGTCTATCGCGACTGGGGCTGGGGCGCCCGCGTCTGGACGTGGCACGAGGCCGCCGACACGCGCCGCTTCTTTCCCGTCGACGGCGAGGCGCGCAACGGGCTCGTCTGGATCGGCAATTGGGGCGACGGCGAGCGCACCGCCGAGATCGAGACCTATCTGCTCGCCCCCGCGCGCGCCGCCGGGCTGCCGCTCGACATCTACGGCGTCCGCTATCCCGACGACGGCAAGGCGATGCTCGCCGCTTATGGCGCGCGCTATCACGGCTGGGCCCCCAACGCCGCCGCGCCCGCGCTGTTCGCGCGCGCGCTGGCGACCGTGCATGTGCCGCGCCGCTATTACACGACGATCCTGCCCGGCATCCCGACGATCCGCGTTTTCGAGGCGCTCGCCTGCGGGCTGCCGCTCGCCAGCGCGCCATGGGACGATGCCGAGCACCTGTTCCGCCCCGGCACCGACTTCCTGTTCGCGCAGAGCCCGGACGAGATGACGCGCATCCTGCGCGACCTGCGTCATGATCCGGATACGCGCGCCTCGCTCGCCGCCGCCGGGCTCGAAACCATCCGCGCGCGCCACACCTGCGCGCACCGCGTTGACGAATTGCTCGCGATCCTCGCGCAGCTCGACGCCCCCTCCCATTCACGGAGCATTCCAGCGTGAAGATCGCCTTCTACGGGTCCAGCCTGCTGTCCTCCTACTGGAACGGCGCCGCGACCTATTACCGCGGCATCCTGCGCGCGCTCGGCGAGCGCGGCTATGACATCACCTTCTACGAACCCGATGCGTTCGAACGGCAACAGCATCGCGACATCGACCCGCCCGCTTATGCCAAGGTCGTCGTCTACCCCGCCACCCATGATGCACTCCGCAACGTACTGACGGAGGCCGAAAATGCCGATATCGTCGTCAAGGCGAACGGCGTCGGCGTCTTCGACCGCGAATTGCTCGAAGGGATCGTCGCCCACGCCCGCCCCGATGCGCTCAAGATCTTCTGGGACGTCGACGCCGCCGCGACGCTCGACGAGATGCGCGCCGACCCCGATCATCCGGTCACCGCCGCGCTACCGCACCTCGACATGGTGCTCACCTATGGCGGCGGCGATCCCGTGGTGAACGCCTATCGCGCGTTCGGCGCCGCGCAGTGCGTGCCCGTCTACAACGCGCTCGATCCGCAGACCCACCACCCGGTCCCCGCCGACGAGCGCTTCGCGTGCGACCTCGCCTTCCTCGGCAACCGCCTCCCGGATCGCGAGGCGCGCGTCGAGGAATTCTTCCTCCGCCCCGCCGCGCTGCTCCCGCAGCAGCGCTTCCTGATCGGCGGCAACGGCTGGGATACGAAGGCGATGCCCGGCAACGTCCGCCACCGCGGCCATGTCTTCACCGCCGAGCACAACGCCTTCAACTGCACGCCGCGCGCCGTCCTCAACGTCGCGCGCGATTCGATGGCGCACATCGGCTTCTCGCCCGCGACGCGCGTCTTCGAGGCCGCCGGCGCCGCCGCCTGTCTCATCACCGATGCATGGGAGGGGATCGAGCTGTTCCTCACCCCCGACCACGAAGTACTCGTCGCACGCGACGGACAGGACGTCGCCGACCATCTCGCCGCGCTCACCACCGAGCGCGCGCAGGCGATCGGCCAGGCGGCGCTCAAGCGGGTGCTCGCAGAACACACGTATGACCTCCGCGGCGCGCAGGTCGACACGCTCTTCAAGGCGCATGTCGCCCGCCAGCGCGAAGCCGCGTGATGAAGCTCGTCGTCCTCGGCCTCTCGCTCAGCTCCAGTTGGGGCAACGGCCACGCCACCACCTTCCGCGCGCTGCTCCGCGCCTTCGCCGCGCGTGGGCATGAGGTGCTGTTCCTCGAACGCGACATGCCCTGGTATGCCGCGCACCGCGACGAACCCGCACCCGATTACTGCCGCCTCGAACTCTACGATAGCCTCGCCGCGCTGGCAAACTGGCGCGCGGAGATCGAGCAGGCCGATGCGGTGATGGTCGGCTCCTACGTTCCCGACGGCGTCGAGGTCGGCAAGCTGGTCCAGCAATGGTCGCGCGGCGTCACGACCTTTTACGACATCGACACGCCGGTCACGCTCGCCAAGCTGGCGCGCGGCGCGTGCGATTACGTCTCGCCCGAGGTGATCCCCGGCTATGACGTCTATTGCTCGTTCACCGGCGGGCCGACGCTGCGGCTGATCGAGGAACGCTACAAGAGCCCCGCCGCGCGCGCGCTCTATTGCTCGGTCGACGCCGACCGCTACCGCCCGACCGGTGCCGACAAGCGCTGGGACCTGTCGTATCTCGGCACCTATAGCGACGATCGCCAGCCGACGCTCGAACGGCTGCTGATCGAGCCCGCGCGCCGCCACCCGGACAAACGCTTCGTCGTCGCCGGGCCGCAATACCCGGACACGATCGACTGGCCCGCGAATGTCGAGCGGATCGAGCATCTCGCCCCCGCCGATCATGCCGATTTCTATTCGGCGAGCCGCGCGACGCTCAACGTCACCCGCGCCGACATGATCGCCGCCGGCTGGTCGCCGTCGGTACGGCTGTTCGAGGCGACCGCCTGCGGCACGCCGATCGTCTCGGATCGCTGGCCGGGGATCGACGAGCTGCTGACCCCCGAGACCGAAATCCTGCTCGCCGACACCGGCGACGATGTCGCGGCGGCGCTCGCCCGCCCCGATCTCGACGCCATCGGCACCGCCGGCCGCGCGCGCGTCCTCGCCGAACACACCGCGCCGCACCGCGCCGCCGAACTCGAAGCGCATCTGCGTGAAGCGGCGACCGCCAAACTGACCACCGCCTAGGTCCGATCGGCATACACCGGGCATCTGCCCACGTCCGTCATCCCGGACTTGATCCGGGATCCCGCTTTTGGCGCGGTTGCCGAAAGAAGCGGGGCCCCGGATCAAGCCCGGGGCGACGAGCGGGGAAAGCGTCGGCCAGAATACGGGCGGGTCCGACTCGACGTTGCTGGGTCTCACGATGGCGTCGCAAGTGTAGCGAAGCGATAACGGGACGCGGAACGAACCGCCCTTGATCCCGGTTATGCCCCGCGAACCCAAACAAGGAGATGTTCGATGAACAGCGACACGCTGGCCGGCACGACCACCGATCTGGGCGGCAAGCTGAAGGAAGGCCTCGGCAAGGCGTTCGGCGACAATCAGCTGCAGGCCGAGGGCAAGGCCGATCGTGCCGAGGGCACGGTGCAGAAGACCTATGGCGAGGCCAAGGACAGCGTCGCGCCGTTGCTCGACCAGGCGCGTCGCTTCGTCAACGAGCGTCCGTTCGCCGCCGCCGCGGTGGGTGGCGTGATCGGCCTCGCGCTGCTCAACACGCTACGCGGCAAGTAAAGATCGAACGGGGGGAGCTCCGCCCCCCTTCGTCGCCCCGGACGCGATCCGGGGCGACGGCTCTTCTTGATCTGAGACGGATCTACGCCGCCCGCCGCCGCGCCGCACAGCCGCGCAACGCGGCCGCCAGCGCGTCGGGCGCGCTCGGCTTCGGGCACACCGTCGCGCTGGGATAGCGCTGCCGCAACGCCGCATCGTCGGCATGGCCCGAGTGGAACAGCAACGGCACCCCCGCTGCATGGAGCCGGTCGGCGGCCGGAAAGACGGTCCCGTCGGCCAGCCGCACGTCCAGCACCGCCGCCGCGAACCGCCCGGCGTGGGTCTCGATCGCCGCCTCGGCCTCGACCACCGTCGCGCACGGCCCGACCACATGGAAGCCCGCGCCCTCGATCGTCTCCTGAAGATCGAGCGCGATGAACAGCTCGTCCTCGACCAGCAGGACATCGGTGTTCGCAGGGTCAGTCACGGGCAAGCACACTCGCAGGCAGTTTCATTCGCAGCCGGAACGATCGTCCTGCCACCTCGCTCCGTACCTCGCCAAGTAATTGTCGGACACTTGTCTCGACCAGCAGCGATCCGAACCCGCGCGGCGTCGCCTCCGCCTCCTGATCGGCGCGACCGATCTCGTTCCATTCCAGTGCCAAGCCGGCGTCGCTCACCTGCCAGCGCACCCTCAGCCCGGTGCCGGCATCCGCCTGCCCGTCGTGGTTCTCGCCGCACAAGGCGCCGTATTTGACCGAGTTGGTCGCCCATTCGTGCAGCACCAGTGCCAGCGACGACAGGCATTGCCGGTTGAGCGCCACCTTCGGCCCCTCGACCGTGATATGCGAATGGTCGCGATACGGCGCGAGCGTCGCCGCGACCAGTTCGTCGAGCGCGATCGCCTGCGGCTGTCCCGCCGGCGAGGCCAGCGAATGCGCCGAGCCCAGCGCCGCGATCCGCTGCCGCAGGTCGATGGCGAACGGCCGCACCTCGTCGTGATTGCGCGCGGCCACGGTGATCATCCCGGCGATCACCGCGAACAGGTTCTTCACCCGGTGGTTCATCTCGCGCAGCATCAGCTCGCGCGTTTCCGCCAGCGTATATTCGGGGGTGACGTCGATCGACACGCCGACCAGCCGCGGCGGGTTGCTCCCCGCGATCACCCGGCCGAACCCCTTGATCCAGCGCACCTTGCCCTCGATCGGCCGCAGCCGGAACGTGGCCTCGTAATCTCCGTTGCGCTCCACCGCGCGGCGCAGCGCGGTCTCGACCGCGCCGCGATCCTCGGGCTCGATCCGGTCGAGCAGCGGGTCGATGCGCGTCGCCTCCTCGCCCGCCATGCCGAACAGCCGCTGCTCGACTCCGTCGAGCACCGTCTCGCCGGTCTCGGGGCAATATTCCCACACCCCGATCCCCGCCGCCTTGATCGCGAGATCGAGCCGCTCGCGCTCGGCGGCGAGCTGCCGTTCGAGCGACAGCGCCTCGGTGATGTCGGTCAGCACCAGCGTCGTGCCGTCGACCGCGCCGCTCTGGGTCCGATACGGCAACACGCGCAGCGACAGCACGCGCTCGCCGTCGCTGGTCGTCACGCGCCGCTGCGTCGCGGGCGCGCCGGCCGCGACCGCGCGCGCATCCTCCAGATAGTCGGTGCCGCGCAGCCGGCTCGCGACGTCGCTGAGCGGTCGTCCACGGTCGGCGGGCTGGAGCGGGAAGATCGACACCGCCGCGTCGGTATAGCTGCGCACCTTCAGCTCGGCATCCAGCACCACCACCGCCAGCTCGGTCGACTGGTGGAAGTTGCGCAGGTCGGAAATCGCGACCGTCAGCTGCTCGACCTTGCTCTTCAGCTCGTCGTTGACGGTCGACAATTCCTCGTTGGTCGATTGAAGCTCCTCGTTCATCGACATCATTTCTTCGTTGGAGCTTTTCAGCTCCTCGTTCGCGGTCTCCAGTTCCTCGATCGCGGTGCGCAACCGGTGCCGCGTCAGCCGCAACTCGTCCTCGATCGCCTCAAGGTGATCGTCGGTGGCGGTCAGATCCTCGAGTTCACCCTGATCGGCGGGCCGGAACGCGCCGCTGTCGCGGAACACGAACAGCAAGGTGCCGTCGCCAAGCGGATCGCAGATCACCTCGACCGGCTGTACGCCGTAATCGGTCTCGACCTCGACGTCGCGCGCCACCACGCGCCGCCGCTCGTCGCGCGCCTGCCGCAGCAACGGGCCGATCACGGTGCGCAAGCCGGGCCGCGCCAGATTGATCGCGCTGCTCCCGCCGGTGCGCGTCACCGGAAACTCGAAATAGCGGCTCAGCTTGCCATAGGCGGCGGTGATCCCGCCGTCCTGATCGACGATCAGGCTCGCGGGCGCATAGCGATCGACGATCCGGCGGATCGCGACGCTCTCGTTGGTCAATGCGGCGCTGTCGCCGCGTCCGTCGCGCTCGCGGCGCGCCCCGGTCGGCCGCGCGTTGCCGGGCAGGTCGATCGGATAGCTCGGCGCGCCGGGCGCGCGCTCGTAGAGCCGCGCATGCTGGTCGACCACGGTGAACAGATGCTCGAACCGCCCGATGCTTTCCGACGGCCCCAGAAACAGGAAGCCGCCCGGGCGCAGCGCGTAATGGAACAGCGGCAGCACCGATTGCTGCAAGCGATCGTCGAAATAGATCAGCAGGTTGCGGCACGACACCAGATCGATTCGCGAAAACGGCGGATCCTTGACCACGCTGTGATTCGAAAAGCGGATCATGTCGCGGATCTGGCCGACGATCGTGAACCGCTCGGCGTGCGGCACGGTATAGCGCTCGCGCAAGCCGGGCGGCAGGTCGACCAGCGCGGCGGCCGGATAGTTTCCCTCGCGCGCGATCGTCAGCATCTGCTCGTCGATGTCGGTGGCGAAGATCTGCACCGCCAGCGGCCGCCCCGAGGTGCGCGCCGCCTCCGCGAACAGCATCGCGATCGTATAGGCTTCCTCGCCGCTCGAACAGCCGGGCACCCACACGCGGAGGTCGTCGTCGGTGGCGCGGTCGCGCAGCAGCGGCTCGACTACCTGCTGGCGCAGCGTCTCGAACGCCTCGGCATCGCGGAAGAAACGCGTGACGTTGATGAGCAGGTCGCGGAACAGCGCCTCGCACTCGTCGGCGTCGCTGCGCACCCGCGTCAGATAGGCGCGCCCGGTATCGATCCCCAGCACGTGCATCCGCCGTTCGACGCGGCGGATCAGCGTCGAGCGCTTGTACCCCGAAAAGTCGTGCCCGATCGCGTTGCGCAGCACCCGGCACAATTCGTCGACATGGTCCGCGACCACCCCCGCCTCGGCCGCGCCCGGCTCGGTGTTGCGCCGCCCGAAGAAGCCGCGCAGGCAATCGAGGATCTCCCCCGCCGGCTTGATGAAGTCGATCAGCCCGGTGCCGACCGCCGACAGCGGCATCCCGTCGTAGCGCGCGCTCTCCGGTTGCTGGACGACCGCGACGCCGCCGTTTTCCTTGATCGCGCGCAGCCCGGTCGTCCCGTCCGCGCCCGTGCCCGACAGGATCACGCAGGCGGCATTCGATTGCTGGTCGCCGGCCAGCGACTGGAAGAAGTCGTCGATCGGCCGCCGCATCCCGCGCGGCTGCGCGAAGTCGGTCAGCTCCAGCACGCCGTCGCGGATCGCCAGCCCGCGCCCGGGTGGGATGATATAGACCTTGTCGGCCTCGATCCGCTCGCCGCCCGCGCTCTGCAACACCTCCAGCGCGGTGGCACGGTCGAGCAGCTCGGCCAGCATGCTCTCGTGATTGGGGTCGAGATGCTGGACGACCACGAACGCCAGCCCGGTCGGGCGCTGCGCCGGCGCGAGCATCTCGCGCAGCGCTTCCAGCCCGCCGGCCGATGCGCCGATCCCGACCACCGGAACGGTCCGTCCGGTCGCGGCGGGCGTAAGGCGGGCGCCGCCGGCGTTATGCACGATAATCGTGCTCCAGCCCGGCGAGCATCATCTTGGCCTGCGCGACCGTTGCAGCGCTGTTGGCGATCGTCAGCAGCGTGCCCTCGACGACGATCCCGGCATCGCCCGCGATCGGCGACAGCCGCCCCAGCGTCCGGCCAAGCTCGGCATCATATTCGCTCAGCAGCTCGGGCTGCGAGCGGCTGACGTCGAACTGCGAGGCGAAGATGTAGTTCGCGGACCCGTCGATCGCGCGCAGCCGCGACATATACAGCAGGTTGACGAACGGCGTCCCGTCCTTGCGGAAATTGACGATCGGCGTGCGGACATTCTCTTGCCGCGGGTTGGCGAGAAACTCGCGCAGCCGCTCGCGCGGCTCGATATTGGGGGCGGAACGCTGCAACATCCGGCAATTGCGCCCGAGCACGTCCTCCGGCGCATAGCCGGTCAGCTGGCAGAAGCGGTCACTGACCGCGAGCAGATGATTGTCGTCATCGGCGGCGGCGATCGCCAGCGCCACGCGCGACTGGCGCAGATAGTCGAGCAGCGCAGAAGGCAATTCGGGGGTCACGCATACTCCGATCCGACACGATCCAGATGTGGATTACGCCCGAAGGCATCCCCTCTACAACCGTCTTCGCTCGCGTCGGTGCCCCGGAACCGGGCATCGGATCGCAAACCGGCCGATCCGCCGCCGTCGCGCGCGACGATGACCGGGATCAACATTCCACGACGTTCACCGCCAGCCCGCCGAGGCTGGTCTCCTTGTATTGCGTCCGCATGTCCTCGCCGGTCTGGCGCATCGTCTCGATGACCGCGTCGAGGCTGACGACATGGCTGCCGTCGCCGCGCAGCGCCAGATAGGCGGCGTTGATCGCCTTTACCGCGCCCATCGTGTTGCGCTCGATGCACGGGATCTGCACCAGCCCGCCGATCGGGTCGCAGGTCAGCCCGAGGTTATGCTCCATCCCGATCTCGGCGGCATTCTCGATCTGGCGGTTGGTGCCGCCCAGCACCGCCGCCAGCGCCCCCGCCGCCATCGAACAGGCGACCCCGACCTCGCCCTGGCACCCCATCTCCGCCGCCGAGATTGAGGCGTTCTGCTTGTAGAGAAACCCGATCGCAGCGGCGGTCATCAGCAACGCCTGTGCGCCGGCTCGCGTCGATCCATGGACGAAGGTTTCGTAGTATTTCAGGACGGCGGGGATCACGCCCGCCGCGCCGTTGGTCGGCGCCGTGACGACGCGGCCGCCCGCCGCATTCTCCTCATTCACCGCCAGCGCCCACAGGCTGACCCATTCGAATACGACGCTGGGGTCGGTGCGCGGGCCGCGTTCGAGCAGCTTCTCGCGGATCGCTCGTGCCCGCCGCTGGACCTTCAGCCCGCCGGGCAGTTCGCCGGTGCCGGCACAGCCCCGGTCGATCGATCCCAGCATCGCCGCGCGGACGGCATCGAGGAAGCCGAGCGTCTCGGCCTCCGGCCGCCACGCGCTCTCGTTCGCCGCGACGATCTCGGCGATTGACTGGCGGGTTTCGGCGCACAGCGCCAGCAGGTCGTTGCCGGTGGCAAAGGGGTGCGGCAGCGTCAGGTTGACGCGTGGCGGCGCCTCTCCCTCCGCCCGGATCGCCCCGCCGCCGATCGAATAATAGCGGCGGGTGATCCGGC
>CAJYLV010000022.1 GCA_913776255.1 uncultured Sphingomonas sp. | reverse complement strand
GTCACCTCGATCTGCGGCACGCCGCGCGGGGCGGGGGGGATGCCGAGCAGGTCGAACTGGCCGAGCAGCTTGTTGTCCGCCGCCATCTCGCGCTCGCCCTGGAAGACGCGGATCGTCACCGCCTGCTGATTGTCATCGGCAGTCGAATAGGTCTGCGACTTCTTGGTCGGGATCGTGGTGTTGCGGTCGATCATGCGCGTGAACACGCCGCCCAGCGTCTCGATGCCCAGCGACAGCGGGGTCACGTCGAGCAGCAGCACGTCCTTGACGTCGCCCTGCAGCACGCCGGCCTGGATCGCGGCGCCCATCGCGACGACCTCGTCCGGGTTGACGCCGGTGTGCGGGTCCTTGCCGAAGAACTGCTTCACGACCTCACGGACGCGCGGCATGCGGGTCATGCCGCCGACGAGCACGACTTCGCTGATCTCGCTGGCCGACACGCCCGCATCCGCCAGCGCTTTCTTGCAGGGATCGAGCGTGCGCTTGATGAGGTCCTCGACCAGCCGCTCCAGATCGGCGCGGGTGATCGTCTTCACCAGATGCTTCGGGCCGTTCTGGTCGGCGGTGATGAAGGGGAGGTTGACTTCGGTCGACGCCGCCGACGACAGCTCGATCTTCGCCTTCTCGGCCGCTTCCTTCAGCCGCTGGAGCGCGAGCTTGTCCTTGGCGAGGTCGATGCCCTCGTCCTTCTTGAAGCCCTCGGCCAGATATTCGACAATCTTGTTGTCGAAGTCCTCGCCGCCCAGGAAGGTGTCGCCGTTGGTGGCCTTCACCTCGAACACGCCATCGCCGATCTCGAGGATCGAGACGTCGAAAGTGCCGCCGCCGAGGTCATAGACCGCGATCGTCTTGCCGTCCTGCTTGTCGAGGCCATAGGCCAACGCCGCCGCGGTCGGCTCGTTGATGATGCGCAGCACTTCGAGGCCGGCGATCTGACCGGCGTCCTTGGTCGCCTGACGCTGCGCGTCGTTGAAATAGGCCGGGACGGTGATAACCGCCTGCGTGACCGTCTCACCGAGGTACGATTCGGCGGTTTCCTTCATCTTCTGGAGCGTGAAGGCGCTGATCTGCGACGGGCTGTACTCCTTGCCGCCGGCCTGCACCCAGGCGTCGCCATTGGCACCCTTCACGATGTGATAGGGGACCAGCTCGGTATCCTTCTTGGTGACCGGATCGTCGAAGCGGCGGCCGATCAGGCGCTTCACCGCGAAGATCGTGTTGTCGCCATTGGTGACGGCCTGACGCTTGGCGGGCTGCCCGATCAGGCGCTCGCCGTCCTTGGCGAACGCGACGATCGACGGCGTGGTGCGCGCGCCTTCCGCATTCTCGATAACCTTGGCCTTGCCGCCTTCCATCACGGCCACGCACGAATTGGTGGTGCCGAGGTCGATACCGATAACTTTTGCCATGAGTGCTTTACCTAGCCCCTGCATATTGTGACTTCATCGCCGCCACGCCCCGTTACGGCAGCGCAACCGCGTGTGACGAAGGGCGATATAGGTGGCGTGATCCGGCCCGCAAGATTGCCGCGCGATGTCGGCGGGAACCATTGCCTGTTCGCCGCGTGCGCCGTAGGAGGAAGCCATCATGCAGACCGCCCGCATCTTCCAGCGCCCCAAGAACGCCATGCAGTCCGGCAAGGCCCGCACCGATACGTGGCAGCTGGAGTTCGAGCCCGGCGAGCCGAAGCGCCCCGATCCGCTGACCGGCTGGGCGGGCAGCGGCGACACGCGCGACCAGATCCGGCTGTTCTTCCCGACCTGCGAGGCGGCGGTCGCCTATGCCGAGGCGCAGGGGCTGGCGTATACGGTGATCCCGACACCGGAGAAGAAGCTGAAGCTGCAGAGCTACGCGGATAATTTTCGCTGAGGTGACGAGGGTTCTGACCTGATCCGCGGCGTCGCTTCTTTCGCCGGCCGAAGCAAGAAGCGGGATCCCGGATCAAGTCCGGGATGACGTGAGGTGGCTGGCGGTTCGCCCCAAAGACCGTCGCCCCTGCGCAGGCAGGGGCCCATGTCTCTCGAATGGATAAGCGCGGTTCGACACAGGCGCCGTGCGCAATGTGTCTGACGCTGCGATAGACTAGACAGTCATGTGCCCCTGCCTGCGCAGAGGCGACGGTGTTGGCGCGACGGTTACCCGATTAGCGCATCCGCGAGCAGCACCAGCATCTTGACGTCCATCGCCACGCCCGCGGCGCGCTTCTGCGCGACGAACGCCGCGATCTCGGTGCGCGGCACCAGATGTACCTCGATGTCCTCGTCGGCCTCGCCGCCGCCCGCGCCGACCTTCACCAGATCGTGCGCGCGCACCAAGGTGAAGCCCTCGCTGTTCATCCCGGGCGAGGAATGGAAGAAGCCCAGCTCCTCGATCCGCCCGGCGCGATAGCCGGTTTCCTCCTCCAGCTCGCGCGCCGCGCCGACCGCGACCGCCTCGCCCTCGGTTTCGTCGCCGATCAGCCCGGCGGGCAGTTCGAGGCAGCGTTGCCCAAGCGGCACACGATATTGCTCGACCAGCACGACGCGGTCGGCGTCGTCGATCGCGACGATCACCGCCGCCTGGATGCCGCGCTGGCGGGCGACGAACTCCCAGCCGCCCTGCTTGACGACCTTGATGTAGCGGCCTTCCCAGGCGGTTTCGGGCGGGAAGGCGGCGTCGCGGTGCGGATGGGTCATGCCGCCCGTTTATCGGCGCGGCGGCGCTTGGCGAAGCGAAAAACCGCGCCTACCCTCGCTCAAATCGTGCAACAGGGAAGGGAGCCGAACATGCTCAAGGATTTCCGGGCGTTCATCGCGCGCGGCAACGTGCTGGACCTGGCGGTCGGCGTCATCATCGGCGGCGCGTTCGCGACCATCACCAAGTCGCTGACCGACGATGTCATCATGCCGATCGTCGGCGCGCTGTTCGGCGGGTTCGACTTCTCCAGCTATTTCATCCGGCTCGGGCCGGTGCCGGCCGACTATAAGGGGTCGCTCGCCAGCTATGCGCAGCTCAAGGCGGCGGGGGTGCCGCTGCTCGGCTACGGCGAGTTCATCACCGTCGTCATCAACTTCCTGATCCTCGCGTTCATCGTCTTCCTGCTGATGCGCAGCGTCAACAAGCTGATCGCGACCGTCGAGCGCGAGAAGGCCGCGGGCGACGCCGAGCCGGCCGCCGATCCCGCCGAGGTGGTGCTGCTGCGCGAGATCCGCGACGAACTGAAGGCGCGCCCACGCGACTGAGCGCGTCGCCCCTGCGCAGGCAGGGGCCTATGGCTGTATCGTGATGTGGAGTGTCTGACACATTGAGCGCCGCCGCTGTGTCAGGCCGCTCAAGACATTCGACAGACATGGGCCCCTGCCTGCGCAGGGGCGACGGAATGAAAAAAGGGCCGGGGGATCGCTCCTCCCGGCCCTTTTTCTGCGGCACACCAACGATCAGTGCGTCTCGTGGACCTCGACGATCCCGCGCCCGAGATGGCTGTTGCGGCGGCTGTAGCCGAAATAGATCACCAGCCCGATCGCGCCCCATACCGGCAGCACCAGCATCGCCGCCGAGGGCAGGTTGAAGAACAGGAACACGCAGCCGACGATCGTCAGCGGCCCGACCAGCCACAGCGCCGGGGTGCGGAAGCTGCGGGGGTGCGCGGCGGCGGTGCGGCGCAGGATCATCACCGCCACCGCGACCATTGCGAAGGCGTAGAGCGTCCCGGCGTTGGCGATGTCCGCCAGCTGACCGACCGGCAGGAAGGCGGCGGCGAAGGCGACGCCGACGCCGGTCATCGCGGTCACGATATGCGGCGTCTTCCACTTCGGGTGGACCGTCGACAGCCGCTCGGGGAGCAGGCCGTCGCGGCTCATCACGAAGAAGATGCGCGTCTGGCCGAACATCAGGATCAGGATCACCGACGGCAGCGCGACGAAGGCGGCGATGCCGAGCAGGTTGCCGATCCCCGACCAGCCGATCGTGCGCAGGACGTGCGCGAGCGCCTCGCCCGAACAGACCAAGGCGTCCTTATATTGCGGCAGCGCGCATTCGCGGGCCAGTTCCTCGGAGCCGGCCGGGAAGGGGATGCCGTTCGGTCCCATGATCGGCTGCCCGCCGATCGTGCCGATCGCGCCCGCCGCGACGAGGATGTAGAAGACGGTGCAGAACAACAGCGACCCGATCAGCCCGATCGGCACGTTGCGCTGCGGGTTCTTGGTTTCCTCCGCGGCGGTCGAGACCGCGTCGAACCCGACATAGGCGAAGAAGATCGTCGCCGCCGCGCCGACCGCGCCGACCCCGGTGCCGAACCCGCCGAACACGCCCGCGGGCAGGAACGGGTTGAAGCGATCGGTGCTGAAATAGTCGCTCGGCAACGTCAGCGCGACGAAGGCGGACAACGCGGTCACCTTGATCGCGACCAGCACGGCGTTGACGCGCGCGCTTTCGGTGGTGCCGATCATCAGCAGCCAGGTGATGAGCAGCGCGATCACCACCGCCGGCAGGTTGATGAGCCCGCCCGGCGCGCCGCCCAATGCCAATGGCGCCGCCGACAGCCAGGGCGGCAGGTGCACGCCCATGAACTGGTTGAGGATCGTGCCGGTGAAATAGCCCGACCAACCGACCGCGACCGCGCTGGCGGCGACCGCATATTCGAGGATCAGCGCCCAGCCGACCGTCCAGGCGAGCAGCTCGCCCATCGTCGAATAGGTGTAGGTATAGGCCGATCCCGCCACCGGGATCATCGCCGCGATCTCGGCATAGCAGAGCGCCGCGACGATACAGATCGCGCCGGCGATCGCGAAAGCGAGCATCAGGCCGGGACCGGCCTTTTGCGCGCCCGCCGCGGTCAGCACGAAGATGCCGGTGCCGATCACGCAGCCGATGCCGAACAGCGTGAGCTGGAACCAGCCGAGCGTGCGATGCAGCGACTTCTTCTCGGCGGTGGCGAGGATGGCGTCGAGAGGTTTGACGCGCCCGAATATCATGTAGGTCGAAGCCCCCGAAAGTCAGATTTGACGGGAGCCTAGCGGCGGATCGCGGCTGCGCAATAGTGTTGCGCTATGATGACGCTTTCAATCGCGGCTGTCGTTGTGCACCAGCATGGGACCGAGCGCGCGCCCGCCGAGGATGTGGACGTGGAGGTGCGGCACCTCCTGATGCGAATCGCGGCCCGTATTGGCGAGCAGCCGATAGCCGCTCGCCACTAGCCCGGCCGCGCGCGCCGCCTGCCCGATCGCGCGGGTGAAGCTGACGATTTCCGCCTCGCTGGCGTTCGCCGAAAAGTCGTCCCAGCTGACGTAGCTGCCGCGCGGCACCGCCAGCAGGTGGGTCGGCGCCCAGGGGGCGATGTCGTGGAAGACGATCGTGTGATCGTCCTCGTAGACGCGCTTCGACGGGATCTCGCCGCGCAACAGCCGCGCGAAGATGTTGCCGTCGTCATAGGGCAAGGTGGCGTCGACGCTCATGCGTGGCTCCTCATTCGGCGCGGAAGGAGAGGGGGCGCGGGCCGCGCGCGGCCTTTTCCTCATGCCCGCTGGTGCCCTCGCGCTGCGCCAGCTCGGCGCGGATGTCGTCGGGGGTGAGCCCGGCATCGGCGAGCAGTACGAACAGGTGATAGAGGAGGTCGGCGGCCTCGGGGACGATCGCGCGCGGGTTCGGCCCCATCGCGGCGATCACGATCTCGGTGGCTTCCTCGCCGATCTTCTGCGCGATCCGTGCGCGGCCGCGCGCGAACAGCGAGGCGGTGTACGAGCCGTCGGTATCGGCGCCCTTGCGCGCGGCGATCGTCGCGAACAGCCGGTCGAACGTGTCGGGTGCGGTCATGGCGCCGGGGTGCCGCGTCGCGCGGGCGGGGTCAATGGTTCCCCGCCCGCGCGCGCGATGACGGATCAGACGCCGGGCGGGTAACGCGACGGCCGACCGGCGGTCGCGACCTTGCTCGCCTTGTGCCGGTCATAGGCCTTTTTCGCGACATAGGCGCCGCCCAGCGCCCAGCCGAGCGGCCCCATCCGCGTCACCGCGCGAGCGGCGACCGCACCGAGGATCGCGCCGCCCGCGCCGCCGTCACGTCCGCGCCGGTCGAGCTCGCGCCCGATCAGTCCGCCCAAAATGCTGCGAATCATGCCTTGATCCTTTCCGATACGCTGTCACCGAGGATTTCGATTCCCTTCAGCACGCCCCAGCCGACCGCCCAGGTCGCCACCACCGGCAGCACGACCTTCAGAACGTTGGCGGTGATCGCGCCGTACAATGCGCCGTCGGCGGCGCTGTCGTCGCCCGACATCGAGTCGATCGCGCCGCCGATCAGCGCGCCGATCGTGGTAGCACCCATGGTGATGGCCCCTGTTCGTTTCGTATCAACAATGCCGGGGGAGCGGTGGGGTTCCGGGAGGGCGAGCAGACGTCAGATAATGAGGTGCCTTCGTAAACAGCGGTCGTCATTGCGAGCGTAGCGAAGCAATCCAGGGCCGGATCAGGACGCTCTGGATTGCTTCGCTACGCTCGCAATGACGAAGGTAGGTTCAAGTTCACGGACGCCCCAGCATCGCCTCCGGCCTGACCACGCGGTCGAACGTCTCCGCATCGGCCAGCCCCAGCGCCAGTCCGGCCTCCTTGAGCGTCAGCCCCTCGGCGTGGGCGTGCTTGGCGATCTTAGCCGCATTGTCGTAGCCGATCTCGGGCGTGAGCGCGGTGACCAGCATCAGCGAGCGGTCGAGCAGTTCCGCGATCCTCGCTTCGTTGGCGGTCAGCCCCTCGACGCAGCGTTCGGCGAAACTGTCGCAGCCGGTCGCGAGCAGGTCGATCGAGCGCAGCACCCCCGCGCCGATCACCGGTTTGAAGACGTTCAGCTCGAGATGCCCCTGCGCGCCGCCGACCGTCACCGCGACATGGTTGCCGATCACCTGCGCCGCGACCATCGTCAGCATCTCGCACTGCGTCGGATTGACCTTGCCGGGCATGATCGAGCTGCCCGGCTCGTTGACGGGCAGGTCGAGTTCGCCCAGCCCGCAGCGCGGGCCCGAGCCGAGCAGCCGGATGTCGTTGGCGATCTTGGTGCACGCCACCGCGAGCGTGTTGAGCGTGCCGGACAGATGGACGAGCGGATCGTTGCTCGCCAGCGCCTCGAAGAAATTCTCGGCCGGACTGAAGGCGATGCCGGTGATCGCGCCGAGTTCGGCACAGACATCGCGCGCGAACCCGGCGGGCGCGTTGAGCCCGGTGCCGACCGCGGTCCCGCCCTGCGCGAGCCGGTCGGTGCCCTGTTCGACCGCCGGTCCGATCCGCTTGAGGCAGCGGTACAGCTGGTGCGCATAGCCCGAGAATTCATCCCCCAGCGTCAGCGGGGTCGCGTCCTGCAGATGCGTGCGCCCGATCTTGACGAGGTCGCGCCATTGCTGCGCCTTGGCGTCGAGCGCGGCGTGGAGCCGCTCGACGGCCGGGAGCAATCGCTGCCGCACCGCGATCGAACAGGCGATGTGCAGCGCGGTCGGGAAGCTGTCGTTCGAGGATTGCGCGCGGTTGACGTCGTCATTGGGGTGGACGGGCGCCTTGCCGCCGCGCGTGCCGGTCAGGATCTCGTTGGCGCGGCCCGCGATCACCTCGTTGACGTTCATGTTGCTCTGCGTACCGCTGCCGGTCTGCCAGATCACCAGCGGGAAGTGATCGTCGAGCTGGCCCGATGCGACCTCCTGCGCGGCCTGTTCGATCGCCTCGGCCTTGTCGGCGGCGAGCCCGTGGCGGCGGTTGACGCGCGCAGCGGCCTGTTTGACCAGCGCCAGCGCGTGGACGATCTCGATCGGCATCCGCTCGCGCGCGCCGAACGGGAAGTTTTCGAGGCTGCGCTCGGTCTGCGCGCCCCAATAAGCGTTGGCGGGGACCTCGATCGGGCCGATCGAGTCGGTTTCGGTGCGGGTGGCCTGGGTCATGCGGGAATAACTGGCCGGGCGGGCGGTCGTTGCGCAAGCCGTGCCCTCGTCATTCCCGCGCAGGCGAGACCTGTGCAAAAGCACGCGACCGTGAACGTCGCGAGCCGTACCCGGCGGAGGCCGGGGTCCAGTTGGGAAGGTGCTTCGTCTACTTACAAGACTCCCCCAACTGGGCCCCGGCCTTCGCCGGGGTACAAGGAGAGGTTTTGCAGAGGTCTCGCCTGCGCGGGGGCGACGGGTGAGTGGCTCAGCCGATCCGCTTCGACAGGAAGAAGCGCGCCTCGCCGGGCGGGTAATCGTCGATCTGCCCGAACACGCCGTAGCCCAGCTTTTCGTAGAAGCCGCGCGCCTGAAAGCTGAACGTGTCGAGCCAGATGCCGACACAGCCGAGCCGCCGCGCCTCGTCCTCCGCCGCCAGCATCAGCGCGCGGCCCTGTCCCTTGCCGCGTGCCTCCGGCGGGAGCGCCAGATATTTGACGAAGAGCCAGCGATAGCTCGCCTCCGCCCACAGGCCGCCGATCGCGGCGCCCGTGTCGTCGCGCAGGAGCAGCGCGACCTTGTGGCGCTCGGTCGGGCCGGCGGCGGCGTCGTTGTGCGCGGCGAGCGGGGCGAGGATCGCCTCCAGCTCGGCTTCACCGGGGTTGGGGATCAGGTCGATCATGCGGGTCGGTCCGTCATTGCGAGCGCAGCGAAGCAATCCAGGGCGTCCTGGTCCGTCACTGGATTGCTTCGCTGCGCTCGCAATGACGGTGGGTGGTGACGGGAGACGAAGGCACGTCATGGGAGTAAATCCCATGACGTCGGACGCGCTTGTTGCGCGCCGGCCGTGCCGATGCGTCGCTATGCGACCGCGGCGCAGGTATGCGCCGCTCGCATCGTCATTTCTTCCTCTTGAAATCCACCGCGACGACGTTCGAGCCGTCCTCGACCGGCGTCACGCTCGGACCGTCGTTCTCGGCCGGGTCGTGCGGGCCGGGGCCGTCGCCGGGGCCTTCCTGCGCCTGGAAGCGCAGCTCGAAATTGACCGTCGGGTCGTGGAAGCCGGTGATCGCCGAATAGGGGATGACCAGCTTCGACGGCACCTGGTTGAAGCTGAGGCCGACCGAGAAGCGCTCCTGATCGACCGTCAAGTCCCAGAAACGGTTCTGGAGCACGATCGTCATCTCGTCCGGGAAACGCTCGATCAGCCGCTGCGGGATGTCGACCCCGGGTCCTTGCGTCTTGAAGGTGATGTAGAAGTGGTGCTCGCCCGGCAGACCGCCCGACTCGGCCACGGTTCCCAGCACGCGCCCCACGACCGCGCGCAGGGCTTCCTGCACGATTTCGTCATAGGGGATCAGGCTGTCGGGCAGCATATCGCTCATGGCCGCCATGGGTAGCGCGGTGCGCGGCATGGTCAAGGTTGCTTGGAACGACATGCGCGTTATGGACGACGCGATATGCGCACCGCCACGATCCGCCGCGACACTTCGGAGACGAAGGTCGCCGTCACCGTCAACCTCGACGGGACGGGCGTCTACGACGTGAAGACCGGCGTCGGCTTCTTCGACCATATGCTCGAACAGCTCTCGCGCCACGGGCTGATCGACCTGCACGTCCGCTGCGACGGCGACCTGCACATCGACGCGCACCACACCGTCGAGGACACCGCGCTGGCGATCGGCAGCGCGGTGGCGCAGGCGCTCGGCGACAAGCGCGGCATCCGCCGCTACGGCGACGCGCTGAGCCCGATGGACGAGACGCTGACCCGCGTCGCGCTCGACATTTCGGGGCGGCCGTGGCTGGTGTGGCGCGCGCGTTTCTCGCAGGCGCGGCTGGGCGACATGGACACCGAGATGTTCCAGCATTTCTTCCACAGCTTCGCGCAGAACGCCGGCATCACGCTGCACATCGAGACGCTGTACGGCGACAACAACCATCACATCGCCGAGAGCATGTTCAAGGGGCTGGCGCGCGCGCTGCGTTCGGCGGTTGAGATCGACCCGCGCAAGGCCGATGCGATCCCCTCGACCAAGGGGATCTTGTGACGGGGTTCCGCGCCGGCGGCGAGCTGTGCGTGGTGTTGCTCAGCTATGTGCGCCCGCTCGACGAGGTGGACGCGCAGATGGCGGCGCATGTCGCGTGGCTGGAGCAGGGGTTCGGGCAAAGCGTGTTCCTCGTCGCGGGGCGGCGCACGCCGCGCACCGGCGGGGTGATCGTGATGCGCGGCGATCGCGAGGCGGTCGAGCAAGTGGTCGCGACCGATCCGTTCGTGACCAGCGGCGTCGCGACCGCCGAGGTCGTGCCGTTCAACGCCAGCTTTGCCGCCACCGAGCTGCACGGGTGGCTGGCATGACGCTCGCGCTGATCGATTATCAGGCCGGCAACCTCCATTCGGTCGAGAATGCGTTGCGCGCGGCGGGCTGCACCGATCTGACCGTCACCGCCGACCCGGAGGTGGTGCGGCGCGCCGACCGGATCGTGCTGCCCGGTGTCGGCGCGTTCGGCGCGTGCGCGGCGAACCTGCGCGCGGTGCCGGGGATGGTGGCGGCGCTGGAGGAGCGCGCGCTCGCGCAGGGCGCGCCGTTTCTCGGCATCTGCGTCGGAATGCAGTTGCTCGCCGAAACGGGCGAAGAACTCGGCGTCCACAAGGGGCTCGGCTGGATCGCGGGCAGCGTGCGGCGGATCGATCCGGCGGGCAGCGACGTCAAGGTCCCGCACATGGGCTGGAACGACGTGGTGCCGACCGCCGGCCACCCGCTGATCGTCCCCGGCGAGGCGTATTTCCTGCACAGCTACGCCTTCACCGGCGATGGCGTGGTCGCGACCACCGATCATGCCGGGCCGGTGACCGCCGCGATCGCGCGCGACACGGTGCTCGGCGTGCAATTCCACCCCGAAAAGAGCCAGCGCTACGGCCTGGCGCTGCTCGAAAGGTTTCTGGCATGGCGTCCCTGATCGTCTTCCCCGCGATCGACCTCAAAGGCGGGCAGGTCGTCCGGCTTGCCGAGGGCGATATGGCGCGCGCGACCGTCTATGGCGACGATCCCGCCGCGCAGGCGCGCGCCTTCGCCGAGGCGGGCGCGACGCATCTGCACGTCGTCGATCTCGACGGCGCGTTCGCGGGCGAGAGCGTCAACGGCGACGCGGTGCGCGGGATCGTCGCGGCCTTCCCCGGCAAGGTGCAGCTCGGCGGCGGCATCCGCACGCCCGAGGCGGTCGCGGCGTGGCTCGATCTCGGCGTCGCGCGGGTGGTGATCGGCACCGCCGCGCTCGAACAGCCGCAGTTTGTGCGCGACATGGCGGCGCGCTATCCCGGCCAGATCGTCGTCGCGGTCGATGCGCGCGACGGCATGGTCGCCACCAAGGGCTGGGCGGAGGTGTCCACCACCAGCGTCGCCGACCTCGCGCGGCAGTTCGAGGATGCGGGCGTCGCGGCATTGCTGTTCACCGACGTCGGGCGCGACGGGCTGCTCAAGGGCTGCAATGTCGCCGCGACCGTCGCGCTGGCGCGCGCGGTGCGCATCCCGGTGATCGCCAGCGGCGGGGTCGCCGGGATCGACGACATCCACCAGCTCGCCGCGCACGCCGATGAGGGCGTCGAGGGCGTCATCACCGGGCGCGCCTTGTATGACGGGCGGCTCGATCTCGGCGACGCCCTTCGGGTCGCGGGGCGCTGACCGGGGTGGGGGCCGGGCGCATCGGCGCGGTGCTGGCGCGCGCCGACCGCTTCCTGCTGCTGCTGATCGCGACCGTGGCACTCGCCGCGGTGCTGCCGGCGCGGGGCGAGGCGGCGGTGTGGGTCGAACATGGCACCACCGTCGCGGTGGCGTTGCTGTTCCTGCTGTACGGCGCGCGGCTCGCGCCGCAGGCGATCTGGGCCGGGCTGGCGCAATGGCGGTTGCAGCTGCTGGTGTTCGCCAGCACCTTCCTGCTGTTCCCGCTGATCGGCGTCGGCGTCGCGGCGGCGACGCATGCGTGGCTGCCCGCGCCGATCGTCACCGGGCTGCTGTATCTCTGCCTGCTGCCGTCGACGGTGCAGTCGTCGATCGCCTTCACCTCGATCGCGCGGGGCAACGTGCCCGCAGCCTTGTGCAGCGCGTCGCTGTCGAACCTCGTCGGGGTGGTCATCACGCCGTTGCTGGTCGCGCAATTGCTCGCGACCGCCAGCGGCGGGCTGTCGCTCGACGCGTTGCGCGACATCGCCTTGCAGATCCTGCTGCCGTTCGTGATCGGGCAGGCGATCAGGCCGTGGGCGCAGGCGTGGCTGCTCGCGCATCCGCTGCTGACCAAGGTGGTCGATCGCGGATCGGTGCTGGTGGTCGTCTATGCCGCATTCGGCGCCGGGGTGGTCGCGGGGCTGTGGCACCATGTCTCGCCGTTGACGCTGGTGGCGATCGTGCTGGTGTCGCTGGTGATCCTCGCGATCGTGATCGGCGCGATGATGCTCGCGTCGCGGGCGCTGGGGTTCACGGTGCCCGACGAGATCGCGACCGTCTTCTGCGGGTCGAAGAAGAGCATGGCGAGCGGCATCCCGATGGCGGCGATCCTGTTCCCGGCGCACAGCGTCGGGCTGGTCGTGCTGCCGCTGATGATCTTCCACCAGGTGCAATTGTTCGTCTGCGCGTGGCTGGCGCGGCGTTATGCGGAGCGGGCGGACCGCACCGACTGACGATGCAGTTGGGTGCGCTGAGGCGGCGTGATAGCGTGGGTGGATGATCGCCGCCCTGCTGTCGCTCGCCGCTGCCCCGACCGCCCCGACGGTCGAGGAGGTCCGGCACCTGCCGCCCGAACAGGCCGGGAAGCTGGCGCTGGCGGCCTACCGGCACGCGCCGATCAGCGAAGTGCGGCCGCTTCCGCGCGGTCTGCTCGTGCCCGGGATGACCGAGCTGGAGATGATCGAGCACGGCGCACCGTTCGCGCGCCGCGGATGTCTCCGCCAGCGCTGGATCGTGGCGTTCCGCGGCGACCCCGCGGGGTCGGAGATCGCGCAGCGCCTGGACAGCGCGCGCCCGCATCCGCAGGTTGCCCTGCGCGAAAATGGCTGCGCGATCGCGAACTATGTCGGCGTCAATCACGGCGTCGAACCCGCCACTGCGCTGGTCGAACTCGCCCGCGTGCAGGCGTGGCGAAGCGGGCGGCGCGCGCCGCGGTATCGATGTTTCGATCAGACCACTTCGGGCATGTGCGCCGGCCCGTCGGGACCGGCCCGCGAACTGGCGCGGCTGCGACCATGGATGGTGTCGCGGGAGGTCGACGGCTTTTCCGTCTGGTTCGGTCAGCCGGGCGGCATGGTGACGATCCTCCGCTACCGCCCCGACGATCCCGCGACCGCATCGGTCGAGCGGCGCATCCCCGCGCCGTCCTGACGCCCTTGCCCCGCTGCCGCCGCGCGGGCATGAGCCGCGCATGACCGTTCGCGCCCGTGTGATCCCGTGCCTCGACGTTGCCGGCGGGCGCGTCGTCAAAGGCGTCAATTTCGTCGATCTGGTCGATGCCGGCGATCCCGTGGAACAGGCGCGCGCCTATGACGCGGCGGGGGCGGACGAACTCTGCTTCCTCGACATCACCGCCAGCCATGAGGCGCGCGGCACGATCCTCGACGTCGTGCGGCGCACCGCGGCGGTGTGCTTCATGCCGCTGACCGTCGGCGGCGGGGTGCGCACCGCCGAGGATGCGCGCGCGCTGCTGCTGGCCGGCGCGGACAAGGTCGCGGTCAATTCCGCTGCCGTCGCGCGGCCCGAGGTGGTCGCCGACATCGCCGAGCGGTTCGGCAGCCAGTGCTGCGTCGCCAGCGTCGACGCGCGGCGCAGCGGCGACGGCTGGGAAGTGTTCACGCACGGCGGGCGGCGCGCGACCGGGATCGACGCGGTCGAGCATGCGCTGCGGCTCGCCGCGCTGGGCGCGGGCGAGTTGCTGGTGACGTCGATGGACCGCGACGGGACCAGGGGCGGCTACGACCTCGCGCTGATCCGCGCGATCGCCGACCGCACCGCGGTGCCGGTGGTGGCGAGCGGCGGGGTCGGATCGCTGGACGATCTGGTCGCGGGGGTGGTCGAGGGGCACGCCTCGGCGGTGCTGGCGGCGTCGATCTTCCATTTCGGGCAGGCGACGGTCGCCGAGGCGCATGCGGCGCTGGCGGCGGCGGGGGTGCCGGTGCGGGCGCCGTTGCGGTAGGCGAGGGCGTCGGCGCGCGCGGACCGCCGGCTCCGATGGCGCTCGCCCGCACCGCGCTGCATTGGCGGAAGGTAGCCCCGGCGCGCCGTCAAAAAGGTAAGTAAAGGGTGAACATTCGCCGTCGGGCGTGCTAACCGGCGGAATGAATTGGACATTTGTGATTCCCTATTTCAACGAGGCGGACTATTTCCCGGTCGCGCTCGCCAGCCTCGCCGCGCAGACGCTCAAGCCCTTTCGCCTGATCCTCGTCGACAACGGCTCGACCGACGGCTCCGCGACGCTCGCGCGCGACTGGGTGCTGCCGGATGTCGAGGTGATCCACCTCAAGGAAATGCGCCCCGGCAAGATTTTCGCGCTGGAAGCCGCGATGCCGCACCTCGCGACCGACTATGTCGCGTTCGGCGATGCCGATACTTATTATCCGCCCGATTATCTCGCGATCGCCGATGCCGCTTATGCCGCGCCCGACATCGTCGCGGTGATGGCGACCGACGTCCCCGCCGATCCCGCCGCCGCCTTGCGCAAGCGCCGACACAATCGGCTGGCGAGCCGGCTGTGGCCGAAGCAGACCCATACCGGTGGCTTCGGGCAGACCTTCCGGGTCGCGCCGTTACGGGCGGCGGGTGGATATGCCGAACGCTTCTGGCCCTATGTGCTGATGGACCACGAGATCATGCAGCGGGTCGTGCAGCAGGGGCGGGTGGTCTATCCGTTCGACCTGTGGTGCATCCCGTCCGATCGCCGCACGGATCGGTCGCGCGTGCGCTGGACCCTGGTCGAGCGGCTGCTCTACCATTTCACGCCCGCCGCGGCGAAGGACTGGTATTTCTACCGCTTTCTTGGCCCGCGGCTGAAGGCCCGCAAGCTGTGGCATACCAATCTGCGGGAGAAGACGTGGGGATGAACACGGTCGCGCGGTGCTGACCCGCCCGTGCCGGGAGATCGCGGTGAGCCGTCGGTCGACATCGCGGGCGGTTAGCGGCCGGACCGCGGAGAGGGTACGGCTGAGGGCACGAATGCCTTCGCCTCGATGTCCGCAATTGGTGATAAACGGATAAGCCGTTTACTCGATCACTGCGCCTTTAAACCGCGTCGCCTTCGTTCCCGACAGCTTCCCGTCGGGAACGAAAATAGCAAGTATACCAGAGTGCGGCCAAAGCTGTAGCAGCGCCGATTGTGGTGCCTGCGGTCAACGGGTCGGAAATAGCTTCCATGCCAATGAAGCGACCGTAGGAAAAGCCTGTCGCCACGAGAAGCGCGTACTTTCTAGCAACGTCCGTTTTCCTGAATTTCCGCCCGACAAGCCAAACTAGTAGAGCGATCAAGATGGTTGCGCCGGAAGCGACCAGAAATCCAAAGACGAGCGGGTTTGTCAGCGGATTTTCCATGACACCCTTCGAGCATGCTAAAGAAAGGATTGCAAGGCTGCGTTAGGCCATCCGACAAGATCAGCCGCAGAGGAGGCGAATCTTCTAGCCCACATGGCTCGGACGTACTTAGGCAGGCACAAATATTAGATCGCAGCGGATCGCCTTTTGTGTGTTCCCACCCTCACAGCCACGCTGCCCCCGCATGTTCCCCCAGCCGCGGGCTCGCTCGCGCCGCAACCGCGCGTTCGCCGTCGTAGCGGATCGGGGAGGCGAGGCCGGGAATTCCGGCCATCGCCAGCTGCATCCCGCGCGCGATCACCTGCGGGTCGGCGAAGACCTGGTCGATGCGGTTGACCGGGCCGACCGGCACCCCCGCCGCCTCCAGCGCGGCGAGCAAATCGGCGGCGCGCCACAGCACGGTGCGCGCGACCAGCAGCGGCAGCAGGGCGGCGCGGTTGGCCACGCGCGCCGGGTTGGTCGCGAAGCGCGCGTCCTCCGCCAGCGCCGGCACTGCCAGCACCGCGCACAGTTTCGCGAACTGGCGATCGTTGCCGACCGCGACGATCAGGTCGCCGTCGCCGGTCGGAAAGCTCTGGTAGGGCGCGAGATTGGGGTGGCCGTTGCCGACGCGCTGCGGCACCACGCCGCTCGCCATCCAGTTGAGCGCCTGATTGGCGAGCACCGCGACCTGCGTGTCGAGCAGTGCCATGTCGATATGCGTGCCGACGCCGCTCGCTGTGCGCGCGACCAATGCGGCGAGGATCGCGACGGTGGCGTAGACGCCGGTGAACAGATCGGCGTGCGCGACGCCGCCCTTCTGCGGCGGGCCGTCGGGCTCGCCGGTGATCGACATCATCCCGCCCATGCCCTGGATGATGAAGTCGTAGCCGGCGCGCTGCGCATAGGGGCCGTCCTGCCCGAAGCCGGTGATCGAACAGACGATCAGCCGCGGGTCGGCGGCGCGCAGCGCGGCGGGGTCGAGCCCGTATTTGACGAGGCCGCCGACCTTGTAATTCTCGATCACCACGTCCGCCCCGGCGGCGAGCGCGCGGACCTGCGCCTGTCCTTCCGCCGTGGCGATGTCGATCGCGACCGAACGCTTGCCGCGATTGCAGGCGTGATAATAGGCCGCCGAGCCGCGCGCGCCGGGCGTGTCGGCGACGAACGGCGGGCCCCAGTGGCGGGTGTCGTCGCCTTCGCCGGGGCGCTCGACCTTGATGACGTCCGCGCCGAGGTCGGCGAGCAACTGTCCCGCCCACGGGCCGGCGAGGATGCGCGCGAGTTCGAGGACGCGTAGGCCGGCGAGGGGGCGGTTGGTCATCGTGCGGGTGTAGCGGGGTCGTGGGTGCGCGCGAAGCCGGCAAGATATTTGGTTCACGCGGAGGCGCGGAGGCGCGGAGGAATAGAAGAGGGTCTTCCGATCGTGAAGTCGGGTAAGCCTGCGGCGGGACCGACAGTTCGACCGGAAGACGCTCACTTTCTTTCTCCGCGTCTCCGCGCCTCCGCGTGAACATCACTCTTCGCAGCATTGCGTCGCCGCGCGTGCTCCGGCTTGAACACGCCCGCCCGCGCCGCCTAAGACGCCGCCGGTCACAGACGAAGAGGTTGCCCCCATGAAGACCCGCGCCGCCGTCGCGTTCGAGGCAAAGAAGCCGCTGGAGATCGTCGAGCTCGATCTCGAAGGCCCGAAGACCGGCGAGGTGCTGGTCGAGATCATGGCGACCGGCATCTGCCACACCGATGCCTATACGCTCGACGGGTTCGACAGCGAGGGGCTGTTCCCCAGCGTGCTCGGCCACGAGGGTTGCGGCGTGGTGCGCGAGGTCGGCGCGGGCGTGACCAGCGTCGTGCCGGGCGATCACGTCATCCCGCTCTACACGCCGGAATGTCGCCAGTGTAAGTCGTGCCTCAGCGGCAAGACCAACCTGTGCACCGCGATCCGCGCGACGCAGGGCAAGGGGCTGATGCCCGACGGCACGACGCGCTTCAGCTACAAGGGGCAGCCGATCTACCATTATATGGGCTGCTCGACCTTCTCGAACTTCACCGTGCTGCCCGAGATCGCGGTGGCGAAGATCCGCCCGGACGCGCCGTTCGACACCAGCTGCTATATCGGCTGCGGCGTCACCACCGGGGTCGGCGCGGTAATCAACACCGCCAAGGTCGAGGTCGGCGCGACGGTGATCGTGTTCGGGCTCGGCGGGATCGGGCTCAACGTCATCCAGGGCGCGAAGCTGGCCGGCGCGGCGCGGATCGTCGGGGTCGACATCAACCCCGACCGCGAGGAATGGGGGCGGCAGTTCGGGATGACCGACTTCGTCAATCCCAAGGACGTTGGCGACGTCGTCCAGCATCTGGTCGCGCTGACCGACGGCGGCGGCGACTATACGTTCGACTGTACCGGCAACACCGTCGTGATGCGGCAGGCGCTGGAAAGCGCCCATCGCGGCTGGGGCGAGTCGATCGTGATCGGCGTCGCCGAGGCGGGCAAGGAGATCAGCACGCGGCCGTTCCAGCTCGTCACCGGACGGGTCTGGAAGGGCACCGCATTCGGCGGCGCGCGCGGGCGGACCGACGTGCCGAAGATCGTCGACTGGTATATGAACGGGATGATCCAGATCGATCCGATGATCACGCATCGGCTCACGCTGGACGAGATCAACAAGGGCTTCGACCTGATGCATGCCGGCGAGAGCATCCGCAGCGTCGTGGTCTATTGAGGGAGAGGACGAAGATGTTCAGTCATGTGATGGTCGGATCGAACGACGTGGCACGGTCGAAGACATTCTACGACGCGCTCTTCGCCGCGCTGGGCGGGCGCGAGGGGCGGCAGGACGACAAGGGCCGCGTCGTCTATGCGCATGATGGTGCGTTGTTCATGATCTCGCGGCCGATCGATGGCGAACCGGCGTGCCACGCCAATGGCGGGACGATCGGTTTTCGCATGACCGGGCCGGAGCAGGCGCAGACGTGGCACGCGGCGGGCGTCGCCAACGGCGGCACCGCGATCGAGGACGCGCCGGGCGTGCGCACCAGCCCGTTCGGGCAGCTCTACCTCGCCTATCTGCGCGATCCGGACGGCAACAAGCTGTGCGGCGCGTATCGCGTGCCGGCGTGATCTAGGGCGAGCGGTTACCTTCCCGTCATCCCGGACTTGATCCGGGATCCCGCTTCTCGCGACCGGAGTAGCAGCGGGGCCCCGGATCAGGTCCGGGGCGACGGACGGGAGGGCTCATCCGTTCGGATGTTCGCTCCGCCAGTCATCACGCAGTTCATTCCGAAAGGATCATCGATGGAAACCGTCTCCACCGCCCGCGCGCATGGCGGAACGCAGGGCGTGTACCGCCACCGCTCGACCGCGACCGGCACCGACATGACCTTTTCGGTCTATGTCCCCGCGCACGCGCCGGGCGCGACACTGCCGGTGGTCTGGTATCTGTCGGGACTCACCTGCACGCACGCCAATGTCACCGACAAGGGCGAATTCCGCCGCGCCTGCGCCGAGCACGGGCTGATCTTCGTCGCGCCCGACACCAGCCCGCGCGGTGACGACGTGCCCGACGAGGACGCCTGGGATTTCGCCAAGGGCGCCGGCTTCTACGTCGACGCGACTGAGGCGCCTTGGGCGACGCATTACCGGATGTGGTCCTATGTCACCGCCGAACTGCCGGCGCTGATCGGCGAACACTTTCCCGCCGACACGACGCGCCAGTCGATCATGGGACATTCGATGGGCGGGCATGGCGCGTTGACCGTCGCGCTGCGCCACCCGGAGCGGTTCCGCGCTGTCTCGGCCTTCGCGCCGATCGTCGCCCCGACGAAGGTGCCGTGGGGCAAGGCGCTCGACCGCTATCTGGGCGACGATGTGGCGGCCCAGCGCCGCCACGACTCGGTCGCGCTGATCGAGGATGGCGCGCGCGTGCCGGAAATCCTGGTCGATCAGGGCGATGCCGATTCGTTCCTGGCCGAGCAACTCCGCCCCGACCTGCTCGCGACCGCCTGTGCCGATGCCGGAATCGACCTGACGCTGCGGGTGCGGCCGGGCTATGACCACAGCTATCATTTCATCTCGACCTTCATGGCCGATCACCTCGCGTGGCACGCGGCGCGGCTGCGCGCTTGACGCAAGCGTACAGGGCGGGGCATCAGCCCCCATGCCCGATCGCCTGACCGCCGACCCGCACCACATGAAGCGTCGCGGATTGTTGTTCGTCCTGTCCTCGCCGTCCGGCGCGGGGAAGTCGACGATCGCGCGGATGCTGCTCGCCAGCGAGCCCGAACTGTCGCTGTCGGTGTCCGCCACCACCCGCGCGATCCGCAAGGGCGAGGAGGATGGGCGCGATTACCATTTCGTCTCGCTGGACAAATTCCGCGAGATGGCGGCGAATCACGAATTCCTCGAATGGGCGCACGTCTTCGACCAGCGTTACGGCACGCCGCGCGCGCCGGTCGATGCGATGCTGTCGGCGGGCAAGGACGTGCTGTTCGACATCGACTGGCAGGGCGCGCAGCAGCTCCACCAGATCGCGGGCGGCGACGTGGTGCGCGTCTTCATCCTGCCGCCGTCGATGGAGGAACTGCGCCGCCGGCTCGAGGGCCGCGCCACCGATGCGCAGGAGATCATCGAGCGCCGGATGAGCCGCGCCGATGCCGAGATCAGCCACTGGGACGGCTATGACTATGTGCTGGTCAACGACGATGTCGAGAGCTGCTACACCAAGGTGAAGACGATCCTCGCCGCCGAGCGGCTGAAGCGCTCGCGCCAGACCGGGCTGATCGGCTTCATCCGCAAGCTGCGCACGCCGGCGGGGTAGGGGCTAGGGACGCCATTCGCGCGTACGCGGGACCTCTGCGGAAGTCCTATCCATGCCTGATCGAGAGCCGTACCCCGGCGGAGGCCGGGGTCCAGTCGGGAAAGCCTTTCGATCAATTACAAACGTCCCCCACCTAGGCCCCGGCCTTCGCCGGGGTACAGAACAGGGTTTCGCATAAGTCTTGCTTCCGCGGGAATGACGGGATTGGCGGGTGGCAGCATTCCTTCCTTCCGCCTGTCCGTCCATGACGGCGCTTACTGTGCCGCCGTCGCGCCCTCGACCACCGTCTCGAACACCTGCGACCGGTCCGGCCCCTCGGCGATGTGGAGCAGCACCCAAATGTCGGCGCGCCGCGCGATGCGGACGCGGATGCGGTCGTTGAACAATCCGTCCGCCAGCCCGGTCGGCGCGACCTTGCCCGAGTTGAGGATCAGCGCGCCCATGTCGCGTCCGCAGGCGGGGCCGGTGCAGGCGAACACCGTCTCGAACCCGGCGCTTTTCAGCAGATCGGCGTAATGACGCTCGATCTGGAGCGGCGCGGTCGCCGGCTTGATGCGGTAATCGATATGGGTGACCTGTCCGGTGAGCAGACGACGGTTGGCGGTGTCGTCCTCGGCGGCGATCGGGCCGGTCGGGATCGTCACCTCGTCCTGCGACGGTCCGCGATAGCCGTCGATCTCGGCGCCGGCACAGCGCGGGAGCAGCGGATGGTCGGTCCCGTCGCTATCCTGCGCCAGCGCAGGCGCCCCGGCGATCGATGCCGCTGCGATCATCGCCACCATCCAGCCCGTGCGCATCGCTCAGCGTCCTCTCTCGTCGATCGTTACGGGGCTATGCCCTATTCGCGATCGTGCCCGCAACCCGCGCGGCCGTCGTCCAGCAACGACAGGAACCGCGCCGCGGCGTCATAGTCGCGGCGCTTGCCCTCGCGCGCCTGCGTCGCGAGCGGGTCCTCGCCCCAGCGTTCGGCCTGCCAGTCCTCGTCGACCATCGCCGCCTGCCACAGCGCGTCCGGCGTCACCGCACCCTCGGCAAGGCCCAGCGCGCCGACCAAGGTGCCGGTCAGCGTCACCAGCGGCGACAGCGGCGCGAGCGCGAAGGCGTCGCGACTCGCCACCGCCTCACCCAGCCGCGCGATCGTGGCGGGCGGTTGCGCGCGGTGCATCACGCCGGTGACGATCGCGAAATGCACGTCATAGCGGTCGCGCGCCCAGTCGAGCAGCGGGTCCCATGCCGCCGCCTGCCGCGCGACCAGTTCGGCGGGCGCGTCGGCGCGATAGCAGAGCAGGTCGCTCTCGGCATAAGCGGCCAGCCCGGCGGCAAATCCGTCCGGGGCGGGCGCGATGCGGTCGATCGCGGCGTTGGCGAGCCCGGTCAGCGGCATCGCGCGCGGGTCGAGCGTCTCGCCGACCGCGCGCCACTCGTCGGCGACCGCCTCGGCCAGCGCGGCGGTCGGCAGCGCGAGCGGCGCGCGCCCCGGCGTCCGCACCGGGCGCGAGTCGAGCCGGATCGCGCGGTCGGCATCCACCGTCACCTCGGTCCAGAAACGCTTCACTTCGGGCTCCTCCAGCGCCGCGCCAGCGCGCGGGGTACGGTCGCGATCATCCACAAGGCGCTGACGACGATCGCGACGCCAAGCAGTTTCGCCGGGAGCGCCTGCGCGCGCCCGAGCAACACCACGCCGAGCAGCGCGCCGGCGGTCCCGGCCAGCCGCGTCGCGACGATCGCCGCCCAGCGCGCGCGGGCCGGATCGCTCATGCCGCCAGACTCGCCGAGAGACACCGGGGCAGCTCGGCGCAGCGATGCGCGATGCGCTCGGCGCCCGCCTGCCACAGCGCATCCTCGCGGTGATAGCCCCAACTGACGCCGATCGCGCGCGCACCCGCCGCGCGCGCCATCGTCATGTCGAACGTGGTGTCGCCGATCATCGCGGTCATATGGGGCAGCGCGCCGGCCTGCGCCATCGCGGCGTGCAGCATCGCGGGATCGGGCTTGGAAGGATGCCGGTCGGCGGTCTGCAAGGTGACGAAGCGGTCGGCGAGCCTGTGGACCGCCAGCACGTGCGCGAGGCCGCGATCCGACTTGCCGGTCGCGACGCCGAACGACCAGCCGTCCGCCGCCAGCGCGTCGAGCGCCGCGACCAGCCCGTCGTAGAGCGGCTCGGCATCGAGTTCGCCGTCCTCGCGCATCCGGCGGAAGATCATCCTGTACGCATCGGCCAGCGCCAGATGCACCGCCGGATCGAGCGCGGGGGCGAGCAGCGCCATCGCCTCGACGAGGCTCAACCCGACGATCGCACGGATCGCCGGGCGCGGCGGCGCGACCAGCCCGAGCGCGGCAAAGGCGTGCTCCATGGCACGGCAGATGTTGGCCTGACTGTCGACGAGCGTGCCGTCGCAATCGAAGACGGCGAGTCGGATGGGCATGAAAATGCCTGTTAGTCGGCGAAGCGTGGGAGGCAAGCGGCGAGGCGCGCGTTAACGACTTCGTGACGGACCGCCGATATGGTTAATCGCGCACGGACGCCGGGGGGCGTGCGCAATTTTAGCTGGAGCCGAGGGGCGGGTAATGATCGAAGCCGTTGCACTGACGTATGGAATGCTGCTGAGTTTCGTGCTGACGGGCGCCTCGCGCAACCGCAAGCTGGAGCGCGCCAACCCGCCGATGCTCAACTATATCGGGTACGTGCTGTTCGGGATCACCTGCTCGGTGGCGCTGATGGCCGCCAGCTACGCGGCATGGGGCGTCATCACCGATTCGGCCGCGGCGATCTGATCGCCCCTTTTCGTCATCGCGAGCGTAGCGAAGCAATGCAGGGCGTCCTGATCCGGCCCTGGATTGCTTCGCTACGCTCGCAATGACGGGCGAAGTCACCCACGCTTGCGCGCCTGCGCATAGGTGCCGAGCACCCGCACCCATTTGGCGTGGAAGCCCAGCTCCTCCATCGCACGATCAAATGCCGGGTCGCCGGGCCGGCCCTCGACGTCGCAATAGAATTCGGTCGCCGCAAAGCTGCCGCCGGTCTGATAGCTTTCCAGCTTGGTCATGTTGACGCCGTTGGTCGCGAACCCGCCCATCGCCTTGTAGAGCGCGGCGGGGACGTTCTTCACCGCGAAGATGAAGGTCGTCATCCACGGTCCCTCGCCCGACAGCGACCGCGCACCGCGCGCCAGCGTGACGAAGCGCGTGGTATTGTGGTCGGCATCGGCGATGTCGGTCGCCAGCAGTTCCAGTCCGTAGATCGCGGCCGCGCCCGGCGGGGCGAGCGCCGCCACCGTCGGATCGCGCAGCTCGGCGACCACCGCCGCCGCGCCCGCGGTGTCGGGATAATTGACCGGCGCGATGCCGTGCGCCTTCAGCCAGTGCCGGCATTGCCCCAGCGCCTGCGGATGGCTCATCGCCTGTTGCACGCCGTCACGCGGGCCGCAGCCGATCAACGCGTGGCGGATGCCGAGGAAATGCTCGCCGGTGATCACCAGCCCGGATTCGGGAAGCAGGAAGTGCATGTCGGCGACGCGGCCGTGCAGCGAATTCTCGATCGGGATGATCGCGCAATCGGCCGCGCCGGTCTTCACCGCGTCCAGCGCGTCCTCGAAGCTGAAGCACGGCAGCGGCAGCGCGTCGGGGAACGCTTCCAGCACCGCGACATGGCTGTTCGCGCCCGGCGCGCCCTGAAACGCGACCGCGCGCGCCGGCTCGGCGGCGGCGGCGGCTGCCATGGCGGCGACGATCGGGCGGGCAGGCGCGGCGTAACTTTGCATGGCCGCGTGGCCTAGAAGAGCATGCCGCGCCGCTCAAGCGCTTGCGATGCGCGGGAGCCCTTTCTATGGAACGCTGAAGGAAGAGGGGCGAAACGGCGACATGGACGATCGGACCAACACGATTTTCGGCTGGGCGCTGGCGGCGGCGGGGACGGCTCTGGGGCTGTCGATCGCGGGCGGCATGCTGTTCCACGGCGAGCGCCCCGAGAAGCCGGGCTATGCGATCGAGGGTGTCGAGGAGGCCGGCGGCGGCGGTGGCGCGGCGGCGGTGCCGATCGCGTCGCTGCTCGGTAGCGCCGATCCCGCCAAGGGCGCCGAGGTCTTCAAGAAGTGCGCGGCCTGCCACACGATCAACCAGGGCGGCGCCAACGGCATCGGGCCGAACCTGTACGGCACGCTGGGCGAGCCGATCGGGCAGGGCAAGGGCGGCTTCGCCTTCTCCGACGCGCTGAAGAGCGTCGGCGGCAACTGGGACTTCGAGAAGATGAACGCGTGGCTGACCAGCCCGCGCAAGTTCGCAAACGGCACGAAGATGACCTTCGCCGGGCTCGGCAATGCCGAGGATCGCGCGAACATCATCGCCTATCTGAACCAGCAGGGCTCGAATCTGCCGCTGCCGGCCGCACCGGCGGCGGGCGCGGCGGCGGCGACCGACCCGGCGGTGGCGAACGTCACCGAGGCGACCAAGGGCGACACCGCCGACCTCGCCAACACCGGCACCCCGGCGTCGGGCGCGCCGTCGGTCGACCCGTCCGCGAAGGACGACAAGGCGCTCGGCGCGACACCGCCGGCCAAGCCGTAAGGGTCGGCTCGTCATTGCGAGCGTAGCGAAGCAATCCAGGGCCGGATCAGGACGCCCTGGATTGCTTCGCTACGCTTGCAATGACGGCTAACCTTTCGTCGCCCCCGGACTTGATCCGGGGCCCGGCTTTTTGCCCTGACGCGCGATAGAATAAGAAGCAGGGTCGCGGATCACGTCCGGGGCGACGCTGCGATCACCCCGCCAGCCACGCCGCGACCTGCGCCGCGATCGGCGCGAACACGCGGTCGTCGGCCTGCGCGGCGGGCGGCTGGCCGGCATCCGAGGCGGTGCGGATCGCGATGTCGAGCGGCACGCGCCCCAGGAACGCGATCCCCGCCTCGCGCGCCGCCGCCTCCGCGCCGCCGCGCCCGAACGGGTCCGAGACCTCGCCGCAATGCGGGCAGGCATAGCCGGCCATATTCTCGACCAGTCCGATGATCGGCACGCCCGCCTTTTCGAAGAGATCGATCGCGCGGCGCGCGTCGATCAGCGCGAGATCCTGCGGGGTCGAGACGATCACCGCCCCCGCCGGACGGTGCTTCTGCACCATCGTCAGCTGCACGTCGCCGGTGCCGGGCGGCAGGTCGACCACCAACGTGTCGGTCGCGCCCCAGTCGGCGTCGATCAGCTGTCCCAGCGCGCCCGCGGTCATCGGCCCGCGCCACGCGATCGCGCGGCCGGGCTCGACCAATTGCCCCATCGACAGCAACGGCACACCGTACGGAGTCGCGACCGGCAGCAACACCTTGTCGCGCGCCTCCGGCCGCGTGCCCTCGATCGCCATCAGCCGCGGCTGCGACGGGCCGTAGATGTCGGCATCGACCAGCCCGGTGCGTCGCCCCGCCTTCGCCAGCGCGATCGCGAGATTGGCGGACAGCGTCGACTTGCCGACCCCGCCCTTGCCGCTCGCCACCGCGACGATCCGGCGCGCGACGCGCTCAGCGGTGACGACGGTGCGCACCTCATAGCCGGGGCGCGCCGCCGCCATCCGGACGCTCGCCTCCAATGCGTCGCGCGCGGACGCATCGAGCCCGGCGGCGTCGATCACCACGCCGATCCGCTGCCCCTCGAGTCGTACGGTCGCGCGGGTTCCGGCCACCGCAGCGACGGCTGCTGCCACATCTTTCTCGTCCATGCGGGCGATCCGTAGGCGCGTGCACGCCGCTTGCCACTGTTTTTCGTGGATCGCGCACCTATAAAGGCCAACATGACCATCCTGCGACGCTGGCTCCGGCGCCCGATCATCCTTGCTGCCGACAATAATGGACCGTGGGGAGGCGGCGGCGACGACAATGCCGGCCCGCGAAACCCGTGGTCGGTGCCGCCGGGTGGCCGGCGCGGTTCGGCCAAGCCGACCGCGCTCGACGAATTCCTCAAGAAGACGCGGGTCGGTGGCGGCGGTGGCGGTGGCGGTCGCCCGCAGCTGCCGCTCGGCGCGTCGGCGCGGACCTTGTGGCTGATCGGCGTCGGGCTGCTCGTCGCGGTGTGGCTGCTGCTCACGTCCTTCCACCAGATCGGCCCGCAGCAGCGCGGGGTCGTCACCTATTTCGGCAAATATTCGGGGATGCTGGAGCCCGGCATCCGCGTCACCCTGCCCGCGCCGATCGTCAACGTGACCAAGGTCGACGTCGAGCAGGTGCGCACCGACGAATTCCCGCAGGACGGCGGGGAGACGGTGCTGACCGGCGACCAGAACATCATCGACCTCGCCTATACGGTGCGCTGGCGCGTGTCCGATCCGCGCAATTACGTGTTCGAGATCAAGGACCCGCAGGAAACCGTCCGCGCGACCGCGGAGAGCGCGATGCGCGCGGTGCTGGCCACCACGCGGATGAACGACGCGATCGGCGCCGGGCGCGGGCTGATCGAGGCGCGCGTGACGCAGACGATGCAGCAGATCCTCGACAGCTATCAGGCCGGGGTGCGCGTGCAGGGCGTGTCGATCAAGCAGGCGTCGCCGCCGGCGGCGCTGGTCGACGACTTCAACGCCGTCACCGCCGCGCAGCAGGAAGCGGTCGGCAACCTCAACAACGCGCGCAGCTATTCGCAGCAGGTGATCGCGCGCGCGCAGGGCGAGGCCGCGGCCTTCGACCAGGTCTATGCGCAATATCGCCTCGCCCCCGAAGTGACGCGTCGCCGCATGTATTACGAGACGATGGAGGCCGTGCTGGCCAAGACCGACAAGACGATCGTCGAGACGCCGGGCGTGACGCCATATTTGCCGCTCGATCGCGCCAGGAAGCTGGTCGAACCCGCGCAGGGCACGTCGACCGCCCCCGCCGCCCCCGCGCAGGGAGGGCAGCGCTGATGGGTCAGTTGACGCGAAACCCGATCGCGATCGGAATGCTGGCGCTGGTGCTGGCGATCGTTGCCGCGGCGACCTTCGCGATCGTGCCGGAAACGCAGCAGGCGGTGGTCCTGCGGCTCAACAATCCGGTGCGGCTGGTCAACCAGTGGCAGCCGGGGCAAATGATCGGTAACACCGGCGCGGGCGTGATCGCGCGCGTGCCGTTCATCGACAAGATCGTGTGGGTCGACAAGCGTGTGCTCGACGCCGATCTCGACAACACCTTGGTGTTGTCGACCGATCAGCTGCGGCTCAACGTCGATGCCTATGCGCGCTTCCGGATCGTCGATCCGCTGAAGGCGGTGACCTCGACCGGCAGCACCTCGAACACCGAGGAGCGCGTGGCGGACCAGCTGCGCCCGCTGCTCGGCACCGCGTTGCGCAACGAACTCGGCAAGGTGCCGTTCGCGGTGCTGCTCAGCCCGGAACGCGGCGCGGTGATGGACGCCATCCAGAACTCGCTGCAGGGCTCGGCGCGGCAATATGGCGCCGAGATCGTCGACGTGCGAATCAAGCACGCCGACCTGCCCGACGGCAGCCCGCTCGACAGCGCGCTCCAGCGGATGCGCACCGCGCGGCAGCAGGAGGCGAACACGATCCGCGCGCAGGGGCAGAAGCAGGCGCAGATCGTCCGCGCCGAGGCCGATGCGCAGGCCGCGCGCATCTATGCCGAGGCGTTCAGCAAGGACGCTGATTTTTATGACTTCTATCGCGCGATGCAGAGCTATCGCCACACGTTCGGGGCCGATGGTGGTCAGCAGCCGGAAGGTTCGACCAATATCATCATGAGCCCGAACAATGGCTATCTTCGTGCGTTCGAGGGCGGCGGTCGTTAATCGGTGATGAGCGCGGCGTTCATATTCAAACGCCGTTCATCGCGATTGCCGCACAGGGTGCAGTGTATTCATCACTTTCGGATCGGGTGACCAAGAGGACATGAAAACCGTGCGTTACGCTTACGCCTTGACCGGCGCCCTCCTGCTTGGCGGCACGGCCGCGTCGCTCGCGCTCCAGAATCCGGCCACCGCGCAGATCGCGCAGAACGAGCCGGGCGCGATCAGCGCCGCCGCGCCGCGCGCCGGCGCGCCGATGAGCTTCGCCGACATGGTCGCGAAGCTCCAGCCGGCGGTGGTCAACATCTCCACCACGCAGAAGGTGACCGTCCAGCAGCAGGCGAATCCGTTCGCCGGCACGCCGTTCGGCGACCTGTTCGGCCAGTTCGGCGGCGGTGGCGGCGGCGCGCCGGTGACGCGCGAGGGCCAGTCGCTCGGATCGGGCTTCCTGATCTCGGCCGACGGCTACGTCGTCACCAACAACCACGTCATCGCCCCCGCGGCGAAGGGCGCGACGGTCGAGTCGATCACCGTCACGCTGCAGGACCGCAAGGAATATAAGGCGAAGCTGATCGGGCGCGATCCGACTTCGGATCTGGCGGTGCTCAAGATCACCTCGCCGACCCCGCTGCCGTTCGTGAAGCTGGGCGACTCGACGCGTGCGCGCGTCGGCGACTGGGTGGTCGCGATCGGTCAGCCGTTCGGGCTGGGCGGCACCGTGACCGCGGGCATCGTCTCGGCGGTGCACCGCTCGACCGGGCAGCCGGGTCCGTTCGACACGTTCATCCAGACCGATGCCGCGATCAACCAGGGCAATTCGGGTGGCCCGATGTTCAACCTCAACGGCGAGGTGATCGGCATCAACAGCCAGATCTATTCGCAGTCGGGCGGCAACATCGGCATCGGCTTCGCGATCCCCGCGACCGAGGCCAAGCCGATCCTCGCCACGCTGATGAAGGGCGAGTCGGTCAAGCGCGGCTATCTGGGTGTCGGCATCCAGCGCGTGAACGACGATATCGCGGGCGCCTTGGGGCTGCCGAAGGATCAGGGCGAGATCATCGGTCGCGTCGAGCCGGGCGGGCCGGGCGCCAAGGCCGGGCTGCGCTCCGGCGACGTGGTGGTCGCGATCAACGGCGAGGCCGTGACCCCGGATCGTACGCTGTCGTCGCTGGTTGCGAACGCCGCGCCGGGTTCGACGATCAAGCTCGACATCATTCGTGACGGCAAGCGCCAGTCGGTCAACGCTGTCGTCTCGACACGGCCCTCCGACGACCAGCTCAAGGTCCTGAACGGTGAAGGCGAGGACGACGACGGGCTGCCCGACGACGACAGCGGCGCGCAGGCGACGCCGGGGTCGAGCTCGCTCGGCATCTCGGTCCAGCCGCTCACCCCGCAGATCGCGCGGTCGATCGGGGTCGATTCGACCGTGCAGGGTGTGGTCGTCGCGGGTGTCGATCCGTCGAGTGACGCCGGGCAGAAGCTGAAGCGCGGCGACGTCATCTCCTCGGTCAATTCGCAGCCGGTGCGCACCGGCGCGGATGTCGCGCGGATCGTCGCTGCGGCCAAGGCGGCGGGACGCCCGTCGGTGCTGCTCAATCTGACGCGCGGTCGCCAGACCAGCGGCTTCCTGGCGGTGAAGATCAAGTAACGCAAACCCGTCGCCCCGGTCGTGACCGGGGGCAAACCCGCTCGTCATTGCGAGCGTAGCGACGCAATCCAGAGCGTCCTGGTCCGACCCTGGATTGCTTCGCTACGCTCGCAATGACGGTCCCTATGGCCAAACGGGCCGTCGCATCGCATGATGCGGCGGCTCTTTTGTTGCGGGAGACGGCGGCGTGGCGGACGGGATCTTGATCGGCGCAGGCGCGGGCGGGGCCGATCCGCAGCGGCTCGAGCTGGCGCGCGCCAATCGCCACGGCTTGATCGCGGGCGCGACCGGCACCGGCAAGACCGTGACCTTGCGGGGGATCGTCGAGGGCTTTTCGAACGCCGGGGTCGCATGTTTCCTCGCCGACGTGAAGGGCGACCTTTCGGGGCTGGCGATGCCCGGCGCGGCGACCGCCAAGACCCACGAAGTCTTCGCCGCGCGCGCCGCGGAGATCGGCGCAACCGACTGGCATTATGCCGACACCCCGGTGCAATTCTGGGACCTGTTCGGCGAACAGGGCCATCCGGTCCGCACCACGATCAGCGAGATGGGGCCGCTGCTGCTCGCGCGGCTGATGGGGCTGAACGCGGTGCAGGAGGGCGTGCTGACGATCGCCTTCCATGTCGCCGACGAAGAGGGCCTGCTGCTGCTCGACCTCGACGATCTGCAGGCGATGCTCGCGCATTGCGCCGAGCGCGCCGAGGAACTCACCACGCACTACGGCAACGTCTCGAAGCAATCGATCGGTGCGATCCAGCGCGCGCTGCTGCAATTGCGCGCACAAGGGGCTGAGCATTTCTTCGGCGAGCCGGCGCTGGCGCTGACCGACCTGTTCGGCACCGACGACAACGGGCGCGGGCTGGTCAACATCCTCGCCGCCGACAAATTGATGGCCTCGCCGCAGCTCTATTCGACCTTCCTGCTGTGGCTGCTCGGCGAGATGTTCGAGTTTCTTCCCGAAGTCGGGGACGCCGACAAGCCGAAATTGTGCTTCTTCTTCGACGAGGCGCATCTGCTGTTTGACGAGGCGCCGCCCGCGTTGCTCGACCGGATCGAGCAAGTCGTGCGGCTGATCCGCTCCAAGGGCGTCGGCGTCTATTTCATCACGCAGAACCCGATCGACGTGCCCGACAGCGTCGCGGGGCAATTGGGCAATCGCGTGCAGCACAAGTTGAACGCCTTCACCCCGCGCGACCGCAAGGCGGTGCAGGCTGCCGCCGAGACGTTCCGCGCCAACCCCGGCGTCGACGTCGCGACCGCGATCACCGAATTGCGCACCGGCGAGGCGCTGGTGTCGCTGCTCCAGCCCGATGGCGCGCCGTCGCCGGTGCAGCGCACGCTGATCCGCCCGCCGTCGAGCCGCGTCGGCCCGGTCACGCCCGAGGAGCGGCGCGTGCTGATCCAGACCGATGCGATCGGGACGAAGTATGACACGCTGGTCGATCGCGAATCGGCCGAGGAACTGCTCGCCGCCAAGACGCAGGAGGCGGCCGCCGCGGCGGCGTCGGCGCGCGCCGCGACCGATGCGGAAAAGGCCGCCGCGGCGCAGGCGAAGGAGGACGCGCGCGCGGCGCGCGAGGCGGATCGCGCCGCGCGTGACGAGGAGCGCGCGCGCCGCGCGGCGGAGCGCGACGCGGCGAACGATCCGTGGAACCGCGCGATGACCTCGGCGTCGCGGTCGGCGTCGTCGGCGGTCGGGCGCGCGGTGGCGAACGAGGTGACCAAGGCGGTGTTCGGCGGCTCGCGGCGCGGCAGCAGCGGCGGCGGCTTGCTGGGGCAGGTGGTGCGGGGTGTGCTTGGCGGGTTGATGCGGCGGTAGGGCGTTTCTGCCGTCATCCCGGACTTGATCCGGGATCCCGCTTTTACACCGGTCGCGAAGAAGCGGGGCCCCGGATCAAGTCCGGGGCGACGACAACGGAACGGCCGGGGTCGCAATGACGGACCGAGCCACCGTGACCCCGCGCCCATTTTCCGCTAAGGCGGCGCGCATGACGACCGACTACGACCGCCCGCTGCTCACCCCGCCCGACGGGCACAAGAAAGTGCTGCTCCATTCCTGCTGCGCGCCCTGTTCGGGCGAGGTGATGGAGGCGATGACCGCGAGCGGGATCGACTATACGATCTTCTTCTACAATCCCAACATCCACCCCAAGGAGGAATATATCCTCCGCAAGGAGGAGAATATTCGCTTCGCCGAGAAGCACGACATCCCGTTCGTCGACGCCGATTACGACACCGTCAACTGGTTCAAGCGCGCGCGCGGGATGGAGTTCGAGCCGGAGCGCGGGCTGCGCTGCACGATGTGCTTCGACATGCGCTTCGAGCGGACCGCGCTTTACGCGCACGAGCACGGCTTTCCGGTCATCACCTCGTCGCTCGGCATCTCGCGCTGGAAGAACATGGCGCAGATCAACGACTGCGGCGAGCGCGCGGCGGCGCATTATCCCGATATCGCCTATTGGACGTTCAACTGGCGCAAGGGCGGCGGTGCGGCGCGGATGATCGAAATCTCCAAGCGCGAGCATTTCTACCAGCAGGAATATTGCGGCTGCGTCTATTCGCTGCGCGACACCAACGCGCATCGCGTGTCGCAGGGCCGCGAGGAGATCCGCATCGGCGAGCTGTATTACGGCGACGAGGCGAAGGCGGAGTAGAAGCGCGCGTCAACTCCCTCCCCTTCAGGGGAGGGCCGGGGTGGGGCCTGTCCGGCAACGTTGCATGTGCGAACTTGCCCCACCCCCGGCCCCTCCCCTGAAGGGGAGGGGAGAGATCAGGCCACCGGCACCGCGATCGTCGCGCGCAGGCCCGGTCGCGCGTCCTCCAGCCACAGCGCGCCGCCGTGCATCCGCGCGATTGCCTCGACCAGCGGCAGTCCCAGCCCATGTCCGGGGCGATGGCGGCTCGCGTCCAGCCGCCCGAAGCGCCGCAACGCCGTCGCGCGTTCGGCGGCGGGGATGCCCGGCCCGTCATCCGTCACCGTCAGCAGCAGCTTTGCCGCCGCGCGCGTCACCGCCACCGTCACCCGCGATCCCGGCGGACTGTGCGTCAATGCGTTGCCGACCAGATTCAGCGCCGCCTGCGTCAGCAACTGGCGGTCGCCCTCGACCGCGCCGTCCTCGAGCGGCCCGATCGCCAGAACGTGTCCGCTGTCCGCCGCCGTCGCCGCCAGCGTTTCGGCGACGTCGCGCGCGATCGCCGCCAGCGCGACCGGCCGGAAGGCGGTGCGCCGCTCGCCGCCCTCGACCTCGGAGATGCGCAGGATCGCCGAGAACATCGCGAGCATTTCGTCGCATTGATCGAGGGCGGCCTCCAGCTCGGGGGTCGGCGTCTCGGCGACGATCAGCGCGAGCCGGCTGCGCAATCGCGCGAGCGGGGTCCGCAGGTCGTGCGCGACATCGCCGCCGACATGGCGCAGGCTTTCCACGAGCGCGGCGATGCGGTCGAGCATCCGGTTGAAGGTCGCGGCCTGTCCCGCAAACGCGCCGCTGCCCGGCTCGACCGGCACGCGCTGCGTCAGGTCGCCATCGATGATCGCCTCGGCGGTGCGGCGCAGCTCGCCGATCCGCCGCCGCACGATCATGCTGAACGAGACCGCGCCCGCGACGACGATGATGACGATCAGCCCGAAGCCGAGCGCGTAGCTGCGCAGCCACACCGCGGCGAAGCCTTCGATCGGCTCGGTCTCGACCAGCGTCACCAGCTGCAACCCGCCGCCGGCGTCGCGGCGCTGCATCCGGAAGGTCGCGGTGCCGGGCAGCACGCTGTCGGCGAGCGTCGAGAAGCCCGGCGGCACCCGGCCCGACACCGTCACGTTGCCGCCGAGCCGCTGCCCTTTGGCGTCGACCAGCTCGAACCCGAGATCGCCCGTCTCGCGCTGCGTCGACAGCGCGGTGATCCGCGCGAGGATCGCCCCTGCATTGCCGCGCAGCGATTCGTCGAGCAGCGCGCGGCTGACCTCGTCGAGCCGGCGGTCGACGAGCGTCTCGATCGTATGCCGCGACGCCGAATAGCTGGCATAGCCCGTCAGCGCGGTCGCGGCACCGAACGCGCCGAGGAACAGCGCGGTCAGCCGCCCGAGCGACCCCATGTCACGCGCGCAGCATGTAACCGACGCCGCGCTTGGTCGCGATCGGATCGTCGCCGCCGCCCGCAGTCAGCTTGCGGCGCAGCAGCCGCACCTGCGCATCGACGATGTTGGTCCCCGGTTCGAAGTCATAGCCCCAGACGCGTTCGATCAGCATCGCGCGCGTCAGATAGCTGCCGGCATGGCGGACCAGTTCGGTCAGCAGCCCGAATTCGAGCCGCGTGAGGTCGAGCGGCTGGTCGGCGCGCCATGCGCGATGCTGGCCGGGGCTGATGACGATGTCGCCGGCGCGCAGCATGTCGCCGTCGCCGGCGGCGGTCCAGCCGCGCGCGCGCAGCAACGCGTTGAGCCGCGCCTCGATTTCGGCGGCGGGGGTCGGCTTGACGCAATAATCGTCGGCGCCCGCGGTCAGCCCGCCGATCTTCTCCGCAGAACGCCCCAGTGCGGACAGCATCAGCACCGGCAGATTGTGCCCGGCATCGCGCAACCGCTCGACCACGCGCACGCCGTTGAGTTGCGGCAGCATCGAATCGAGGATCATCGCGTCGAAGGCATCGCGCTCGATCGCGGTCAGCGCGGTCGGGCCGGTCTCGGCGATCGTGATGTCGTGATCGCGTTGCGCCAGTTCGGCCTTCAGCGCGGCGGCATATTCGACGTCGTCCTCGACGATCAGCAGCTTCATGATCGGGTTCCGCCACGTTGATGACCAGACGCCGACACTATCCGATCGGCTTGCGCACTGCTATCATGCTTGCGGCGCCAAGGGCTTATCTTGCCAAAGTTTAATGTTCGCGCTTTGCTGACGGGATGAAGCCAGTGACGACGCGACCATTCGGGACCGGGGACATGGCGGCGCGCATCCGCGCCTTCGACTGGTCGCGCACCGCGCTGGGGCCGATCGCGGCATGGCCGGCGGAGCTGCTGTCGAACGTCGAGACGATGCTGGCGATGCCCTGTCCGGCGACGTTGCTGTGGGGGGAGGCGTTGCTGCAACTCTACAACGACGCGTACATCGACATCGCGCGCGACCGGCATCCGGCGCTGCTCGGCCATCCGGTCACCGAGGGGTGGAGCGACATCTACGATCACGGGGTGGCGCAGCGGCTGGCGACCGTGAAGGCGGGCGGCGCCGTGTCGCTGACCGGGCATGAGGTCGCGCTGCGCGACGCCGCCGGCCGGTTCGAGCGCCGCACCTTCGACATCACCTGGATGCCGGTCCGCGATGCGCGGGGCAGCGTCGCGGGTGCCTTGCAGCAGCTGGCCGAGGTCACCGACCATCGCCGCACCACCGCGCAGCTGCGCGACAGCGAGGCGCAGCTGCGGATGATGGTGCGGACCGGCAGCCACATGCTGTACCGAATGAGCGCCGACTGGCGCTTCTTGCTGCGGCTCGAAGGCCGCGGAATGCTTCCCGACGTGTCCGCGCCGGTCGAGGACTGGGTGGAGCGGTTCATCCCCGACGAGGATCGTGGCGCGGTCTTCGCGGCGATGGCGGTCGCGCTGGACGGGCCGGGGATGTTCGAGCTGGAACACCGGGTCCGCTGCGCCGACGGCACGACCGGCTGGGTCGCGTCGCGCGCGCTGCCGGTGCTCGACGCGGAGGGCGGGGTCATCGAATGGTTCGGGACCGGGATCGACATCACCGCGCGGCGCACCGCCGCCGAGGTCGTGCGCCGCAGCGAGGAGCTGCGCCGGATCGCGCTCGACGGGGGCGGGATGGGGGCCTGGCGTATCGATCTCGCCACGCGCGAGGTGCGCGGCGACGCGCGCTTCTTCGCGCTGCTCGGGATGCCCCCCACCGACGAGGCGCGACCGGCGACCGACTTCCTCGACCGGCTGTCGGCGCAGGGGCGCGAGGCGGTGCACCGCTTCGTCACGCGCCGCATCCTGCCGGGCGAGGAATTCGACGGCGAGCTTGAGGTCGTCGCCGGCCCGACCGCGGGGTGCTGGTTGCGGTGGCGCGGCCGCGCCGACGGGCCGGACACGCGCATCCTGCACGGGGTCGTCTTCGACGTGACCGCGCAGCGCGAGGCGACCGTGCGGCTGCGCGAGCGCGAGGAATTGCTGCGGCTGTTCGGCGACGCCTCGCGCGACGCCTTGTGGATCCGCGATGCCGCGACGCTGCACTGGCGCTATGTCACGCCCGCGTTCCGGGCGATCTACGGGCGCGCGCGGCGGGTGGTGCTGAGCGGCGACCATTATCGCAACTGGCTGACGCTGATCCTGCCCGAGGATCGCGGCGCGGTGGAGGCGGCGATCGCGCGCGTCCGCGTCGGCGAGCATGTCACGGTCGATTACCGCATCCGCCACGCGGCTGCCGACGAGACGCGCTGGCTGCGCACCACCGAATTTCCGATCCGCGATGCCGGCGGACAGGTGGTGATGATCGGCGGCATCACCTCCGACATCACCGCCTCCCGCCACGCGCGCGAGGCGCTGACCCGCAGCGAGGAGCGGCTGCGCAGCGCGGTCGAGGTCGGCGGGATCGGGCTGTGGGACTGGAACGTCGCCAGCGACGAGGTCCATTGGTCCGCCGAGCATTTCCTGCTGCAGGGCTATCCGGTCAATTCGGTCGAGCCCAGCTACGGCGCGTGGCTGGCGCGCATCCATCCCGACGACCGCGCCGCGGCGGAGACGCTGATGGCCGACGCGATGGGCGGCGGACGCCCCTATGCGCAGGAATTCCGCGTCGTCCATCCCGATGGCTCGATCCACTGGCATTCGGCCCGCGGCCGCTTCTTCTTCGACGACGCCGGGCAGCCGGTGCGGATGGTCGGCGCGATCGTCGACGTGACCGAACGGCGCGCGTGGGCGGAACGCCAGCAGGTGCTGATCGCCGAGCTCCAGCACCGCACCCGCAACTTGATCGGCGTGGTGCAGGCGCTGGCCGACAAGAGCGCGCGCGCCAGCCGCGATCTGGCGGAGTTCCATCAGCGTTTCGGCGACCGGTTGCAGGCGCTGGTGCGCGTGCAGGGGCTGTTGTCACGGCTGTCCGACGACGAACGGGTCACGTTCGACAGCCTGCTCGACGCCGAGATGGCGGCGCTCGACGGCGAGGCGGCGGCGGTGACGCGCGACGGGCCGAAGGGCGTGCGGCTGCGCTCCTCGACGGTGCAGACGCTGGCGATGGCGCTCCACGAACTGGCCACCAACGCGGTCAAATATGGCGCGCTCGGCACGGCGGGCGGGCGATTGTCGATCGCCTGGTCGGTCGCGCCGGGGGAGGATGACGGTCCGTGGCTGCACATCGACTGGCACGAAACCGGCGTGGCGATGCCCGCCGCCGGACGCGCGCCGCTCGGCTCGGGCGAGGGACGCGAGCTGATCGAGCATGCGCTGCCCTATCAGCTCGGCGCGCGGACCTCGTTCGTGCTAGGCGCCGACGGCGTGCGCTGCCGGATCGCGATCCCGATCTCACGCCATTGCGGCGACTGACCACGGCGCGGGATCGAGCGTCCGGCGCAGGAAGGCGATGAACGCGGTCACCGCGGCCGGCACCGTGGGCGCGCGCGGGTGGAGCGCGTGGATCGCCAGATCGCGCGGGCCTTCCCAGTCCGGCAGCACCGGCACCAGCCGTCCCGCCGCCAGCGCCTCGCCGACGTCCCATCGCGAGCGCAGCGCGATCCCGACCCCGGACAGCGCCAGTTCGCGGACGATCTCGCTGGAATTGGTCCGCACATGGCTCTGCACCTCGATCGCCAGGCGGCGCCGGCCGTTGACCAGCTGCCACGGCGACTGGCCATCGGCGGCGAGCAGGCGGTGGCCGGACAGCTCGCGCGGCGTGCGCGGCGTGCCATGTTCGGCGAGATAGGCCGGCGCGGCGCACAGCAGGCGGGGGCTGTCGCCCAGTCGGTGCGCGACGAGGCTGGGCGGGATGTCGCGGGCGATGCGCACCGCGACGTCGATCCGCGCGGCGACCAGATCGACATTAGCGTCGTCGAGCAGCAGCTCCAGCCGCACGCCGGGCGCGGCGCGGAGAAAGTCGTGCAGCCGCGGCGCGATGTGCAGCCGCCCGAACGAGGTCGGCGCGGAGACGCGCAGCACGCCGGCCGGCTCGTCGCGCCCCCCGGCGACGCGCGCCTCCGCCGCGGCGATGTCGCGCAGGATCGCGACGACATCGGCGTGGAAGCGCTCGCCGGCATCGGTCACTGCCAGCCGCCGCGTCGTGCGCTGGATCAGCCGCACGCCGAGCCGCGCCTCCAGTCGCGCCAGCCGCTTCGACGCCATCGCGGGCGAGATGCCGAGCGTCCGCGCCGCCGCCGACAGGCTGCCCGCCGCGACCACCTGCGCGAACAGCACGTAATCGGGATCGAGCATTCGTTCTTCCTGGGAAAAGGTGTTTGGAACCTTTGCCTGCTACCGACAGGATCGCAAGCCGTTTAAGGCTGTCGGTCAGGAGGATGTCGACGATGACCGAGCTGTACGAAGACCGCGCTGGCCTGCAGGTCGCCACCCGGCTCGCGACCTTTCTCGAAACGCAGGCGCTCCCCGGCACCGGGGTGCGCGCGGCCGATTTCTGGTCCGGGCTGGCGGCGCTCTACGCGCGTTTCGCGCCCGAGAACGCCGCCTTGTTGCGCCACCGCGATGCCGTGCAGGCGCAGATCGACGCGTGGCACCGTGCGCGCGCCGGGCAGCCGCACGACGCCGCCGCCTATCAGGCGTTCCTCCGCGAGATCGGCTATCTGGTCGCCGAGCCCGCGCCGTTCACGATCGCGCCGGGTGCGGTCGATGACGAGGTGGCGCGGGTGGCTGGGCCGCAACTGGTCGTCCCGATCCTCAACGCGCGCTTCCTGCTCAACGCCGCCAATGCGCGCTGGGGCAGCCTGTACGACGCGTTGTACGGCACCGACGCGCTGCCCGGCGCGCCCGCCGGCGCGGGCTACGATCCGGTGCGCGGCGCGCAGGTGATCGACTGGGCGCGCGCCTTCCTCGACGAGACGGTGCCGCTGGCGCAGGGCAGCTGGCGCGACTGGGCAGGGGACGCGCCCGCGCTCGCCGATCCGGCCGGACTCGCCGGGCGCGCCGGCGACAATTGGCTGCTGCGCCATCACGGGCTGCACATCGAACTCGTGATCGACCGCACGCACCCGATCGGGCGCGACGACCGCGCCGGGCTTGCCGACGTGCTTCTCGAATCGGCGCTGACCACGATCTGCGATCTCGAGGATTCGGTCGCCGCGGTCGATGCCGCCGACAAGGTGGCGGCCTATGCCAATTGGCTGGGGCTGATGCGCGGCGATCTGGAGGCGTCGTTCGACAAAAACGGCCGCCGCGTCACCCGCCGCCTCGACCCCGATCGCGGCTATGTCGCGCCCGATGGCGCGCGCTTCACGCTGCCGGGGCGCAGCCTGTTGTTCGTCCGCAACGTCGGGCATCTGATGACCACCCCCGCGCTGCGGCTCGCCGACGGCAGCGAGGCGCCCGAAGGCATCCTCGACGCGGTCGTCACCAGCCTGATCGCGCTCCACGATCTCCGCGGCGCGCGTCACAATTCGCGGGCCGGCGCGATCTACATCGTCAAGCCGAAGCTGCACGGCCCGGACGAGGCGGCGTTCACCGACCGGCTGTTCGACGCGGTCGAGGATTTGCTCGGGCTCGCACGCCACACGATCAAGATCGGGGTGATGGACGAGGAGCGCCGGACCAGCGCCAATCTCGCCGCGTGCATCCATGCCGTGCGCGACCGCATCGTCTTCATCAACACCGGCTTCCTCGACCGCACCGGCGACGAGATCCACACCTCGATGCTGGCCGGCGCGATGGTCCGCAAGGCGCAGATGAAGGACGCCGCGTGGATCGCCGCCTATGAGGATCGCAACGTCCAGATCGGGCTGGCGTGCGGCTTCGCGGGGCGCGCGCAGATCGGCAAGGGGATGTGGGCGGCGCCCGACCGGATGCAGGACATGCTGGCGCAGAAGATCGCGCATCCGCTGGCCGGCGCCACCACCGCCTGGGTGCCGTCGCCGACCGCCGCGACGCTGCACGCGACGCACTACCACCGCGTCGCCGTCGCCGACCGTCAGGCCGAACGCGCCGCGGAACCGGTCGCGCCGCTCGAGGCGTTGCTGACGATCCCGCTCGCCGCCGACCGGACCTGGTCCGCGCAGGCGATCGCCGACGAGCTGGACAACAATGCGCAGGGCATCCTCGGCTATGTCGTGCGGTGGATCGATCAGGGGGTCGGCTGCTCGAAGGTGCCCGACATCCACGACGTCGGGCTGATGGAGGATCGCGCGACGCTGCGCATCGCGTCGCAGCATCTCGCCAACTGGCTGCATCACGGCGTCGCGACGCGCGCGCAGGTCGAGGCGGCGTTCACGCGCATGGCGGCGCGGGTCGACGCGCAGAATGCCGGCGATCCCGGCTATCGGCGGCTCAGCCCGGACAGCCTTGCGATGCAGGCGGCGCAGGCGCTGGTGTTCGAGGGGCGGGCGCAACCGAACGGCTATACCGAGCCGCTGCTCCACCGCTTCCGCCGCCGCGCCAAGGCAGCGATTACGTCCTAGAACCGATCGACATTGAAGCTTTCCATGAGGCGTCCTGAGTGTTTTCGCGCCGAACACCCTCTTGTTCGTCGCCCCGGACTTGATCCGGGGCCCCGCTTCTTCGGCAGCCGCGGTAGAAGCGGGGTCCCGGTTCAAGTCCGGGATGACGATAGAAGGCGGATGACGGGCAGATGTCGGTCGGCCTTGGGAAGTCCTCTCGGATCACGGGCGCGGCGACGTGCGAGACGCTCTCGTCGGCGCGCCGAATGTCTGACAAGCCGCGGTGCTTCGGGACCTTACTGTCCGCAGCTAACATGTGACAATTCTGTCGCTTACCGCGATCAGCCGACCTGATATGAAGCCATGATGATGTTGACGCTTCAATCCTCCCCGGATTATGTCTGATTAATAAACGCCGCGAACGGGATCGCGGAGCGTGGGAGAGATGCAGTGAAGGCGACGATGAAAACCCTGTTCCGAACGGCATTGCTGGCCGGAACCGCGCTGACGCCGGGGCTCGCCGCCGCACAGGACGCCCCGCTGCCGCAGGAAGCGAGCGCGGTCGCGCCGACCTCGCCCGTCGCCGCCACCGGCCCCGCCGCCGACGACATCGTCGTCACCGGCGTGCGCGCCAGCCTGCGTTCGGCGCAGGCGCTCAAGCGCGATTCGGCGTCGATCCTCGATGCGGTCGTCGCCGAGGACATCGGCAAATTGCCCGACAACAACGCCTCCGAAGCGCTGGCGCGCGTCACCGGCGTGCAGGTCAACCGTTCGAACGACGAAGCGAACGGCGTGCTGATCCGCGGGCTGGGCGATATCAGCACCACCTTCAACAACCGCGAGATCTTCACCGCCGAGAATCGCGGCGTCGCGTTGCAGGACTTCCCGGCCGGCGCGCTCGCCGCGCTGGAGGTCTATAAGTCCGGCACCGCCGACCTGATCGAGCCGGGGCTGGCCGGGCTGGTCAACGTCCGCTCGCGTCGGCCGTTCGACTTCACCGGCTTCGAGATCGCGGGCGGGATCCGCGGCGCGTACAACGACCAGTCGGGCAAGCTCGACCCGGTCGGCAATATCCTGATCACCGATCGCTGGGACACCGGCATCGGCGAGATCGGCGCCTTGGTCAATTTCGCGATCACGCGCACCCGCTACCGCAACGCGGTTCGTTTCAACGACCAGACCACGCGAACGCCGATCGGCGACGTCAACAACGCCACCGACAATCTGAACGTCACCACGCCGGGCGTCGGCACCGATTTCCGCATCCCCAATTCGGTCGGCAATTACTTCGCGACCGGCACCCGCACGCGCCCGTCGGTCAACGGCAGCCTGCAATGGCGCCCGAGCGACCGGCTCGAAGTCTATGCCGACGGGCTGTGGCAGGCGTATCGCGGCGAACAGTCGAACGAGAATTTCACCGCCTTGCTGGAAGCGGAGACGCTCGCGCTGCCGGGGCAGAACGGCACCCGCCCGACGCTCAGCAACGTCGTGCTCGACCCGAACGACCCGCGCAAGGTGCTCAGCCTTACCAAGACCGGCGGCCTCGCGCCGCAGCAGTTCCGTTCGACCTTCAACGATCGCACCGACACCTATCAGGGCGCGATCGGCTTCGTGTGGAAGGGTGACCGCGCGAAGATCAGCAGCGATTACGCCTATACCTACAGCACCTATTCGCAGCTCGAATACAGCCTCGACGCGCGCTTCGCCTCGTCGCCGCAGGTCGATGTCGAGTTCGACCGCAACGGCGGCGCGTCGTTCAGCTTCCCGGGTTTCGACGCGCTCAATCCGGACAATTACATCTGGCGCGGCTTCTACCAGAAGCGCTACCACGCCACCGGCGGCGGGCATCAATGGCGCGCCGACCTGCAGCTCGATACCGAGCTGCCGCTGATCCAGCGGCTCGACTTCGGCGTCCGCTGGGTGTCGCGCAACGCGAAGCTGGAGCAGGGCGACCGCTATCTCGCCACCGACGCGCTCGGCATCCCGCTGGCCAGCCTGCCGACCGGTGCGCTGGAGAAGGTCGAGGACGGCTTCCGCCAGCCCGCCGCGCAATTCCGCAACTGGTTGATGCCGTCGCGCGCCGCGATCCGCTCGAACTTCGACGCCTTGCGCGCGCTGACCTATTCGGTCGGCCCGCAGCTGATCGCGCGCGATCCCAACAACGTCGACCTGCGCGACAGCGTCGCACGTTTCGGGCAGGAAGAAATCGCCCTGCGTGAGGACGGCGGGTTCAGCGCGCAGGAAAGCACCTACGCCGCCTATGCGATGGCGCGCTACGACTTCACGGTCGCCGGGGTCGAGATCGACGGCACCGCGGGGGTTCGCGTCGTCAACAACGACGGCACCTATCGTGGCGTCAGTCGCCTGAACACGAACGACGTAATCTCGTATGTGGCGCAGGTGAACCGACAGAATTACGTCGACGTGCTGCCTTCGTTCGGCGCGCGGCTGAAATTCACGCCGCAATTGCAGGCGCGTTTCGCCTATACCGAGACGCGCACCCGCCCGAATTTCGGGCAGCTGAACCCGGCATTCAACATCACCCGCAATACGGCGGCCGGCGCCGCCTTCCAGGCGACCGGCAGTGGTGGCAACCCCGACCTCGTTCCGTTGACCTCGAACAATTGGGACGCCACGCTCGAATGGTATTTTGCGCCGACCGGCTCCTTCACCGCCTCGGTGTTCTATCGCGATCTGTTCGGCTTCATCACCAACCTCACCAACGTGGTGGATGACCCAACCTATGGCCGCGTGCAGATATCGCGACCCGAAAACGCAGGGGCGGGCCGTATCAAGGGTGCCGAAGCGAACTTCCAGACCTTCTTCGATTTCCTGCCCGGCCTGCTCAGCGGCTTCGGGACGCAGCTCAACGTGACCTATCTCGATGGCACCAACCAATTGCCTTCGGCGATCGGTGAGAGCGCGCCGGTGGTGCCGATCACCGGCATTTCGAAGTGGACGTACAATGTCACCGGCTTCTACGAGAAGGGTCCGATCTCGGCACGCCTGTCGTACAATCGCCGCTCGGAGTATGTCGACAGCTTCAGCCGCAATCCCGGTGAGCCGCAATTCGCGGGCGTGACGGTGCGGCCGATCTCGCGGCTCGACTTCTCGGCCTCCTATACGCCGTTCGAGAACATCACGCTGACCGCCGATGTCAGCAACATCCTCGCGCAGCCGTGGCAGAACTATCGCAACTTCGCCGCCGACGCCGGCTATCCGGTCGATGTCCGCGAGGAAGGGCGCTATTACTCGCTCGGCGTCCGCTTCCGCTTCTGACGGCCACGTCGCCCCTTCGAGGGCAGGGGCGATACCGGCGGCCGGGTCATCGTCCACTCGCCACCGAAACCGTCGCCCCTGCGAAGGCAGGGGCCCATGACTGTCGCGTTTGTCGAGACCTCTGACACATGTTGGCTGGCTGCTGTGTCGGACCGTCTGCGCGACGATACAGACATAGGCCCCTGCCTGCGCAGGGGCGACGGCGGTCGCGCTTACTTCTTCTTCGCCAGCAGCCCGTGCATCCCCAGCCAGCGGACGTAGGAGTCGAACCACCCGGTGCTGGTCGTCGGCTTCTGGTACATGCCGAAGCCGTGCCCGCCCTGTTCGTAGAGGTGGAACTCGACCGGCCGCTTCGCCGCGCGCCATTTGTCGACCAGCCCGATGCCGTCATTGGCGAAGAACGGATCGTCCGCCGCCAGCGCGATGAACAGCGGTGGCGCATCGGCGGGGACGTCGACCGCGCCGAGCGGGCCGTAGATGTCGGCGACGAAGGCCGGCTTGGCGTCCTGCCCGGCGAGCGTCGTCGCCATCGTCAGCATCGCGCCGGCCGAGAAGCCGATCATCCCGATCCGGTCGGGGTCGACCTTCCACTCCGCGGCGCGGCGCCGGATCAGCGCGAAGGCGGCGCGCGCATCGGCGATCTGCGGGCCGAGCCGCGCGGTCATCGCGGTCGGATCGACGCGCGGGCGCGGCGCGGCGCCGCCGAAGATCTCCGCCATCGACTTCTCGAACCCCGGCATGTCGGCGGGGGTCTGGTTCAGCCGGTATTTGAGCACGAACGCGGCGACGCCGCGCCTGGCGAGCGCCTTGGCGACATCCCAGCCCTCATTCTCCATCGACAATGTGCGGAACCCGCCGCCGGGCGCCACCACCACCGCCGCGCCGGTCGCGGTGCCGGGGGCGGGGAGGAACGGGGTCAGCGTCGCCACCGTCACGTTGCGCGTGAAGGTGCTGCCATATTGGCGGTGCCACGCTTCCTTGTTGGGCGCATCGGGCAACGGCCCGGTGTCGAGCGTGATCGCATCCGGCTGCGCCGGGGTCGCGATCGGCGTCATCTTGTCCTGCTGCGCCGTCGCCGGCATCGCGAGCGTGCCGAGCGCGATCGCGCCAAGCAGCGCCAGCGACCGGGCCTTTGCCGTCATCATCATTCCCTCCATCTGTGTTATCGTTATCATTTCTGCCGACGACGACGCGCCTAGCGCGACACGCCGGCCTCGGTCTGTACCACCGGCTTCATCGTGCCGTCGGGATTGTAGTAGAGATGCTCGACCGTCACCGCGCGCCGCCCGATCGCGCCGTTCAGATCGCCGATCGCCACCGTCGCATTGTGCAGGAACAGATACCAGTTCTTCTTATACTCGACGATGCCGGGGTGGATCGTGAAGCTGTACTTGCCCGATCCGGTCAGCTCGCCGCGATAGGTCCACGGCCCCGTGATCGACGGCGCGGTGGAATAGGATATCTTCTCGTCGCGATGCTTGCTGCGGTCGAGCGAGGCATAGGTCAGGTAGTAGAGCTTGCCGCGCTTGTGCAGCCACGGCCCTTCCTCGAAATGCGGCGGGGTGATCTCGGTGATCGGGCCGTCGATCTCGATCATGTTGGGCTTGAGCTTCGCAATATAACATTGCCGGTTGCCCCAGGCGATCCACGTCGTCCCGTCATCGTCGGTCAGCACGGTTGGGTCGATGTCTTCCCAGCTGTGCGTGCCCTTCGGCGTCATCTCGTTGGTGATCAGCGCCGCGCCCTTGGCATCGCGGAACGGCCCGGTCGGCGTCTCGGACACCGCCACCGCGATCGCCTTGCCGGGGTGGGTCTTGTCGTGCTCGACCGCGGCGTAGAAATAGAATTTGCCGTTCTTCTGGATGACCTGCGACGCCCAGGCGTCGGCCTTCGCCCATGTGAAGTCGGCGACCTTCATGATCGCGCCGTGATCGGTCCAGTGTTTGAGGTCGGTGGTCGAGTAGACCAGCCATTCCTTCATGTTGAACATTTCGTCGCGCTGCGCTTCGTCGTGCCCGACATACAGGTACAGCCGGTCGCCGACGACCAGCGGCGCGGGATCGGCGGTGAACTTGTCGCGGATGATCGGGTTCGATCCGGGCGCGTCGCTCGCCCCCGCCAGCATCGCCAATGCCCCGATGGCGCACGCCACCCGCCGAAACCCGCCCATCGCTCTCTCCCGCATTTTGCGGCAAGATAGCGCTAACGTCGCGGCGCTGTCACCCCCCGCCGCTAGCGAAAAACCACCGTGCGCCCGCCGTTCAGCAGCACCCGCCCATCGAGGTGCAGCCGCACCGCCTCGGCGAGCACGCGGCGTTCGATGTCGCGGCCCTTGCGGACCAGATCGTCGGGCGTGTCGGCATGGCCGATCGGCTCGACGTCCTGCACGATGATCGGCCCCTCGTCGAGATCGGCGGTGACGTAATGCGCGGTCGCGCCGATCATCTTCACTCCGCGCTCGTGCGCCTGATGATAGGGTTTCGCGCCCTTGAAGCCGGGCAGGAAGCTGTGGTGGATGTTGATGCAGCGCCCCGTCAGCCACGCCGCCATCTCGTCGGACAGCACCTGCATGTAGCGCGCGAGCACCACCAGCTCCGCGTCCGTCTGCTCGACCAGTTCGCGCACCGCCGCCTCCTGCGCGGGCTTGGTGTCGCGCGTGACCGGCAGATGGTGGAACGGCACCGCGCCGACATCGACGGTCAGCGCGTCGCGCGGATGGTTGCCGACCACGCCGACCACCGCCATCGGCAGCTCGCCGATTTGCTGGCGATAGAGCAGGTCGCCGAGGCAATGGTCGAACTTCGACACCATCAACAGCACGCGCGGCAGCCGCGCCTTCGGGTGGAGCGTCCAGTCGGCGCCGATCGCGCTCGCGACCGGCGCGAAGGCGTCGCGCAGCGCCGCCACGTCGGCGCCGGGCAGCGCGAACACGACGCGCATGAAGAAGCGCTCGTTCAGCCGGTCGTCGAATTGCTGCGCATCCACGATGTCGCCGCCGCGCTCGGCGAGGAAGGTGGCGACGCGCGCCACCAGTCCCGGCCGGTTGCGGCACGACAGCCGCAGTACGTACAGATCGTCCATCGTCCGCCCTTGCGTTTTAGAGCATAATGATGTCAATTTGATCCGTCATTGCGAGCGTAGCGAAGCAATCCAGGGCCGGACCATGACGCCCTAGATTGCTTCGCTACGCTCGCAATGACGGACCGTATATTCAATTTTACGTCATCACACTCTAGTTACTGTTTTGCACCAACTTTCATTGTCGCCCCGGACCCTTCGACAGGCTCAGGAAAGTATTGTTCCGGAGTCCGCTTCTTCCCTTGCGGTTGGGTGAAGAAGAGAGATCGCGGATCGGGTTCGGGATGACGAAAGTAAGCTACTGGCAGCTGCCCGGCTTCTACCGCACCCGCTCGGCGACCAAGGTGTCGACCACCGACGGATCGGCGAGCGTCGAGGTGTCGCCGAGATTGCCGGTATCGTTCTCGGCGATCTTGCGCAGGATGCGGCGCATGATCTTGCCCGAGCGCGTCTTGGGCAGGCCGGGCGCGAATTGCAGCGCGTCGGGGCTGGCGATCGGCCCGATCTCGTTGCGCACCCATTGCCGCAGCTCGGTCCGCAGGTCCTCGGACGGTTCGACGCCGCTGTTGAGCGTCACATAGGCATAGATGCCCTGACCCTTCACCTCGTGCGGCATCCCGACCACCGCCGCCTCGGCGACCTTGGCGTGCGCGACCAGCGCCGATTCAACCTCGGCGGTGCCCATGCGGTGCCCGGAGACGTTGATGACGTCGTCGACGCGGCCGGTGATCCAGTAATAGCCGTCGTCATCGCGCCGGCACCCGTCGCCGGTGAAATACTTGCCGGGATAGGTGCTGAAATAGGTCTGGAAGAAGCGGTCGTGATCGCCCCAGACGGTGCGCATCATCCCCGGCCAGCTGTCGGTGAGGCACAGATTGCCCTCGGTCGCGCCGTCCAGCACCTTGCCCTCGGCATCAACGATTTGCGGGCAGACGCCGGGCAGCGGTTTGGTCGCGGAGCCGGGCTTGAGGTCGGTCGCATAGGGCAGGGGGGAGATCAGGATCCCGCCGGTTTCGGTCTGCCACCACGTATCGACGATCGGGCAGCGCCCGCCGCCGACGACGCGGTGATACCAGGTCCACGCCTCCGGATTGATCGGCTCGCCGACCGTCCCCAGCAGCCGCAGCGACCCGCGGTCGTGGCGCGTCACCCAGTCGTCGCCCTCGCGCATCAGCGCGCGGATCGCGGTCGGCGCTGTATAGAGGATGTTGACGCCCAGCCGGTCGATCGTCTCCCATAGCCGCCCGTGATCGGGGTAGTTGGGGACGCCGTCGAACATCACCGTCGTCGCGCCGTTGGCGAGCGGGCCATAGACGACATAGCTGTGCCCGGTGACCCAGCCGATGTCGGCGGTACACCAGTAGATTTCGCCATCTCGGTAATCGAACACGTCCTTGAAGGTCTTCGTCACCCACAGCAGATAGCCGCCGGTGGTGTGCAGCACGCCCTTGGGCTTGCCGGTCGACCCCGAGGTATAGAGGATGAACAAAGGGTCCTCGGCGTTCATCGGCTCGGGCGCGCATTCGTCGCTGACGCCGTCCAGCGCATCGTGCAGCCAGATGTCACGGCCTTCGGTCATCGCCACGTCGCCGCCGGTGCGGCGGATGACGAGGACATGCTCGACGCTCGGGCAGTGCGCGACCGCCTTGTCGACATTGGCCTTCAGCGGAATGCGCTTGCCGCCGCGACAGCCCTCGTCGGCGCAGATCACCAGCCGGGAGTCGCAATCCTGGATGCGGTTGGCGAGGCTGTCGGGGGAGAAGCCGCCGAACACGATCGAATGGATCGCGCCGATCCGCGTGCAGGCGAGCATCGCCGCCGCCGCCTCCGCGATCATCGGCAGATAGAGCGTGACGCGGTCGCCTTTCTTGACGCCCAAGGATTTCAGGACGTTAGCGAAGCGGCACATGTCGCGGTGCAGCGCACGATAGGTCAGCGTCTTCGTCTCGCCCGGCTCGTCGCCTTCCCAGATGATCGCGGTCTGGTCGCCGCGCGTCGCTAGATGCCGGTCGACGCAATTGGCCGAGACGTTCAGCACGCCGTCTGCAAACCAGCGGATGCGGAAATCGGCCTCGTCGAACGACGTGTCCTTGACCTGCGTGAACGGCGCGATCCAGTCGAGCCGCTGCGCTTCCTCGCGCCAATAGCCCTCGGGGTCTTCGACCGAGCGCTGCCACGCCGCGGCGGCGCGCGCGGCGTCGATGCTGTGTTCGGTGCCTGCGGGGGCGGGGTATACGCTATCGCTCATGCAGCTCTCCTATGGCGATGTGCGATGACGCCTAAGCGGGTGATGGGTCAAGACGGCGACAGCTAGCCAGCGGCGAATTGCTGCCCTATAGCGCCGCCGGTCGCACGCTGCGGGCGTGGCGAAATGGTAGACGCAGCAGACTCAAAATCTGCCGTAGCAATACATGTCGGTTCGAGTCCGACCGCCCGCACCACCCCAAATCAAAACGCCGGTCGCCCCTGCGCAGGCAGGGGCCCATGTCTGTCTATTTTGCCGGGTGGTTGGTCACAGGAGCGGCGGCGCCTGTGTCAGCCACTCCATCCGGACGATGCAGCCATAGGCCCCTGCCTCCGCAGGGGCGACGACGCTTGGCAGGGTCGGAGGCGCACCCCAAAATACCGTCGCCCCTGCGCAGGCAGGGGCCCATGTCTGTCTATTTTGCCGGGCGGTTGGTCACAGGGGCGACGGCGCCTGTGTCAGCCATTCCGCCCGGACGATACAGCGATAGGCCCCTGCCTCCGCAGGGGCGACGGTTTCCGGGGCTGCCGCCCGCTCAACCCCTGCCGTCATCCCGGGCTCGACCCGGGATCCCGCTTCTCCTCCCCCCGCGCCCGGAAAAGGAAGCAAGAAATCACCTGCCGGGAATCACGAAATCCCCAGATCCCCCGGCCCGAACGCATCGGGCAGCAGTTCGCTTAGCCGGTAGCTCGCCACCCTTTCCCCCTCGGCACCCGCGCAATGCACCGCCAGGTCGCGCCCGCCGAGCTGCGCCGCCTCGTTGAGCACCTGCCGGCACCGCCCGCACGGCCGCACCGGTTCGTCGCCGCGCGCGCCCCCCCCGGCATCCATCGCGCCGCCGATCACCCCCACCGCGACCACCTCGCGCAACCGCCCTTGTGCGGAGACGGTCGCGATCGCCACCGTCTCGGCGCACAGCGACAGGCCGTAGCTGGCATTCTCAACATTCGCGCCGGTCACGATGCTGCCGTCAGTCAGCAGCACCGCCGCGCCGACCGCGAAGCGCGAATAAGGCGCATGGGCATGGCGCGCCGCATCGCGCGCGGCGGCGATCAGCCGGGGTGCGTCATTCATCCTCGAAGGCTCCTTCCGTCGCCACATCCCAATCCACCGGGCCGTCGACCCCGTCGACGCCGCGCATGTCGCTGGCGCGCCACACCGCCCACGGCCGCGCGCCATAGCCTGGCTTGAGGAAATTGCCCATCGCCCACCATTTGCGGTCGAACGCCTCGGTCAGCCGGTAATCGTCCTCGACGTCCTCGGAGATGCGCAGCACCACCGGCTTTCCCATATGCGCCTCGATCCGCTCGATCATCGCGCGCACGCCCGCAATCAGCGCGGCGCGCTCCGGCCGGTCGGGGCAGGCGTCGTCATAGTCGAACGTGATCGCGGCCGGCAGCGCCTTCAGGTCGCGCGGCACGACGGTGTTGAACACGTCGCCCTGCACGCGCGGCGACTGGCAGAAGGAGAAGACGTGCACCGCGCCGCGCTTCAGTCCGACCTTCGCCATCGCGTCCCAGTTCGCCTGGAAGTTGCGGTCGCGGGTCGTGGCACCGACCGTCGCCACCGCATAGCCGAAGCGGGCGCCCGACGCACCCTTGAGCACCGGCCACACGATCGTGCCGGTATTTTCGGACACGTCGACGCCCTGCATCGGGTATTTTTCGCCCCCCGGCGCCCAGCGCACCGCGAGCCGCCACCCCGCCACGCCGGCCAGCGCCAACGCGGCCAGAACCAGCACGAGCCGTCCCAAACCCCACATATTCCGTAACTCAAGCCTTGATGTGCAGGACGCAGATGAGCGTGAACAGCCGCCGCGCCGTGTCGAAATCGATATGGATCTTGCCGTCCAGCCGCTCGCGCAGCAGCTCGGCGGCGTCGTTGTGGATGCCGCGCCGCGCCATGTCGACCGTCTCGATCTGCGCCGGCGTCGACTGGCGGATCGCCTGGAAGTAACTATCGCAAATAGCGAAATAGTCGCGGATCGGCCGCCGGAAGCGCGCCAGCCCCAGCACCAAAGTCTCCAGCGGCGTGCCGTCCTCGCGCGCGATCTGGATCGCCAGCCGCCCTTCCTCGACGCCCAGCTTGACGCGGTACGGCCCGGCATAGCCGTCGGGCGCTTCGCGTTGCGGCGCGAAGTGATTGTCCTCGATCAGGTCGAAGATTGCGATCCGCCGTTCCTGCTCGATATCGGCCGAGCGCCACAGGATCGTGCGCTCGTCGAGTTCGATGTCGATGATCCGCGGATCGGCCATCCGTGTCCCGTTAAAGCCGAAGTCGCGGCGCGACAACGCCGATCCCGGTTATGCGACGCGGCCAGATCGGCTATAGCCGGGGAAATGGCGACTCTGGCATTCCCGCAACCGGCTTCGGCCGAACCCGTCCATCTGCCCCGCAACGTCGAGGCGGAGGCCGCGATGCTCGGCGCGATGATGATCGACAACCGGCTGGCCGACGACATCGTCGACCGGCTGGAGCCGATGCACTTCTACGAACCCGTCCACGGCCGGATCTTCGCGGCGATCAAGTCGCTGCGGTCGCAGGACATGCTCGCCACCCCCGTCACGCTGCGCCCGATGTTCGAGGCGGACGAGGGGATGAAGGAGCTGGGCGGGGTCGCCTATCTCGCCAGCCTGACCGGCTCCGGCGCGGGGCTGATCGGCGCGCGGCAGTTCGCGACGCAGATCTACGATCTCGCGATGCTGCGCACGCTCGTCTCGGTCGGCCATTCGATGGTCGACCGCGCGATGGACACCAGCGAGGAGGTCAACCCGCGCGCGCAGATCGAGGCCGCCGAGGAGGAATTGTACCGCGTCGCCGCCGACGGCGGGGCCGAGAACAGCGTCAAGAGCTTCGCGCAGGCCAGCACGATGGCGGTCAAGATGGCAGAGAAGGCGCTCAACTGGGGCGGGAATCTCAGCGGCGTCACCACCGGGCTCGACACCGTCAACGCCAAGATCGGCGGCATGCACCATTCCGACTTGATGATCCTCGCCGGCCGCCCCGGCATGGGCAAGACGTCGCTGGCCACCAACATCGCCTTCAACGCCGCGCAACGCTGGATGCGCGACATGCGCGACGGCATCCCGCCGTCCAAGTCGGTCGGCGCGAAGGTCGCGTTCTTCAGCCTCGAAATGAGCGCCGACCAGCTCGCGACGCGTATCCTCGCCGAACAGTCGCGGATCAGCTCCGAGGCGCTGCGCATGGGCAAGATCAGCAAGGCCGAGTTCGAGCAGCTCGCGGCGGCGGCGGCCGAGCTGGAGACGCTGCCCTTCTTCATCGACGACACCGGCGGCCTGACGATCGCCTCGCTCCACACCCGCGTCCGCCGGCTCCAGCGGCGGCACAACAACGAGATCGGGCTGGTGGTCGTCGACTATCTCCAGCTGCTGACCGGTTCGGGCAAGGGCGACGGCAACCGCGTGCAGGAAATCTCGGAGATTTCCCGCGGGTTGAAGACCTTGGCCAAGGACATGAACGTTCCCGTGCTCGCGCTGTCGCAGCTCAGCCGTGCGGTCGAAAGCCGCGAGGACAAGCGCCCGATGCTCTCGGACCTGCGCGAATCGGGGTCGATCGAGCAGGACGCCGACATGGTGTGGTTCGTGTTCCGCGAGGATTATTACACCGCGCAGCGCGAGCCGAAGCGCCCGATGGAAGGCGACGAAGCCAAGGTGTTCGAGGATCACGCGCGCTGGGCCGCCGATATGGAGCGCGTCTACGGCCTCGCCGAGCTGATCGTCGCCAAGCAGCGCCACGGCGCGACCGGCAAGGTGGTGCTGAAGTTCGACCCGACGATCACGCGCTTCTCGGATTACGCCGGCTTCTAGGAGCGTCCACCCGCCAACCACGCGCCGTCGCCCCGGACTTGATCCGGGGCCCCGCTTTTCCGGGGCAAGGTAAGAAGCGGGATCCCGGATCAAGTCCGGGATGACGGAAGGAGGCGGGCGGGACCTTCAAGCCGACTTTTTCCAGCCGCCTTCCGTCGGAGAAGCCAAGACGGCGCGCCCTCACCGCGGCCGATAGGCGATCCGCGCCGCGCCCTCCGCACGGACAGGCAGGAACAGGCCCGCGCCGGTCACCTGCAGCCGCCCGGTCGTCACGCGCGTCACGTCGGTCGACAGGAAGAAGTCACCTTCCTGTCGCGCGCCGATCGCGCCCTGCGCCTTGGCGAGCACCTCCTGATAATCGGGCGCGAAGTCGTGCTGCAAGGCCAGCGCGACCGCCTGCTGGACCTGCGTCGCGTCGAGCAGGCTGACGATCAGGTCGACCGCGTCCGAATCGGTGTCCGCGGCCAGCTGCACGTCGCGCGCGCGCACCAGCTGCGAATTCTCCTCATTATAGGGCTGCGCGGTCAGCCACGCCTCGCCGCTCGTCGGGGGGAAGCGGCGGTCGCGCGGCGTCACGCGCGCGGTGACGCCCACCGCGAGCCGGTTGTTGGCGGTGGCATAGACCGTCACCTTGCCGAACTGGACGTCGACCGGGCCGATGCCGGTCAGCGAGATGCCTTTGTCGGCCAGCTTGCCCAGCGTCCGCAGCACCACCGGTTCGAGCTGCGCGTAATCGGCCAGCACCGGGATGAAGAAGCGCAATCCCGGCTGCCCGGCCACGGGCGATGGCGGCGGGAGTGGGATCGGGGTCGGGTCGGGCGGCCGCTTGCCGACATAGGTCTGCGTCAGCGCCTCCGCCGCCAGCGTCAGTTGCAAGTCGCGCCCGGTGACCCGGTAGCCGCCGACCCCCAGCGCGCGCGGCGCGACGCGCATCCACGCCGGCGGATTGCGCTTGCTGAGTTCGATCACCGTGAAGCCGTGGCGCCACGCGCCGTCCAGCTGCCCGCGCAGGTCGAGCTTCGCCACCTCGCCGGGCAAATCGCGCTCCAGTTTCGCGACGACGCGCCTGAGCTTCTGGTCGGCGCGGCTGGTGAAGGTGATCCGCTGCCCCGCGATATCGATCCCCGGCGGCTCGCGCCAGTCATAGGCGAGGTCGAGCGTCGCGCGCGGTTGCCAGTTGCCGACGATCGCCAGCTTGCCGGTGGCGTGGACCATCGCGCGGGCGGTCACGGTCTCGCCGAGCACGCCGCCGATGTCGCGGACATGGATGACCGCGGAGACGGGCATGGTGATGTCGAGCCGCTCGCCGCGCCCGGACACGCGGATCGCCCCGCGCGTCACCTGCCCGACCAGCCGGCAGCCGAGGTCGGGGGTCACCTTGACCTTGCCGATCCCGAGGTCGACGCGCTTGCCCCTGACGCATGTGTCGCGATGCTCGTCGATCGTCCACAGCACGCGGGGCGTACGCCTGTCGAGCCCGCGCTCGAGCTGGTCGAGCCGCGCCGTCACCGGCACGACGATCGTCGAGGTCTGGTCGGGAAAGGGCGCGATCGCGCTCTCGACGCGCGGCGGGGCAGGGGAGGGCTGCTGCCGCGCGCATCCGGCAGCGAGCAGCACGAATAAGAGCAACACGCGCCGCACGCCGGTCTCCGTCCCCTGAGTGACGTTACCAATCCGTAACGGCCGGTTTTGATCCGTTCGTCATTGCGAGCGTAGCGCGGCAATCCAAGGCCGGACCAGGACGCCCTGGATTGCTTCGCTACGCTCGCAATGACGCAGCGTCAGAACAGCAGCGTCGTCGAATAGACCAGCGCCCCGACCACGGCCGAGGCCGGGATGGTGATGACCCACGCGACCACGACGTTCTTGGCCACGCCCCAGCGCACCGCCGAGGCGCGCCGCGAGACGCCCGCACCGATAATCGAGCCGGTGATCGTATGCGTCGTCGACACCGGGATGCCGAGCGTCGAGGCGCTGAACACCACGATCGACCCGGCCAGCGACGCGCTGAACCCCTGATGCTGCGACAGCCGCGTGATCCGCGACCCCATTGTCTCGATGATCCGCCACCCGCCGGTCATCGTGCCGAGCGCGATCGCGACATAGCAGCTGATCGCCACCCAGTGCGGCACCTCGAACGGTCCGGTCAGATAGCCGGTCGAATAGAGCAGGACGGTGATGATCCCCATCGTCTTCTGCGCGTCGTTGAGCCCGTGGCTGAGCGAATAGGCCGCCGAGGATGCGAGATGCAGCGCGCGGAAGCTGCGCTCCGCCTGCGGCGCGGTCGAGCGGCGCAGCGCCCAGCTCGACACCAGCATCACCGCCATCGCCAGGAACATGCCGATCACCGGCGACAGCACGATCGCCAGCAGCGTCTTGTTGAGCCCGGCCCATTTCACGCCGGTGATCCCGGCATGCGCGACGCCCGCGCCGACCAACCCGCCGACCAATGCGTGGCTGCTCGACGAAGGAATGCCCTTCAGCCAGGTGATGACGTTCCACGTCATCGCGCCGCCCAGCGCGCCGAAGATCACCGCTGGGGTGATGACGTCCTTGTCGATCAGGCCCTTGCCGATCGTCTCCGCCACGGCATGGAGGCTGGGGACCGCAAGCGTCAGGAAATAGGCGGCGAAGTTGAAGAAGGCCGCGAACGCCACCGCCTTGACGGGCGACAGCAGCCGCGTGGCGACCACCGTCGCGATCGAATTGGCGGCGTCGTGCAGCCCGTTGAGATAGTCGAACGCCAGCGCGACCAGGATCAGGCCGACCAGCAACGGAAAGGCGAGTTCGTGCATGGGTGCGTCGACCGGGCGTCAGGCGTGGTCGATGACGATGCCGTCGATCTCGTCGGCGACATCCTCGAATGCATCGAGGATCCGCTCCAGATGCTTGTAGATCTCGCGCTCGACCACGAAGCGCAGCGTGTCGCTCTTGCCATATTGCTCCAGCGAGCGACGCAGCCCCGCGGCGTGGCAATCGTCGGCGCGGCCTTCCAGCCGGATCAGCTGCTCGGTCAGCTCGTGGAGCCGCGGGCCGTTGCGGCTGACGTCGCGCAGCAGCGGCATCGCCTCGACCGCCAGCCCGGCGGCATCGACCGCCACCTGCGCCATCTCGCGCATCTCGGGCGCATATTCGGTCAGTCCGTACAGATCGATCGCCGAGGCGGCGGCGTACATTTCGTCGATCGTATCGTCGAGCGCGCCGATCAGCGCGGTGATCGCGCCGCGATCGAACGGCGTGAGGAACGTCGCGCGGACGCTCTTCAGCACGTCGCGGGTGATCTCGTCGGCCTCATTCTCGCGCTTGTTGATCTCGACAAGCAGCGCGGGACGGTCTGGCCCGCCCTCCAGCAGCTTCGCAGTGGCGCGCGCGGCGGCCAGGCCGATGGCGGCATGTCCTTCGAACTGCTCGAAGAAATTGCCGGTCTTCGGCAACAGTCGCTGGAACCAGGCGAACATCAAACTCCATCCTGAACTGATCTTGAGAATAATTGCGCCGTTCCGGACACGATCGTGCCGGGCGGCCGAGTCGGCCCGTGCACGTCATGTAAGACATTTACGTGACTCCCGGGCTGCGGCAGGCGCATTCCGTCTCCCGTGCCGACCGCCGCCGCCCCCTGTCGGGACGACGTCCGGATACCGGCTCAGCTGTGCTCGTACCAGATCGCTGTGCTGCCGAACAGCGTCGCGGCGTCGGTGCGATGACCCGAACTGAAGGCGATGCGCGTGTCGGCGCCGGGGCGTCGGCCATGGAGTGCGACCGCGACGCGCAAGAGGCGACCGTCGTGTCGCCGCTCGAACGCCAGCACTCGCGCCGCGTCCGGTCCCTCGACCTTTGCGGGGGCATAGTCGCCGTCCGCGAACAGCGCGGGATCCTCGCGCCGCAGCCGCAGTAGATCGGCGATCAGCCGCAGCTTGGCCGGCGGGTCGCCCGTCAGCGCCGCGCGCCGCGCGTCGTAGTCGACCGCGCGGCGGTTGTCGGGATCGACGAGGCTCAGGTCGGCGAACTCGGTGCCCTGATACAGATCGGGCACCCCCGGCACCGTATAGCGGAGCAGCACCTGCACCAGCGCATTGCCCTGCGCGGTTGCATCGAGCATCGCGACGGTGCGCGCGATCAGCGCCAGCGCCTCGGCATCGCCGGGCAGCGCCTCGACCAGCGCGGCGGCTGCCGCTTCATACTCTTCGTCGGGCGCTTCCCACGAGGAGCGCAGCTTCGCCTCGCGCAATGCCTTCTGCTGCCACGCCGTCACGCGGTCCACGAAGTCCGCGGTCGCGCCATCCTCGGGCCATGCGCCGACAAGGGTCTGGAGCAGCATATAGCGGTCGGCATCGTCGACCCCGCCGTCGTCGCGCTCCAGCCACGCCAGCGCGGCATCGCGCCACGCATCGGGGTGCGCGCTGATCGCCGCGAGCCGCGCGCGCGTGTCCTCGCCGCGCTTGTGGTCGTGGGTGGCGGTGGTCAGCATCGCGTGCGGCACGTCGCGCGCGCGCGCCTGCATGAGCGCGTGGAAGTCGGCGGGCGCCATCCCCATCCGCTCGGCATCGAAGCCGACGTCGTTGCGCGACAGCAACCGGCCGTAGCGATAGAAGCCGGTGTCCTCGACCGCCTTGGCCGCGATCGGCGCGGAGAGTTGCTGGAAGCGCCGCACCGCCTCGGCAGTGTCGGCGCCGCCGTCCCCCGCAAGCCACGCCAGCACCAGATCGACGACCTGCGTCTCGCCCGGCGGGATCAGCTCGGTGACCCGCGCACGTGCCTCGGCGCGGATCGCGGCGTCGCTGGCGGGCGCAGCAGGGCCATAGGTGCGATAGACCGGGAACACCCACAGCAACCGCTCGACCGCGCGGCGCAGCATCGCCGCGGTCACGCCTTCCGGCGCGACCGCGTGGAAGGCGGCGACGCACGCGTCGAGCTGCCCGCTGAACTGCCAAGACAACAGGTCCTGCCGTGCCTGGAACTCCTCGGGCTCGAACGACGCGCTGCGCCCGCTGATCTCCTCCCAAAGCGCCCCCAGCGGCTCGGCGCCGGAGGGATCGTGGAGCAGGCTCGCGACCTGTTCCATGAAGTCGTAGCCGCTGGTCCCGTCGACCCCCCAGCCGAGCGGCTGCGGCTCGCCGGCGGCGAGGATCTTCTCGATCACGATCCACGCCTCGTCGCCGAGCCGCGCGCGCAACGCGCGGCAATAGCCGATCGGATCGGTCAGCCCGTCGACGTGATCGACGCGCACCCCGTCGATCAGCCCTTCGTCGTGCAGCCGGAAATAGAGCGCATGCGTCTTCCCGAACACCGCCGGGTCCTCGATCCGCACCCCGGCCAGCTCGTTGATCGAGAAGAACCGCCGCCAATTCAGCTCGTCGTTGGCGACCCGCCAGTACGCCAGCCGGTAATGCTGGCGCGCGAGCAGTTCCTCGAGCGGCAGCGTGTCGGCCGTATCCTGATTCGCGTCGCGCACGGGGAAGCGATGTTCGCCATAAGCGACGATCGTCCAGCGCGCACCGTCACGTTCCAGCGTGAGGTCGCCGTTCGCCAGCGCCTCCGACACGGGCGCGGCGAGCACCGGCAGCACGATGCGCTCGCGCCAATCGATGTCGAACACCGCAGCATGCTCGCTGTCCGGCCCGCGCGCCAGCACGTCCTGCCACCACGCGTTGCTGTCGCCCGCGACGCCCATGTGATTGGGGACGATGTCGATGATGATGCCCATGCCGCGCGCGCGCAGCGCCGCGACCAGCGAGCGGAACGCCGCCTCGCCGCCCAGCTCGGGGTTGATCGTCGTCGGATCGACCACGTCATAGCCGTGCGTCGACCCCGGCGCGGCGGTGGTGACCGGCGAAGCATAGACATGGCTGATGCCGAGATCGTCGAGATACGGCACCAATGCCTCGGCATCGGCGAAGGTGAATCCTTCATGGAACTGGAAACGATAGGTGGCGCGGGGCGGCGTCATGCGTGTCTCTCCGCGTTGAGCAGGGCGATGCGGCGCGCAACGTCGCGACGCGCGAGCAGGGCGGGGGTGGGGGCGTCCATCCGCCGCCGCCAATTGGGATGTTCGTCGATCGTGCCGGGGAGGTTGGGTTGTTCCTCCAGCCCGAGCAGATCCTCGATCGGCACGATCGCCAAGGGACAAGGCGCGCCCGCGACACGCGCGATCATCGCGTCGACCGGTGGCGCGGCGGGCGGGTCGCCGGGCTTGCCCATCGCCTGCCACAAGGCGGTGCGCTCGGTCGCACGGCGCGCGCGATCCGCGCCGCTGCGCCCGAGCTGCTCCGCCCAGTCGATGTCGCGTTCCTTCCACCAGCCGGCGAGCGTCGGGGTGTCGTGCGTGCCGGTCATCGCCACCGCCGCTTCGTCCCATTCGGCGGGCGGCACGAAGCCGCCCTCGGCATCGCGCTCGAACGGCAGCACGCGCATGCCCAGCATGCATCGCTCGGCCAGATTGTCGCGAAAGCCGGGCGGGACGGTGCCGAGATCCTCGGCGATCACCACCGCGTCGGCGCGCTGCGCCTCGATCGCGACGATCCGGCGGAGCTGCGCGCCGGGCATGCGCAGATACGCGCCCTCGCTGGCGTCCGCGCCCGCCGGGATCACCCACAGCCGCTCCAGCCCCAGCGCATGGTCGATGCGGATCCCCCCGGCATGCACGAGCGCGACGCGCAAAGTCTCGATGAACGCGCCGAAGCCGGTGCGCTGCAGCGCGAACGGGTCGAGCGCGGTGATCCCCCAATTCTGCCCGTCCGGCCCGAGCGGATCGGGCGGCGCGCCGACCGTCAGCCCGGTCAGCAGTTCGTCGCGCGCGCTCCACGCATGGCTGCCCCCGGCGTCCATCCCGACCGCGAGATCGGCGACGATTCCGGTCGCCATCCGCTCCTTCGCGGTGCGCTGCGCGGTCGCCAGCCCGAGATCGGCGAGCCATTGCAGGAAGGCGTAGAAGGCGATGTCGCGCTCATGCTCGGCGGCGAAGCGGATCACCGCCTCGCCGTTCGGATCGTGATAGGCGGCGGGCCAGTCCTGCCAGCCATGCCCGCCCAGCGCCGCGTGCAGCGCATCGAACCGCGCATGCGCCTCCAGCGCCGCGCCGCGCTGCCGCCGATAGGCGCGCGCCGCCGACAACGCGCCCTCGCTCGCCAGCTCGAACGCGGTGCGCAGATGCGCGAGGCGCTCGCGCGCGGCCTGCGGCCAGTCGATCAGCGCGCTCGCGCGGCTCGGGGGCAGCGGCACGCCGATCAGCGCCGGGTCGGCGAGCAGCACGTTGTGGAACAGCCGCGTCGACGGCGAATAGGGGCTGAAGCGCGTCGGATCGGCGGGAAACAAAGCGTGCGTCGGGCTGATCGCCAGCGCCTGCGCCCCGACCCGCGCGAAGGCGGCGGCGGCCTCGACCAGCGCGCCGGCATCGCCGAACGCGCTGTCGCTGGTCGCGCGCAGGCTCGGCACCTGCACCGCGATACCCCAGCCACGTTTCGGCAGCGCGCAGCGCCGGGGTGCGATCGCCAGCGTATATTCGCGGCCGCCGGCGAGGAGCCGGTGATAGCCGACGCGCTCGACCGGGGGCAGCGTGCCGTCGGCGGCGATCGTCAGCGCGAGCCGGTTGCCGTCGTCGAGCAGCAGTTCGGCGTCACCGCGCGACCCGTCCGGCACGGCAATCGGTCGCCCGGCATCGGCGGACAGGAACGGCACGTCGGGCGCGGTGGGATCGAGGCAGGCGAGGATCGCCTCAAGCACCTCGTCGGCGACGCGCTGCGGGCGGCCATCGGCATCCTCCCAGTCGCGCGACAATCCCGCGGCGGCGGCGCGCTGCGAGAGCGTCATGCGGGAGAATCGACGCGAAGGAGAGGGAGCGAGCGTCGTCCCTCACTCACCCGCCACCCCGGCGAAGGCCGGGGTCCAGTAACGGAACGCCCGTGCAGCACTGCGAACGTCTCCCAACTGGGCCCCGGCGTCCGCCGGGGTGATAGCGGTAGGGCTTTCACGGCTCGATCCACGCGACGAACCGCTCGCCCTCGACGAACAGCGGGTCCGCCCCGCCCGGCAGCGTCGCCGGCTCGTCGCCCAGATCGATCGCGACCCCCAGCGTCGTCCCGTCACCGAGCCGCCAGCGCGCGACCACCGCCGCCGCGCCGAGTACCTGCGCCCCGACCGACACCGCGCCGATGAGATGCGGCACGATGCGCTCGCGCCGCAATGCCAGCAATTCGCTATAAAGCGCCCGCCATTCGTCCGCCTCCGGCCCCGGCTGCGGCACCGACGCCGCGAACGTCGACTCGGCGTTGGGATCGGGAATCCGCGCCCGCGCGTCCGGATCGGCGAAGGCGTCGAACTTGGCGAATTCCTTGCGCCGCCCCTCGCGTACCGCGTCGGCCAATTCGTCATGGAAGTCGGTGAAGAACAGGAACGGCGTCGCGCTCCCTTCCTCCTCGCCCATGAACAGCAGCGGCACCTGGGGGCACAGCAGCAGCAGTGCGGTCGCCGCGCGCAGCTTCGCCTTGTCGGTCAGCGCGATCAGTCGTTCGCCCAGCGCGCGGTTGCCGACCTGATCGTGGTTCTGGAGGAACGCCACGAACCGCGTCGGCGCGAGATGCGCGCTGGCGCTCCCTCTCGGCTTGCCGTCGTGATTGGCCGAGCCCTCGCCCTGATAGATGAACCCCTCGGCCAAACACCGCGCCAGCCGCTCGGCCGGGCGATCCGCGAAGTCGGTGTAATAGGCACTGGTCTCGCCGGTCAGCAGGACGTGCATGACATTGTGGAAGTCGTCGTTCCACTGCGCATCGAACCCGCCGTCGCGCAGCCGCGCGGCGTCATTCTCTTCATTCTCCAGCACCAGATGGACGTGCCGGTCGGGCAGCGCGGCACGGATCTCCGCCGCCATCGCGTCGAGGAACGCCGGGTCGCCGATCGCGTGCACCGCGTCGAAGCGCAATCCGTCGATGCGATAGTCGCGCAGCCACATCAGCGCATTGTCGACGAAGAACCGCGCGACGGCCTCGCGCGCGACCGCCACTGCGCCGCCCCACGGCGTATGGACCTCGGCGTCGAAGAAGTCGGCGGCATAGGCGCCGAGGTAATTCCCGTCCGGCCCGAAGTGATTGTAGACCACGTCGAGGAACACGCTGATGCCCAGCCCGTGCGCGGTATCGACCAGCCGCCGCAGCTCGGCCGGCGATCCGTACTCCTCCTGCACCGCATAGGGCAGCACGCCGTCATAGCCCCAACCGCGCGTGCCGCCGAACGCGCCGACCGGCATCAGCTCGACCGCGGTGATGCCGGCCGCGGCGATCGCCGGCAGCCGTTCGATCACCCCAGCGAAGCCGCCGAGCGTCCCGGCGTGACATTCGAGGATCACCATCTCGTGCCACGCGCGGCCGCGCCAATCGGGGTGCTGCCAGTCGTAGTGCGTCTCCGGGACCACGCTCCACCCGTGCACCCCGCCCGACTGAAGGCGGGACGCCGGATCGGGCACCAGCTGTTCGCCAACCCGGAAGCGATAGCGCGCGCCAGGCCCCGCGGCGTGGTCGAGCGCATACCAGCCGTCCGCGCCGCGCGTCATCGCCGCTGCGTCACCGCCGTCGATCTCCACCGTCACGCCCCCGGCATCGGGCGCCCACAAATGGAAACGCGTGCCGCCGTCGGTGAGCGGCTCCGGGCCCCAGCGCGTCACGCCGCGCTCGTCCACGTCACCAGCACCGCGCCTTGCGGCGCGACCTCATAGCTGTTGTCGATCTCCACCTCGCCTTGCTCCGGCCTGGCGCTGTCGATCAGCACGACGCGCTTCACGTCAGGCGGGGGCAGGGTGAAGGTCACCGGATCGCCCGACGCGTTGAGCAGCAGCGACACCGCCTCGATCTCGCCGCTCTCGGTGCGTGCCGCACGCCGCATCATCAGCGCACGCCCGTCGGGGTTCTGCCAGTCCTCGGGCGACAATTGCTGCCCGCGCTCGTCCCACCATTCGATATCGTTGACCCCGCCCGCGGCGGTTTCCTGCCCGTAGAGGAAGGTCGGGCTGCGCAGCACCACGAAGCGCCGCCGCAATTCCGCCAGCCGCCCGGTGAAGTCGATCTGCGCCTGACCCTCGGGCGACGCCGCCGCCGTCCAGTCGAGCCAGCTGATCTCGTTATCCTGGCAATAAGCGTTGTTGTTGCCCTGCTGCGTGCGCCCGAACTCGTCGCCGGCGACCAGCATCGGCGTCCCCAGCGACGTCATCAGCGTCGTCAGCATCGAGCGCATCACCCGCCCGCGCGCATCGTTGATCGCCGCGTCGTCGGTCGGCCCCTCGACGCCCCAGTTGCACGAGGCGTTGTGCGAGTGACCGTCGCGATTGTCCTCGCCGTTCGCCTCGTTGTGGCGTTCCTCGTACATCACCGTGTCGGCGAGCGTGAAGCCGTCATGCGCCGCGAGCAGGTTGACGCTCGCCCACGGTCGCCGCGCGCGCCGGTCGAACAGGTCGCCCGACCCGGCCAGCCGCGCCGCGAGATCGGGGCGCTTGCCCGGCTCGCCGCGCCAATATTCGCGCACCGTGTCGCGATATTTGTCGTTCCACTCCGCAAAACCCGGCGGGAAGTTGCCGAGCTGATAGCCGCCCGGCCCGACGTCCCACGGCTCGGTGATGAGCTTCAGCCGCCCGAGCACCGGGTCCTGCCGCAGCACGTCGAAGAACGCCGAGCCCGGATCGAAGCCGTGCTCCTCGCGCCCGAGCGTGAGCCCGAGGTCGAAGCGGAAGCCGTCGACGCCGAAGCTGGTCGCCCAGTAGCGCAACGAGTCCGCGACCATCTGGATCACGCGCGCCTTGCTCATGTTGAGCGTGTTGCCGGTGCCGGTGTCGTTGATCGTGTAGCGCGGATTGTCCTTGACCAGCCGGTAATAGCTGGCGTTGTCGAGCCCGCGCCACGACAGCGTCGGACCCTTCTCGCTGCCCTCGCAGGTGTGGTTGTAGACGACGTCGAGGATCACCTCGATCCCGGCCTTGTGCAGCCGGTGGACCGCGCGGCGCAGCTCGTCCTGATGCTCGGTCGCCATATAGCTCTGCTCGGGGGCGAAGAAGCCGAGCGTGTTATAGCCCCAGTAATTGCGCAGACCCTTCTCTTGCAGGAAGCGGTCCTGCGTGAAGCTGTGGATCGGCAGCAGCTCGATCGCGGTCACGCCGGTGCGTTGCAGATGCTTGATGACCGCCGGATGCCCCAGCGCGGCATAGGTGCCGCGCTCGCGCGCCGGGACCAGCTCCATCAGCTTGGTCAGTCCCTTGACGTGCGCCTCGTAGATCACCGTCTCCGACCACGGCGTGTTCGGTCGCCGGTCGCGCGACCAGTCCCAGTGATCGTCGACCACCACCGCCTTGGGCAGTGCCGGCGCGCTGTCGCGCTTGTCGAACGACAGGTCTTCCTTGCGGTGTCCGATGCGATAGCCGTGCAGCGCATCGGTCCATTTGATCTGCCCCTGGATGCGGCGCGCATAGGGGTCGAGCAGCAGCTTGTTGGGGTTGAAGCGATGACCTTCCTCGGGCGCATAGCGGCCGTGCGCGCGCAGGCCATAGACCAGCCCCGGCCCGACATCGGGCAGATAGCCGTGCCACACCTCGTCGGTGCATTCGGTCAGCGGCAGCCGCTTCAGCTCGCGCTTGCCCGCGCTGTCGAAGAGGCACAGCTCGATCGCGTCGGCGTTGGCGGAGAAGACCGCGAAATTGACCCCCTCGCCATCGAACGTGGCGCCAAGCGGATAGGGCGATCCCGGCAGGAGCCGGTCCGGCAAGTCGTGCAACGATGTGCTCCCGTCAGGAGGAAATGGGCGCGGAGAGGTCGGGGTGGCGCGCGCGGGCGCGCCGCGGGTCAGACGGTGCGCTTGCGTCGCGCGGCCGGCTTCTTCGCGGCGGCGGGCTTGGACGCCGCCGCAGGCTTGGCCGCGGCCGGAGTGTCGGACGGCGCGTCTGCCGCACCGGCGGGTTGCTCGGGCGCGTCGAACGACGCGGCACCGGCGGGCGTGTCCGGCGCGGTGGTCGCGGCCTGCGGATCGCCCGCCTGCGGATCGGGTTCGTCGGCGACCGGACCCTCGCCGGCGAAGGCGCGTTCGGCCTCGTCCCAATGCGCCTGGTCGCGGCCATGCGGCTCGCCTTCCTGCTGCCACAGCCGGTAGGCGTGCTCGCTAATCCGCGTGTGACGATCGTCGGCCATGCGCTATCCCCTTATGATCCCTGACCGCCAAAACTCCCGAACGCGCGGATCGTCGCAACCGGTCGCAAGAAAAAGCGATTCAGCCAGATCAGGCGCGCGCCAGCGCTATCGCGCCGGCGACCGCCAGCCCGTCCTCGATCAGCCCGCTGGCGGTCTGACCCCAGCGCCGCGTCGCCACCGCACGCAGCCGGAAGGTCAGGTGCGACGCCGCCACGGCCGCCGCCGCGCCGACCAGCGCACCGGCGACCCGCTCGTCGCGCCGCGCGCACGCCGCGCCGGCGATCGCGCCGCTCAGCAGCCGCCCGACGATTCCGGCGGGCACGATCCGGTCGGGCGCGTCGCGCTGCTTGTCGCCGACCAGCTCGCCCGCCGCGAGCAGCAGCGACCCGGCCGACAGCACCGGCGCGTGCGTGCCGCGGCGCGTTGCCGCCAGCGCCGCCAGCGGGGTCATCGCCCGCGCCCCCGCCACCGCACCCATCAGCATCGACCGCACCATTGCCGCACTCCCGGAAATCCTGCGTTTCAACCGCGCGGTCGCTTCAAGGTTGCAGCCCCGAAAGACGGTAAAGCTGATCTGCATCATTTATCCAATATTTAGCTAGTGCCGCTACGTAGGGCGACTGTGCTCAGCAAAGCGACGAGTGCCGCGGAGAGTGATGGAATGATCAGCTGGTTTCGTGATGTCGCGCCGGTCCGGACGAAGTTCCTGGCGCTTGCCTTCGTTTACGTCGGCCTGTCGCTGGCGTCGCTCGCCGCGATCGGCGCACTGGCGGCGGGCGTGCTCGGCGCGACGGCGGCGCTGGCGATCGGCGGCGCGGCGGTGGTGCTTGTCGCGACGGTCGCGCTCGTGTCGCGCACGCTGGTCTGCGATCCGTACGTCAACACCGTGGTGCGGATGGAGGCGTTGGCGCGCGGCGATTTCGACAGTCCGATCCGCTACACCGAATCGCGCGACTGCGTCGGGCGCATGACCAAGGCGATGGAGGTGTTCCGCGGCAACGGCCAGGCGCTCGCCATCTCCTCCGCGGCGCAGCGCAAGGTCGTCGAGGCGCTCGGCAAGGGGCTCAGCCGGCTCGCCGACAACGACCTGACCTGCCAGATCGAGCAGCCGTTCACCAGCGACTATGAAGCGCTCCGCCACGACTTCAACCGTGCGATGCTGGCGGTATCGACCGCGATCGCCGCGGTGACGACCGCCGCCAACGGCATCAACAGCGGCGCCGCCGACATCCGCCAGGCGTCGGACGATCTCTCGCAGCGCACCGAGCAGCAGGCCGCCTCGCTGGAGGAAACCGCCGCCGCGATGGACGAGATCACCTCGACCGTGCGCGAGACCGCGGCGGGCGCCCGCCGCGCCAACGATGCGGTCGTCGAGGCCCGCTCCGAGGCCGAAAGCTCGGGCGACGTCGTGCGCCGCGCGGTCGACGCGATGGGCGGGATCGAGCGCGCCTCGTCGGAGATCAGCGAGATCATCAGCGTCATCGACGGCATCGCCTTCCAGACCAACCTGCTGGCGCTCAACGCGGGCGTCGAGGCGGCGCGCGCGGGCGATGCGGGCAAGGGCTTCGCGGTCGTCGCCTCCGAAGTCCGCGCGCTCGCCCAGCGCTCCGCGGATGCCGCCAAGGACGTCAAGACCAAGATCAACGCCTCGTCCGAGCAGGTCGAGGCGGGCGTGACGCTGGTCAGCGAGACCGGCAAGGCGCTCCAGCGGATCATCACGCGCATCGGCGAGATCAGCACGCTCGTCTCGACGATCGCGCAATCCGCCGAGCATCAGGCGACGGGCCTGCAACAGGTCAACACCGCTGTGTCGGAGATGGACGGCGTCACGCAGCAGAACGCCGCGATGGTCGAGGAAGCCACCGCCGCCGCGCGCAGCCTCGCCGAGGAGGCCGCGCGCCTGACCGGCGAAGTGTCGCGCTTCCGCACCGGCGCCGCGGCGCGCCCGGTTGCGGTGCCCGCCAGCGCGCCCGCCTCGCCGGTCCATGACCTGCAGGCGCGCGCGGCGCAGGCCGGCCGCGATCTGGCGCGCACCGCCCGCCGCCCGGTCACCGGCACGCGCGGCACGGCGCTGGCGGTCGCGGACGAGGAATGGTCGGAATTCTGAGGCGCGGGGCGGCCCGTCGCATCCTGCGACGGGACTCGCCCAAGCCCGGCCGGCGGGGCATCGCCCCGACCGACGACGCGGCTCCGCCGCGGCGGGGCTAACCGCTAGCCGCAAAACGCGGGACCCCGGATCAGGTCCGGGGGTGACGGAAAGGGAAGAAGGTTCCGCGTGGTGGGTCCGCCGGGGCTCGAACCCGGGACCTCTCGATTAAAAGTCGCTTGCTCTACCGACTGAGCTACGGACCCTCACGCGGATCGAAGCCGGTTAGGGGCGGCGCGCGCGCGGGTCAACCGGGCATGACGCTGGCGCAGCGTCAGCGCGCTGCCCGGCGCGCGCCAGTCCGGCGCGATCACCGCCGCCGGCCCAAGCACGAACGCGCGCGCGGCGAAGGCCGGATGCGGGATCGTCAGCCCCGGCGTCCGCCACGCACCGCCCGACCACAGGATGATGTCGAGATCGATCACCCGCGCGCCCCAGCGCCGCCCGCGGCGTCGCCCGAACGCGCGCTCGATCGCCTTCAGACGTGCCAGCAGCGCGGGCGGTGTCTCGTCGCTCTCAAACAGCACCGCGCTATTCGCGAAGGTGCGCGTCGACGGCCCGAGCGGCGCGCTGGCGACGATCGGCGCGGCGCGTCCGCCGAGCAGCCGCAGCGCCGCCGCCACCTCGTCGCGCGGCCGCCCGTGCCGCCCGCAGCGATTCGAGCCCAGCGCGACGAGAAAGATTGATGCAGGCATCCGCAAGCGCCTATCGCACCGCGATGAACTTCGCACCTTCTCCGCTGCCTGCGACCGAACCGCCGCTCGATTGCCCGCGCTGCCCGCGCCTCGTCGACCTGCGCCACGAATTGCGCACGCAGCATCCCGACTGGTGGAATGCGCCGGTGCCGGCGTTCGGCGACCCGCAGGCATGGTTGGCGATCGTCGGGCTGGCGCCGGGCATGAAAGGCGCGAACCGCACCGGCCGCGCGTTCATCGGCGACGGGGCAGGGGCGCTGCTCTATGGCACGCTCGCCAAATTCGGGCTCGCGCACGGCACCTTCACCGGCAGCCGCGAGGACGACATCACGCTCGACGGCGCGATCATCCTCAATGCGGTGAAGTGCCTGCCGCCGGGCAACGCCCCGACGCCCGAGGAAGTGCGCACCTGCCGCACCTTTCTGTCCGATCAGGCGACGACGCTGCCGACCGCGCGCGTCTATATCGCGCTCGGGCAGGTCGCGCACCAGTCGGTGGTCAAGGTGCTGGGCGGAAAGCTGCCCAAGGCGCGCTTTGAGCATGGCGCTGTGCATCGCGTCCCCGACGGGCGCGTGCTGATCGACAGCTATCACTGCTCGCGCTACAACCAGAACACCGGGCGGCTGACCGCCGAGATGTTCGAGAGCGTCTTCGCGACGGCGCTGGAACTGCGGCCGTCCTGATCGTCATTGCGAGCGCAGCGAAGCAATCCAGGGTCCCGCGCGGAACACTGGATTGCTTCGCTGCGCTCGCAATGACGCAGGGCCTCAGATATCCTGTACCAGCCGCCCGTACAGCTCGGGCCGCCGGTCGCGGAAGAAGCCGCACGCCGCGCGGTGGCGCCGCACGCGATCGAGGTCGAGCGTCGCGACGATCACCCCCTCTTCCTCGCGGTCCAGCTCGGCGAGGATGTCGCCGCGCTCGTCGGTGATGAAGCTGGTGCCATAGAAAGTCTGGCCGTGTTCGACGCCGACGCGATTGGCGGCGATCACCGGCACCACGTTCGACACCGCATGGCCGACCATCGCGCGCCGCCACAGCCGCGCGGTATCGAGCGACGTGTCGTGCGGCTCGCTGCCGATCGCGGTCGGATAGAATAGCAGCTCCGCACCCATCAGCATCATCGCGCGCGCGGTTTCGGGGTACCATTGGTCCCAGCAGACGCCGACGCCCAATTTGGTCTGGTGCCCTTGAGCGCGCGGCCCGTTCCACACCTTGAACCCGGTGTTGCCGGGCCGGAAATAGAATTTCTCCTCATAGCCCGGTCCGTCCGGGATATGGCTCTTGCGATAGACGCCCTGCACCTCGCCGTCCGGGCCGATCATCGCCAGCGAATTGTAATGATGCGGTCCGTCCAGCTCGAAGAAGCTGGTCGGAATGTACACCTTCAGCGCCTCGGCCAGCGCCTGCATCGCCAGCACCGCCTTGTGCTCGGTGACCGGTGCGGCATTGGCGAACAGCGATTCGTCCTCGACGCGGCAGAAATACTCGCCCTCGAACAATTCGGGCGGCAGGATCACCTGCGCGCCGCGGCCATGCGCCTCGCGCACGGCGTCGGACACCTTCGCGATGTTCGCGTCAATGTCGGCGGAGAAGGCGAGCTGGAGCGCGGCAACGGTGATCTCGGTCATGGCGGCGCATTTAGGGGACAAGCGCGCCCGATTCCACTCCTGTCGGTAAGTGTCTGGAACTGTTTCGATCAGGGACAGGGGGCGTTCGCAAGCCAATTGCGGTCCTGATCCAGATAAGGGAAGGCTGCGCCCATCAAGTAAAGGGGAATCCAGCAAAATGACTCGCTTCGCGCATCTCGCGATTGCCGCCGGCGCGCTCTTCGCCGCCATGCCGGCGCAGGCAGCCGATTTCGTCATCAGCACCGCCACGGGCACGTCGAACGGCAAGACGATCGTGAGCAACGACAGCCGTTATGCCTATGATACGGTCAACTACGCCGTACAGTCGACGGACGGCAAGTCGACGCTCAACGTGCGCGCGACGGCGTGGACGCGTCTGCTGGACGGCACCTATCAGGTCGCGCAGATCGGTTCGTGGGGCGCGAACGGTCTGGGCATCTACCAGACCGGTGAGACCACCGGCGGCAACTACCACACGATCGACAACAAGAACGGCTGGGAATTCCTCGTCCTGCAGTTCGATCAGGCGGTCTCGCTGCAGTCGGCGGTGCTCAATCCCTACCAGCTGTACGGCAACAACTACAGCGACAACGACGCGTTCATCGCGCGCGGCTACAGCGGCTTCGGTTCGGCGATGACCGCCGCCACGCTCAAGTCGCTGGAGAACGGGCTGAAGATCGACACCAGCAAGCAGTCGGGCGACGCCTGGTTCAACAGCAACAGCGACGATTACAAGGGCGCGGCGAAGCAGACCTACAACCTTTCGCCCAGCCAGGGCGGCAACGTCTGGGTGATCGGTGGTTCGTATTTCGGTCCGGACACCAGGAACGACGCGTTCAAGCTGAACTCGATCGCCGTGAAGAGCGCGGTGCCCGAGCCGGGCACCTGGATGACGATGATCCTCGGCTTCGGCATGATCGGCGCGGCGGTCCGCCGTCGTCGCAGCAGCGGCAAGGCCGCGCTGGCCTGATCCTGCTTCAACCTTTGCGTGCGGGAAGGCCGTCGGAGCGATCCGGCGGCCTTTTCCGTATGCGTTATGCCTCGGTCGCAAGCCGTCGTCCCGGACTTGACCCGCGACCCCGCTTCTTCGCTCGGCTGTCGGGTAAGAAGCGAGACCCCGGGTCACGCCCGGGGCGACGACGATCGAAGACCGGTTCGACCACGCAATCGCTGTCCTACACCGTCCAACATCTGTCAGCATGAGCGAGGCGCCCGCCGACCGCCGCCACGCCGACGCGTGTGCAGGCCGTTCTGCGCAACCTTCGCCAACATCGGCCGCCCCGGGTCAGCCGATCAGCAACCCCGCCAGCGCTGCGCTCATCAGATTGGCGAGGCTGCCGGCCGCCAGCGCGCGCAGCCCCAGCCGCGCGATCGTCGGGCGCTGGTTGGGGGCGAGGCTGCCGGTCACCGCCATCTGGATCGCGATCGAGCTGAAATTGGCGAAGCCGCACAAGGCGAACGTCACCACCGCGATCGTCCGCGGCGACAGCGCCGCTGCCTGCTTGCCGAGGTCGATATAGGCCACGAACTCGTTGAGCACGATCTTCTCGCCGAACAGCCCGCCGGCGATCCCCGCCTCGTTCCACGGCACGCCCAGCAGGTACATGACCGGCTGGAAGACATAGCCGAGCAGCCCCTGGAAGCTCAGCCCCGGCATCCCGATCAACCCGCCCGCCGCGCCGAGCAGCCCGTTGGCGAGCGCCACCAGCGCGACGAACGCCAGCACCATCGCGCCGACCGCCACCGCCAGCTTGACGCCGGTCTGCGCGCCCTGCGCGGCAGCCATGATGAGATTGGCGGGCTTTTCCTCGTCATGCGTCGCATCGGGCAGCGGCTCGCCGGGCGTGCCCTCGGGCAGCAGCGCGGCAGGGCCGCGCCCGCTAATCCGCGCCTCGGCCAGTTCGATCTGGCGCTGTTCGTCGGGAAGGTCGCCCAGCGGCAGCTCGCCCTCGGGTGGCACGACGCGGTCGGGCATGATGATCTTGGCCATCAGGATCCCGCCCGGCGCGGCCATGAAGCTGGCGGCGAGCAGATAGTCGATGCTGATCCCCATCGAGGCATAGGCGGCGAGGATCGTTCCCGCGACGCCCGCCATCCCGCTGGTCATCACCGTGAACACCTGCGCCGGGGTCAGCCCGGCGAGATACGGGCGGATCACCAGCGGCGATTCGCTCTGCCCGACGAAGATGTTGGCGGCCGCGCACAGGCTTTCGACCTTGCTGGTCCCGATCACCTTCTCGATCGCGCCGCCGATCCAGCGGACCACGAACTGCATGACCCCCAGATAATAAAGGATCGAGACGAGGCTGGCGAAGAAGATGATGACCGGCAGCGCCGCAATCGCGAAGCTCTGCCCGCCGACCGTGGGACTGGCGAGATTGCCGAACAGGAATTCGGTGCCCTTCTGCGAATAGCCGAGCAGCGCCGCGACCCCCGCCGACGCCCCGGCGAGCGCGGCACGCCCCGGCGTCCAGTAGAGCACGATCACCGCGATCGTCGCCTGTAGCGCGAAGGCGCTGGCGACGATCCGCGGCCGGATCGCGCGCCGGTCGGCCGACAGCAGCGTCGCGAGCAGCAGGATGACGGCGATGCCCGCCAGGCCGATGAGAGTCCGTTGCATTTTTCTTCTTCGCTGCCGAAGTTCCGCGCCATGACATGCCCGCCGGCGGATCGCCAGCCAAGATCGGGGCCGGGGTGGACCGTCATTGCGAGCGCAGCGAAGCAATCCAGGGCGTCGCACGGAACCTGGATTGCTTCGCTGCGCTCGCAATGACGAGGTTTGACGCCGCGCCAGCACCTTGCCCGCCCCGCCGCCGCCCCGTACACCGCCGCGATGGAAGACCCCGACCATCGCCCGCCCGCCCGCCGCGCGATCCCGCCCTCGCTGTTCGCCTTCTCGATCTTCTACGGCGGGATGGTCTGCATCGCCGGGGTGCTCGGCAACAAGCAGGTGTCGCTCGGCCCGATCTCGCGGCTGGGGCCGCTGGTCGGGCTGCCGCCGCTCGCGGTCGAGGCGGGGATCTTCGCCTTCCTGCTGCTGGTCGTCACCTCCAGCGCGGTCGCCGAGCTGCACGGGCAGAAGATCGCGGGTCGGCTGGTGCTGATGGGGTTCGTGCCCTTGCTGGTGTCGATGGTGCTGACGCTGGTCGTGCTGGTGCTGCCGGCCGCGCCGGAGATGGACGGTGGCCATCTGGCGGCGTTCAACCAGATGATGGGCGCGACGCCGTGGATCTGGGCGGGCGGGATCGTCGCTTACGGCGTGTCGCAGACGCTGAACGTCACGATCTTCTCGTGGCTGAAGGGCAGGGAGGGCGGCAAGTTGCTGTGGTTCCGCGCCGCGACCGCCAGTGCGCTCAGCCAGATCGTCGATTCGATCCTGTTCATCTCGATCGCCTTCGGGTTGTCGGCGGTCGGCTGGCTGATGGCGGGGCAGATGCTCGCCAAGGTCGTGCTGTCGGTCGCGCTGGTCCCGCCGCTGATCTACGCGCTGGTGGCGATCGGGCGCCGTCTGGACGCCTGACCGTCTCCGCCGCTATGGCGCCGCACATGACCGATCCGAACCTGTCGCCCGCCTTGAAGGCCGAAACTTTGGTCGAGGCGCTGCCCTATCTGCAGCGCTATGCCGGCAAGACCTTCGTCGTGAAATACGGCGGCCACGCGATGGGCGATCCCGAGGCGCAGGCCGATTTCGCCGAGGACGTGGTGCTGCTCAAGGCGGTCGGGATCAACCCGGTCGTGGTGCACGGCGGCGGGCCGCAAATCGGGCGGATGCTCAAGCGGCTGGGCGTGGAATCGCGCTTCGTCGATGGCTTGCGCGTCACCGACGCCGAGACCGCGCAGATCGCCGAGATGGTCCTGGCGGGCTCGATCAACAAGGAAATCGTCAGCTGGATCGGCCGCGCCGGCGGGCGCGCGGTGGGCATCTCGGGCAAGGACGCCGGGCTGGTGCAAGCCGAGAAGGTCGGCCGCAGCGACCCCGATCCGTTGCAGGGCATCGAGCGCAAGGTCGACCTCGGCTTCGTCGGCGAGCCGGTCGCGGTCGATCGCCGGATCATCGATTCGCTCAGCCGCGACGGGATCATTCCCGTGATCGCGCCGATCGGCATCGGTGCCGATGGCCACACCTATAACATCAACGCCGATACGATGGCGGGGGCGATCGCCGCGGCGCTGGGCGCATCGCGCTTCTTCCTGCTCACCGACGTAGCGGGCGTGCTCGACAAGCAGGGGCAGCTGGTCACCGACCTGAACCCCGCCGCGGTCGCCGAGCTACGCGCCGACGGCACGATCTCGGGCGGGATGATCCCGAAGCTGGAGACGTGCGTCGCCGCGGTCGAATCCGGCGTCGACGCCGCGGTGGTGCTCGACGGGCGGGTGCCGCATGCGATGCTGCTCGAAATCTTTACCAAGCGCGGCGCAGGCACGCTGATCCGCAAATGAGCGGCAGCCTTTCGATCCGCCCGCCGGTGCTCTACATTACCGGCACACCTATTGGGAGACGCTCGGCGTGCTGACGACCACCATCATCCAGATCCTGCAGGTGATCCTGAACCTCGTGTGGTGGATCATCATCGTGCAATTCGTGCTGTCGCTGCTGATCTCGTTCAACGTCGTCAACACCTCGAACAACTTCGTGCGCTCGCTGTACGAGGGGCTCGATCGGCTGACCGAGCCGATGTACCGCCCGATCCGCCGGATGCTGCCGAACACCGGCGGGATCGACTTCGCGCCGGCGGTGGTGCTGGTGCTGATGGCGATCCTCAACATCATCCTCAACAATATCGCGATCAGCGCGATGACCGGCGGCGCGGCGATCTGAGCGCCTGGCGCGAGACCCCGAACGGACTCGTCATCACGGTGCGCGTCACCCCGCGCGGCGGGCGTGACGCGCTGCTCGCCGGCACCGACGAGCATTTCGCGGCGCGCCTTGCCGCCGCGCCGGTCGACGGCGCGGCCAATGCGGCGCTGGTCGAGCTGGTCGCCAAACATTTCGGCGTGCCCAGGCGCGACGTCGCGCTGGTCGCCGGCCAGACCGCGCGGCTCAAGCGGTTGACGATCGCGGGCGATCCGCAGGTGCTGGCGCGCGTCGCCGCTTCGCTCTATGCGGTCGCGCCATGACTGCGCGCCTCATCGACGGAAAAGCCTTTGCCGCCAAGCTGCGCGGCCGTGTCGCCACCGCGGCCGCCGCCTTCACCGAACGGGCAGGGCGCAAGCCCGGCCTCGCGGTGGTGCTGGTCGGCGAAGACCCGGCCTCGTCGGTCTATGTCCGCTCCAAGGGCAAGGCGACCGTCGCCGCCGGCATGGAGAGTTTCGAGCATCGCCTGTCCGCCGACGTGACCGAGGCGGAGCTGATCGCTTTGGTCGATCGCCTGAACGCCGACGGGACGGTCGACGGCATCCTCGTCCAATTGCCCCTACCGAAGCATATCGACGAACGCGCGGTGATCACCCGCATCGACCCCGATAAGGACGTCGATGGCTTCCACCCGGTCAATGCCGGGCGGCTCGCAACCGGGCTCGACGGGCTGGTGCCGTGCACCCCGCTCGGCTGCCTGATGCTGCTCCAGGACATCCACCCGCATCTGGCGGGGCTGGAGGCGGTGGTGATCGGCCGTTCGAACATCGTCGGCAAGCCGATGGCGGCGCTGCTGCTCCAGCAGAGCTGCACCGTCACCACCGTCCACAGCCGCACGCGCGACGTGATGGGGCACGTCCGCCAGGCCGACATCGTCGTCGCGGCGGTCGGCATCCCCGGCTTCGTCCAGCCGGAATGGATCAAGCTCGGCGCGACTGTGATCGACGTCGGCATCAACCGCACCGATTCTGGGCTGGTCGGCGACGTCGATCCGCGCGCAGCCGAGGTCGCGGGCGCGATCACGCCGGTGCCGGGCGGCGTCGGGCCGATGACCATCGCGGTGCTGATGCGCAACACGCTCGTCGCCGCCGGGCGGCGCGCCGGCATCGCGGTCGATCCGGCGCTCTGATGATCGAGCTGTTCGTCTCGTCGTTCATCACGCTGTTCGTCATCATCGATCCGCCCGGCTGCGCACCGATCTTCGCCGGGCTCACCGCCGGCGCGACCGCCGCGCACCGACGCGCGATGGCGATCCGCGCGGTAATGGTCGCGGCGGGCATCCTGCTGGTCTTCGCGCTGGCCGGCGAGCCGCTGCTCCACGCGCTCGGCATCGAGTTGGCGTCGTTCCGCATCGCGGGCGGCGTGATGCTGTTCCTGATCGCGCTGGAGATGGTGTTCGAGAAGCGCACCCAGCGCCGCGAGGACCGCGCCGCCAAGATCACCGAGGAAGAGGCTGACGACGTCTCGATCTTCCCGATGGCGATGCCGATGATCGCCGGTCCGGGCTCGATCGCGTCGGTGATGCTGCTCACCGCGCGCAGCCATGGCATCGAGCAGACCGCGGTGGTGATGGCGGCGCTCGCGGCAAATTTGCTGCTGATGCTGATCTCGCTGCTTGCCGCGGGGCCGCTGATGCGCGTGCTGGGCGCGAAGATCGAGGCGGTCATCACCCGCCTGCTCGGCGTGCTGCTCGCCGCGCTGGCGGTGCAGTTCGTGATCGACGGAGTGATGGAGCAGTTGCGGTAGGGCTGTCGCGGTGGAAGGCTATTCCACCCGGAACGCCCTGAACGGCGAGCCTTTCTTGATCGGCAGCGGCACCAGCCAGTCGAAATGCTCGCCTTTGGCAAGCCGGTCGTAGAAGCCGCCGCGCGCCTTGGCGCGGTAGTTGGTCGATTCGGCCATGTCCGGGCATACCAGCAGCATCGTCGCGCTATGGCGCTTCATGATCGCGCGCGCCACTTCGGGCGTTCCCATGAATGCGTGGTGGACGTCGAGGATCGCATCGCCGTTGCGGTGATACGGTCCTGCGATCGCATCGTGATGCGTCAGCGTGATGAGCCGCGGGCCGAGGTCGACGAAGGTGAAGACGGTCTGCGCCGGATAGCGGTCGAGCGGCTGCATTGCCGGGATCGTCAGGCAGCGCCCGGTCGCCTTGTTGACGCGGCGGACATAGGCGTTGGGGCGGTCGACCTTGAAGCGGTCGATGATGATCTGCGTAAAGCTGCCGGAGACGATCACGAACAGCGCCGCCGCCGCCGCCGCCTTGGCCCACCAGAAGCGCGGCGCGGTCAGCCACGGCACCGCCATCCACGCCAGCGCCGCCGCACCGGGAATGGCAAGGAGTTGCGCCGCGGGTCCCGCGCGCGCCTGCCACAGCAGCATTAGCGCCGCAAAGGCGCCGAACAGCGCTACGCACGCCCAGCCGCGCAGCGTCGGCTGCCGCCGTGCCGCCCAGGTTGCGAACAACGCGCCGATCAATCCGATCAGGGGCAGGGTGACGATCGGGAGGGCGACGCGCAGCGGGTGGCGGTAGATCGGCTTCGCCTCGCGGACCTGCGACAGCCAGCTCGTATAGAGTTCGTTCGACACCTGCTCGGGCCGGCCGAGGCATTGCGGGAAGGCGAGCGCGAAGAACGCCGCGACTACCGCCCCCGCCGCGACCGCCAGGGCCAGGCGGATCAGCAGCTTGCGCGGGGAAACAACCGCAAGCGCCAGCAGCAGCCCGCCGGCCAGCACCATTGTGGAGGCATAGACGGGGGTCAGCGCGTCGCAGCGATAGACGCGGTTGGCGTAGGAGGTGAACGCCGCGAAACCGGCCGCCACGCCACCGGCGAGCGAGAGCGCGTAGAACGCCAGCCGTTCGCGTTCCGCCCGCTCCCAGACCCAGGCGAGCGCGATAATACCCCCCGCCATCGCGGCATAGGGCAGCATTTCGAGCCCGATCGTAAGCGAAATCGCGGTCGCGGTGCCGACCAGTGCGCCGCCGCGCCGAAGGTGCGGATCGCACAGCCCGGCGACCGTCACCGCGAGCATCGCCAGCTGCCAGCCGTGGTGGTCGATCCGGTCGGGCATGAACATGCCGAGCGCGACGTTGGTGGCGAGGAACAGCGCGATCCCCAGCGGCCACGCCAGCGGATGCACCAGCCGCCGCAGCGTCGCGCCCAGCGCCACCAGCACCACCGCCATCGGCAGCAGCGGCGCGATCCCGCACGCCAGCCGCTCGGCCTCGGCGACGCCGACGAACGGGCGCAGCAGCACGATCAGCCCGGCGATCGGCAGGTCGACTAGCCGCGACCAATGGATGTCGAACCCGCCCGGCGGATTGAGCCGGTAGTTGCGCAGATCGAACCAGCCCTGACCGTCCAGCAGCGCGCGGACCTGCATCAGCCGCATGTTGTCGTCGGTATCGCCGAGCGACAGCCAGTGGATCGCCGCCCACCGCTGCCAGACATACCAGATCGCGATGCCGGCCCACGCCAGCATCGTCAGCCGCAGCCAGTGACGGTCGAGCGTCCGCGCGGCCCGGTCGAGCGGGGCGGGCGGCAACAGATGGTCGGTCAACTCTATTCCTTCACGCCACGCCCATGACGCGCAGCCCGTCGATGGCTTGGTGCTTAGGGTCTGTACTCAACCGCAGCAAGGATCGTGATCGCCGGTGGAAGGCCGCCCACGAGGAGCGCAGCGCAGTCGGGTAGCTGCGCTACCCGCAAGCACGCGACAAAGCTGGGCGGCCTTCCACCGGCGACCGCTTTGCGGCGGGCGGATTTTGGCGCCATGCGGCGTCGCGCGTCGATCACGATGCTTTGGCATCGCTCCCTCCTTGCTCCTGGCCTGGCGCCAAAATCCGCTCCGTCACGACCTTGCTGCGGTTGAGTACAGACCCTAGGCCGCGGGCGGCGAAACGGCAACGGGCGTCCCGCGCCCGGACGGACGCGCCCATTGCCAGCCCCGGTGCGGGGCCGTAGGCGGGCGGCGGAAAGGGCAGGGTTGTGGCGACGTTGCAGGCACACGGCAGGATCGATCAGTTGCGCGCATTGTTCTGGCAGATCGTCCGCTTCGGGCTGACCGGCGGCGCGGCGACCATGCTCTATGCCGCGGTCTACTGGCCGATCGCGACCTATGCGCAGGTGCGCTGGCCGCTCGAGCATCGCAGCATCTGGCCGCTGATCGCCAATGTGCTCGGCTATCTGGTGTCGATGGTGGCGGGCTATTTCATCCACAGCCGGTGGAGCTTTCGCGGCGTGGGCGAACGTGACAATGTGGCGCGCACGGGGGGGCGCTATCTGGTTGTCATGCTGGTCAGTTTCACGATGAACACCTTCTTCGTGTGGCTGCTGACCGGGCCGCTGCATGGCGCGACCTGGTGGCCGCTGGTCACCAACGTGTTCGTCACCCCGATGCTGACCTTCGTCCTGTACCGTTTCTGGGTGTTCGCTTGAACAGGGGTAATCGCTGATGGACCGCCGCGTCTATGATCGCATGGCCGAGCATGACTCGACACATTGGTGGTATCGCGCACGCCGCGACATCCTCGCCGATTACCTGACGCGCGAGGGCCGGCTGCCGACGCCGGCACGCATCCTCGAGATCGGTTGCGGCACGGGGCACAACCTGCCGATGCTGGCGGGGTTCGGCGATGTCGATGCGATCGAGATCGATCCGGCGGCGCGCGCGATCGCGAGCCAGCGGCTCGGCAAGCCGGTCGGCGCTGCGCCGCTGCCCGCGCTGCCCGGCGTGCCGCGGGGGCATTACGACCTGATCGCGGTGCTCGATGTCGTCGAGCATATCGAGGACGATGTGGCGGCGCTGGCGGCGATGCGCGACTGTCTCGCGCCGGGCGGCAAGATCCTGATCGCGGTGCCGGCGCATCAATGGATGTGGAGCGCGCACGACGTCGTGAACCACCATCACCGTCGTTATTCGAAGAAGACGCTGCTCGGCGCGATCCATAAGGCGGGGCTGAAGGAGCGCGGGCTGACCTATTTCAACTCGCTGCTGTTCCCGCTGGCGGCGGCGGCGCGGGTGGCGGGGCGGCTGACCGGCCGCGACGACAGCGACGACTCGCCGCCCGCCGCGCCGGTCAACGCGTTGTTCGAGCGGATTTTCCGCGTCGAGCGGCATCTGGTCGGACGGGTGCCGATGCCGACCGGCGTGTCGATCCTGACGCTGGCGGAGCCGAGCTAGGCGCGTCGCCGGGCCGTCGCCCTGCGGAGGCGGGAGCCTATGGCCGTAGAGTTTGTGTGGTCGGTTGACACGTGAGCGGGGCGCTTTGTGTCGAGGGTGCGCCCGGACGATGCAGACCTGGGTCCCTGCCTGCGCAGGGACGACGGCTTTCTCTACGAGACGACGTCTGGAGGCCGGGTGACGAGTCGGTGTTGGAGGATGGCACTTCAACGCGTGATGACGTCAGCCTGAGGCGTCATTGCGAGCGTAGCGCGGCAATCCGGGGCCGGATCAGGACGCCCTGGATTGCTTCGCTGCGCTCGCAATGACGAACGATATAGTCGAACGCGCGGCATCATGATCGAGTTGTCGCCCCTGCGTAGGCAAGGGCCTATGGCGGTCGAGTTTGGGTGGTCGCTTGACACATGGGCGGCGCACTTTGTGTCGAGGGCGCTTCCGGACGATGCAGGCTTGGGTCCGTGCCTGCGCAGGGACGAGGGTTTTCTCTACGGGGCGGCGGTTGCGAGCCGGTCAGTCGCCGATCACGTGCAGCGCGAGGGTGCGGCGATGGGAAGCGGCGCGGTGTTCGAAGAGGTAGAGGCCCTGCCATGTGCCCAGCACCATCCGGCCGTCGACCACGGGGATGCCGAGCGAGACGTTGGTCAGCGCGGTCTTGAGATGCGCCGGCATGTCGTCCGGCCCTTCATCGTCATGTTCATAGTCGCGCGATTCGGGTGCAAGCCGCTGGAAATAGCGTTCCAGATCGCGGCGGACCGCGGGGGCGGCGTTTTCGTTGATGATGAGTGACGCAGAGGTGTGGCGGCAGAAGACGGTCAGCAGACCGTTGGCGATACCCTGCGCGTCAAGCCATGCCGTAACCGCGTCGGTCACCTCGACCAACCCCGCCCCGCGGGTCGCGATCGGGAGCGTGCCGTGCGCCTGCCGCATCAGAATAGCCGGCCGCCGTTCGGCACCGGAACGCTCGGGTGCGCCAGAACGACATGTCCGTGCGCATCCGGGAAGCCCAGCGTGAGCACCTGTGACATGAACTTGCCGATCTGGCGCGGCGGGAAGTTGACCACCGCCGCGACCTGTCGCCCGACCAGCCCGTCGCAGTCGTAATGCTCGGTGATCTGCGCCGACGACCGCTTCGTGCCGATCGTCGGGCCGAAGTCGATCGTCAGCTTGAAGGCGGGCTTGCGCGCCTCGGGGAAGGGCTCGGCCGCCACGATCGTCCCGACCCGCACGTCGACCGCCAGAAAGTCGTCGAACCCGATCTCGGGCGCGGGCGGGGCGGCGGGGTCGTGGGTGGCGTGCATCAGAAGTCTGGATTCTCGTAATAGCTCGGCGGTTCGATCCCGCTGATCCGCTCGGCGAGCAGCGGGCGGAAGCTGCGGCGGCTCTTGAACGCCGAATACCACGCCTTGGTCAGCGCGTGGCCCGCCCAGTCGATCCCGCCGAGATAATCGGCGACCGAAATCTGCGCCGCCGCGGCGAGGTCGGCGAGGCTGATCGTCGAGCCGGCGATCCACTTCCGATGGTCGAGCAGGAAGTCGATATAGTCGAGATGCCCGACCGCCGACTTCATCGCCTCGCGCAGCCGCGACGCGTCGGGCGCCATGCGGTGCGCGATGCGCTTGATCATGCGCTCGTCGAGCAACGGCTGGGTGACGTCACGGTAGAAATGCGTGTCGAACCACGCCACCAGCCGGCGGATTTCGGCGCGATTGGCGGCGGTGCCGTTGATCATCGCGACCCGCTCGACCGTCTCCTCGAAATATTCGCAGATCGCCATCGAATCGACCAGCACGACGCCGCGTTCGTTGTCGGTCATCACTGGGGTCTGCCCGGCCGGGTTCATGTCGATGAACGCGTCGCGCCGCTCCCACGGATTCTCGCGCATGAGCTGATAGCCCACGTCCTTCTCGTTGAGGAGCGTGCGGACCTTGCGCGTGAACGGACACAGCGGGAACTGATAGAGCTGCCACATATAAGCGCGCTGTTAGGCAGACTTGGGGGCGGGGGGAAGCGGCTTCGTCGCGGCTATCGGTGGAGCGACTTCGTCGCGGGGGCGGGACGATCAGCCCGTCGCGCGCGGGCGGCGGCGCGGCACCGCGTCCGACTGCCGCCGGATCAAGGCATAATCGACCACGACATGCGGATGATCCTCGCTGCCGCCCGCGCGCCGCTGCCGGATCTCGCGCATCAAGAGGTCGACCGCGGTGCGCGCCATGTCGCTGACCGGCTGGCGGATCGTGGTGAGCTCCGGCCAGACCGTCGTCGCCAGCGCCGAATCGTCGAAGCCGCAGACGGTGAGGTCGCCGGGCACGTCGAGGTCGCGGCGATGCGCGATCGCGACGGTCGCGGCGGCCATGTCGTCGTTGCTGGCGAAGATCGCGGTCGGCGCATCGCTGAGGTCGAGCAGCCGCTCCGCGGCGTCGAGGCCGGAGCGATAGCCGAAATTGCCCTCGGCGATCAGCGCGTCGTCGGCGTCGAGCCCCATGTCCCTGACCGCATCGCGATAGCCGGCGAGCCGCTCGCCGGTCGCGCTCTGGTTCGCGGCACCGGTGACGAACCCGATCCGGCGATGGCCGAGCGTGCCGAGATGGCGGGTCATCTCATAGGCGGCCTTGCGATCGTCGATGCTGACCGAAAGCGCCCATTCCGGCGCGCGCCCGGTCGACACCGCGACGACTGGCACGTCGCGCTCGCGCAGCATCGCCAGCACCGTCTCGGCATCGCCCAGCGGCGGCGGGAGCAGCAGGCCGTCGACGCGACCGTGCAGCAGATGCTCGATCGCCGCCAGCTCGCCGCCCTCGGCGCATTGTTCGACGATGATCTGGCCGTTCTGGCGGGCGGCCTGATCGAGGCAGCCGACGAGGAACTCGCTGAAGTAGAACAGGCTGGTGGTGGTGTGCAGCACGCCGAGCCGGAAATCCTCGCCGCCCGCCAGCATCCGCGCCGCCGCGGACGGCGCGTAGCGTAGCGCGGCGATCGCTTCCTCGACCCGTTCGCGGGTCGCGTCGCGGACGCTGCCCTCGCGGTTGATGACGCGACTGACCGTCATCGGCGACACGCCCGCGCGGGCCGCGACGTCGCTGATCGTCGGAGCGTTGCGTTGGCGGCGCGACCCGCGGGGTTCGTTCATACCGGACAGTCCATGGCCACGGTTCTTGGCGACCGCGGGCGATGTCGGCAAGCGGGAGATTGCGGGTTTGTACCCAATCGTAGCAAGGATGGTGAGCGGCTTCACCCCTCCGCTTCAGGGGAGGGGCCGGGGGTGGGGGAATTTTCCCGAGGCCGGTATTCCTGGACAGGCCCCACCCCAACCACTCCCCCGAGGAGAAGCTTGACCGGATCGCACGTCAGTCGTGGTGCCCCGGCACGTATGGAAAGGACTGCGCCTTGTACCACGCCAGATCGTGCGCGGGAGGCGCGACGCCGGCCGGTAGCGCGCGGCCGTTGACCGACATCCAGTAGGCGAGGCTGGCGTCGCGCCACCAGCGCGCCTCGCGTTCCTGCACCGCCAGATAGGTGGCGGTCTTCTGCCAGCGCTCGGCATCGACCTGCGCGCGGACGCCGTCCCACCGCCGGCGCATGTCGCCGACATAGGTGACGCCGCGATCGTAATGCGCGACGAGGTCTTCCCACAGCGTCTTGCCCGACGCCATCCTGCGGTCCCATGCGACATGGTGGAACCACAGCAGGTCGCGCTCGGGGGTGGTCTTCGGATCGGCGAAGCGCCTCGCGACCGGCGGCGCATATTGCGCGACCGCGTCACTGCCGGTCTTCGTCCGGTCGAAGCCGATCCCGGCGCGGTCGGCCTTGTGATAATAGACCGGGTTCCATTCGGGGCGCTTGAGATCGGCGACCCACGGCCCCGGGCCGTAGTGATGACCGGTCGCCATCAGATGCGCGAGGCCGATCGCGCCGGTGTAGTCGACCACCGCCTCGCGCGAGCCCATCATCATCGCGACCGCGGTGTCGACCACCCGGCGATCGGTGCCGAAGGTCTGCTGCGCCCATTCGCGTGCGATCGGCTGTGCCTTGAGGGTCGGGTCCCATGCCAGCCGGCCGAACGCATACCAATTGGCCTGGTTGAAGGTCGACCCCGACCAGTCGCGGTCACGCCCGATATTGGCGACACCGGCCATGCCGGTCAGCCGGTGCCGCTCGCTGGTGCCGTCGACGACCGAGGCGACCGTTTCGCTGCCGCGCCCGGTGTTTGCCGCGAGCACTTCCTCGAACAGCGGGCCGAGATAGGCGAGGTGGGTCGCGAAGCCGAGATATTCCTTGGTGATCTGGAATTCGATCATCAGCGGGGTCTTCGGCATCGCGCCGAACAAGGGATGGAAGGGCTCGCGCGGCTGGAAGTCGATCGCGCCGTTCTTGACCTGCACCAGCACATTGTCGGCGAAGCTGCCGTCGAGCGGCTTGAACTCGGTGTACGCCTGCTTCGCGCGGTCCTCGGGATCGGTTTCGGCATAGACGAACGCGCGCCACATCACGATCCCGCCGTGCGGCTTGACCGCGGCGGCGAGCATGTTGGCGCCGTCGGCATGGCTCGCGCCATAGTCGCGCGGGCCGGGCTGTCCTTCGCTGTTCGCCTTCACCAGAAAGCCGCCGAAGTCGGGAATCGCGCGGTAGATTTCGTCGGCCTTCGCCTTCCACCACGCGGCCACCTGCGGGTCGCGCGGGTCGGCGGTTTTCAATCCGCCCAGTTCGATCGGGGCGGAGAAGCGCGCGGAGAGATAGACCTTGATCCCCCAGGGCCGGAACACGTCGGCCAGCGCCGCCGCCTTGGCGATATAGCGCGGGGTCAGGCTGTCGGCCTTGGCATTGACGTTGTTGAGGACGGTGCCGTTGATGCCGATCGAGGCATTGGCGCGCGCGTAATCGGTGTAGCGCGGATCGGTGAAGTCGGGGAGCGTCCACCAGTCCCACAGCGACACGCCGGCATAGCCGCGCTCCACGGTGCCATCGAGATTGTCCCAATGGTTGAGGACGCGCAGCTTGACCCTGGGCGTGCTGGTGAGCGTCGCGTCGGCGGCGGTGCCGCCGGTGGCGAGGTGCCGCAGCAGCGCGAACGCGCCGTACAGCGCGCCACGGTCGCTGTTGCCGGCGACCAGCAAGGTCGGCGTGCCGTTCAGCGTGACGGGGCGAACCAGATAGCCCTCGTCGCCGAGCGGTGCGAACGGCAGTCGGAGCGCCGCGACGCCGGTGTCGGCGGCGGTCGCGACGGTGACGTTCATGCCGGCGGGCAGGGCGCGCGACAGCTCGGCGGCGGCGAGCCGCAGCGTGGCGGTGTCACCGCGGATCGCGACGGTGGCGGCGGCCGGCGCGGCCATCGGCGCGCGCAGCCACAGCCGGTACCCGTCGTCGGCATGCGCCGCGCCTGCCGTGAGCAGGGCGAGCGCACCCAACCATCCCGAACGTGCCTTCATCATCGCTCCCGCTACCCTCGACGGCATTGACAACGCCGCTTCTTGACCGGCATGTTAACGCTATCAGTAGAAATTCACAAGTCCCGGCGGCAGACCGGACGTGACTGGAGAGTGCGCGCGTGGCCGCTTATCGTCGAGTTGATCCAATCCATATGCGCCGCGGCATCACCGCGCCGGCCATCACGCCCGCTTACGCCTGAGAGACACCATGCCGATCATCACCGAAGCCCGCGTCATCATCACCAGCCCGGGGCGCAATTTCGTCACGCTGAAGATCACCTGCGACGACGGCACCACCGGGGTCGGCGACGCGACGCTCAACGGCCGCGAGCTGGCGGTCGCCGCCTATCTGTCCGAGCATGTCGTGCCGTGCCTGATCGGGCGCGACGCGCACCGGATCGAGGACGTCTGGCAATACCTTTACAAGGGCGCGTATTGGCGGCGCGGGCCGGTGACGATGACCGCGATTGCGGCGGTCGACGTGGCGCTGTGGGACATCAAGGGCAAGCTGGCCGGGCTGCCGGTCTATCAATTGCTCGGCGGCGCTGCCCGCGAGGCGTGCATGGTCTATGCGCACGCCAACGGCACGACGATCGAGGACACGATCAACGTCGCGCTGGCCGAGCGCGACAAGGGCTATAAGGCGATCCGGCTGCAATGCGGGGTGCCGGGGCTCGCCTCCACTTACGGCGTCGCCAAGCCGGGGCAGCGCTACGAGCCCGCCGATGCCGCGCTGCCGAGCGAGTCGGTGTGGTCGACCGAGAAATATCTGCGGGTGGTGCCCGAATTGTTCGCGGCGGCGCGCGAGGCTTTGGGGCCGGACGTTCACCTGCTCCATGACGTCCACCATCGGCTGACCCCGATCGAGGCGGGGCGGCTGGGGCGCGATCTCGAGCCCTATCGCCCGTTCTGGATCGAGGATCCGACCCCGGCGGAGAATCAGGACGCGTTCCGGCTGATCCGTCAGCACACCACGACGCCGATCGCGGTCGGCGAGGTGATCAATTCGATCTGGGACTGCAAGGCGCTGATCGAGAGCCAGTCGATCGACTATATTCGCGCGACGATCGTCCATGCCGGCGGGATCACGCACCTGCGCCGCGTCGCCGCGCTCGCCGATCTCTATCAGGTCCGCACCGGCTGCCACGGCGCGACCGATCTGTCGCCGGTGACGATGGCGGCGGCGCTGCACTTCGGCCTGTCGATCCCGAACTTCGGCGTGCAGGAGCATATGCCGCACACCGCGGAGACCGATGCGGTGTTCCCGCATGGCTATCGCTTCGAGGACGGCATGATGCATCCGGGCGACGCGCCGGGGCTGGGGGTCGATATCGATGACGCGCTGGCCGCGGGGTATGAATACAAGCGCGCCTATCTGCCGGTGAACCGGCTCGAGGATGGCACGCTGTGGAGCTGGTGAGGGTGGCGCCCTCGCGCCCGATCGCCCGTTCCCCGGCGAAGGCCGGGGGCCAGTCGCGAACCGATTTCGGCAGATCGCTGGAGCCTTCCCAACTGGGCCCCGGCCTTCGCCGGGGAACAAGAAGGAACAGGGCATGAGCGACTTCACCGAGGCCGCGCAGCACGCGCCCGAGACCGCCGCGCACGCGGTCCCACGCCCCAAAGGCCGCATCCGCTGGATCATCTGCGCGCTCTTGTTCGCGGCGGTGGTGCTGTCCTACGTCGACCGGCTGGTGCTGGGGGTGCTCAAGCCGCAGCTGACCGAACTCTACCACTGGACCAATACCGGCTACGGTGACGTCACCGGCTATTTTCAGGTCTTTTACGGCGTCGGCTTCCTGATCTTCGGGTGGCTGATCGACCGGATCGGGCCGAAATACGGCTATCTGCTCGCGATGGGGAGCTGGACGCTCGGTCATTTCGCGCAGACGCTCGTCACCTCGACGACCGGCTTCGTGATCGCGCGCATCCCGCTCGCGTTCGGCGAGGCGGGGACCTATCCCTCGGCGCTCGCCGCCGCGTCGCAATGGTTCCCCAAGAAGGAGCGCGCGCTCGCGATCGGCATCTTCAACGCCGGGGCGAACGTCGGCGCGGTGGTCACGCCGCTGCTGATCGGGTTCATCGTCGCCGGGCTGCTGCTCGACTGGCGCTGGGCGTTCATCATCACCGGGCTGTTCAACCTGGTGTGGCTGTTCGCGTGGTGGCGGCTGTACCACAAGCCCGCCGAGCATCCGCGACTCTCGCCCGAGGAACGCGCGTGGATCGAGGCCGAGCCGGCGGTCGATCAGGGCCGCGCCGGCTTCCTGCGGGTGCTGCGGCATCGCGAGGCGTGGGCGTATATGGCGGGGCGGTTCCTGATCGATCCGGTGTGGTGGACGTTCCTGTTCTGGCTGCCCGACTTCTTCAACAAGCAATATGGCTATGATCTGAAGAGCTTCGGCCCGCCGCTGGTCGCGATCTACATTCTCGCCGATCTCGGCGCGATCGCGGGCGGCTGGTATTCGTCGCACCTGCTCAAGCGCGGGGTCACAACCGGGCGTGCGCGCAAGCGGGCGATGTTCGCCTGCGCGCTGTTCGCGTTGCCGGTGATGTTCGCGGGGCAGGCGAGCAGTATCTGGATCGCGGTGCTGCTGATCGGGCTGGCGTGCGCGGCGCATCAGGGGTTCTCGACCAATCTGTTCGCGCTGCCGGGCGACCAGTTCCCGCGCTTCGCACAGGGGACGTTGATCGGGCTCGGCGGGTTCGCCGGCGCGGTCGGCGGGGTCATCGCGTCCAAGTCGCTCGGGCTGCTGCTCGATACGGTCGGGAGCTACGGGCCGTTCTTCGTCGCCTGTGGGGTGGCCTATCTTGTGGCGCTGCTGGTCTTCCACCTGCTCAACCCGCGCTACCGCGACGTCGGTCTGACGCAGGTCGGTTGACGGATGCGGATAAGTTCTTGATACCGCTATCAACACGATGCGGGCCTGATCCCGGATCAGGTGCGACCGGCACGACCGGTCAGGGAGAGGAACGATGTCGATCACCACGCCCGGGCCGATGCGTGCCGCCCTTGACGTCTTTCCTCCGCTGCCATCCGGCATCAGCCCGCTGTTCTGATTGCGTTAGGCGCGCCGTTTTTCTCCCCTTTATTCGGCGCGTCGACTCTCGGGGCCGGTCTCTTCGCGAGCCCGGCCCTTCTTTCTTCCGGAGCGACCATGCGATCCTCGTTCGTCCTTGCCGCCGCGCTGTTGAGCCTCGCCGCCACCCCCGCGACGGCGCGGTCCTGTCGCTGGCAGGCGGCGTGGGCCTCGGCGCAGATGACGCCCGAGGGCAATAACGTCCTGCCCCCCGATGCGCTGCGCGACGCGACGCTGCGGCAGATCGTCCGCCCGTCGCTGGGCGGTGCGCGGGTGCGGGTGCGCTTCTCGAACGCTTATGGCCGCGCGCCGCTACGCATCGCCGCCGCGAGCATCGCGCGCTCGGCGGACCTCGCCGGCGCACGGGTGACGCCGGGCAGCCTGCGCGCCTTGTCGTTCGGCGGCGCACGCGACGTGACCGTGCCGCCGGGCGCGGAATATTGGAGCGATGCGGTGACGCTGCCGGTCGCGGCGTTCGACGATCTGGCGGTGTCCGCTTACTTCCCCGTCGCGCCGGACGGCCAGACCTCGCACCCCGGATCGCGCGCGACGTCGTGGATCGCGAAGGGCGACGCGACCGGTGCGGCCGATCTGACCGCGGCGACCGGGACCGATCACTGGTTTCAGCTCTCCGGCGTGGAGGTCGAGCGCTGTGCCGTGCCGAACGGGGTGGTCGCATTCGGCGATTCGATTACCGATGGCTATGGCGTGAGGCCGAACACCAATGCGCGCTGGACCGATGTCCTGGCGCGGCGGCTGGGCGGCACGGCGGCGGTGCTCAACCTCGGCATCGGCGGCAACCGGCTGTTGCTCGACGGGCTGGGGCCGAACGCGATGGCGCGCTTCGACCGCGACGTGCTGGGGCAGGCGGGGGCGAAGCATCTGATCGTGCTGGAGGGCGTCAACGACATCGGCGTGCTGACCCGCGAGCAGCCCGCGCCCGCGGAGGCGCACCGCGCGCTGGTGGCGGGTGTGACGGGCGCCTATGCGCAGATGGTGGCGCGCGCGCACGACAAGGGGATGACGGTGCATCTCGCGACGATCATGCCGTTTTCCACCAACGCTTATTATCACCCCGGCGCGGCGAGCGAGGCCGACCGGCAGGCGATCAACGCGTGGATCCGGACGCCGGGCAACGCCGATCGCGTGATCGACTTCGACCGGCTGATGCGTGATCCGGCGCGTCCCGACCGCCTGTTGCCGGCCTATGACAGCGGCGACGGGCTGCATCCGAGCATCGCTGGCTATCGCGCGATGGCGGAAGGAATTTCGCTGGCGTCGCTGCGCTGATCGATGCTATTTGTCCGACTATATATTTGCCTTTCGCTCTGGAGCCTTCCTGCATGACCGCCCCCCACGATCCGACGAAGCTGCGCAGCCGTGCGTGGTTCGACAATCCGGCGAACATCGACATGACGGCGCTGTATCTGGAGCGCTATCTGAACTTCGGGCTGACGCTGGAGGAGCTG
>CAJYLV010000021.1 GCA_913776255.1 uncultured Sphingomonas sp. | reverse complement strand
GTCCGTAGTGACACCATGGAAAGGGGATTATGATGCGTAAGCTTGCCATGATCATGGCGCTTGCCTCCACCGCCCTCGCCACGCCCGCGCTTGCGCGCGACAAGGCGTGGTATGTCGGCGTTGAAGGCGGTGCGATGATCGTCGAGGACATCGACTGGAGCGTAACCGGCGCCACCGGCACCACCGGCCGCAGCGGCACCGCCACTGTCGACCACGATTACGGTTGGGATGTCGACGGCGTCGTCGGCTACGATTTCGGCGCGTTCCGCCTCGAGACCGAAGCCGGTTATCGCCGCGCGAGCATCGACAGCCTCCGCACGACCGCGGGCGTTCCGATCGGCGGCAATGCTGTCGCCACCCCGGGCACCTATGATGGCGCCGGCGGCCGTACCTCGGCGCTGAGCTTCATGGTCAACGGCCTGCTCGACTTCGGTGAAGACGACGGCCTGCAGGGCTTCGTCGGCGGCGGTGCGGGTGTCGCCCGCGTCCAGGCGCGCGCTTCGGCTCCGAACGCGTTCCGCTTCCTCGATGACTCGGACACCGTCTTCGCCTGGCAGGCGCTGGCCGGCATCCGTGCGCCGCTGAGCGAGAACGTCGACGTTTCGCTGAAGTATCGCTTCTTCAACGCCGACAACGTCAAGCTCGTCGACGCGTACGGCAGCTCGTACGACGGTCGCTTCCGTTCGCACAGCCTGCTGGGTGGCGTGACGTACAACTTCGGTGCGCCGGAAGAAGCGGCACCGCCGCCGCCGCCGCCGCCGCCGCCGCCGCCTCCGCCCCCGCCGCCGCCGCCTCCGCCGCCGGAAGTGGTCTGCTCGCCGGGTCCGTTCATCGTGTTCTTCGAGTGGAACAAGTCGGACGTCACCCCGGAAGCGGCGTCGATCCTCGACAACGCGGTCACCCAGTACCAGAGCTGCAACAACGCGCAGGTCATGCTGGCTGGCTACACCGATACCTCGGGTTCGGCGAAGTACAACGTGGGCCTGTCCCAGCGTCGTGCGGACTCGGTGAAGGCGTATCTCGCGTCGAAGGGCATCCCGGACGGCGTGATGACGACCGAAGCGTTCGGCGAGACTAAGCTGCGCGTCGAGACCGCCGATGGCGTCCGCGAAGTGCAGAACCGTCGCGTCGAGATCACCTACGGCCCGGGTTCGGGTCAGTAAGGTCGATCACTTCGGTGACCGCAAAGAGGGAGGTCGGCGCGAGCCGGCCTCCTTTTTTTGTTGGTCACCAAGGCGCGTGATTTTTGGCGGTGGGGACGCGTCTTCGGCCCCCTTGGGTCCGTCAAGGGGCGACGGGTTCGGCCAGACCACTGGCAGGACCGATCGCCCTTCAGGCGCATGCGGAAGCGCAGGAAAGGTTTTGCGCGCAGAGGCGCGGAGGACGCAGAGAAGTCGAGCTTGCCGCAGCGGACGCTAAATCCCCTCATGGTTTGGAGAGAAAGGCTACGCGTCCCTCACGCGGTACACCTCCGCGTCCTTCGCGCCTCCGCGCGATTCAACCTTCTTCTGACGCCCACCCAAAATGTCGATCGGTTCTGGCGTAGCGACGCCATCCAGCACGTCCTGATCCGGCGTTAAATTGCTTCGCTCCGCTCGCACCGAAGCAGGCGATTCCGCAGCTAATCGGCTCCGCCGGCTTCCGCACCGATCGCCGCCGCCAGCCACGGCGGCACGCGCGCCGCGCCGAGCGCATCGACGCGGCGCAGCGTCACCATCAGCCCCAGTTCGGGGTAGGTCGACCGCTGGCGAGGATCGCTCTCGTCGGCCGGCGCGACCACCAGGCGGCGGCGGACCTTGTCGCGGTGGTGCATCCGCGCGGTATTCTCTTGCCCGACGTAACAGCCCTTGGTGAAGCTGACGCCGTGCAGCTCGCGCGCGTTCGCCTCCAGCCACAAGGTCTCGCCCGTGCCGAGATCGGCGACCCCCTCCGCGACCCCCAGCGACAGGCGATGCGCGTGCCAGCCGCTCGCCGCCGGTGCGGGCGGCGCGAGCCAGCGCGCACCGAGCGCCGGCAGGCGTGGATCGGCACCCTGTCCGTCGGCGTCGTGTGCCCAGTGCACCGCCAGCCCGTCCTCCGGCGCGATCGTGATCGCGCGCCGCAGCCGGTACATGGTCAGACGCCGCGCGATCGCATCGCGCTGCTCCCGCTCGACGTCGAGCAGCACATCGTCGCCCTCCGCCCACACGATCATGTCGAATAGCGCCTTGCCCTGCGGCGTCAGCAGCCCCGCCCAGACCGGGAGCGCGCCCGCGACGTCGTTGGTCAGCAGGCCCTGAAGGAAGCCGCGCACATCCTCGCCGGACAGCCGCAGCAGCGCGCGGTCGGCCAGCATCGTCGCCGGGGTGGTATCGTCCATAACGCCAAGGTAGGGAGGGCGGCGACCCCGCGAAAGAGCCAGAAAGGGCTGACGATGGCGACCTACGATCTCCTGCTGACCGGTGGCACGGTGCACACCCCGGGCGGCCCCGTCGCCGCCGACGTCGGCGTGCACGACGGGCGGATCGTCGCGATCGGCGCGCGCGGCGATGCGGGGCGGACGATCGACTGTACCGGGCTCGACATCCTGCCCGGCGTCATCGACACGCAGGTGCATTTCCGCGAGCCGGGGCTGGTCCACAAGGAAGACCTCGCGACCGGCAGCGAGGCAGCGGTGATGGGCGGCGTGGTCGCGGTGTTCGAGATGCCGAACACCAAGCCCAACACCGATTCCGCCGACGCGATCGAGGACAAGCTGACCCGCGCCAAGGGGCGGATGTGGTGCGACCATGCCTTCTACGTCGGCGCGACCAACCACAATGCGCGCGATCTTGCCGAGCTGGAGCGGTTGCCGGGCACCGCAGGGGTGAAGATCTTCATGGGCGCGTCGACCGGCGACCTGCTGGTCAGCGAGGATGCGCGGCTCGCCGAGGTGCTGGCGAGCGGGCACCGGCGTGTCGCGATCCACGCCGAGGACGAGGACCGCATGAACGCGCGCGCCGGCGAGCGCGTCGAGGGCGATCCGTCGTCGCATCCGGTGTGGCGCGACGACGAGAGCGCATTGCTCGCGACGACCCGCATCCTGCGGCTGGCGCGCGCGGCGCGGCGGCGGATCCACGTCCTCCATGTCACCACCCCTGCCGAGCTGGAGCTGCTCGGGCAGAACAAGGATATCGCGACCTGCGAGGTGACGCCGCAGCATCTGACGCTGGCCGGCGAAGAGGCCTATCCGCGGATCGGCACGCTGGCGCAGATGAACCCGCCGATCCGTTCGGGCGCGCATCGCGACGGGCTCTGGCACTGGCTCAACCAGGGTGTGCCCGACGTGATCGGTTCCGACCACGCGCCGCACACGCTGGACGAAAAGAACAAGCCCTATCCGGCGAGCCCGAGCGGGATGCCGGGCGTCCAGACGCTGCTGCCGCTGCTGCTCGACCATGCCGCGCAGGGCCGGTTGACGCTGCAGCGCGTCATCGAGCTGACCAGCGCGGGCGCGCAGCGGATCTTCGGGCTGACCGGCAAGGGCCGGATCGCAGCCGGCTATGACGCCGATTTCACGATCGTCGACCTCAAGAAGCGCTGGACGATCGAGGAGCGCTGGCTGCGCTCGCGCGCGGGCTGGTCGCCGTTCACCGGGGTGGAACTGACCGGCAAGCCGATCGGGACGATCGTGCGCGGGCAGGTGGCGATGTGGGAAGACCAGCTCGGCGACGCGCCGCAGGGCGCGCCGATCCGCTTTGAGACCACGGGCTTCCCCGGCGGGCGCTGACGCCCGCCGTTCAGGCGCGCGTCAGAAGGGGAGCCACTTCGAGGTTTCGGTGAACTTCATATAACCGACGTTCACCCCCGCGCGCCAACCGACCCCGAGCCGGACCGGGATCAGCACGACATTGCCCTTGCGCAGATAGGTCGCGGCGAACCCGCCGACGAAATACAGCCGTCCCTCCGCACCCGGAAAGCGCGTGAACAGCTCGTGCGAATCGTAGAGGTTGTAGACCAGCACGAACACCTTGTTGGCATCGCCGCCGACATCGAAGCCGACCGATGGCCCGGTCCAGTAGACCGGGCGCTGGCCCTCGACCTTGTGGGTCATGATCCCCGAGCCGTAGCGGACGCCGAGGATGAACGCGCCCGACGCCTCGCGCCCGGCGATATAGGCATTGGGTTCGCCCTGATCCTTCAGGATGTTCTCGATGATCTGCGCGAAGCCTTCCGCGCCCTTGCCGAACACGCCCTCGCCGGCGGCGATCAGGTCGTCGCGCTTGTAGGTCGAGGCGGCGGTGGTGGTCGCGTCGGCGCGCACTTCCGATCCGGTGGTGGGCGGCACCGTCTGCGGCACCGGCGCGGGGGCGGGCTCCTGCGGCGGCGTCGCGGGGAGCGGGCGGGCGGGGGCGGGCGCCGTCGGGGTGCGGACGCTGCGCGGCGGCGGGGCGGTGGTGACGTCGCCGTCGATCGCCGCATTCGGGTCGATCGTCCGGACCTGCGCGGCCGCGCCGAGCGGCGCGCCGATGAGCGCGACGACCAGCAGCGCCGCCCTGATGCTGCGTTGTGCGGTCCGCTTCATGCCTGCCCCCTCGATCATCGCGCCGTTATAGGCCAGCCGGTGCTGTCGCGGCAATGAACGGCACGACGACCGGAGTCGCCGGCGCGATGTGCGGAAATCGTCGGGACCCAGTTGATCGCCGCGATCCCCCTCGCTATAGCCGCGCCCTACGCCGGCCCGGAGACGTGGGTGAGTGGCTGAAACCAACGCTTTGCTAAAGCGTCGTACGGGGAACCGTACCGAGGGTTCGAATCCCTCCGTCTCCGCCACCGACGCTTTTTTAAAGCGTCCGTAAGCGCCTTCTAAGCGCAGCTTTCCACAGCGATTCAGAACCTTAGCTCGATCGAAGCGCTTTCTAGCGCCTTCGAGAACCTTCGTCATATTTGTCGACTTTGAGCCAAAACAGGGGTTAAAACAGGGGTCGAACAAAGCATGAACGAAGGCGCGAATAGGTCATGGGAAAGCTCAGCGCGAAGCGTATCAAAGGTCTGACGGAGAAGGGGCGCTATGGGGACGGCGACAACCTCTACTTGTGTGTTGGCGGGGGCGGGCGGAAGTCGTGGTCGTTGCTTTACACTATTGCGGGACGGAACCGTCAGATGGGCCTCGGTCCGCTTGATGAAGATTTTGGACTTGTAGAAGCGCGCGACCGAGCCGCCGAGCTGCGCAAGCTGATCCGGCGCGGCGTCGATCCGTTGGAGGAACGGCGGGCCGAGAAGCAGAAGGCCGCTCCCGCGGTCGTGACGTTCCGCGAAGTGGCCGAGGATTGCATTGCGGCCCTCGTGCCGGAATGGACGAATGGAAAGAGCGAAGGTCAATGGCGCCAATCGCTGACCACCTACGCCTACCCCGTCATGGGCGACATGGACGTGTCGACGATCACCACTGACGAAGTGTACCGGGTGCTCGAACCGATATGGGCGACAAAGCCGGAGACGGCGGGCAGGGTACGCGCGCGCATCGAGAAGGTGCTGAACCGCGCCACCGCCCGAAAGCTCCGCACCGGCGACAACCCCGCCCGTCTCAAGGGCAACCTCGACCACCTGCTGGCGAAGCAGTCGAAGGTGAAGCGGGTTAAATCGCACGCCGCGCTGCCCTATGCCGATGTATCCGGCTTCATGAGCGATTTGCGGAAGCGCGAAGGTGTCGCGGCGCGGGCATTTGAGTTCGCCATCTTGACCGCCGCCCGGACCAGCGAAGCGTTGGGCGCAACGTGGGCCGAGATCGACCTAGACGCGGCAACCTGGACGATCACCGCCGACCGCATGAAAGCGCGTCGGGATCATCGCGTGCCGCTTAGCGAGCCTGCGGTGGCGCTGCTGCGATCGTTGCCCCGACAGGATGGGTGCGATTACGTGTTCATCAGCCCGATGGCGAAGGGCAAGCCGCTCAGTAACATGGCCCTGCTGTCCACGTTGAAGCGAATGGATCGCGATGACCTGACCGCTCACGGCTTTCGGTCCACGTTCCGCGATTGGGCAGCCGAAACGACGGCTTACCCCGACGCCGTGGTCGAGATGGCGCTGGCTCACGCGATCAGCAACGCGGTCGAGGCGGCATATCGCCGGGGCGACCTGTTCGAGAAGCGGAAGCGCCTCATGGGCGAGTGGGCGTCGTACTGCGCCGATAGGGTTGCCGGGAAAGACTGCGTAGTGCCAATTCGCGCAGCCTAAAATGCGACGAACCGAGTGCGTGTAGCGCATTTTCCCTCTATCTATGGGGGTAAGTCTGTTTCTCTTGAAGTGTCCCGGCGCTTCTAGAGCGCCCTCCTGGTGCTTCGGCACCCCCGATGGATGGGACGACGATGAGCAAGAGATTGGTCTATTCCTACGCTGACCTGCGGTCAGGCTTCGGCCTGTCGCGTAATGCTTTGGATGGCTTGGTAGAACGCGGCGAACTCAAAGCGCCGATTCTGCTAAGTCCAAGGCGAAAAGCGTTTTTGGTTGAGGACGTTGAGGCGTTCTTGGCGGCTCGCGCCGCGATGCGCGACGCCAGCGACAATCCCGCCCGTCCCTGCGCCTGAGCGCCGGCATGGACGAGGACTTCGAAGAGGAACCGAGCGGTCCCGTCGTCGTGCTTGCGCGCGATGGCGAAGGCTACACAACGTTCATTGACCCACCTCTGCCGTCCGGTGACCATCGTGTCACCGTCCGCTCCAAGAGCGACGGTTGGGCGGCGGCGAGCGAGTTGTGGTGCAGATTTGGCCTCGGCCTGCGCGATTTATCGAACCCCAACGTTAGTCGCTTCGTAGATCGAGAATAGTCGCCGCGTCGACTTTTATTTGTCGGCTTTGAACCCGGCACGTCGTCTCTACTCCCTAGATCAGAGGAGATATACTGTGAACGATACGACGATGGAGCTCAAGGTTTTGTCCGAAACGCGCAAGACGTCGCCCGCCAACTGTCTGTTCCCTTGGGAAGTTGCTCACGTCGGCCATACCACCGAGCGCAGCGTGAAAGAAGTGTACGGGAGCGAGCACATGTCATACCTGCTCGAAGAAAAGGTCTTGCACGCCCACCGGCGGGTGCTCGCGCAAGAGGAGGTTGTCAACATCCTAATTGTATCGCGCCTCCGGCAATTCGGCCTTCCTCTGCCGACCGCCGCAGGGATAGTCATCAGCATCCGCGAACAGTTGATGTTCTATCCTTCCGACATTGTCCACGTCGAGCTTCGCCGCAATGGTCGTCTGTTCGCTTTCGTGACCGACGAAGCGCCGGAAGCCGCCGAGGCAGCGGGGGCGGTCCAGCTGCGCCTGACGATCGACCTAGACGGGTATCGTGCCGCGTTCCGCGAGGCGTTGGCCGCGCGCCAGCCTGCCGCTGAGCGGGCGTCGGCGTGATCGAGGCAGTCGTCTTGCTGGTGACTGGGGCGGCGCTGTCGTCCTCGCTGCTGGCGATCGACCCGCCGGGAAGGCCGCGCGCGTGACGCTGGCCCCTGCAAACGAAGAACCCGCCGACCGCGCAACGTCGACGGGTTCCCCGGAGTTACCTATCATGAAGCCCGACCCTAGTGCTGGCGATCCGCGTCAGAACAAAGCTGATCGCGGATCGTGGTCCGAGCACGATGACGATCGACCGCGGTGGACCCCGGCGACGGTACTTGACACCGAATACCCGTACCACGGCGCGACCGGAAAATATTCGTACTCTGTTCTCAAAGGCCGCCCAAAGGTCTTTGCGATTGGCCGCCGATATCAGGGCGGATATGGTGAGCTTGCAATGGAGCGCGCCGAAAATCCGCGATCTTTCTACAATTATGATGGCCTCGAAAGCTTCATGATTGGCATGGGCGATGAGTCTCCGCTGCTCTATCGCTTGCCTGAACTCATAGCTGACATGACGGAGAGACCCGACGATGTCGTGTTTTTCTGCGAGGGCGAGAAGGATGTCGAAACGCTCCGCGCAGAGGGCCAAATCGCAACAACCGGTCCGAACGGTGCATTGGCATCGCGGAGGGGTATCGTCGCGCCGCTCGCCGGCAAGCGCGTCGCGATCCTTACTGATAAGGACGCGAACGGTAAGCAGCACGAAGCCAATGTAAGCGCCGCCCTTCGAGATTTCGGCGCGTCGGTTGTGGGGATCGAGCTTCCGGGACTTGCGGAACACGGCGACGTCACGGACTGGTTGGTGGAGCGGTCAGTCAGGGACCTGCTTGCCGAGGTCGAGAGGGCCTTCGCCGCGTCGGAGCCAGCAACGGTTCCGCTTCTGCCATCGGAACATGTCATCGCGCTGGAGTTCACTCGGCTTTATGGTGATCGCTTGCTGTTCGATCATGACGCCGGTTCATGGTTCCAGTGGGATGGCTCGCGGTGGGCCTTGGAACGTACCGGCTACGCCTTCGAGCTTTGTCGTCGGATAGCTGCGGAAGGTGAAGGTGGCCGGGCCTTGCAGAAGGCTTCCGTGGCGTCAGGGGCGGAGCGCTTTGCTCGATCAGATCGAGCGCACGCAGTCAATTCTACAGGCTGGGACAGCGATCCACTTTTGGTTGCCACGCCGAATGGGCCTACTATCGATCTGCGCACGGGTCAGGCTCGCCCGGCTAACCCAGCCGATCGCATTACAAAGGTTCTTGGTTTCACGCCCGACGATGGCCAGCCTGAAGTATGGTTGCGCTGCCTGAGAGAGTGGACCGGCGGTGACGAAGAAGTCATTGCCTTCCTTCAGCAATTCTTGGGGTACTGCCTGACGGGCCTCACTGTTGAACACGCGCTCCTGTTTCTATTCGGATCAGGCGGTAACGGTAAGTCGGTGTTCTTAAATCTCGTTTTGGCGGTCCTTGGTGAATACGCGATGACCGCAGGCATGGAGACGTTTACTGCGTCGAAGAACGAGCGGCACAGCACTGAACTCGCTCGACTGCGCGGCGCTCGCGTCGTCACAGGAAGCGAAGTTGAGGAAGGAAAGGAGTTCAATTCGGCCCGTATTAAACAGGCGACCGGAGGTGACCCTATTACAGCCCGATTTATGCGGCGAGACGATTTCACTTATACGCCGCAATTCAAGCTCTTGTTCTCGGCCAACGATCAGCCGCGCCTGCATCAAGTCGATGACGCCATGAAGCGACGTATCAACATGCTTCCATTCTTACACAAGCCCGCCCTGCCTGATCCGTTCTTAGAGGAAAAGCTCAAAGCAGAGGGCGGGCGTATTCTGAGCTGGATGATCGCGGGTTGCCTCGACTGGCAACGGCGGCGTCAAGATAGCGGCGGAAGCGGTTTGGTCAGGCCTGATGCCGTGAAGGCAGCGACCGCCGACTATTTCGAGGGGCAAGATGTCTTCGGTCAATGGATCGAGGAGAAGTGTACGCTTGGTCCGACCAAGCAGGAGCAGTCGTCAGCGCTTTATCGCAGTTGGGTCGCCTACGCACAGCGCATCGGTGAAGAGCCGCAATCGCAGACTGCTTTTGCGCTTCGGCTGAAGAAGCGTTTTGCGCAGGGCAAGGTGCGCGGCCTGCGCGGCTTCAATGGCATCGCGCTCGGCTCGGCCCATGTCGAGGACGAAATGTGATGAGTGCCTTGATCGAGTGCGGCGGTCGCTTCGAACCCGTCCTTCCCGTCCTGATCGGGACGGGTGCGAGGACGGGTTTCCAACGCAGAAACACAGAAAATCCTGAGCTTTTCGACAAAGGTACGGGTTCGGACGGCTTTTCCGGTTCGTCGCTACGCGCGCCTACGCGCCTCTGGCCGAGAAGCAGAAAACTCGTCTGAACCCGTCCTACCCGTCCCGACATCTAAAACCGCCTTTAGGAACAAACCATGAATACCTTCGACCATCTCCCCGCCGATCTCGCCGATTTCGAGGCGTTCATTGCGATGTACGGCAACAAGACCGGTGGCGAGGAAACCGACATCCAGCGCTGGCTGCGCGCGAACCCCGGCCATTCGTACCGCGAGGGTAAGAAGGGCGAACCCTACAGCATTCGCATGGACCCGATCGACCCGTCTGCGCCTAAGGCCGGCGTCGCCCGCGCCCGGTATGTACGAGACCGCGCGACCACCTATCTCGCCCACACCCTCCACGTCGACATCCGTTGCGAAGCCGCGCGCGACCCGGCGCTTGTCTGGAACCCACTCGCCCGGCGTTATCGCCTCCGGGCCGTAGGAGACGCGCCAGCGGGGTGCGCCAGCCCCGCGACAGCCGATCGTCCTGACGACCGATGCGACAGCGCTCCTGCACCGGGAGATCGAAGTCTCGACCTGATCGCGGGTGCGCCCGACCTCGACCAGTCGGCGGATGACGCCGCCGAGGGGGTGGGGGCATGAAAAGTATTTGTCAGCCCCAACTCCAAGACCGGTGCGACAGTCGCGTTTGATTGCTAACAGGCAAAGTGGACAGCACGTATGACTATGGACAACAAAAAGCCACGTCGTCAAAGGGCAGACAGCCAAGGATCGGCAGTTAAGGACATGCTGAACTCGATCCGCACCATCACGCCGCCCGACGATTACATCCTGACCGCTAGCGAGAACATCATCTTTGATGAGGTCATTGCCGAACTACCGAAGGGAGAATGGACCGCACACATGATTCGACTTGCCGCCGACCTCGCGCGCATGATCGCCGACGCCCGCGGCGAGGCCGACGCGATCCGCCGGGAAGGCAGCACGGTGACGGGCGCGGGCGGCGGGCCGATCCGCAATCCCCGTTGCGCGCAACACGCGTCGCTACAGGCGAGCATCAACGCCACGCGCCGGTCGCTCGCGATCCACAGCCGGGCGAAGGGCGGCACCGACACACAGGCGCTATCCCGACGCCGTGAAATCCAGCGCGCGAACGAAGCCAACGCGATCTTCGATGATGACGACGAAGGCCTGCTCGCCCGCCCGCCTGTCGATACCTGGAATAGGGCGCACTGACATGACGGGCGGGCGTCCCCGGCGACCGGCGGTAGAGGCGCGGCTGGTCCGCGAGGCGGCGGCGGCATACCCGGCGGACGCTCCACGCGAAGCGATCGCGCGCGATCTCGCCGCCCGCGTCGTCGGCCATTTGCGCGGCGTGGCAGCGGAGGCGAGCGACCCGGCGGTGGCGGCGTTCGGGCAGCTTGGTCGCGCCGTCCTTCCTTGTCCCGCCGTAGCGCTCGCCTCCGATCCAGAAATCAACACGCTGGCCGAGTTCATCGAAGCTCGCGTCAAGTCCCTGCGGCAGAGGAGCGGCTGGACCTTGAACGCCAATCAAGACCGGGCCGACGTGGAGGTATGTCTTGCACATGTGCAGGTGAAGCTTGCCGCACGCTATCTCAAGATACTCCGCAAATAATTATTCGTTCGCACTGGACATAAACCAGTACCTTCCAGCGCGAATGGCCGACCGTCTCCAGGTAATCAGGAGGCTACATTATGCATGTCAATGGAATTCCGATCGCTATGCAGCGCGCGGGCGGCTTCGTCACCGCCGCCGGGCCGCAGAACGCCGAAGCGATGTTCAACCAGATCAACGAATTGCTCTCGACGCGGTTCGGCGAGCATTCGCAGCAGATCACCAACCTTGCCGAAGCCATGCAGGCGATCCAGACGCAGGTGAACGTCGGCGCGCACTTCCCGTTCGTAGCGCAGGCGTCGTGGGGCGAGCAGGTCGTGGCTTCCGAGGCGCTGACCGACCTCCGCAACGCGGCGGGCAAGGCTCGCGCGCAATTCGCCCTGAAGCCCACCAACGCGATCACCAGCGGCGGCACCAGCGGCGGCGCACACATCGAGCGTGACCGCGACACGAACGTCCCCATGCCCCGGCGTCGCCTGACGATCCGGTCGCTGCTGGGGCGCGGCGTCACCGGCTCGAACATGATCGAGTACCCGCGTCAGACCGTCCGCGACAATGCCGCGGCGACCGTCGCGGAGATGGCGCTCAAGCCCGAAAGCGGCATGGCGTGGGAGCTGGCGCAGGCGAAGGTTCAGACGATCGCGCACTGGGTCGGAGCCTCGCGGCAGGTGCTGGACGACGGCGGGCAGCTTCGGACCCTGATCGACGGTGAACTGCGCTACGGGCTGGCGCTCCGCGAGGAGCAGCAGCTTCTGCTGGGCGATGGCGTCGGCACGAACTTGCTGGGTCTGATCCCGCAAGCGACCGCTTACGACGCCACCGGGCAGGCCGCGGGCATTTCGAAGTTCGACGTGCTGCTGCGCGCCGTAGCACAGGCCGAAGCGTCGGACCTTCCCGCCACCGGCGTCGTCGTCAACTCCGCCGACTGGCTGCGCTTGCAGGGGTTGAAGGACAGCGAGGGCCGCTACATCGGTTCCGGGCCGATGGGCGCAGCAATGGCGAGCGCGTGGGGACTGGAGGTCGCACCGAGCGCGTCCATGCCGGTCGGGAAATTCCTCGTCGGCAATTTTGCCAACTCCGCCACAATTTACGATCGGATGGAGCCGGTCGTCCTGATCTCGACCGAGGACCGGGATAATTTCGTCCGCAACGCGGTGACGATCCTCGCCGAAGAACGCATCGCGCTCGCCGTGCGCCAGCCGAAGGCGCTGATCTACGGCGACTATGCGGCGGCGGCGGGCTGATGGGCGCGCCCGTCGAAGCAATTGTCGTAACAGGCGATCCGGTGCCGGAGAGCGAGTGCGACCGCGCGCTCCTCGGCACTCCCTCCCTGGTTACCCTCAAGCACGACACGGAAGGCGCTACCATGAAGGTCCGTATCATCCGCGCCTGCGGTGAATGGCTCGAAGGTGACGAACCGGCGATCAACGCCGACTATGCGCGCCAGTTGATCGGCAATGGGTTGGCCGAGGAGGTCAAGCCGAAGGCCGGCAAGCCAGCGCCCGCCGGAGCCGCCGCAAAGCCGTGAGCGACGCGATCGTCCGTCTCGTGACGAACCTCCCCCGACGAACGGCGCTAACGCCCGACGCGCCGGGGGAGACGATCCGCATCCGCATCCTGCGCGAGTGCGGACGGTGGTGCGCCGGGCAGACCGGCGTGATCAATGCAGATTATGGGCGAGCGTTGATCGAGAGTGGCTTGGCGGAAGTGCCATCTACCAAGAACCTCGTTCGGCGCGCTAGCTAATCTTACCTCAATGCCATTAGCCGGCGCGCCATCAGCTTAGCTTTCACACTATACTCAATCGATCTGCTGCCTCGCGACCCACTGGGTGTGTTCACGAGAGAAAGCCTGTTCTGCGTCATTAATAAATTCTGAGAACTCAGCTTCAGTCACGACGGCATCGACCTTGTCTTTTATCAAGCCGATCTCTAGGGCGGTGAGCGTGTATGAAGAAGCGAGCTCATTAAACTTTTTGACTTGCGTCCAACCAATAACAGCCGATGCGAAAACAATTACTGGTTCGATAGGCCATAATTCCCACAACGGATATACGATTCGTGCGAGGGCAAGTGAAATGCCGATGGCGTAGGCGGCTATGCCTACACCAAACCACCATCGGCTAGCGGTCTTGTTCGCTTTTGCCTTCCGGGCATACCAAATTCGTTGCTCTTTCACCCTAAATTCGAGATAGTACTCCTTCCGCTCAGCAAGCGACAATGCCCGGACCAATTGCATTGACCTTGGAATAGGGTCGTTCGCTGAGCTATCCGGGGGCATTCTGTCACCAATAGAGCGATTAACCCGCAGAACTTCGAGCAGGTGCTCGCGAAGGGCCTTAAGTGGCATATCCCAAGTCGGCGCATCGCCGAACGGCTCGGCGCGCATACAGTACCGCCAGCATGAAGTCTTGATCGACTCGGCCAGCGCGCGCCCTCTGTACCACCCCTGTTCGGGCTTCCAAAGGCTGCGGGCAACTAAAACAGAAAGGGACCCTAAGAGAACTGCCGCGTAGATGGCGAAGAAGCCCGCCTTTTTGCTCCAACTCATAGAAAGAACGGCAGCGATAATCAGTAAGGCGTATTCGCCACGTATTAGCCTTAAAAATGAAGTCTGAGACTCAGAGGACATAGCTCCGGCGGTTTCAAAGAGCGCCGGATATTCAAATTGCACCGGGCCACTCAAGGCGTGATCTCACGAATGCCCGCGACAATCGAGGAAGTGTTCCAATTAACCATCTTGGTTGCGTAATCAGAAACAATCTTAGGAGTTTTCTCTGCAGACCACGGTACGATGCCAAGAATCGGCTTGTTAAGTGCCTTAGCATACGCCATCTCGTAAAGAATCCAATCGCTATGATTTACGTACATTCCAGCAAGAACTACAACGCATTGAGTGGGATTGATCTGGTATGCCAGCTGCTGTTGTAGCTGAGTCTTATTCATTCCTTCAAATTTCTTGTCGACGGGTACCGAATAGTTGGACCATGCGAAATTTGAGGCGTCGGTAAGGAAATCCACAGCCCGGTTGTACCCCTCGCTGTACCGCCAGGCGTGGCTTATGAAGAGCCTATAATTGTGTAGCGTCGGCATGCGGGATATCCTCGATAAACGATGCTGATGCTAAACGGGCTGCTGCGGTGCGCAAGCCTCAACCTTCTGTATAAAAGTGCCTTTTTGTGAGTCATCGCTGTCGCTGAGGACGATTCATCGTGGTGGCTCGCTGTTCACCCGGCTATGCTGGCGTTGAGGCATGCGAATGGGATGAGTTATGGTCGCCATTTCTGAAGGGGTTTGCGGCATCATTATGCCGATGGGGGCAATCGAGCCGATCTATTCAGTTGATCACTGGGCTAGGGTCCAGAAGGTTATCGAGCGTGCTATTTTGGACGCGGGTATGGATCCTCAACCGGTTTGGGAGAATCAGAACAACGACGTTATCCACGGAAAGATACTCAAGAATATATATGAGAATGAGATTATTGTTTGTGACTGCTCCGGTAAAAGCCCTAATGTTATGCTAGAGCTTGGCATGCGCTTGTCGACTAAGAAGCCGGCAATTCTGATATGTGATCGTATTACATCGTTGCCGTTTGACACGAGTGTCATAGCGCACGCATTCTACCCACACGATCTAGAGTATAACGATACGACTCGCTTCATTGGGGAGTTGAGTAGCAGTATCAAGGCTGCCCGCGCTGCTGCAGAAGAAAAGACGTACATTTCATTCGTCGAGAACTTTAGGTTTGAGACGGTCGTGCCAACCAGCGTGACAGTAAGTGCCGAGGAGTCAAACGGTAAGAAGATCGATGCCTTGATCGCGTCCGTGTCAAGACTTGAACGTGAATTGAGTAATATTAGGCCAAGCTTTGGAGGCGATGAGCCTTCAGGTGGGGTTTTTGATCTTCGCAAAGAGAGTCGTATCTCTGCGGCTACCAACTTTGTGCATAATGCTTTGCTCGGCGCACGTGTCAGTCATAAGAAATTCGGGTTTGGAACGGTTGTTGAGATCGACGGGAATAAGTTTGATGTGGATTTTGATGAAGTAGGCCGGAAGCGAACGCTAGGCGATTTTATGACGCTCGAGTCGTTAGCGGGCGTTTCGTAACTTTATCGAGGCAGGGGTTGAAACGGGGGTCGTGGTTTTAGAGCGCCCCCGAACCCCAGCTTTTCCGTGCCCCTTAGATACCCTCCGTCTCCGCCAACCCCCGACAGCGTCGATTCCCCCACCGCAGCGTTCAGCTGCGGCGGATCAGCGCGCGGGCGAGGCGGCGGTCTTCCAGCGAATAGTACAGCCAGATCGCGCCCTGCGCGTCGATCACCACCGAGGCGGCGAAGGCGATGTCGGTGGCGGTGCGGTCGTCGACCGGCGGCGGGGTGACCAGCGGCTGGATGCCGCGCGCCACCACGCGCGTATAGTCGGCGTCGAACGCCACCCAGCCGATTCGCCAGCGCGCGTCGCGGGTCGCGCCGTTGTAGAACATCACCGGCAGCGCCGGATCGTCGGTCAGCAACGGGCCGGTGGACAGGTGCCAGTCGTCCCAGCTGTCGGTGCGCGGCATGAATGGTGTGGGTTGCTCGTTCCACGGCCCGCCCGGCGCGGCGCCGATCGCCAGCCCGATGCGCGACGCCTCGTCGGCGGCATATTCGTAGAACAGCCGCCAGCGGCCGTCCGCGGTGCGGTCGATCGTCGCTTCCTTGGTGTTGCCCTCCGACTTGGTCGAGGCGAGCGCGACGCCGCTCTTGGTCAGCCGGTCGAGCGACGGCCCGGTGGCATAGGACAATTCGCTATGCGCATGGTCGGCGCGAACGCCGGAATAATAGACGATATAGCCGTCGTCGCCGCGGATCACGGTCGGGTCCTCGACGCCGCCCGCGTCATGGTCGCCGGGGCCGGGCGCGAGCGACGGGGCGGCGAGCATCGTGAAGTGCACGCCGTCGTCGCTCCATCCGCTCCAGATCAGCCCCGTGTCGGTCAGCGGCGCGTCCGGCCGGACGACCGCGCGGACCATCAGGCCCCAGCGCCCGTCGGACTCGCGCCAGACATAGGGGCTCATCAGGTCGCGGGTCAGCAACGCGGGCGGACCGTCGAGCGTGAGCGTCTCGATCCGCTTGACGTTGAAGTCGAGCGCGACGTCGGTGCCGGCGACGGCGTCCTTGCGGTGCGGATCGGCGATCGCGTCGTCGCTCATGCGCCGAGCGCCTGCATCAGCGACAGGCCCCCGTCGATGACGATCCGCGCGCCGGTGATGTAGCGGGCGCGATCGGAGGCGAGGAACACGGCAAGGTCCGCCACTTCCTCCGGCCGGCCGGCGCGACCGAGCGGAATGTTCTTCTCCAGCGTCCGGCGATAGGTGTCGTCCTGCTGCGCGCGGGCGTTCATCGGGGTCAGGATCATCCCCGGCTCGATCGCATTGACGCGGATGCGGTTTGGCGCCTCCTCGATCGCCAGCGTCTCGACCAGATTGGAGAGCCCGCCCTTCGCCGCGCAATAATCGGCGCCACCGGCGCGCACGGCATAGGCGTGGATCGACGAGATGTGGATGATCGCCGCATCGCCGGGCGCGTCACCCCGGCCGGTCAGGAAGCGGCGCGAGGTGAGGAACGCGCCGGTCAGGTCGGTGTCGAGCAATCGCCGCCATTGCTCGAGCGTCATCGCGCGGACCGTGACCCCGCTCATGTTCAGCCCCGCCGAATTGACGAGCACGTCGGCCAGTCCCCATTCGGCTTCGACCGCCGCGAACGCCGCCGCGACCGAGCCCTCCTCGTCGACATGCGCCTGCACGGTCAGCGCGGCGCCGCCGGCCGCGCGCACCGCCCCGGCGGTGACCTCGGCGGCGGCGCGATCCGCATAATAGAGGATCGCGACGCGGTCGCCGCACGCGCCGAACGCGGCCGCGCACGCCGCGCCGATCCCCGATTCCGCTCCCGTCACGATGATCGTTCGTTGGGCCACGCGCTTCGCCTCTCTCCATGGACGCAGCGCCTAACGCGCATCAGCCCAAAACGTCCCCGGGCGGAATTCGGGCTTTCTTGTAAACAAAAATGAAAGCGTTAAGCCTCTTCGCAACGGCGGCTTCGGGCGCACGACGATGGCGGGAGAGTGAAGATGCGTTGGACGATGGGCATCGCGGCGGCGCTGGTGTTGATGGCGCCGGGCGCGGCGTTGGCGAAGGAAAACAGCCTCACCGCCGCCGAGCGCGCGCAGGGCTGGAAGCTGCTGTTCAACGGGCGCGACCTGAGCGGCTGGGGCGCGTTCGGCGGTGGCGCGGCGCCCTCGACCTGGACGGTGCGCGACGGCACGCTGCTGCTGACCAAGGCCGACGGCAAGATGAGCGGCACCGACCTCGTCACCACCGAGCCCTATGGCGCGTTCGAGCTGGAGCTTGACTGGAAGGTCGAGAAGGGCGGCAACAGCGGGGTGCTGTATTTGGCGCGCAACGTCGCCGGCGCGCCGCTGCTGTACGAAACCGGGCTGGAGATGCAGGTGCTCGACGACGCAGGGCACTCCGACGGCAGGATCCCGACGCATCGCGCGGGGTCGCTCTACGACATGACGGTGCCGCCGGCGGGAGTCTCGCGGCCGGCGGGCAGCTGGAACCATGCGCGGCTGCTCGTCCAGAACGGACGAATCCGCCAGTGGCTGAACGGCACGCCGACGGCCGACGTCTCGTACGGCGACGAGGCGTGGCGCAAACGCGTGGCGGGGTCCAAGTTCGCGAAGATGCCGCACTTCGGCACCTTCGACAGCGGGGTGATCGGGCTGCAGGACCACGGCGAGCCGGTCGCCTTCCGCAACATCAAGCTGCGCCGGATCGGCGCCTCGGCGACCGGAGCGGCGCGGTGATCGCGATGGCGGGCGAGGGACCGGTCGACGTCATCATCGTCGGCTCGGGCGCGGCGGGCGGGATGGCGGCCTATACGCTGACCAAGGCCGGCGTGCGCTGCCTGATCCTCGAGGCCGGGCGCGACTATGACCCGCAGGCCGAGGTCAACATGTTCGCGCCCGAAAGCGACGCGCCGCTGCGCGGCACCGGCACCCCCGACAAGCCGTTCGGCTATTTCGACGCGACCGTCGACGGCGGCTGGCAGGTCGAGGGCGAGCCCTATACGATGACCGAGGGCAGCGATTTCCGCTGGTACCGGCCGCGGATGCTCGGCGGGCGCACCAACCACTGGGGCCGGCACGTGCCGCGGTTCGGCGCCTATGACTTCAAGCCGTTCTCGCGCGACGGGCTCGGGGTCGACTGGCCGATCGGCTATGACGACGTCGCGCCCTTCTACGACCGCGTCGAGCGGATGATCGGCGTCAACGGCGGCCCGATCGGCCTTGAGAACCATCCGGACTCGCCCGCCGGCTGCCTGATGCCGCCGCCCAGGCCGCGCGTGCCGGAATTGCTCATCACCGCGGCGGCGGAGAGCCTCGGCATCCCGGTCCGCGCCGCGCATACCGCGGTGCTGACCCGCGACATGCCCGACAAGGTCGCCCCGCGCAGCGCCTGCTTCAACGCGACGCCATGCACGCGCGGCTGCACGATCGGCGCGATGTTCCAGACCACCACCTCGCTGCTGCCGATGGCCAAGGCGACCGGCAAGCTGCGCGTCGTCACCGACGCGATGGTGTCGCGCGTCGTGATGGGCGCGCGCGGCCGCGCGGCGGGGGTCGAATATGTCGACCGCAAGACCGGGCAGCGCCACCAGGTCACGGCGCGCGCGGTGGTGCTCGCGGCGGGGACCGGCGAGACGACGCGGCTGCTGCTCAATTCGGGGGAAGCGGGGCGCGGGCTCGCCAATTCGTCGGGCGAGCTGGGGCGCAACCTGACCGACTCGACCGGCGCGTCGTTCCGCGCCTTCATCCCCGGCCTCGCCGGGCGCCCGCGCTACAACGAGGACGGGATCGGCGGCCAGCACATCTATATCCCGTTCTGGCTGTACGAGCAGCAGAAGCGCGGCGAGCTGGATTTCGCGCGCGGCTATCATTTCGAGATCGGCGGGCGGTTCGGCGTGCCGGCCGAGGCGGCGCTGCCGCGCGTCTGGGGCAAGGACCTCAAGCAGGCGGTGCGCAACGCCTCGGGCGCGACGATCGGGCTGACGCTGCGCGGCGAGATGATCCCCAACAAGGACACGTTCTGCGAGATCGACCCGACCGTAAAGGACCGGTTCGGCATCCCCGTGCTGCGCTTCGCGTTCCGCTGGTCGAAACACGAGGTCAACCAGGTCGCGCACGGCCGCCGTGCCGCGCATTCGGTGTTCAAGCGGCTCAACGGCGCGATCCTCGATCCCGACCTGCCGCCCGAGCAGATCATGACCGCCGGCGGCGAGATCATCCACGAACTCGGCACCGCGCGGATGGGCGCCGACCCGAAATCCTCGGTGGTCGACAGCTATGGCCAGACGTGGGACGTCGACAATGTCGTGCTGATGGACGGCGCGACCTTCGCCTCCGGGCCGCACAAGAACCCGACGCTGACCATCCTCGCGCTGGCGCTGCGCGCGTCGGAGCGGCTCGCCACCCGTCTGTCGTCAGGAGCGCTGGCATGACCTTCACCCGCCGCACCACGCTGCAATGGCTCGCCACCGCGACCGCGCTGTCGCTTGCCAATCGCGGCGTCGCCGCTGCCGCCGCGCCGCAGGCGACCGGCGCCCCGCCGTCATTCAAGGTCGTCGACTGGCCGGCGAGCGTCGTGCCGATGCCGGCCGCCAAGGGCTATGGCCGCGATCCCGACCTGACCGCGCCCAAGGTGCCGTGGCCGCTGACGCTGACCAAGCCGCAGCGCGCGACGGTCGACATGCTCGGCGACATGATCCTGCCCGCCGATGCCGCTTCGCCGGCGGCGGGGACGCTGGGGGTGGGCGCGTTCATCGACGAATGGATCAGCGCGCCCTATCCGCAGCAGCAGGCCGATCGCGCCAAGATCATCGCCGGGCTGACGTGGCTCGACGCGCAGAGCCGCGTCCTGCACGGCGGCGCGTTCACCGCAGCGACGGCGGCGCAGCGCGCGACGCTGCTCGACGCGCTGACCGTCGAGGCGCCCAGCGCGGCGATGGCGCAACCGGTCGCGTTCATGGACCGGCTCCGTAACCTGTTCGTGCTCGGCTTCTACAGCCTGCCCGAGGGCAAGGCCGACATGGGCTATATCGGCGACCAGCCGACCGAGGGACCGTATCCGGGGCCGACGCCCGAGGCGCAGGCGCATTTCACCGCGCTGCTGGCGACGTTGAAGCTGACGATGCCGGCGGCAACAGGGCGGGTCTGAGCGGGCAGTCTCTTCCCAGTCCGTCATCCCGGACGTGATCCGAGATCCCGCTTTTTCGTGCTGGCCAAGGAAGCGGGGCCCGGATCCAGTCCGGGGCGACGGCGTCGAGCGGGCTGACGTCAAATCGATCCGTCATTGCGAGCGTAGCGAAGCAATCCAGAGCCGGACCAACACGCCCTGGATTGCTTCGCTACGCTCGCAATGACGAACCGTACATCCGACCTCACGTCTTTAAACGCTGGAGAGTGTGGGCGTTCGAAGAAAAAGCCCCGCTACTTCGCCGCCTTGCGCAGTGCCAGCCGCACCAGCGCATCCAGCGACGCGCCGTCCCCCAGCTCGTCCTCCGCCGCCGCGACCGCGCTCGCCGCCTCGGCCGGGCGGAAGCCGAGGTTGAGCAGCGCCGACACCGCGTCCGACGATGCGCCGACCGGCACCACCTGCGCCGCCGCCGACGGCCCCAGCGCGATCCCGCCGACCTTGTCCTTCAGCTCGCGGACGATCCGCTCGGCCAGTTTCGGGCCGACGCCATTGGCGCGTGCCACCGTCGCCTTGTCCTGCGCCATCACCGCGCGGCTGATGTCGGCGGGCTCCAGCGCCGACAGGATCGCCAGCGCCACCCGTGCGCCGACACCCTGCACCCCGGTCAGCAGCCGGAACCAGTCGCGCTCGGCGGCGCTCGCGAAGCCGACCAGCCGGATGAAGTCCTCGGCGACCAGCATTTCGGTGAACAGGGTGGCGGCCTCGCCGACCGGGCCGATCGCCGCCAGCGTCCGCGCCGACGCGCCGACCAGATAGCCGACCCCATGCACGTCGATCACCGCATGGTCGGTGCCGGTCGAGGTCAGGATGCCCTTGAGATGCGCGATCATGGACAGGGGCGGTAGAACAAAGCGGGGGCCGCGTCACGCGGGGCGTGGTGGCATGAGCCGTTGCCTCGCGCTGCTCGTCACCCCGGACGTGGTCCGGGGTCGACCGTTCCGCTTCCCAGCGGCCTCTTGCCGTGTGCCGCGGTGGATGCCGGGACAAGCCCGGCATGACGGTCGGGAAGAACTGAAGCGCTTGCGCCATTTTTCGTCATTGCGAGCGGAGCGAAGCAGTCCAGGGCGTCCTGGTCGGCCCTGGACTGCTTCGCTCCGCTCGCAATGACGAGGGGGGGCGACCAAACCGCCCCCACATCACATCAGGCGACGGCCTGCTTCAGCGCGTCGACCAGGTCGGTCTTTTCCCAGGTGAACAGGTCGCCCTCGGCGTCACGGCCGAAATGCCCGTAGGCGGCGGTCTTGGAATAGATCGGCTTGTTGAGCGCCAGATGCTCGCGGATGCCCTTCGGGGTCAGCCGCACCAGCTGCGGCAGCGCCGCCTCCAGCTTCGCTTCCGCGACCGTCCCGGTGCCGTGCAGGTCGACATAGACCGACAGCGGCTCGGCGATGCCGATCGCATAGGACAGCTGGATCGTGCAGCGCTTGGCGAGGCCCGCCGCGACGACGTTCTTCGCCAGATAGCGCGCGACATAGGCCGCCGAACGGTCGACCTTGGTCGGGTCCTTGCCGCTGAACGCGCCGCCGCCGTGCGGGGCCGCGCCACCATAGGTGTCGACGATGATCTTGCGCCCGGTCAGCCCGGCGTCGCCGTCCGGCCCGCCGATCTCGAACTGGCCGGTCGGGTTGATGTAGATCTTGGTCGCGTCGTCGATGAAGCCGTCGGGCAGCACGTCCTTGAACACGCCCATCACGTGATCGTGCAGGACCTTGTACTTGGCGGCGTCGGCATTGTCGCCCTTCTCGCAATAGCCCGGCGCATGCTGGGTCGAGACGACCAGCGCGGTCGCCTTGACCGGGACGCCGTTCTCATATTGCAACGTCACCTGGCTCTTGGCGTCCGGCTCGAGGAACGGTGCCGCGCCCGAGTGGCGGTCGGCGGCGAGCCGCTCGAGGATCTTGTGGCTGTAATAGAGCGTGGCGGGCATCAGGCCGGGGGTCTCGTCGGTCGCGTAACCGAACATGATGCCCTGGTCGCCCGCGCCCTCGTCCTTGTTGCCGCTCTCGTCGACGCCCATCGCGATATGCGCCGACTGGCCGTGCAGCTCGTTGAGGAAGCGGAATTCGTTCCAGTGGAAGCCCGACTGCTCATAGCCGATCCGCTTCACGGTCGCGCGGACGGTCGCCTCGATCTCTTCCTCGATCCCCGGCGCCCATTGATCGTTCTCGTACACGCCCTTGCCGCGGATCTCGCCCGCCAGCACGACCAGCTGGGTGGTGGTCAGCGTCTCGCACGCGACGCGCGCCTGCGGGTCCTTGGAGAGGAACAGATCGACGATCGAATCCGAAATCTGGTCCGCGACCTTGTCGGGATGGCCTTCGGACACCGACTCGGACGTGAAGATGAACGACTGACGCATGGAGGCTCCGGGAGATAACGATATAAAGATAGCTTTATGTCGTTACCGCGATCGACGCCGCAACGCAAATGCGACGAGCGTCAGGACTGTCCCGACCAGCAACGCCGCCCAGTTTCCCAGCCGCGCGAACGGCGTCGGGGCGCGTGCGGGCGGGATCGGCACGACCGCCGCGCCGCCGACATGATGCGCCACCGTCGCCCGCAGCGCGCCATCCGCCGCGATCACCGCCGAGATCCCGTTCGGAGTCGCGCGCACGACCGGCAGCCCTTCCTCGATCGCGCGCAGCCGCGCCTGCGCCAGATGCTGCGGTGGCCCCCAAGTGCCGAACCAGGCGTCGTTCGACGGATTGAAGATCAGCCGCGGACGTTGCTCCGGGTCGACGACCTCGCCCGAGAAGATGATCTCGTAGCACAGCTGCATCCCGATCGCGCCGAACCCGGGCACCGTCATCGTGCGCGGCCCCGGCCCCGGCGCGAAGTCCATGTCGCCCGGCACCAGCCGCGACAGGCCGAGCGGCTTGAGCAGCCACGGCATCGGCAGATACTCGCCATACGGCACCAGATGCGCCTTGTCGTAGCGCCCGCGGATCCGCCCGCGCGCGTCGAGCGCGAACACCGAATTGCTCGCGGTCGTCACCTCGCCCCTGCCGTCGAACTGGAGCGCGGTGCCGCCGGTCAGCAGCATGTCGCGAGGCCCCAGCACCGACGCCATCCGCGTCCGCGTCAGCCACGGGCTGGTGTTGCCATAGACCCAGAACGGATAGTCATCCTCGATGAAGTCGCGGATCACGCCCTCCGGCCACATCACCAGCCTTGGCGCCGCGCCGGGCGCGCCCGACAGCCGCAACAGCCGCGCGAGCATCATCGCCTGATCGCTCTCGCCGCGCTGGTCCTGCGGCACGTTGGGCTGCACGACGACGAGCCGCGGCGCGTCCGCGGCGGCGGGTGCCGGTGCCGGTGCCGACCGGTAACTCAGCAGCTCGGCCACGGTCAGGATCGCGAACGCGACCACGCCGATGCCGATCTGTTTGCGTCCTGCCGGCAGCAACAACAGCGCTCCCGCCGCCACGACAGTGAGCCCGGACAGCGCATAGGTGCCCACCAAGGTCGCCAGCCACGCCACCGGCTGCACCGGCACCCACATCACCGCGAGCGGATTCCACGCATAGCCCGTGAACAGCCAGCTCCGCATCCACTCGGTCAGGATCCAGCACGCGCCGAACAGCAGCACGAACCCGCCGTCGATCCGCGCCCGTCGCCCGCGCCATGCCAGCCCCGCGCACAAAGCCGGGAACACCGCGAGGTACAGCGCCAGCGCGAGCGGCGCGGCATAGCCCAGCCAGTGCGGCATCTGGTCCTGAAAGGTGAAGGCGTGCTGGAACCAATTGTCGTTGATCGTGAAATGCCCGACCCCGAACGCCCAGCCGCGCCACAGCGCCTGCCCGCGCGTCGGCGCGGCATGGACCAAAGCGATCCAGCCGGCGAAGGCGGCGATCGCCAGCCACCAATATTCCAGCGGCGCGAACCCGCACGCCGCGGCGACGCCGAGCAACAGCGCGCCGAGCGCGGGATAGCGCCGCGGAAACGCTTCGATCGAGGAACGATAGGACAGGGCAGCGCATCCTTTGCCGCGGGTGACGATCGCCTCCTGCGACGCCCCGCGCGGCATCGCAAGCCATGCGCGCGAGGTAGGGCGTGACGATGACGCTTGCGAGGCGTATCAGTGCAGCATGACACGTCAGGGATGGAGCGCATGAGCAAGCCGATCGAAGTGGACCTGCCGCACCAGCTCGGCGTCGCCGGCGCGCGCGCGCGGATCGAGGGCGGGTTCGACAAGCTGGCCGGCTATATCCCCGGCGGGCACGTCAGCGAGCATCGCTGGGACGGCGACACCCTCAATTTCGTCATCGAGGGCATGGGCCAGCGCGTCGCGGTCCGGCTCGACGTGACCGAGCGCAACGTCCACGCTCTGTTCGAGCTGCCCGGGCTGCTCGGCATGTTCGGCGAGCAATTGCGCGCGAAGCTGCAGAAGGACGGCCCGAAACTGCTGGCGTAAGTCCCGTCGCCCCTGCGCAGGCAGGGGGCCATGTCTGTGTCGTGCCGCGGGCCATCCGACACTCGGGCGTTGCGCAGTGTGTCAGACGGCTTAACACACGAAGCAGAGATAGGCCCCTGCCTTCGCAGGGGCGACGGGCCATATGGCGGGATTTACCTTGCCGTCGCAGCCCGCTTCAGCACCAAGGGCGGCCCGAAACTGCTGACGTAACCGCCGCCAAACCCGCCGTCGCCCCTGCGCAGGCAGGGGCCCATGTCTGCGTCGTGCCGCGCGCCATCCGACACACAGACCACGATCGCTGTGTCGACCCGATCGACACACGCGACAGCCATCGGCCCCCGCCTGCGCAGGGGCGACGGGTCAGACGGTCACTTCACCGCAGCGGCGGCCTTCTTCGGCACCACCGCCATCGTCCAGTCCTTCTCCGGCTTCAGATACTTCGCCGCAGTCGCCTGCAACAGCGCGGGGGTGATCGTCGTGAAGTCGCTCACCAGGCTCTGGCTCGCCTCGATCCGCTTCGGATCGAACGTCCCGCCGCTGGTCTGGAGCAGCCAGAACTGGTTCCCCGACGAGGCGCGCGCCATATATTGCAGCATCGGCACGATCGTGCGGCGCAGCTCGTCCTCGCTGACGGGGGTCGTGACCAGCTCGCTCGCGATCTGGCGCGACAGCTGGAAGAACAGCGGCACCTTGTCGGGCGCGACCTTGCCGATCGCGACCAGCCGCCCGCCGCCGGGCTGCCCGACCGGCCACTGGCTTTGTGCGGTCGGCGAATAGCTCGCCCCCGCCACCGAGCGTAGTCGGTCGAACAGCCGGTCGTTGAACACCGCCGCCAGCACATCGAGCCGCCGCTGCTCGGCATGATCCGCCGATCCGCCGCCGGTCGGCCACGCGATCACCGCCGCGGCCTGATTGTCGTCACCGTCGTGTGTGCGCAGCACCGGCTGCGCGACATGTGCGGGGAAGCGCACCGTCGGCGAGCGCGGATCGTCCCCGCGGCGCGCCTTGAGCGCGCCGAAGCTCTTGGCCACCGCCGCGATCGCCTCGTCGCCCTTGACGTCGCCGAAGATATCGACCTCGATCGGGCCGGTCGCCAGCAGCGGCTGCCAGAGCTTCTTGAACGACGCCGCGTCGAGTTTCTCGATCTGCTCCAGCGTCGGGACGCCCCAGCGCGGGTCGCCGTCGCGCAACAGCCCTTCCAGGTCGCGCGCCAGCACGCCGTCGGGCGACGACGACAGCCCGGCATAGCCCGCCAGCATCGCGGCGCGCGCGCGCGCCACCGGCGCCTTGTCCCAGCGCGGCGCGGCCAGCTTGGCGGCCATCAACGTCAGATTGTCGGCATAATCACCCGGCGTGGTCTGCGCGCCGAACAGGAAGGCGTCGTCGCCGATGTCGAAGTCCAGCCCCATCCGCCGTCCGGTGGTCAGCTGGTCGAGATCGCTCTGGTTGAGCGTGCCGATCCCGCTGGCGATCAGCGCGGTGTCGCCCGCCCAGGCCGGGGTCGGCCGGTCGGACGGCAATGCCTGATAGCCGCGCCCGAACCGCACGCGCAGATAGACGCGGCCCGTCTCGGACGCGTTCGGATAGATCAGCGCGCGCACGCCGTTGGCGAACGTCACCTGCTCCATCGGCGGATCGCCGACCCGCGCCTGCGCAACGGTCTTGCCCGGCTGGCCCAGCTTCGGCACGCGCGAGAAATCGACCGCCGCCTGCTGGGTGCGCTTGCCCGCCAGCTTCGACACGTCGGCCTTCATCGCCGCCGCCAGCTTCGCCGCCGCGCCCTCGTCGGGGGTGCGCGTGTTGACCAGCGCGCGGTTGGCGTCGCCCTTGAACAGCCGGTTGGTCGATTCGACCATCGCGGCCGGGGTGAACATGCCCTTGGTGCGCGCCTGCTTGAGGATGTCGTAGCTGGTCTGCGGCCCCGCCACCGTTTCGCGGATGTCGAGCGCGCTGACCATGTCGTCGGCCTGTTTCGCGCCCGCCTCGACGCGGGCCGTGTCGACGTCGTTCTTCATCGCGGCGTCGAACTCGGCCAGCTCGCGGTCGATCTCGCCCTGAGTCGGCGGGGTCGCCATTGCATCCGCGATCACCGCACGCACGTCCTTCAGCGCCGCTTCCCAATCGTCGCCGATCGGGATGACGTTGGTAAAAGTGCCGTTGGCGGAGCGCGACACGTCATCGAGGTTGACCGACGCCTGCAGGAAGCTGCCCCCGGCGCGCGCGCGCGTCTCCAGCCGGCGGTTGATGAGCCGCATCGCGAGCTGGTCGACCATCCGCTTCTGGTTGAAGACGATCGTGTCGCTCTGATATTTCCACGGGCGCAGCACCGCGGTGGCGACGATCGGCGGCAGCGACGGCTCGGCGATCGTCTTGGCGATCGGGTCGCCGGTCTGCGGCGTCCCGAAATCCGGGTCGGCGGGGTTGGCGCCCTTGCCCTGCCAGCCGCCGAAATTCTTGACGACCAGCTTCGCGGCGACGTCCGGGTCGATGTCGCCCGAGATGATGACCACGGCGCGCGACGGGCGATACCATTTGTCGTGGAACGCCTGCACCGTCGCGGGGGTCGCCGCCTCCAGCGTCTTGATCGTGCCGATCGGCGAGCGGCTGGCGAGCGGCTGGCCGGCGAAGAACGTCTGGCGCAGCGCGTCGCCGTAGCGGACCTGCGGCCCCGGCGCCTCGCGCTGTTCGGCGAGCACCGCCGGGCGCTCGGCGGCGAGCCCGGCGTCGCTGATCGCGGGGGCGGCCATCATGCCTGAGAAGATTTTGAGGCTCTCGTCGAGCTTCACGTCGGTCGCGCCGGGCAGGTCGAGCTTGTAGACGGTCTGCGTCGGGGTGGTCGAGGCGTTCGAGTCGCTGCCGAAGGTCGCGCCGAACCGCTGCCACACGCGCTTGGCTTCGCCGTCGGGGACGTATTTCGAGCCGCGGAATGACAGATGCTCGATCAGATGCGCGAAGCCCTGTTCGGCGTCGCTCTCGTACAGCGAGCCGGCGTCGATCCGCACGCGCACCGCCACCTGCCCCGGCGGCACCGAATTGCGCCGCACCGCATAGCGCAGGCCGCTGGGCAGCGCGCCGAAATGCCAGTTGGTGTCGGGCGGGATGTCCGAATCGGCGAACAGCCACGGTCGCGTGTCGACCGTGACCGGCGCCGCGGCCTGCGTCGGGACGGTCTTGGTCGCGACCGGCGCGCGCCGCGCGCGCTGCTGCGCGGGAAGCGGCAGCGCGACGGAGACGAGCAGGAGGGCGACGAGCGGCTTCGCGAGCGCGCGCGAATAAGGATGCATCCGGCAATAGTAGGGGCGGGCGAGGCGCGCGGCAACGCCCGCACGCCTTTCCTTCGCCTTTGTGCGCCACGTTCTGGCCGCGATGCGCGTTTATTCGCCGCGACTTTCCCTGGCCCTGCGACAGGCAACTGACTGATCGACAAGTAGATAATGAGGTCCGACCTGAGAATGACCGCATCGGGAACGTTCGCGGCGCCGGCATCGTCCACGCTGGTCGCCGAACCCGGCCGCCCGTGGCCGGTGCGCGTCGGCAAGCGGCTGCGCGGGACGGTCGACCGGCTGATCGCGGGGTCGTCGCTGGTCGGCAATTCCCCGGTGCTCGACGTGCGCGATTTCGCCTGGACCGCATTGCTCCGCACCCACTGGCAGGACATTCTCGCCGAGGCGCGCGCGGTGGCGCTGGTCGGCGATGCCGCGCCCAGCCTCGCCACCATCTCCCCCGATCACCGCGCGATCGCCGAGCCCGGCAAGTGGCGGTCCTATTTCCTGTGGGGCTATGGCTATCGCATCGACGACAATCTGACCCGCTGCCCGCGCACCCGCGACGTGCTGGCGCGGATCCCGGGGCTGACCACCGCCTTCTTCTCGATCCTTGCGCCCGGCACGCACATCCCGGCGCATCGCGGCGTGACCAAGGGGCTCATCACCTGCCATCTCGCGCTGATCGTCCCGCGCGACGGCGACGTGCGGATGCGCGTCCGCGACCGGATCGTCCGCTGGTCGGAGGGCGAGACGCTGGTGTTCGACGACACCTACGACCATGAGGTGTGGAACGACACCGACGGTACGCGCGTGGTGCTGCTGATCCAGTTCGAGCGGCCGTTGCGCCGCCCCGGCAAATGGATCGCCGACCTGTTCCTCGGCGCGGTCCGCCGCTCCGCCTTCGTGCAGGAGGCGCGCGCGAACGTCGCGAAATGGAACACGGCGGTGGCGCAGCTGGACGGGTGACCGGCCACCGCGCCGCCATCCCCGCCTGCGCGAGACCTCGGCAAAAAATCCCCTTCCTGTACCCCGGCGAAGGCCGGGGCCCAGTTGGGGAAGGTGTGTGACCGATTGAACCACCTTCCCGACTGGCCCCCGGCCTCCGCCGGGGTACGGCTTAGCGACGGCACGGTCCCGCACTTTCGGCGAGGTGTCGCTTAGGCAGGGGATGACGAAGGGTCGCGGAACGACGACGGCGCCATCTATCCCGCCCGAAACGATCGCTTTCGCCCTGTGTGCTTGATCCGGCGCGCCGCACGCGCCACATCGCGGCCATGCTGATCGAAACCGAAGCCACGCCCAACCCGGCGACGCTCAAGTTCCTGCCCGGCCGCACCGTCATGGATGCCGGCACGCGCGACTTCGCCACCCCCGAGGAGGCGGAGGCGAGCCCGCTGGCCGACGCGCTGTTCGGGCTCGGCGACGTGACGGGCGTGTTCTTCGGGCGCGACTTCGTCTCGGTCACCGCCGCGCCCGGCATCGACTGGCGCGACCTGAAGCCCGACGTGCTCGCGATCCTCATGGATCATTTCACCGCGCAGATGCCGCTGTTCCGCACCGGCGGCGCGGGCTTCAGCGTCCCGGCCGAGGAAGAGACGTTCGCCGAGAATCCGGAGGACGCCGACATCGTCGCGCAGATCAAGGAACTGATCGACACGCGCGTCCGCCCCGCGGTCGCCAACGACGGCGGCGACATCGTCTATCGCGGCTTCGACAAGGGCAAGGTGTTCCTGCGCATGCAGGGCGCGTGCGCCGGCTGCCCGTCGTCGAGCGCGACGCTCAAGAACGGCATCGAGCAGCTGCTGCGCTATTACGTCCCCGAAGTGACCGAGGTCCGCGCGGTCTGACCGCGCGCCGCTCTTCCCGACGATTGGAGTTTACCGATGGCCGCCCCGCTCGACGACCAGGCGCTCGACCAGCTGTTCCGCACCGCGCGCACCTTCAACCACTATCGCGACCAGCCGGTCGGCGAGGAGACGTTGCGGGCCCTGTGGGACCTTCTGAAGATGGCGCCGACCTCGGCCAATCAGCTGCCGGCGCGATTCGTCTGGTGCGTGTCGGACGCGGCCAAGGCGACGCTCGCCGCCGGCTGCTCTGACACCAATCGCGACAAGGTGCTGAAGGCGCCGGTCAGCGTCGTGATCGGCATGGACGTCGAGTTCCACGAACATCTGCCCGAGCTGTTCCCGCACGTCGACGCCAAGAGCTGGTTCGACGGCAATCGCGAACTGCGCGAGGCGTCGGCGTTCCGCAATTCGTCGCTGCAGGGCGGCTATCTGATCCTCGCCGCGCGTGCGCTGGGGCTGGACGTCGGGCCGATGTCGGGCTTCGATGCCGGTGCGGTCGACAAGGCGTTCTTCGCCGATACGCCGGCGGTGCGCACCAACTTCATCGCCACGCTCGGCTATGGCGATCCCGCGACGCTCCACCCGCGTAACCCGCGCCCGGCCTTCGAGACCTTCAACCGCCTCGCCTGATGCGCACCCTGGTGATCGACACCGCGACCGCCGCCTGTTCGGTCGCGCTGTTCGAGGACGATCGACTGGTCGCGCACACGCATGACGTGGTCGGGCGCGGCCATGCCGAACGGCTGGTGCCGATGATCGCCGCGCTGCCCGGCGGCGGGCGCGCCGACCGCGTGTTGGTCGATGTCGGGCCGGGCAGCTTCACCGGCATCCGCGTCGGGATCGCAGCCGCGCGCGCGCTCGCCTTCGGTTGGGGCGCGACGATCGCCGGCTATGGCGCGCCGTCGCTGGTCGCGGTCGCCGCGCTCGCCACCGATCCGCGCCCGCTTGCGGTGGTGATGGAAGGCGGGCACGGTGAGGTCTTCATGCAGGGCTTCACCGCTCCCTTCGCCGCGCTCGACGCAGCCCGCTCGCTCACCCCGGCGGCGGCGCTGGCGGCGCTCGACGGTCGCCGCGCGATCGGCAGCGGGACGCGCTGGCTCGCCGCGCTCGACGCGGGCGTGCCGCTCGACGAGACCTTGCCCGACGCGCGCCATGCGCTGCTGCTCCCGCCCGCCGCACGCGCGCTGCCGCCGGTGCCCGTCTACGGCCGCGCGCCCGACGCCAAGCTGCCGGCCGCCGCGGCCGCGCCCGCCGCATGAGCACGCGGGTGCGGCTGATCGAGCTGGCACCCGGCGGCGCGGGCGACGCGGAGGCGGTCGACCGCATCATGCTCGCCGCCTTCGACCCGCGCTATGGGGAGGCGTGGACGCGCAGCCAGTGTATCGGCATCCTCGCGATGCCCGGCGTTTGGCTGACGCTGGCGCGCGTCGACGAGGTGGTGGTCGGCTTCGCCTTGATCCGCGCGATCATGGACGAGGCCGAACTGCTGCTGATCGCGGTCGACCCGCCCGCGCGCCGCAGCGGCGTCGGCGCGGCGTTGCTGCGCGGGGTGATCGCGGAATGCGAGGGGCGCGGGGTGGCGAAGCTGCATCTGGAGGTGCGCGCCAACAACCCGGCGGTCGCGCTCTACGCCGCGCACGGTTTCCGTCATGCCGGGGTGCGCCGCAACTATTACCGCGGGCGCGACGGACAGGCGTTCGACGCGCACACCTACGCCCGCGCGCTCGAAATTCATCGATAATCGCCTTTTGCGAGTCGGTAGCGCTTTTCGCAACAAGCGCGATCCATTACATGGCGATCATGGCTCGCAAGATCGATCTCGAAGCGCTGTGTCACGAAAAGGGCCTGCGTATCACCGAACAGCGTCGCGTCATCGCGCGCGTCCTGTCGGAGGCGGAAGACCATCCCGACGTGGAGAAGGTCTACGCCCGCGCCTCCGCGATCGACCCCGGCATCTCGATCGCCACCGTCTATCGCACCGTGCGGCTGTTCGAGGAGGCGGGCATCCTCGACCGTCACGACTTCGGCGACGGCCGCGCGCGCTACGAACCCTCGCCCGAGGCGCATCACGACCATTTGATCGACGTCGAGACCGGGAAGGTTATCGAATTCGTCGATCCCGAACTGGAGCTGCTGCAAAAGGCGATCGCCGAGCGGCTCGGCTTCCGGCTGGTCGACCACCGCATGGAATTGTACGGCGTCGCGCTCCGCAAGGACTGACATGCGGTTGAATGCGCGCGGCTGGGCACGGCTCGTCGCGCTGGCGACGGCGCTGGTCGTCGCGCTTTGTCTGCACGGGACATGGCGACTCTTCCGCCTGCGCTCGCCATGGCCGCGGCGGTTCCTTGGCTGGGTAGCGCGGATCGTCGGGGCGCGGGTGCGCGTCGTTGGCACCCCGCTGCGCCGCGACGCGGTGCTGCTCGCCAACCATGTGAGCTGGATCGACATCCTCGCGCTGGCCGGGGCGAGCGGAGCGGCGTTCGTCGCCAAGGCCGAGCTGCGCGACGCGCCGCTGGTCGGCTGGCTGTGCACGCTCAACAACACGCTGTTCGTGCGCCGCGGCGACCGGATGGGGATCGACGCGCAGGTCGCGGCGCTCCGCGACCGGCTCGCCGGGCCGCAGCCGGTGGCGATCTTCCCCGAGGGCACGACCGGCGACGGCGTGACGCTGGGGCCGTTCAAGGCCGGGCTGCTCGCCGCGCTCGCCCCGCCGCCGCCCGGCGTCCGCGTCCAGCCGGTGCGGATCGACTATGGCGCGGCGACCCCGGATGTGGCGTGGGTCGGCGCCGAGCATGGCGCCGATCATGCCAAGCGCGTCCTCAACCGCCGCGGCACGTTCGTCGCGACGCTGCACTTCCTCGCGCCGTTCGTCCCCGACGGCGACCGCAAGGCGATCGCCGCCGCGGCGCGTGCGCAGATCGCGGCGGCGGCATGACCCTTCGCTTCGTCCTCGCTGCGATGCTCGCACTCGCCGCCTGCTCGCGTGACGACAGCGCCGAGCGGCGCGCGCGGCTCGGGCCGAACCCGACGTTCGCGCAATATCTGCAGGTCGCCGATGCGGACGCGGGCGCGCGCCGCTTCGGGCAATGCGCCGCCTGCCACTCGATCGCGGCCGGCGGCGCGGATCGCAACGGCCCGAACCTGCACGGCGTCTATGGCGCGCCGATCGCGCAGAACCGCCCGCGCTTCGGCTATACCGCCGCATTGCAGGCGCAGCACGGCGTGTGGGACGACCAGCGACTCGATGCATGGCTCGCCGACCCGCGTGCCACCGTGCCGGGCACGACGATGACGTTCGCGGGGGTCCGCGACCCGCTCGCGCGCGCCGACCTGATCGCCTATCTCAAGACGCAGCGATGACCGACATCCGCGTTCGCGGCTATGGTGCCGCCGACCGCGCCGCCTGTCTCGCGCTGTTCGACGGCAACACGCCGTCCTTCTTCGCCGCGGGTGAGCGCGCCGACTTCGCCGCCTTCCTCGACGCGCATGCCGCCAGCTGGGCGTTTCAGGTCGTCGAGCGCGGCGGTGCGATCGTCGCGTGCGGCGGTCACCGCGTCGCCGCCGACGGCGAAACCGCCGGCTTCTGCTGGGGGATGGTCGATCATGCGCAGCACCGCACCGGCCTGGGGCGCATTCTGACGGAAGCGCGGCTCGCCGCCGCCCGCGCCACCCCGGGGGTGCGGCAGGTGCGGCTCGACACCAGCCAGCACACGCAGGGCTTCTACGCGCGGTTCGGCTTCGTCGTGGAACGGGTGGTGCCGGACGGCTATGCGCCGGGGCTGGACCGCGTCGACATGTCGCTGCGCTGGCCAGCCTGACGCCTTTCCGCTAAGGCGCGCGGCATGTCCGTGCCCCTAAAGAACCTTCCGAAGACCTTCCACGTCAAGTCGTTCGGCTGCCAGATGAACGTCTATGACGGCGAGCGCATGGCCGAATTGATGGCCGCCGAGGGGATGGTCGCCACCGACGACGCCAGTGCCGCCGATCTCGTCGTGCTCAACACCTGCCACATCCGCGAGAAGGCGACCGAGAAGGTCTATTCGGACATCGGCCGCGTCCGCAAGGTCGCGGGTGCCGAGGGCCGCGCGCCGATGATCGCGGTCGCCGGCTGCGTCGCGCAGGCCGAGGGCGAGGAGATCGTCCGCCGTGCCAAGGTCGATGTCGTGGTCGGCCCGCAGGCCTATCACAATCTGCCCAGGCTGGTCGCCGCCGCGACGAAGGGCGAGGCCGCGCTCGACACCGACATGCCGCTCGCCTCGAAGTTCGGCGCGCTGCCCGCCCGCCGCAAGGTCGCGCCCGGCGCGTTCCTGACCGTGCAGGAAGGCTGCGACAAATTCTGCACCTATTGCGTCGTCCCCTATACGCGCGGCGCGGAGATCAGCCGCCCGTTCGCGGCGATCGTCGACGAGGCGAAGGCGCTGGTCGATGCCGGCGCGCGCGAGATCACGTTGCTCGGGCAGAACGTCAACGCCTGGACCGATGGCGGGGGGCGGGGGCTCCAAGACCTGATCCGCGCGCTCGACCGCATCCACGGGCTGGCGCGGATCCGCTATACCACCAGCCATCCCAACGACATGGCGCAGGGGCTGATCGACGCGCACCGCGACGTCGAGAGCCTGATGCCGTTCCTCCATCTGCCGGTGCAGGCCGGCAGCGACCGGGTGCTGCGCGCGATGAACCGCCAGCACACGCGTGACGGCTACCTGCGCCTGCTCGACCGCATCCGCGCCGCGCGCCCCGACATCGCGCTGTCGGGCGACTTCATCGTCGGCTTCCCCGGCGAGACCGAGGCTGAGTTCGCCGAGACGCTCAGCCTCGTCGATGCGGTCGGCTATGCGCAGGCGTACAGCTTCAAATATTCGCCGCGCCCCGGCACCCCCGCGGCGACGCTCGGCGAGCAGATCGCGGCCGAGGTGATGGATGAGCGCCTCCAGCGGTTGCAGGCGGCGCTGAACCGCGATCAGGCCGCGTTCAACGCCGCCTCGGTCGGGCGCGCGTGCAGCGTGCTGATCGAGCGCCGCGGCAAGCGCGACGGGCAATGGCTCGGCAAGTCGCCGTGGCTGCAATCGGTCCACGTCGTCGGCCCGCACGCGATCGGCGACGTGCTCGACGTGACGCTGACCCAGGCCGGGCCGCTGTCGCTGACCGGCGAGGTGCGCGCGCTCGCGGCGGCGTGACCCTGCGTAACCCCGGACTGAGTCCGGGGTGACGAACATCATGACGATTCCGCCTTCCCCCTGCGCGCATCGCCTGTCACATTCGCCGGCGATGCCATCGTGCCGTCATGCGCTGCGTCCATTCCGCCCCTTGCGGCGTTTGTGTCGCGTGACGCCCATCGCCACAGGAGCCGCATGAGCCGTAAACCCGTCCCCGCCCAGACGGGCGAGCGTTCGCGTGTCGAGGTCGTCTTCGATCGCCCGCAATTGCTGAGCCGGCTGTTCGGCCAGTACGACCAGCATCTGGTGGCGCTGGAGAACCGGCTGGGGGTCTATATCACCGCGCGCGGCAATCGCGTCGGGCTGGAGGGGACCGCCGAGCAGGTGGCGCTGGCGCGCGACGTGCTCCACGATCTCTATGCGCGGATCCAGCGCGGCGAGGAGGTCGACACCGGCCTCGTCGACGCCTCGATCGCGATGGCGGCCGAGCCGGTGCTCGACGGGATCATCTCCGCCGAGCGCAGCCCGACGCCGTCGGTGATGATCCGCACACGCAAGAAGACGATCGTCCCGCGCACGCCCGCGCAGGCGCATTACATGCGCGAACTGACCACGCACGACATGATCTTCGCGCTCGGACCGGCGGGCACCGGCAAGACCTATATCGCGGTCGCGCAGGCGGTCGCCCAGCTCATCTCGGGCAGCGTCCAGCGGCTGATCCTGTCGCGCCCCGCGGTCGAGGCGGGCGAGCGGCTCGGCTTCCTGCCCGGCGACATGAAGGAGAAGGTCGATCCCTATCTCCGCCCGCTCTACGACGCGCTATACGACTGCCTGCCCGCCGAGCAGGTCGAGCGGCGGATCGCGTCGGGCGAGATCGAGATCGCGCCGATCGCCTTCATGCGCGGCCGGACGCTCGGCGACGCGTTCGTGATCCTCGACGAGGCGCAGAACACCACCCCGGCGCAGATGAAGATGTTCCTGACCCGCTTCGGGCAGAACAGCCGGATGGTGATCTGCGGCGACCCGAACCAGACCGACCTGCCCGGCGGCGTCGGCGCCAGCGGGCTCGCTGATGCGACGACGCGGCTGGAGGGGGTGGAGGGCATTTCGCTGTGCCGCTTCACCGCCGCCGACGTGGTGCGCCATCCGATCGTCGGGCGGATCGTGGAGGCGTATGAGGGCGTGTCGGGTTGACGTGGCGGGATATCCTTAGTACCTTAGAAGGATATTCTGGAGGATGTCGTGGCGTCTTTGTACATCAAGGATGAGGAAGCGAACGTGCTGGCGGCACGGCTTGCCGAGCGGCGTGGCGTCTCCAAGACGATAGCAGTGAAGCTGGCCCTCCAGCATGAACTGGCGCGCGACGATGTTCATGTTCCGTTGCGCGAACGTCTGACGGCGTGGCGCAAGACCCTTCCGTCGGGCGAGCGTACCGGGCTGTTGGCGGACAAGGCGTTCTACGATTCGCTCAGTGACGAGGACGTCGATTGACCATCTTCGTCGACGCCTCCGCAATCGTCGCGATCATCGACGGCGAAGCAGAGGCGGACGCCTTCTCGGACGCGATCGAGGCGCATAATGATCGTTGCTATTGCGCGGTCGGGGCATGGGAGGCCGCGCACGCGATCGCCCGTTTATGGGGGATCGATCTTGCCGAGGCCGGTGCCGTCATCGCCGACTTCGCCCAGCTGACCGAATTGCGGCTGGTAACGATCGGCGAGCCCGAGGGTCGCGCCGCGATCGACGCCGCCGCGCGATACGGCAAGCTGTCGAAACACCCGGCCAAATTGAACATGGGCGATTGCTTCGCCTACGCCTGCGCCAAGGCGCACGGCGCGCGTCTGCTCTACAAGGGCGACGACTTCTCCCACACAGACCTCGGCTGACATGATCCACATCGAACTCACCCGCGAAGACCCGTGGCCCGATACGGACTGGGACGCCCGCGCGCTCGCCGCCGCGCGCGCCGCGATCGCGCGCACCCCGTACGGCGATCTCATCACCACCCCCGCGCATGTCGAGATCAGCGTCCGCCTCGCCACCGACGACGAGGTGCAGGCCCTCAACCGCCAGTACCGGCAGAAGGACAAGCCCACCAACGTCCTGTCCTTCCCGATGGTCCAGCCCGACCTGATCGACACCGTCACGCAGAACAGCGACGATGGCGAGGTGCTGCTCGGCGACATCGTCCTCGCCCACGGCGTCTGCGAACGCGAGGCGGCGGAGCGGAGCATCGGCACGGCCGATCATTTCACGCATCTGGTGGTGCATGGCTGCCTGCATCTGCTAGGCTATGACCATATGACCGACGACGAGGGCGACGCGATGGAGCAGATCGAGCGCGACGCTTTGGCCGATCTGGGCATCGCCGACCCCTATCTGATTCGCGAGGATTGAACACCACGGCCATGGCCGACGACCGAAGTAGCGCCGCGCACGGCGGCGAGCACCATGAAGGCGGGCTGTGGACCGGCCTGCGCAACATGATCTTCGGCGAGCCGCGCGAGGCGACCTTGCGCGAATTGCTGGAGAAGGCGATCGACCGCTACGAGGAAGATCCCGCGCCCGAGATCAAGGGCGACCTGACCGCGCTGGAGCGGCAGATGGTCCGCAACCTGCTGCATTTCAGCGAGCGCGACGCCGGTGACGTGGGCGTGCCGCGCGCCGACGTGATCGCGGTCGAGGAAGCGACCACCTTCGACCATCTCGTCCATGTCTTCCACGAAGCCGGCGTCAGCCGCCTGCCGGTCTATCGCGGCAACCTCGACCATGTCGTCGGGATGGTCCACCTCAAGGACGTGTTCGCGATCCTCGCGGCGGGCGGCGAGCGCCCGACCGACATCCAGGCGCTGATCCGCCAGCCGCTCTACGTCCCGATGAGCCGCGGCACGCTCGACCTGCTCGCCGACATGCGCCAGTCGCGCATCCACCTCGCGATCGTGCTCGACGAATATTCGGGGACCGAAGGCCTCGTGACGATCGAGGATCTGATCGAGGAGATCGTCGGCGAGATCGAGGACGAGCATGACGACGCGCCCGAGGTGCTGCTCGTGCCGCTCGACGGCGGCGCATGGGACGTCGATGCGCGCGTCGAGCTGGAGGATGTCGGCACCACCGTCGACGCGCGGCTCGCCGAGGCGGAAAGCGACGTCGACACGATCGGTGGATTGACGGCGGTGCTCGCCGGGCACGTGCCCGAGCCGGGGACGTGTATCGACCACCCCAGCGGCTGGCGGATCGAGGTGACCGACGCCGACGAACGCCGCATCAATCGCCTGCGCCTCCACCCGCCGGTGCCGGTGCCCGAGGGGGTCGAGGACTGACGACCGTCATTGCGAGCGGAGCGAAGCAATCCAGGGCGTCCTGATCCGGCGCTGGATTGCGTCGCTGCGCTCGCAATGACGAACCGCACCGACGAACCCGGTAGCGTCCCCCCGCGCGCGCGCCTACATTCGCGTCATGCGCAAACACGTCCTCGCCGTCATCGGCCTGCTGATCGCCCTCGCGGTCGCGATCTTCCTCTATCTGTCGTGGCCCGACGCCGCGCGGCGCGACGTTGCGGCGGTGACCGGCGCGCGCCCGGACATCACGCCGCCGCGCGAACAGGTGCTCCCGACCGTCAAGACCGCCGACCCGATCGGCTGGAAGGCCGGCGAAGCCCCGACCGCCGCCGCCGGGCTCAGAACCGCCGCGTTCGCGACCGGGCTCGACCATCCGCGCTGGCTCTACCGCCTGCCCAATGGCGACGTGCTGGTCGCCGAGACCAATTCGCCGCCGCGCTCCGGCGGCGGCATCAAGGGCTGGGTGATGCGCCAGCTGCTCGGCCGGGTCGGCGCGGGCGTGCCGTCCGCCAACCGCATCACGCTGCTGCGCGATGCGAACGGCGACGGCGTGGCGGAAGTGAAGACGCCGTTCCTCACCGGGCTCAACTCGCCCTCGGGCATGGCGCTGCTGAACGGTCAGCTCTACATCGCCAACACTGACGCGCTGGTTCGTGTGCCCTACCGCGACGGCGAGACGAAGATCACCGCGCGTCCCGAGACGGTCGTTACCTACCCCGGCGGCGGCAACCACTGGTCGCGCAACGTGATCGTCGCGGAGGACGGCAAGACGCTTTACGTCTCGGTCGGCTCGGCGACCAACATCGCCGACGACGGGCTCGATGCCGAGCACGATCGCGCCGCGATCCTGCAGGTCTATCCCGACAGCAAGAAGTATCGCGTCTTCGCCGCCGGGCTCCGCAACGCCAACGGCATGGCGCTGGTCCCCGGCACCAACCGGCTGTGGACCGTCGTCAACGAGCGCGACATGCTCGGTTCGGACCTCGTCCCCGATTACCTGACCGCGGTCGAGTTGGGCGATCACTTCGGCTGGCCGTGGTATTACTGGGGCGGCTATATCGACCCGCGCGTCGAGCCCAAGAACCCGCAATTGCAGCAATATGCCAAGCGCCCCGATTATGCCTTGGGGCCGCACGTCGCCGCGCTCGGGCTGACCTTCGCGGCGGACGCGAAGCTCGGCGACCGCTTCGCGCGCGGCGCGTTCATCGGCGAGCACGGGTCGTGGAACCGCAAGCCGCTGTCGGGCTACAAGGTCGTGTTCGTGCCCTTCGACGCGAGCGGCTGGCCGGTGAAGGGTGCCAAGCCCGTCGACGTGCTGACCGGCTTCCTCAACAAGGACGACGAGGCGCACGGCCGCCCGGTCGGCGTCATCACCGACAAGGCCGGCGCGCTGCTGGTCGCGGACGATGTCGGCAACACGGTCTGGCGGGTCAGCGCGGGCAACTGACCGTCGCCCCTGCGTCTCTCATTCGGAGCGCTGCCGCACGATGGCTTGGGTGTACATCATGACCGATGCACCCAGCGGCACGCTCTACATCGGCGTGACCGGCAATCTGGCGGCGCGCGTCCAGCAGCACCGCGAGGGCAGGGGTTCCGACTTCTGCCGTGAGCACGGCCTGACGCGGCTGGTGTATGTCGAACAGCACGACACGGTGCTCGAAGCGATCACGCGGGAAAAGGCGCTCAAGAAGTGGAAGCGCGCGTGGAAGCTCAACCTGATCGGGCGGATGAACCCCGATTGGGAGGATCTATGGGAAAAGATCAACATGTAACCGTCGCCCCTGCGAAGGCAGGGGCCGATGTCTGTCGCGTCACGCGGGACAGCGTGGACACACGACCGGCCCCTGTGTCCGGACCCGCACACACCGACTAAACAGACATAGGCCCCTGCCTGCGCAGGGGCGACGGCGTTACATCGCCGACGGATCGCTCAAAAATGGAGCGCCGCTCACCCCGCCCCATAAAGCGCATCCAGCCGCGCGCCATACACCTGCCGCAACACATGCCGGCGGATCTTCAGGCTCGGCGTGAGCTGCTCGTTCTCGATCGAGAACGGCGCGTCCGCCAGGATCCACCGCCGCACCCGCTCGGTCACCGACAGCATCGCATTGGTGCGATCCACCGCCGCCTGCACCGCCGACCGATACGCCGGATCCTCCGCCAGCACCGCGCCCTGCTTGCCGTGCGCCGCGGCCCATTCGGCGCTCCACTCGGCATCGGGCACCAGCACCGCCACCATGTGCGGCTTGCGGTCGCCGGCGATCATCGCCTGCCCGATCTCGGGCTGGAGCGTCAGCAGCCCCTCGACCTTCTGGGGCGCGACATTCTCGCCCTTGTCGTTGATGATGAGGTCTTTCTTGCGATCGGTGATGCGGATGCGCCCGCCGGCATCGATCTCGCCGATGTCGCCGGTGTGCAGCCAGCCGTCCTTGAGCACCCGCGCCGTCTCGGCCTCGTTCCGCCAATAGCCGTGCATCACCAGCTCGCCCTTGACGAGGATCTCGCCGTCCTCGGCGATCCTCACCTCGGTATCGGCGAGCGGCGGGCCGACCGAGTCCATCGTCACCCCGGCGCTGGGGCGGTTGCACGAGATCACCGGCGCCGCCTCGGTCTGGCCATAGCCCTGCAGGAAGGTGATGCCCAGCGACTGGAAGAACACCCCCACCTCCGGGGTGAGCGGCGCGCCGCCCGAGATCATCGCCTTCATCCGCCCGCCGAACTTGCGCGCGATCTTAGGCTTGAACAGCGTGTCGACCAGCAGCGCCTTGGGCCGGTCGCCCAGCCGCAGCCGCCCGGCATCACGCTTCGCCCCGATATCCAGCGCGGCGGCGAGCAATTTGGCGGGCAGGCCGCCCTGCCGCTCGATCGCCTTGCTGATCCGCGTGCGCAGCACCTCGAACAGCCGCGGCACGACGAACATGATCGTCGGGCGCACCTCCTCGATATTGGCGGCGAGCTTGTCGATCCCCTCGGCGTAATAGATCTGCCCGCCCATCCCGATCGGGAAATGCTGCCCGCCGGTATGCTCATAGGCGTGGCTGAGCGGCAGGAACGACAGGAACACCTCGTCGCCCCAGCCGAAATCCTCCGCCACCACCGCCGAGCAGCCCGCGACATTGTGCAGGATCGCGCCGTGATGCTGCATCACCCCGCGCGGCGCGCCGCCGGTGCCGCTGGTATAGATGATGCAGGCCAGATCGCTGCGCGCGAAATCGGCCTGCGCCGCGACGCTGGCGACCTCGGCGGGATGTTGCTCGATCAGCGTCCGCCAGTCGTGGACGTCGATCGCGGTCTGCCCCAGCCGCATCGGCTCGATCCCGATCAGCATCTGCGGCCGGATCGAGCGCAGGATCGCGGGCATCAACCCCTTGGCGAGCTTCGCGGTCGAGACGATCACCGCCTTCGCGCCCGAATTCTCGATGATGTGCGCGTGGTCGCGCTCGGTATTGGTGGTGTAGGTCGGGACGGTCACGCAGCCCGCCGCCATGATCGCCAGATCGGACAGGCACCATTCGGGGCGGTTTTCGCTCACCAGCATCACGCGGTCGCCGCGCTCCAGCCCGACCGCGCGCAGCCCCGTCGCCAGCCGCGCGACCGTCTCGGCCGCCTCGCGCCAGCTGATCGACACCCATTGGCCGTCGCGCTTCTGCCACAGGAACGGCGCGTCGCCCTTCTCCGCGGCGCGGGTGAAGAACATCGTCACCAGATTGGGGAATGGTTCCAGCCGACGAATAATGGTGCCGCTCCTCTCCTTGCGGGCGTGCCGCCCTTTCCCTTGCGTCATGCCAAGGATTTCAACGCCGCGCCAGCATGGACGCTGTCCCGCGCCACCGCTATCGGAGAGCGCGATGATCGGCACGAGACACGGCGCGCTGCGCCTTCGCTCCCTCCTGTTCGGCGCGGCCCTGGTGCTGGGCGCGTGCGCCGCCCCGCAGGCCGCGGTCGCCCCGCCCGCACCGGCCCCGTCCGCCCCGAACCCGTCCGCCCTGACCCCGAAGGCGCAGATCTTCGTGGTTTCGGCGAACCCGCTCGCCACCGATGCCGGGATGGCGGTGCTGCGCCGCGGCGGCTCGGCGGCGGATGCGGCGGTGGCGGTGCAGGCGATGCTGTCGCTGGTCGAGCCGCAAAGCTCCGGCGTCGGCGGCGGCGCGTTCCTGACCTACTACGACGCCGCGGCGCGGCAGGTGCGCGTCTATGACGGGCGCGAGACCGCCCCGGCCGGCGCGACGCCCGACATGTTCCTCGACGACAATGGCCGGCCGCTGCCGTTCGCGCAGGCGGTGCTCAGCGGGCGCGCGACCGGCGTGCCCGGCGCGGTGAAGATGCTGGCGATGGTGCAGGCCGAACATGGCCGGCTCCCGTGGAACACGTTGTTCGGCGATGCCCGCCGCACCGCCAGGGACGGGTTCATCGTCTCGCCGCGGCTCGCGCGCTTTCTCGGCGGCAATTACGCCGAGCTGGGCGCGCCCGATGTCCGCGCCTATTTCGCGCGCCCCGGCGGCGGGTTGCTCCGCGCGGGCGACCGGCTCCGCAACCCCGCTTATGCCGCCTTCCTGACCCGGCTCGCCGATGAAGGCCCCGACGCGCTCTACACCGGCGAAACCGCGCGGCGGATCGTCGCGCGCACCACGCAGGGCCCGCTCGCCGGGACGATGACGCTCGCCGATCTCGCCGGCTATCGCCCGGTGGTGCGCGAGCCGGTCTGCGCGCCGTATCGCGTGCTGTTGGTCTGCGCCCCGCCGCCGCCCGCCAGCGGGGTCGGGCTGCTGGAGTTGCTCGGGCTGCTGGAGCGCACCGACATCGCGACGCGCGGGCCGAACGATCCGCAGGCATGGTTCCTGTTCGCCGAGGCGAGCCGACTGATGTACGCCGATCGCGACCGTTACGTCGGCGATCCCGCGTTCGTCGACGTGCCCGTCGCCGGGCTGCTCGCGCCCGATTATCTGGCGAAACGCGCGCAGCTGATCGGCACCCGCGCCGGCCCCGCGCCCGCGCCGGGCGACCCGGCCGGTGCCCCCACCGCGGCCGCCGATCGCACGCTCGAGCCGACCGGCACCTCGCATTTCGTCGTCGGCGATGCGCGCGGCAACGTCGTGTCGATCACCACGACGGTCGAGTCGATCTTCGGCTCGGGACGGATGGTCGACGGCTTCTTCCTCAACAACCAGATGACCGATTTCTCGTTCAGCCCGCGCGATGCCGCCGGCAGGCCGGCCGCCAATGCGGTGGCGGCGGGCAAGCGCCCGCGCTCGTCGATGACCCCGCTGGTGCTGCTCGACGACGGCCGGCGCTTCGTCGGCGCGCTCGGCTCGGCGGGCGGCAATGCGATCCTCGCCTATGTCGGCAAGGCGGCGGTGGCGGCCATCGACTGGCGGCTGCCGATGCAGGAGGCGCTGGCGCTGCCGAACCTGATCGCCAAGGGCGACAGCTTCCAGGGCGAGGCGTCGCGCTTCCCGCCCACGGTGCGCGACGGGCTGGCGGCGCGCGGCGTGGTCGTGCGGCCGGGGCAGGGCGAGGATTCGGGCCTCCACGGCATCATCCTGCGCGACGGCCGCCTCGACGGCGGCTACGACCCGCGCCGCGAAGGCAAGGTCGCGATCGAGCCGGCGCCCTGACCGTCATTGCGAGCGTAGCGAAGCAATCCAGGGCGTCCTGATCCGGCCCTGGATTGCTTCGCTACGCTCGCAATGACGGAGCTGCTACGCCGCCACCGCCTCCGCGACGCTCGCGAAGCCATCGCGCGCCAGACACGCCGCCAGCTCGGTCACGATCCGCCGCGGCAGCCCCGGCCCTTCATAGACCAGCGCCGAATAAAGCTGCACCAGGCTCGCCCCGGCCCGGATCCGCGCATAGGCCTCCGCGCCGCTGTCGATCCCGCCCGCCGCGACCAGCGCGATCTGCCCGCCGGTCGCGGCGCGCACCTCGGCCAGCTTCGCCGCCGCCAGCGCGCGCAACGGCGCGCCCGACAGCCCGCCGAGCTCCCCGGCGTGGACACTCCGCAACGCCGGACGCGCGATCGTCGTATTGCCGATCACCAGCGCATCGACCCCGCGCGCGATCGCCGCTTTCGCTACCCCGTCGATCCCCGCCGCGTCGAGATCGGGCGCGATCTTCAGGAACAACGGCGTCGTCCCGCGCTCCGCGACGCACGCGGCCAGCAATTCGTCGAGCGCCGCGCCCTGTTGCAGGTCGCGCAAGCCCGGCGTGTTGGGCGAGCTGATGTTGATCGTCACATAATCCGCCACCGCCGCCGCCGCGCGCACCCCCGCGACATAGTCGGCGACGCGATCGGTCGCGTCCTTGTTCGCGCCGACGTTGATCCCCAGCACCCCGCCGCGCCGGTTCGCGGCGCGCGCGCGTGCGACGCCGGCGGCAAGCCCGCCGTTGTTGAACCCCATGCGGTTGATGACCGCGCGGTCCTCGGCCAGCCGGAACAGCCGCGGCGTCGGATTGCCCGGCTGCGCGCGCGGCGTCAGCGTCCCGACCTCGACCGAGCCGAACCCCAGCGCCACCAGCCCGGTGATCGCGCGCGCATCCTTGTCGAGCCCCGCCGCCAGCCCGACCGGGTTGGGGAAGGTCACCCCCGCGACGCGGGTCTCCAGCCGCGGCATCGCGCCCGCGAGCGGCGCACCGCTGCGCCCCCAGCCGCCGAGCGCGCGGATCGCCCAGACGTGCGCGGTTTCGGGATCGAGCGTGCGCGCGAGGCGGGAAAACAGGTCGGCCATGGCCGCTGCGTTTCGCCCCCGCCCGCGCAGAGATCAAGCACCGGCGGCGCCTGCGGCAAAATTGTAAATTTTGCCGCCGCTTGCGTCGCATCCATCCAATCTTTGCGGCCGAATCGGCGGCATAACACTCCTGCGACCCGAAGGGCTTCCTCAGGGAAGTCTCTTTCCTGGAGGGCCCGGCAGCGATGCCGGGCCCTTTTTTTGATCCGCACGCAGCGGTTGATTTCGCGCCGACAAACGACCATCTGCCCAATCGGAACGATTCGATCCGATTTGAGAGTGGTTCGCAACAGATGCGCCAAGCGGCATGAGACTGTCCAGCCTGACCGATTATGCCGTGGTGCTGCTCGGCGCCGCCGCGCGGCATTGCGGCGGAATGGCGCGGCAGAATGCGACGCTGCTCGCCGAGGAGACCGGCGTGCCGCTGCCGACCGCGCAGAAGCTGGTCAGCAAGCTCGCCGCGGCCGGGCTGATCGACAGCGCGCGCGGCACCGGCGGGGGCATCCGGCTGTCGCGTCCGCCGGCGTCGATCACGCTCGCCGACATCGTCGAGGCGGTCGAGGGGCCGATCGCGATGACCTCGTGCGTGGATGCGGCGAATCACGATTGCGCGATCGAGGGAAATTGCCGGGTGAAGCCGCACTGGGGTGCGGTCAACCAGGCGGTGCGCGGGGCGCTGGCGGGGATCACGCTCGCGCAACTCGCCGCAGACGCGCCGCCCGCGGCGCAGCAGCAGATGAAGGTTGAGGCATAATCATGGCCACCAAGAACGCCGAGGCGCATGCCGCCGTCGCCAAGAAGTACGAATGGGGCTTCGCGACCGACGTCGAGCAGGACTTCGCGCCCAAGGGGCTGAGCGAGGACACCGTCCGCTATATCTCGGCGAAGAAGAACGAGCCGGAATGGATGCTCGACTGGCGGCTGAAGGCGTTCCGCGTCTGGCAGACGCTGGAGGCGCCCGACTGGGCGAAGCTCAACGTCCCGCCGATCGACTATCAGGACGCCTATTATTACGCCGAGCCGAAGGTGAAGAAGACGATCGCCTCGCTCGACGAGCTCGATCCCGAGATCCGCCGCACCTATGAGAAGCTCGGCATCCCGATCGCCGAGCAGGAGGTGCTGGCCGGGGTCGAGGGCGCGCGCAAGGTCGCGGTCGACGCGGTGTTCGACAGCGTCTCGGTCGCCACCACCTTCCGCGCCGAGCTGAAGGCGGCGGGGGTGATTTTCCTGTCGATCAGCGAGGCGATCCGCGAATATCCCGAGCTGGTGAAGAAGTGGCTCGGCAAGGTCGTGCCGCAGCGCGACAATTATTTCGCGACGCTCAATTCGGCGGTCTTCTCCGACGGCACGTTCGTCTATGTGCCGAAGGGCGTGCGCTGCCCGATGGAACTGAGCACCTATTTTCGCATCAATGCCGAGAACACCGGCCAGTTCGAGCGCACGCTGATCGTCGCCGACGAGGGGGCGTATGTCTCCTATCTCGAAGGCTGCACCGCGCCGATGCGCGACGAGAACCAGCTCCACGCCGCGGTGGTCGAGCTGGTCGCGATGGACGATGCCGAGATCAAATATTCGACCGTCCAGAACTGGTATCCCGGCGACGAGAACGGCGTCGGCGGCATCTACAATTTCGTCACCAAGCGCGCGCTCTGCCAAGGCAAGAACAGCAAGGTGTCGTGGACGCAGGTCGAGACCGGCAGCGCGATCACGTGGAAGTACCCGTCGTGCGTGCTGGCGGGCGACGGCTCGGTCGGCGAATTCTATTCGGTGGCGGTGACGAACAACCGCCAGCAGGCCGATACCGGCACCAAGATGATCCACCTCGGCAAGAACACGAAGTCGACGATCGTGTCGAAAGGGATCAGCGCCGGGCGCTCCGACAATACCTATCGCGGGCTGGTGCGCGTTGCGGCGAGCGCCGAGAACGTCCGCAACTTCACGCAATGCGACTCGCTGCTGCTCAGCGACCAGTGCGGCGCGCACACCGTGCCGTATATCGAGGTCAAGAACCCCAGCGCGCAGATCGAGCATGAGGCGACGACGTCGAAGATCAGCGAGGACCAGCTGTTCTACGCGATGTCGCGCGGGCTGGACGCCGAGGCGGCGGTCGCATTGATCGTCAACGGCTTCGCGCGCGAGGTGCTGCAGCAGCTCCCGATGGAGTTCGCGGTCGAGGCGCAGAAGCTGCTCGGGATCAGTCTTGAGGGCTCGGTAGGTTAAACTTCGTCGTTCCTGCGAAGGCAGGAACCCATGTCTGTCGCCACAAGCGACACCGCGTGTTGATAGAGAAATAGGCCCCTGCCTGCGCAGGGGCGACGGGTGGGAAACAATGCTGAAAATCGAAAACCTCCACGCCGAAATCGATGGCAAGCCGATCCTCAAAGGCCTGTCGCTCGCGGTGAACGCGGGCGAGATCCACGCGATCATGGGGCCGAACGGCGCGGGCAAGTCGACGCTCGGCTACGTCCTCGGCGGCCGCCCCGGCTATGAGGTGACCGAGGGGTCGATCACCTTCAACGGCGAGGACCTGCTGGAGAAGGAGCCGCACGAACGCGCCGCCGCCGGCGTGTTCCTCGGCTTCCAATATCCGGTCGAGATCCCCGGCGTGTCGAACGTCCAGTTCCTCCGCGAATCGCTCAACGCGCAGCGCACCAGCCGCGGCGAGAAGCCGCTGTCGGGCGCGGAGTTCCTCAAGCTGGCCCGCGCGCAGGCCGATGCGCTCGGTCTCCAGCAGGACATGCTCAAGCGCCCGGTCAACGTCGGCTTCTCGGGCGGCGAGAAGAAGCGCAACGAGATGGTGCAGATGGGGATCATCGACCCCGCCTTCGCGATCCTCGACGAAACCGATTCCGGGCTCGACATCGACGCGCTGCGGATCGTCGGCGACGGCATCAACCGGATCATGCGCAAGCCCGACAAGGCGGTGCTGCTCATCACCCATTATCAGCGCCTGCTCGACTATGTGCAGCCCGACCGCGTCCACGTCCTCGCCGACGGCCGCATCACCCGCTCGGGCGGCCCGGAACTGGCGTTGCAGCTCGAACGCGAGGGCTATGCCGAGGTGGCGGCGTAATGGTCACTCGAAGCCGTGAAGCCGCGAAGGGGAAGTGCGCACGCGGAGGCGCGGAGGCGCGGAGTTGTAGCGCTTCGCCGCGCCAGCGGCTCTCCCTCTCCTCGACCGCGATGATGCGGGCGCGCTGCCGCGCGCGCTTCACCTCCGCGTCTCCGCGCCTCCGCGTGAACCCCCTTCTTGGCATCTTCACCACGTCGCACGCCATCCAAGGCCCCATCGCATGACCCTCGACCTCCCCTCCAATCGCGAGGAAGCGTGGCGCTGGGCGGATCTCGGCGGGATCGCCGCCGCCGCCGCGCTCGCACCGATCACGCGTCCGGACGCGCAGTTCCTCGACCTGCCCGGCGCGAAATTGCTGTTCGTCGACGGCGTGCTCGATGACGCCGCCAGCGACCTGCACCGCGTCCGCGTCGGCGACCTCACCCCCGGCGCGCACGCGCTCGGCAAGCGCGCCACGCGCGGCTGGTCGCTCCATCTCGACGCGCAGGCGGTCGCGCACCCCGTGCAGGTCGTGCATGTCGCGATCGGCGGCGACAATCACGTCGCGGCGGAGATCGTGCTCGACACCGACACCTCGGCGCAGATCGTCGAGACGTTCGTCGGCGCGGGCTGGGCGAACCGCAACACCCGCATCCGGCTCGGCAAGGCGGCGCGGCTGATGCGCGCCGTCCGCATGACGCAGGGCGCGGGCTTCGTCACGCTCCGCGACGAGGCGGAGCTGGGCGAGGGCGCGAGCCTGATCGGCACGATGCTCGCTGCGGGCGACCAAGGCGTCCGCATCGACGCCGCGATCACGCTGGCGGGCGAGGGCGGCTATGCCGAATATGGCGGCGCGCTGCTGACCCGCGACCGGCTCAGGCAGGAATGCGCGGTGCGCGTCCGCCACGCCGAGCCCAACGGCCAGTCGCATCAATTGTGGCGCGCGGTCGCCGCCGATCAGTCGCAGGCGAGCCTCGCCGCCGCGGTCGAGGTCGCGCGGCATGCGCAGAAGACCGATGGCGAGCAATCGCTGCGCGGGCTGCTCCTCCACCGCACCGCCACCGTCAACCTCAAGCCCGAGCTGGAGATCTTCGCCGACGACGTGAAATGCGCGCACGGTGCGACGGTCGGCGAGCTCGATGCGCGTGCCCTGTTCTACATGGCGAGCCGCGGCATTCCGGCGCCGCGCGCCAAGGCGCTGCTGACGAAGGCGTTCGTCGCCGACGCGCTCGACCGGATCGGTGACGTGCGCGGCGAAACTAGCTTCGATCCGGGGGATCGAAGCTTCGCCGTGCAGGTCCGCGACGCATTCGCCGCCGACGCGGATGCGTGGCTGGAGAGCGCGTTGTGAGCGCTGTCCTACACGCCCATGATCTGTCAGCGTCGGCGGCGATGACCGCGCCCTCGGCCTTTTCCGCGCACGATGCGCCGACCGCGTTTGGCGTGACCTTCGCAAACATCCGCGCGTCGAACCGCGGGCGGCGCGCATGACCGACACTGCGCTCGCCGCCGGTCGCCCGCTCGATCTGGTCGCGGATTTCCCCGCGATCCCGGCGGGTTGGGCGTATCTCGACACCGCCGCGACCGCGCAGAAGCCAAAGCCCGTCATCGACGCGATCACCCGCGGCTACGATACCACCTACGCCACCGTTCACCGCGGCGTGTACCAGCGGTCGGCGGACATGACGCTGGCCTATGAGGCCGCGCGCGCCAACATCGCCAACCTGATCGGCGCGCCCGCGAACGAGATCGTCTTCGTGCGCGGCGCGACCGAGGCGATCAACCTCGTCGCACAGTCGTGGGCGGCGCAGAACCTCAAGGCCGGTGACCGCATCCTGCTGTCGATGCTCGAACACCACAGCAATATCGTGCCGTGGCAGATGGTCGCCGAGCGCATCGGCGCCGCGATCGACGTGATGCCGCTCACCGCGGATCACCGCATCGACCTCGACGCGATGGCGGCGATGATCCGCCCCGAGCACAAACTGGTCGCGCTGGCGCATGTCTCGAACGTGCTCGGCTCGATCCTCGACGTGGCGAAGGCGAGCGACATCGCGCATGCGGTCGGCGCGAAGATCCTGATCGACGGCTGTCAGGCGGTGCCGCGCGTGCGCGTAGACGTCGCCGCGCTCGGCTGCGATTTCTACGTCTTCTCCGGGCACAAGCTCTACGGCCCGACCGGGATCGGCGTGCTGTGGGCGCGCGCCGACCTGCTCGACGCGATGCCGCCCTATCAGGGCGGCGGCTCGATGATCGACCGCGTCTCGTTCGCGCGCACCACCTACGCCCCCGCACCGACCCGCTTCGAGGCGGGGACGCCGCATATCGTCGGCGCGCTCGGGCTGTCGGCGGCGGTCGATTACGTCCGCGCGATCGGCCTCGACCGCATCCACGCGCACGAAACCGCTTTGGTGCGCGAGGCACGTGCGGCGCTGTCGCACGTCAATTCGATCCGCGTGCTCGGCCCGGACGACAGCGCCGGGATCGTTTCCTTCGTGATGGAGGGGGTGCATCCGCACGACATCGGCACCATCTTGGACGAGAGCCGGGTCGCGATCCGCGCCGGGCATCATTGCGCCCAGCCGCTGATGGCGGCGCTGGGCGTCGAGGCGACCGCGCGCGCCAGCTTCGCGGTCTACAATGGCCCCGGGGACGTGGCGGCGCTGGCGGCGGGGATCGAGCGAGTGAAGAGGATTTTCGGATGAGCGACTCGGTGCGGAGCGAAACGGTCGACGCGGTCGACAAGCCGCCGCGCGCGCAGGTGTCCGACGCGGTCGACACGGGTGCGGAGCGGCAGCGCGACTATCTGTCGGGCTTCCTCGCGCAGAAACCGACCGGCGAGGCCGCGCACGAACCCGGTGGCGCGCTGTACGAGGCGGTGATCGACGCGCTCAAGGACATTTTCGATCCCGAAATCCCGGTCAACATCTACGATCTCGGGCTGATCTACGGCGTCGACGTCACCGCGGACGGCCATGCCGCGGTGACGATGACGCTGACCACCCCGCATTGCCCGGTCGCCGAGTCGATGCCGGGCGAGGTCGAGATGCGCGTCGCCGCGGTGCCGGGCATCGCCTTCGCCGACGTCAACCTCGTCTGGGATCCGCCGTGGGATCCGCAGAAGATGTCCGACGACGCGCGGCTCGAACTGGGGATGCTGTGATGGCCACCACGCTCCGCGCGCGCCCCGCGCCGCTGCTGCTCACCCCGACCGCCGAGGCGCGCATCGCCGAGCTGATGGCCAAGGCACCCGCCGACGCGATCGGCGTCAAGCTCTCGACCCCGCGCCGCGGCTGTTCGGGGCTGGCCTATTCGGTCGATTACGTCACCGAGGCCAAGCCGATGGACGAGCGGATCGAGACGCCGGGCGGCACGTTGTTCGTCGACGGCGGATCGATCCTGTACCTGATCGGCTCGACGATGAACTGGGTCGAGGACGATTTCACCGCCGGCTTCGTCTTCAACAACCCCAATGCCAAGGGCGCATGCGGCTGCGGCGAGAGCTTCACGGTATAACCGTCCTGACCGTCGCCCCTGCGGAGGCAGGGGCTCATGTCTGTAGAATATCGAACAACATCTGACACATAGCGCGACGATCCTGTGTCAGGCCGACCGGCACACGAAACAGCCATAGGCCCCTGCCTGCGCAGGGGCGACGGGAAGCGAACTAACCCAGGCTAATCCGTCGACCGGGAGCCTACGCCGCTGCGCTGCGTTCGCCCCCGTAATGAACATCGACCTGTCCTCGACCGACCTCTGGCGATCCTTCCGGCGTGACTGGTGGGGCCAGATGAAGGCCGCCTATACCGCCTCGAACGACGACAATCTCGGACTGATCGCGGCCGGCGCGGCCTTCTACATCATCTCGTCGATCGCCCCGATCCTGGCGGTCACGGTCTTCACCTACGGCCTGTTCGCCGATCCGGTGACGGTGCAGGAGGACATTCGCGCGCTGTTCGTGTCGCTGCCCGGCGACGTCGCCACGCTGATCGGGCAACAGCTCGATATCGTCACCTCGGGCTCGCAGGGGCGCAAGGGGCTCGGGCTGATCGTCGCGCTCGTCATCGCGCTGTACGGCGGCAGCAAGGCGGCGACCGCGATGATGACCGCGCTCAACGTCGCCTACGAGGTCAAGGACAGGCGCAACTTCATCGTCTGGACGCTGACGTCGTTCGCGATCGTGCTCGGCGGCATCCTGCTGATCTTCCTCGGCATCGCCGCAAGCGCGGTGGTGGCGTTCATCGGTGCGCTGATCCCGTGGTTCCCGGGTATCGTCCTCGCGCTGATCCGCGTCGCCACCTATGCGCTGCTCGCCACGATCGTCATCACCGGCGCGTCGCTGCTGTTCCGGTTCGGCCCGTACCGCCACGGCGCGCGGCTGCGCTGGGCGACGCCGGGGACGGTCACCGCGACCGCGGTGTGGCTGCTCGCGACCACCGGCTTCAGCATCTACGTGGCCAATTTCGGGAATTACGGCGCGACCTATGGTTCGTTGGGGGCGATCATCGTCGCGCTGACATGGCTGTGGCTCAGCGTCTACGCCTTCCTGCTCGGCGCCGCGCTCGACGTGCAGGCCTATCGCGGCCGGACCGCCGAATCCGTTGCCGCGCGCCCGGCCACCGCCTAGGCATTGCACGTACGAACAAGGGGGTAGGGGTGATCGAGACCGAAACCGTGCCGCAGCGGGGTCCGCTCGCGCTCAACATCCTCGACACGCTGGTGCATCGCATCGGCAAGGACGAGCAGGCGGCGCGTCCGCACGACTGGCTGGCGGCGACGATTCTCACCGTCCGCAACGAGATCATCGAGCGCTGGATGGCGTCGACCAAGGCCGCGCACGCCGCGGGGGCGAAGCGGGTCTATTATCTCAGCCTCGAATTCCTGATCGGCCGGTTGCTGCGCGACACGCTCGCCAACCTGTCCGCGCGCGACGAAGTGGCGAAGGCGCTCGACGAACTGGGCGTCGACCTTGCCGCACTGGAGGAGATCGAACCCGACGCCGCGCTCGGCAACGGTGGGCTCGGGCGGCTGGCGGCGTGTTTCATGGAGAGCCTCGCGACGCTCGACCTGCCCGCTTATGGCTATGGCATCCGCTACGTGAACGGCATGTTCCGGCAGCGGATCGACGACGGCTGGCAGGTCGAATTGCCCGAGACGTGGCTGCAATACGGCAACCCCTGGGAATTCCGCCGCCGCGAGAGCGCCTATACCATCGGCTTCGGCGGCGAGGTGCACGGCGACGAAAGCGGCGCGGTGACGTGGAAGCCGGGCGAGGTGGTCGAGGCGATGGCGGTCGACACGCCGGTGGTCGGCTGGCGCGGGCGGCGCGTCAACACGCTGCGGCTGTGGACCGCGCGCAGCCTCGACCCGTTCAAGCTCGACGCGTTCAACCAGGGCGATTTCGCCGGCGCGATGGCCGACCAGCTGCGCGCCGAGACCTTGGTGCGCGTTCTCTATCCCAATGATTCGACCCCCGCGGGGCAGGAACTGCGGCTGCGGCAGGAATATTTCTTCTCCTCCGCCTCGATCCAGGACATCGTCCGCCGCCACGTCCAGTATTTCGGCGACATCCGCACGCTGCCGACCCGTGCCGCGATCCAGCTCAACGACACGCACCCGGCGGTGTCGGTCGCCGAGCTGATGCGGCTGTTGCTCGACGAGCACGGGCTCGCCTTCGACGAGGCGTGGGAGATCACGCAGGCGACGTTCGGCTATACCAACCACACGCTCCTGCCCGAAGCGCTGGAGAGCTGGCCGCTGCCGTTGTTCGAGCGGCTGCTGCCGCGCCACATGCAATTGGTCTATGCGATCAATGCGAAACTGCTCCGTGCCGCGCGGCAGGCGGAGAGGATGGACGACCGCGCGATCGCCGCGATCAGCCTGATTGACGAGGGCGGGGAGCGACGGGTGCGGATGGCCAATCTCGCCTTCGCCGGCTCGCACAGCGTCAACGGCGTCGCGGCGCTGCATACGGGCCTGATGAAGACGACGGTCTTCGCCGACCTCCACCATCTCTACCCCGAGCGGATCAACAACAAGACCAACGGCATCACCCCGCGCCGCTGGCTGCAGGAATGCAACCCGGGGCTGACGTCGCTGATCCGCGAGGCGATCGGCGACGGGTTCATGGACGATGCCGGCAAGCTCACCGCGCTCGCCCCGTTCGCCGAGGACGCCGCGTTCCGCGAGCGGTTCGCCGCGGTCAAGCGCGCGAACAAGGCCGCGCTGTCGGACTACCTGCGCACCGAAATGGGCGTGCGGCTCGATCCGTCGGCGATCTTCGACGTGCAGATCAAGCGTATCCACGAATACAAGCGTCAGCTGCTCAACATCATCGAGACGGTGGCGCTCTACGACCAGATCCGCAGCCATCCGGAGCGTGACTGGACGCCGCGCGTCAAGCTGTTCGCGGGCAAGGCGGCGTCGAGCTATCATCAGGCCAAGCTCATCATCAAGCTGGCCGGCGACGTCGCACGGCGCGTCAATGCCGATCCGTCGATCGGCGGGCTGCTCAAGGTCGCGTTCGTCCCCAATTACAACGTCAGCCTCGCCGAGCGGATGGTGCCCGCCGCCGACCTGTCCGAACAGATCTCGACCGCCGGGATGGAGGCGTCGGGCACCGGCAACATGAAGTTTGCGCTCAACGGCGCGCTGACGATCGGCACGCTCGACGGCGCCAACGTCGAGATCCGCGATCATGTCGGTGCGGAGAATATCGTGATCTTCGGCCTGACCGCCGACGAGGTCGCGGCCAAACGCGCCGGTGGCTACAATCCGCGCGCGGTCATCGAAAATTCGGCGGAACTCGCGCAGGCGGTGAACGCTATCGCCTCCGGTGTGTTCTCTCCTGATGACCACGACCGCTACCGCGACCTCATGAACGGCCTGTACGACCATGACTGGTTCATGGTGGCAGCCGATTTCGACGCTTATGCCGCCGCGCAGCGCGATGTCGACGCGCGCTGGGCGGATCGCGATGGCTGGGGCCGCAGTGCGATCCGCAACGTCGCGAACATGGGCTGGTTCTCGTCGGACCGGACGATCGGCGACTATGCACGCGAGATCTGGGGCGTGAAGTGAAGCCGCCCGCCGCCGCGATCGACGCGCTGCTGGACGGCACCAACGAGGATCCCTTTGCGCTGCTCGGCCCGCATCGCGGCCCCGACGGCACGTTCGCGCGCGTCTGGATACCGGGTGCGGACAGCGCCGTCGCGCATACGCTGACCGGAGAGGCGCTCGGCACGCTGACGCGGGTCGACGATCGCGGGCTGTTCGAGGGGCTTGTCGACGGCGATCCGCAGCCGCTGCGCTATGTCGCGCAGGGCGGGGGCGCGGAATGGTGGGTGACCGACCCGTATAGCTTCGGCCCGGTGCTCGGGCCGACCGACGATTACCTCATGAACGAGGGCTCGCATTTTCGCCTCCACGACAAGCTGGGGGCGCATCTGATCGCGCATGAGGGCGCGGAAGGCGTGCATTTCGCGGTCTGGGCGCCGAATGCGCGGCGTGTCGCAGTGGTCGGTGACTTCAACGATTGGGATTTGCGCCGTCACGGGATGCGTCGGCGCAGCGATACGGGGGTCTGGGAGCTGTTCCTGCCCGACATCGGCGCGGGCCGGGCCTATAAATATGCGCTCACCGGCCCCGATGGCGCGCTCCAGCCGCTCAAGGCCGACCCTTATGCCTTCGCCGCCGAGTTGCGCCCGAAGACCGCCTCACTGACCACCGCGCCGATGCACCACGAATGGGGCGACGCCGCGCATCGCGAGGCATGGGCGTCGGTCGATCCGCGCCGCGCGCCGATCAGCATCTACGAGGTCCATGCCGGCAGCTGGCAGCGCGACGAGAATGGCTGGTTCCTGACCTGGGACCAGCTCGCCGAGCGACTGATCCCCTATGCCGTGTCGATGGGCTTCACGCACATCGAGTTCATGCCGATCTCGGAACATCCCTATGATCCGAGCTGGGGCTATCAGACCACCGGCCTCTATGCGCCCAGCGCGCGGTTCGGCGATCATGAGGGGTTCGCGCGTTTCGTCGACGGCGCGGTGCGCGCCGTCGACGAAGCGCGCGAACCCCTCATGATCCCCGAACCGCGCGCTCGGCGCATACAGCCCGGTCGTCTGATACCCCCAACTCGGGTCGTAAGGGTGTTCCGAGATCGGCATGAACTCGATGTGCGTAAAACCCATCGCGACGACATAGGGGATCAGTCGTTCGGCGAGTTGATCCCACGACAGGAACCAGCCGTTTTCATCACGCTGCCAGCTTCCGGCATGGACCTCGTAGATGCTGATCGGCGCGCGGCGCGGATCAAGCGCGGCCCACGCCTCGCGATGCGCGGCGTCGCCCCAGTCGTGGACGAGCGGCGCGGTGGTGACGGACGCGGTCTTGGGCCGCAATTCCGCCGCGAAGGCAAAGGGGTCGGCCTTGAGCGGCTGCATCGCGCCGTCCTTGCCGGTGATCGCGAACTTGTAGGCATGCCCGGCGCGAATGTCGGGCAGGAAGATTTCCCACACGCCGGTGTCGTTGCGGCGGCGCATCGCGTGGCGGCGCGGGTCCCAGTCGTTGAAATCGCCGACCAGCGCGACACGTTGCGCATTGGGCGCCCAGACCGCGAAATGGGTGCCGTCCGCGCCTTCATGCGTGATGAGGTGCGCGCCCATCTTGTCATGAAGACGGAAATGCGTGCCCTCGTTCATCAGGAAATCGTCGGTCGGGCCGAGGACGGGACCGAACGTGTACGCATCGGTGACCCACCATTCCGCACCACCGCCCTCCGCGCGGTAGCGCAGGGGTTGCGGGTCGCCGGCGACCACGCCCTCGAACAGCCCACGCTCGTCGACGCGCTCCAGCATGCCCAACGACGTACCGTCGAGCCGATGCGCCGCGACGCGATCGGCGCCTGGTATCCAGGTGCGCGCGAACGTGCCCTCCGGCCCGCGATGCGCGCCGAGCAGCGAGAAGGGATCATCGTGGGTGCCGTTCAGCAGCGCATCGATCGCGGCGGCGGGCGGCCTCACTTCACGCCCCAGATCTCGCGCGCATAGTCGCCGATCGTGCGGTCGGACGAGAACCAGCCCATGTTCGCGACATTGAGGATCGCCGAACGCTGCCACCCCGCCCGATCGGACCAGCGCGCGTCCACCGCACGCTGCGCGGCGGCATAGGCGTCGAAGTCGGCCGCCACCATGAACCAGTCATGGTCGTACAGCCCGTTCATGAGGTCGCGATAGCGGTTGGGATCATCAGGGG
>CAJYLV010000020.1 GCA_913776255.1 uncultured Sphingomonas sp. | reverse complement strand
AAGGGCGGGCGCACGAACGTCGCAGGCTTCATCCTGCGGCTCGGCGCCCGCCCTTGGCGAGGGCGGCGATGTCCTCGGTCTGGTCGGTCGCGGTCATGCTGCGAACCGCAGATAGGCCGTCATTGCGAGCGTAGCGAAGCAATCCAGAGTGCAGCGCGTGACGCTCTGGATTGCTTCGCTACGCTCGCAATGACGGGGGTGGTGGAGGCACGGCGTGGCAAAGCCCCCCTTCGACTGCCTGCAAGGCAGGCGCTCAGGAGCGACTCGTCGGACGGGCGTTGCCCGCCGGCCGCGCTGGCGCGAGTCAGCGGGCGGCGGCCCGCTGCCGCGCTGCGCGGTCAATGCGCTTCTCCCCAGCTTTTTCCGACCCCGATCTCCACCCCCAACGGCACGTCGAGCACCACCGCCGGTTCCGCCGCGCCTGCCATCACGCGCTCGATCACCGGGCGCGCGCGCTCGACGTCGCCCTCGGGCAGCTCGAAGACCAGCTCGTCATGAACCTGGAGCAGCATCCGCACGTCGGGCAGACCGGCTTCCAGCAGCGCCGGCTCCATCCGCACCATCGCGCGCTTGATGATATCGGCGCTGGTGCCCTGAATCGGTGCGTTGATCGCGGCGCGCTCCGCCCCCTGGCGTTCGTGCTGCACCTTGCTGCGGATGCGCGAAAAGTGCGTCTTGCGGCCGAACAGCGTCTCGGTGAAGCCGTGTTCGCGCACCTGTGTCAGCGTCTCGGCGATGTAGCGGTTGATGCCGGGGAAGCGGTCGAAATAGCGATCGATCATCGCCTGCGCCTCGTCCGCCGAAATATCGAGCCGCCCCGCCAGCCCCCAGCGCGAGATGCCGTAGAGGATCGCGAAGTTGATCGTCTTCGCCGACGCGCGGGTGTCGCGCGTCACCTCGCCGAACAATTCCTGCGCGGTCAGGCTGTGGATGTCGTCACCGCGCGCGAACGCCTCCTTCAACTGGGGCACGTCGGCCATGTGCGCGGCCAGCCGCAGTTCGATCTGCGAGTAATCGGCGGCTAGGATGACGTTGCCCGGCTCGGCGACGAAGGCGTCGCGGATCTGGCGGCCGACCTCGGTGCGGATCGGGATGTTCTGCAGGTTCGGGTCGGTCGAGGACAAGCGCCCGGTCTGCGCCCCGGTCAGCGAATAGCTGGTGTGGACGCGCCCCGTGGCGGGGTTGATCTGTTCCTGTAGCGCGTCGGTATAGGTGTTCTTCAGCTTGGTGAGCTGACGCCATTCGAGCACCTTGGTCGCGATCTCCGCCCCCGGCGAATCGCGATCGGCGGCAAGGCGCTCCAGCTCGTTGACGTCGGTCGAATAGACGCCGCTCTTGCCCTTGCGCCCGCCCTTCAGCCCCATCCGCTCGAACAGCACGTCGCCCAGCTGCTTGGGGCTGCCGATCGTGAAGGGGCCGCCGGCCAGTTCATGCACGACGCCTTCGAGCGCGGCGATCTGGCCCGCGAAGTCGCCGGAGAGCTGCGCCAGTTTCTCACGATCGACCTTGATCCCGCGCCGCTCCATCCGCGCGATCACGGCCACCAAAGGACGATCGACCATCTGATAGACACGCGTGCCGCCCTCGCGCGGCAGCCGCGCGGTGAAGCGCCGCCACAGCCGCAGCGTGACGTCGGCATCCTCGGCGGCGTAACGGGTCGCCGCCTTCAGATCGACCTCGTGGAAGCCGAGCGCCTTCTTGCCGCTACCGACCACGTCCTTGTACGCGATGCAGGTGTGCGACAGATGAGTCGCGGCCAGCTCGTCCATGCCGTGGCCGTGCAACCCGGCGTCGAGATCGAAGCTCATCACGATCGTGTCGTCGTACGGCGCGACGTCAACGCCCAGCCGCCCGAGCACGATCATGTCGTACTTCAAATTGTGTCCGATCTTGAGGACCCCCGGATCCTCCAGCAGCGGCTTGAGCTTGGCCAGCGCCACGTCGCGGTCGAGCTGCGGCGGGCGTTCGGCGAACATGTCGCTGCCGCCGTGCGCCAGGGGCACGTAGCAGGCGAGGTTGGGATGCAGGGCCATCGACACGCCGACCAGATCGGCGAGCATCGGGTCCTTGGCGGTCGTCTCGGTATCGATCGCGACCCAGCCTTGATGGCGCGCCACGGTAATCCACCGGTCCAGCGCATCCTCGTCGACGACGGTTTCATAGTCGTCGTGCCGGCACGGTTCGTCCTGGTCGAACGCGGCGTCGGTCGGCGCCTCGGCGACCGGCGCGTCGGCCACCTCGCCCAGCCGCGAGAGAAGCGTCCGGAAGCCATGATGTTCGAGAAAGGCGCGCAGCGGGGCGTCGGGGATGCCGTCCGCCAGCGACAATTCCTCCAGCGGCTGCGGCAGCGGCACGTCGCAGGCAAGCGTCACCAGCTTGCGGCTGAGCCGCGCGGCCTCGGCATGTTCGATCAGATTGTCGCGCAGCTTGCCCTTCTTCATCGCGTCCGCGGCGGCCAGCACGCCTTCCACATCGCCATGTTCGAGGATCAGCTTGGCGGCGGTCTTCGGTCCGACGCCGGGGACGCCCGGCACGTTGTCGACGCTGTCACCCATCAGCGCCAGCACCTCGCCCAGCTTCTCCGGGCCGACCCCGAACTTCGCCTCGACATCCGCGGGGCCGAGCGTGCGGTTGTTCATCGTGTCGAGCATGTCGACCGACGGATCGGTCATCAACTGCATCAGATCCTTGTCGGAGCTGACGATCGTCACCTGCCAGCCCTGCGCCAGCGCCGCCTTCGCGTAGCTGGCGATCAGGTCGTCGGCCTCCCATCCCGCTTCCTCGATGCACGGCAGCGAGAAGGCGCGCGTCGCGTCGCGGATCATCGGGAATTGCGGGACCAAGTCCTCGGGCGGGGGCGGGCGGTGCGCCTTGTACTGGTCGTACAATTCGTTGCGGAACGTGTGGCTCGACTTGTCGAGGATCACCGCCATGTGCGTGGGGCCATCGGCCTTATGGAGCGCGTCGGCCAGCTTCCACAGCATCGCGGTATAGCCATAGACCGCACCGACCGGCTCGCCGTGCTTGTTGGTCAGCGGCGGCAGGCGGTGATAGGCACGGAAGATGTAGCCCGATCCGTCGACGAGGTAGAGGTGCGGCATGTCCGCTGCCCTATAACGGATTGGTGTTGTGGGGAACCGGGGTTTGCAGGTTGCGCCGTCGCAACCTCGTCATTGCGAGCGCAGCGAAGCAATCCAGTGTTCCGCATAACGCCCTGGATTGCTTCGCTCCGCTAGCAATGACGGAGAACTATTCCGATTCGTCCGCCCCGCCCGCCCTTGGCTGCGCCCCGGTCAGCGCGGCGGCGACCTGCTGGATCAGCACCTGGCGCACGCGCATCGGCGCGGTGGTGTCGCCGATCTGCACCGCGATCGCATAGCGGCGGCCGTCCGGCGCGGTGAGGAGGCCGATGTCGTTGAACCCGGCGTTGCGGCTGCCCAATTCCTGCCCGGTCCCGGTCTTGTGCGCCAGCGTCCACCCCGCCGGCGTCGCCGCCTTCAGCCGCGCGCGCCCGGTGTGCGAGGCGGCCATCGTATCGAGCAGGATGCGGGTCGACGTCTCGCTCAGCAATTCGCCGCGCGCCAGCCGCGCCAGCGCCTCGACGATCGCGGCGGGCTGCGCGCCATCCGGGGGATTGTCGATATAGCGTTGCAGCGCGGCGCGGCGCACCTCGGGATCGAGCCGGGCGCGTGCCGCCTCGAACCCGCGCCCCATCGCCATCGACTGGTTCCACGTCACGCCCGCCGTGCCGCTCTGGAGCAGGCGCTCGCCGGGGCCGAAGCGGATGCCGGCGATGTGCTTTTCGGCCAGCATGCGCCGGATCGCCGCCGGACCGCCGACGAAGGTCAGCAACCGGTCGTTCGCGGTATTGTCGCTCTGCGTCAGCGCACGGGTCAGCAGCGCGCCGACGGTGGTGCGATAGCCCTCACCGGTCACCAGCGAGGCGACCGGCTGGTGGAACAGCGTGAGATCGTCACGGGTGATCAGCACCGGATCGTCGAGCTTCAGCCGCCCGGCGTCGCGCTGCGCCAGCACGGTCATCGCGACCCACAATTTGCTCACGCTCTGCTGCGGCAGATACAGGGTGCCGCCTTCGGAGACGATCCAGTCCTCGTCCACCGCCTGGATCGCGGCGCCCGCCTTGCCCGGGAAGCTACGGATCAACTGGGTGACGCGCTGTTGCAGCGCGCGTGGCGCCGATTTCGGGCGCGGCGGCGCGGGCGGGGGCACCACCACCGAGACCAGCGGCGGCGGCGGCGCGGCGGGGATCAACGTGGAGCCGGCGCCGGCACCGCACCCGGCGATCAGCAGCGACCAGCCGATCACCGCCGTCCGGTGCGCGAATGTCGTCTTTCCCATGTCCGCCGCCGTCACCCCTACCTGGTCGACGGGTGTGGCGGGCGCACCGGCGGGCGCATAGCCCCGCGACTCGCGGTTGCGACGACCGCCCGCGCCCGCACGACGAAGCGAGTCGTCGTCGGTCACGCGCGCGATCCCGCCCGCGTCACGGCACCAGCACCGTATCGACCGGCGGATCGGCGAGGGCGGGATAGTCGAGCGTATAATGCAGCCCGCGGCTTTCGTGCCGGTGCAGCGCGGAGCGGACGATCAGCTCGGCGGTCTGGAGCAGGTTGCGCAGCTCGATCAGGTCCGGCGTGACGCGGAAGTGGCCGTAATAATCCTCGATCTCGCTGCGCAGCAGATCGATGCGGTGCTGCGCGCGCTCCAGCCGCTTCGTGGTGCGCACGATGCCGACGTAGTTCCACATGAAGCGGCGGATCTCGGTCCAGTTCTGCTTGATGACCACTTCCTCGTCGGAATCGGTCACGCGGCTTTCGTCCCACGCGCGGATCGCGGGCACCGCCGGCAATGTATCCCAGCATTCCGCGATATGCCGCGCCGCCGCCTCGCCGAACACGAAGCATTCGAGCAGCGAGTTCGACGCCAGCCGGTTCGCGCCGTGCAGCCCCGATTGCGTGCACTCGCCCGCCGCATACAGGCCGGGCAGGTCGGTGCGCCCGTCGCGATCGACCACCACGCCGCCGCACGTATAGTGCTGCGCGGGCACGACCGGGATCGGCGAGGTCGTCATGTCGATCCCCAGCCCCAGCAATTTCTCGTGGATGTTCGGGAAGTGCGCGCGGACGAACTCCGGCGGCATGTGACTGATGTCGAGGTGGACGTAATCGAGGCCGTAGCGCTTGATCTCGGCATCGATCGCGCGCGCCACCACGTCGCGCGGCGCCAGCTCCAGCCGCTCGTCGTAATACGGCATGAAGCGCTTGCCGGTTGTCGGGTTGATCAATCGCCCGCCCTCGCCGCGCACCGCCTCGGTGATCAGGAAGTTCTTGACCTCAAGATGGTAGAGGCAGGTCGGGTGGAATTGCATGAATTCCATGTTCGACACCCGCGCCCCCGCGCGCCACGCCATCGCGATCCCGTCGCCGGTCGCGCCGCGCGGCGCGGTGGAGAACAGGTACGTGCGCCCCGCCCCGCCGGTCGCCAGGATCGTCGCGCGCGCGGTGTGCAGCCCGACGCGCCCGCTCT
>CAJYLV010000019.1 GCA_913776255.1 uncultured Sphingomonas sp. | reverse complement strand
GGCGCATAGCCCCACAGTTCGCGCCGGACATGCTTGTGGAGCGATTCCGCGAACGCCTCCGCCAGGCGATCGGCCAACGCCTTGAGCAGGATGTCGTTATAGTCGTCGTGCGCCGCCTTGTAGCGCTCCAGATGCGGCTCGATGCCGTGGATGCCGACGGCAAAGCCGCCCATCCAGTCGCCCGCGGGATCGATGAAGTCGGCAAGGCACATGTTCGCCCGCCCCTCGCGCTTCGCGATCTGCTGGCGCAGGAACGGCAGCCGCGTCGAATGTTCATTGCGGCGATCGAGATCGGGGACGTTGAACCCTTCGGGCACACTGCCGCCGTCGGGCGAACGATGGTCGACGCTGTGGCGATCGTGGACCCAGACGTCGTCGTCGTGGCGGTGGCACGGCCACAGCCCGGCGACGCCGCGCGCGGTCAGCCACTTCTCGGAGACGATCCGGTCGAGCATCGCCTGCGCATCGGCGAAGAGCGACGACGCGCTCTCGCCGACCACCTCGTCGGTGAGGATCGCGGGGTAATTGCCCGCCAGCTCCCAGGCGCGGAAGAACGGCGTCCAGTCGATGAACTCGCGCAAATGCGCCAGATCCCAATCGTCGAATACGTGCACGCCCGGCTGCGCGGGGGCGGGCGCCTTGAGCGCCATGTCGGCCGCGAAGCCGCGCTTGCGCGCCTCGTCGAGCGGGAGCAGCTTGTTCTGCCCCTTGCCCTCGCGCGCGTCACGCACCGCCTGATAGTCGGCGGCGACCTCGGCAACATAATCGTCGCGGATCGTGTCGGAGACTAGCGTGGTCGCGACGCCGACCGCGCGACTAGCGTCGAGCACATGGACGACCGGGCCGGTATAGGCCGGGGCGATGCGCAAAGCGGTATGGACCTTCGAGGTGGTCGCGCCGCCGATCAGCAGCGGCATCTGCATCTGCGCGCGCTGCATCTCCTCGGCGACGGTCACCATCTCGTCGAGCGAAGGGGTGATGAGCCCCGACAGCCCGATCATGTCGGCGTCATTCTCGTTCGCGGCATCGAGGATCTTCGACCATGGCACCATCACGCCGAGGTCGATCACCTCGAAGCCGTTACACTGGAGCACGACGCCGACGATGTTCTTGCCGATGTCGTGGACGTCGCCCTTGACGGTCGCCATCACGACCTTGCCCTTGCCCTTGGCGCCCGGCTCCTTGGCGGCCTCGATGAACGGCATCAGGTGCGCGACCGCCTTCTTCATGACGCGCGCCGACTTCACCACTTGCGGCAGGAACATCTTGCCCGAGCCGAACAGGTCGCCGACGACGTTCATCCCGTCCATCAGCGGCCCTTCGATCACCTCGATCGGGCGCGCGAACATCTGGCGGCATTCCTCGGTATCCTCGACGACATGCGCGTCGATGCCCTTGACCAGCGCATATTCGAGCCGCTTGGTGACCTCCAGCGAGCGCCATTCGGCGGCCTGCTTCTCGGCCGCCGCATCGGTGCCGCGGAACTTCTCGGCGAGCGCGACCAGCCGGTCGCCAGCCTCGGGGTCGCGGTTGAGGATGACGTCCTCGCACGCTTGGCGCAGCTCCGGGTCGATCGCGTCATAGACGTCGAGCTGCCCGGCGTTGACGATCCCCATGTCCATCCCTGCGGGGATGGCATAGTAGAGGAACACCGAGTGCATCGCGCGGCGCACCGGCTCGTTGCCGCGGAAGCTGAACGACAGGTTCGACAGGCCGCCCGAGATATGGACGTGCGGGCAGCGCGCCTTGATCTCGCGGCACGCCTCGATGAAGTCGACGCCGTAATTGTTGTGTTCCTCGATCCCGGTGGCGACCGCGAAGACATTGGGGTCGAAGATGATGTCCTCGGGCGGGAAGCCGATGCCGGTGAGCAATTTGTAGGCGCGCTCGCAGATCTCGACCTTGCGCGCCTTCGTATCCGCCTGTCCGACCTCGTCGAACGCCATCACCACGACCGCCGCGCCGTAGTTCATGCACTTGCGCGCATGGGCGAGGAACGCCTCCTCGCCTTCCTTCATGCTGATCGAATTGACGATCGGCTTGCCGGAGACGCATTTTAGCCCGGCCTCGATCACGTCCCATTTCGAGGAGTCGATCATCACCGGCACGCGCGCGATATCGGGCTCGGCGGCGATCAGCTTGAGGAAGGTGGTCATGGCGTGGTGCGCGTCGAGCAGCCCCTCGTCCATGTTGACGTCGACCACCTGCGCGCCATTCTCCACCTGCTGCCGCGCGACCTCGACCGCGCGGGTATAGTCGCCGGCGAGGATCATCTTCTTGAACGCCGCCGAGCCGGTGACGTTGGTGCGCTCGCCGATGTTGACGAATTGGGTGGAGAAGGTGGTCATCTAAATCCCGTCGCCCCTGCGGAGGCAGGGGCCTATCTCTGGTTCGGCAAACGGTGTCGCTCGTGGAGAGAGACATGGGCCCCTGCCTGCGCAGGGGCGACGTCGCTCAGGCTGCCATCGTGAACGGCTCCAGCCCGGCGAGCCGGGTGCGCACCGCCGGCACCGCGACCGGGCGCGGCGCGACGCCGCGGACGTGGTCGGCGATCGCCTTGATATGCGCGGGCGTCGAGCCACAGCAGCCGCCGAGCACGTTGACCTGCCCAGCGAACGCCCATTCGCCGACCAGCCCGGCGGTCGTCTCCGGCGCTTCGTCATAGGCGCCCAGCTCGTTGGGCAGTCCGGCGTTGGGATAGACCATGATGAGCGTGTCGCAGAGTTCACTCAGCGTCTTCACATGCGGGCGCAACTGCTCGGCGCCGAACGAGCAGTTCAGCCCGATCGTCAGCGGCTTCGCATGGCGCACCGCGTGCCAGAACGCCTCGACGGTATGCCCCGACAGATTGCGGCCCGACAGGTCGGTGAGCGTCATCGACAGCATGATCGGCAGGTCGCGGCCCAGCGCCTCGCCTGCCTCGATCGCGGCCATGATCCCAGCCTTGGCGTTGAGCGTATCGAACACCGTCTCGATCAGCACGAAGTCCGCACCACCCTCGACCAGCGCATCGATCTGCTCGCGGTAGACGTCCTTGAGGTAGTCGAAGTCGATCTCGCGATAGCCGGGATCGTTGACGTCCGGGCTGAGCGACAAGGTCTTGTTGGTCGGGCCGATCGCGCCGGCGACGAAGCGCGGGCGGCCGTCCTTCGCCTGATATTCGTCGGCGATGCGGCGCGCGAGCTTCGCGCTCTCGATGTTGATCTCGCGCACCAGCCCCTCGGCGCCGTAATCGGCCTGGCTGATGCGGTTCGCCGAGAAGGTGTTGGTCTCGGCGATGTCCGCCCCGGCCTCGAAATAGGCGCGGTGGATCGCCTCGGGCACCTCGGGCTTGGTCAGCGCGAGGATGTCGTTATTGCCCTTCTGGTCGTGGCCGAGCGTCAGCGTGCCGGCATAATCGGCCTCTGACAGCTTCCAGTTCTGGATCTCGGTGCCGAACGCGCCGTCGGTGATGAGGATGCGCTTGGCCGCCTCGGCGTTGAAGGTGTCGCGAATGGTCATGCCGCCGCCCTTTCCTGTGCCGGGCGGGTGCGGACGCCCAGCAGGTGACAGATGGCGAAGCTCAGCTCCGCCTTGTTCATCGTGTAGAAGTGGAGCTGCTTGACCCCGCCGGCGTAGAGCTTGCGGCACAGTTCGGCAGCCACTGTCGCGGCGACCAGCTGGCGCGCGGCGGGATGGTCGTCGAGCCCCTCGAACAGCCGCGCCAGCCAGCCCGGCACGTCGGTGTTGCACATCGTCGCCATGCGCGTGACCCCGGCGAAGCTGCCGATCGGCATGATCCCCGGAACGATCTCCGCGCCGATCCCGGCCGCTGCGGCGGCGTCGCGGTAACGGAAGAAGGTTTCGGGCTCGAAGAAGAATTGCGTGATCGCGCGATTGGCCCCGGCATCCAGCTTGCGCTTGAGATTGTCGAGATCGGCGGCGAGGTCGGCTGAATTCGGGTGCATCTCCGGATAGGCGGCGACCGAAATCTCGAACGGGTGCAGCCGGCGCAGCCCCTCGACCAACGCGGCGGCGTTTTCATAACCGCCGGGATGCGGGGCGTATTCGGCGGCACCGGCGGGCGGATCGCCGCGCAGCGCGACGATGTGGCGCACGCCCGCCGCCCAATATTCCTGCGCGACCGCGTCGATCTCGTCACGGGTCGCCTCGACGCAGGTGAGGTGCGCGGCGGCGGGCACGTTGGTCTCGCGCGCGATCCGCGCGACGGTGGCGTGGGTGCGGTCGCGCGTCGACCCGCCCGCGCCATAGGTGACCGACAGGAAGCGCGGGTTCAGCGGGCAGAGCGTCTCGATCGACTGCCAGAGGTTCTCCTCGGCCTTGTCGGTCTTCGGCGGCGAGAATTCGAAGCTGACTTCCACGTCGCCGCCGACATCGGCGTAGAGCGGCGCTTCCAGCGCGCGCCGTGCCTCTTCGAGCTGATTGACCGAGAACGTCATGCCGCCTTCACCTCCCGCACCGGAACGCCCTGTTTGCGCCCGAGCCACAATTTCACCGTCAGTTCGCCGCCTTCGAGCGTTTCGATCCGCTCCAGCGCCAGCCCCGCCTTCTCGAACCAGCCCGCGATCTGCGCATCCGCGAAGCCGAGCCGGGTGTGCGCGTCGCGCGCGCGCAACTCCTCGCGATCGTGGCTCGCGAAATCGGCTATCAGCAACCGGCCATACGCATCCAGCACGCGCGCGGCCTCGGCGATCGCTGCGCCGGGCTGCTGCGCGAAATGCAGGACATTGTGGAGGATCGCCACGTCGACGCCGCCATCGGCGACCGGCAAGGCGTAAAGATCGGCTTGCCGTAACTCGGCCTTTTCGCCGACCCGTGCACGCGCCAGCCGCAGCATCTCGCTGCTCTTGTCGATGCCGAGCACATGCGTCGCGGCCGGGGCGAACAGCTCGATCATCCGCCCGGTGCCGGTGCCGATGTCGATCAGCCGCCCGAGCGCCGCCGGGCCGAGCAGCGCGCGCATCGCCGCCTCGACCTGATCCTCGGCGACATGCAGCGAGCGGATCGCGTCCCACTCACCGGCGTGCGCCTCGAACCACGCCGCCGCCGCCGCCGCGCGATCGGCGCGCACCGCGGACAGTCGTGCGATATCCGCCTCCGCCTCGGCGGCGACGCCATAAGCGTCGAGCGCCGCCAGCACCGGCGTCACGCGCGCGCGCCCACCCAGCGCGACGAATACCCAGCTGCCTTCCTTGCGGCGCTCCGCCAGGCCGGCGTCGCACAGGATCTTGACGTGGCGCGAGACGCGCGGCTGGCTTTGCCCCAGCACCTGCGCCAGTTCGCCGACCGACAATTCCATCGTGGCGAGCAACGCGACGATCCGCAGCCGCGATTCGTCGGCGAGCGCACGGAAGATGTCGAGGGCCAGCTTCATCGCACTACATATAAAGATATCTTTATATGGGTCAACGCGGGAGTCGCGTTGAACCTTTTCCCGCCATGTTTCGTTCGCCTTGCCGCTGCGGCTATTTTGCCCGCGTAACAAAACAGGGAGAAACCCGATGAAGCGTCTTTTCACCACCGGTCTGATCGCCGCCGCCGCGCTGGGTCTCGCCGCGTGCAGCCAGCATGCGCAGAACGAGACCGCCGAGGCCGGCAACGCGATCGCCGCCGACACCGCCGCGACCACCTCGAACGCCGTCAACGACGTCGATGCCGCGACCGACCGCGCGCTCGACAAGGCCGAGAACAGCCTCGACCGGACCGGCGACGCGCTGAAGAACACCGGCGACCGCGCCGCGGATGCGACCGGCAACGCGATGGTGCGCGCGGGCGAGGACCTGCGCGACAAGAACTGAGGCGACCACCGCCGCGGCCGATCGGCGCCGCGGCGGTTTCTCCGGCCGGAAGATCATCATGACCGACAAGCGGCGCCTCGGCGCCTCCGAATTGCGGATCACGCCGCTGGTATTGGGCGGCAACGTTTTCGGCTGGACCGCGGATCGCGCCGCGTCGTTCGCGGTGCTCGACGCGTTCGTGGCGGGCGGCGGGACGATGATCGACACCGCCGACGTCTATTCCGCCTGGGTCGACGGCCACCGCGGCGGCGAGTCGGAGACGATGATCGGCGAATGGCTGCGCGATCGCGGCACGCGCGACCGGGTGCTGATCGCCACCAAGGTCGGGATGCTGCCCGGCGAGGGCGGCGAGAAGCTGGCGCCGGCGCGGATCGTCGCGGCGTGCGAGGCGTCGCTGAAGCGGCTCGGCACCGACTGGATCGACCTCTATTTCGCACATCAGGACGACGAGGACCAGCCGCAGGAGGCGGTCGCCGAGGCGGTCGCCCGGCTGGTGCAGGCCGGCAAGGTCCGCGTGCTGGGTGCGTCGAATTTCCATGCGGCGCGGCTAAAATCGGCGATCGAGCGCGCCCGCGCGGCGGCGCTGCCGCATTATCAGGTGCTCCAGCCCGAATATAATCTGGTCAGCCGCCACAAGTTCGAGGGCGAGCTGCAGGATTATTGCATCACCGAGAATGTCGGTGTGGTGCCCTATTACGGGCTGGCCTCGGGGTTCCTGACCGGCAAGTACCGGACGCGGGACGATTTCTCCAAGAGCGTGCGCGGCGCGCGGATGGGCGAGCTGCTCGACGGCAAGGGCGCTGCCGTGCTCGACGCGATGGACGCGGTTGCCGCCGAAAGCGGCGCGACGCTCGCGCAGATCGCGCTGGCGTGGCTGATCGCGCAGCCCGGCGTCACCGCGCCGATCGCCAGCGCCACCTCGGCGTTGCAAGTCGAGGAATTGCTCGGTGCGACCGCGATCCGATTGAACGACGATCAACTCCAACGGCTTACTACCGCGGGTGCCTGACCGGCGACCGCGACGTTGGCTGGGGCGGCTGACGCTGCTGCTGGTCGCGTTCGCGGCGTGGCCGGCACAGGCGGCGGTGACGATCACCTTCTGGAGCCGCGATTTCGGCAACAGCTTCCCCCATGCCTTCTTCATGCTGCGCGGCATGCCCGACGCGGGCGGCGTGCCGGTCGATGCGGCCTATGGCTTTACCGCGCGGTCGCTTACCCCGGCGATCCTGTTCGGCAATGTCGCGGGGCGGGTCGAGCGGCCCAAGCCCGGCTATATGGCGGGCAGCCACGTCCGCTTCTCCCGCACGCTGACCGACGCGCAATATGCCGCGCTTGTCGCGCTGATCCGCGATTGGGACGAGCGGACCGGGGACGCCACTTACAATCTCAACAAGCGCAATTGCGTGACCTTCGTGCGCGAGGCGGCGCGCCGCTCGGGGCTGACGATCGTCGACTTTCCCAAGCTGATGAAGAAACCGAGCGGCTATCTGCGCGCGGTGATCGCCGCGCAGCCGCAGGCGGTGACGGTGATCGAGATGGCGGGGAAAGACTATCTCGCGACGCTGCCGCCGATCGACGGAACGGTGCCGGTCGATGCGCCGGTGAGTACGCCGGGAACACTGCCGGGAAAGCGAAAATAGCGTTCAGTTGCTTGGCACCAGTTCCAGCACGTCGAGCGTCGACTCGAACGCCGGATAGGGCATCACCAGCCGCCAGCGGCGCGGGCCGATCCGTTCCATCCAGCCCGCCACGTCACGGGTCCTGTCCGCGCCATAGCCATAGACGCGCGACTCATCGCCGAGCATCAACGTTCCGAGGAACGCCGCGCGGGTCGGATCGGCGCGATAGAGCAGCCCGATCTGCCGCTGCGAGCCGGTCAGCTTGACCAATTGCGCCGCACCGTCGGCTGCGACCGTGATCCGGCAATCGAACCAGCCATAGGCGGTGAAGCCGATGCCGGCCTTTTCCTTGCGGCCGAGCTTGAACGTGCGGCACCGATAGGCGCCGACCGGCGGCACCGGATCGCCAAGCGCCGCGTCGATCGTGAACAGCGCGCCCTGCGCGGCGAGATCGGCGGCGGCGACCGGACGGGCCTCCGCCAGCGCCGCGGTCCATGCCTCATACCAGCGCCGCAGGCGATCGCGATCGGCCGGGGTGGCGAGCCGCCGCCAGTCGGGGGCGGCGGCCAGCGCGTCCGGCGGGGGCGGGGCAGTGCCGGCGGCGGGCGGCCGGGCACCGCATCCGGAGAGACAGAGCAGCAGCGCGCCGGCGACGCGCCTCACGCCGCGGTCCAGCCGCCGTCGACCGACAGGTTGGCGCCGGTGATCGCCTTCGCCTCGTCACGGCACAGGAACAAGGCGAGCGCCGCGACCTGTTCGGGGGTGACGAACTCCTTGGTCGGCTGCGCGGCGAGCAGCACGTCGTCGATCACCTGCTCCCGCGTCAGCCCGCGCGCCTTCATCGTGTCCGGGATCTGCTGTTCGACCAGTGGGGTCCAGACATAGCCCGGCGAGATGCAATTGACCGTGATTCCCTGCTGGGCGGTCTCCAGCGCGACGGTCTTGGTCAGCCCGACCAGCCCGTGCTTGGCGGCGACATAGGCGGACTTGTTGGGGCTCGCGACCAGGCTGTGCGCCGAGGCGGTCGAGACGATCCGCCCCCAGCCGCGCGCGCGCATGTGTGGCACCGCAGCACGCATCATGTGGAACGGCCCGGTGAGATTGAGCGCGAGGATCGCGTCCCACTTCTCGGGCGGGAAGTCCGCAATGCCGCAGACGTGCTGGATGCCGGCGTTGTTGACGATGATGTCCGGCCCGCCCCACGCCGCGTGCGCGCGCGCCACCAGCGCGGCGATCGCGGCGGGATCGCCGACGTCCGCCGCATCGTACAGCACCTCGCCGGACCCGAGCGCGGCGACGCTGGCGCGCGCCTTCTCGATCGCGTCGGGCTCGCCGAAGCCGTTGAGCATGACGTGCGCGCCCGCTTCGGCCAGCGCGCGCGCCACCGCCAGTCCGATGCCCGAGGTGGATCCGGTGACGATCGCGCTCTTGCCGTTCAGGAACATTGCCGGGCCTTTCGCTGCCGAGTTTCACCCATCCATCGGCGAGCGTCGCCGTGGTTGCAACCCGCAGCGGGGTGCACGCATTCATACCGCGACGGTAACGACCAGCCTTGGCAGGGGAGGCGTGTATGCGGCTCGACGATTATGACAACGATATCAACGTCGGCGAGGCCCGCGGCGGCGGCGGCGGGCTCGGCGGCGGCGGCGGTGGGGGATTGCTGCTGGGCTTGCTGCCGATGATCGGCAGCCGTTTCGGGTGTGGCGGAATCGTCGTGGTGCTGTTGTTGCTCGCGGTGTTCGGCGGGCTCGGCAATCTCGGCGGGCTGCTCGGCGGGGGCAGCGGCACCGCACCGCAGGTAGGGGCGCCGTCGCGCGAGACGGTGCAACAGGTCTGCGACGCCTCGACTGCGCGCCGCGATACGTGCCGCGCGTTCAGCAATGCGCAGAATACGTGGGAAAAGATCTTCGCCAGCCAGAACCAGCAGTTCAGCCCGCCGAAGCTGCAATTCTTCAGCGGCAGCGGTCAGTCCGGGTGCGGTGCGGCGATGTCGGCGATGGGGCCGTTCTACTGCCCGACCGATCGCGGCATCTATCTCGACACCAGCTTCTTCGACGAGCTGGCCAACAAGTACAAGGCGGGCGGCGACTTCGCGCAATATTACGTGATCGCGCATGAATTTGGCCACCACATCCAGAACCTGCTCGGCACCTCGACCGAAGTGCAGCAGGCGCAGCGGCGCGCGAGCGAGGCCGAGGGCAATGCGCTGTCGGTGCGGCTGGAGCTGCAGGCGGATTGCTACGCGGGTGTCTGGGCGTCGCTGAACCGCGACCGGCTCGATCCGGGCGATGTCGAGGAAGGGATGCGCGCGGCGCAGGCGATCGGCGACGACACGTTGCAGCGCGAGGCACAAGGGCGCGTGGTGCCCGACAGCTTCACCCACGGTACGTCGGCGCAGCGGCAGACGTGGCTGCGGCGCGGGATCGAGAGCAACGGCAACCCGGGGGTGTGCGACACCTTCTCCGGGGCGATCTGAGGATTGCGGGGCGGGGCGGGCGGTAAAACGCTTACCCCGTTCGATAGCCGTCATTGCGAGCGTAGCGAAGCAATCCAGGGCGTCCTGATCCGGCCCTGGATTGCTTCGCTACGCTCGCAATGACGATCGTTCGTTGCCCGGATACCCGATCCGGGAGCCCGCTGTTTCCCGCGGGTGGAGAAGGAAGAAGCGAGGACCCGGATCAAATCCGGGACGACGACAAATTAAACCCAGTCCCCAAGAAATCAGCGGCGGAACGGGTCCTCGAACGCCGGGCGCGCCGGGGCGTCGCTCTCGACCCCATTCTCGGCGTCGCGCGCGGCCTGTTCGCGCTGCGCGCGCAGCGACGCGATCAGCGCCTCGCGGTCGCCGTCCAGCCGCGTGTCGGTCGGCGCCTGCTCGATGCCCGCCGCCTTCGCCGCCTTGTTGACCGCCGCGTCCAGCTCGCGCTGCGTGGTCAGGCCCAGCGTCACCGGATCCTTCGGCGTGATGTTGCCGATGTTCCAGTGGCTGCGATCGCGGATCGCCGCGATCGTCGTGCGGGTGGTGCCGATCAGGTTGCTGATCGCGCCGTCCGAAATCTCCGGGTGGTTGCGGATGATCCACGCGATGCCGTCGGGCTTGTCCTGCCGCTTGCTGACCGGCGTGTAGCGCGGACCCTTGGTGCGGCGCACCTGCTCCGGCCCCTTGGTCATCGTCATGCGATAATTGGGATTGGCCTGCGCCTTGTCGATCTCGTCCTGCGTCAGCTCGTGCGCACGGACCGGATCGCGGCCGGTCAGCTTGGTCGCGGCGGTATCGTCCGCGATCGCCTGCACTTCGAGGATGTGCAACCCGCAGAAGTCGGCGATCTGCTCGAAGGACAGCGCGGTATTGTCGACGAGCCACGAGGCGGTCGCGTGGGGCATGAGCGGCTGGGCCATGCGGACAGTCTCCATAAATGCAAAGGGCCGCCCCTTCCCGGAGCGGC
>CAJYLV010000018.1 GCA_913776255.1 uncultured Sphingomonas sp. | reverse complement strand
AGCCGTGACGGCGGGCGCGCACCAGATTGCTCGGCTGAAAGGTCCGCTTCATCGTTCATGTCCCGAAATCGAATGTCGAAGGGCCGCCCAAGCGGACGGCCCGAAAGAAGGACGCCGTTAGGGGAGGCGGCCGCCAAAGTCAACGCGCCGCCGCACGATCGCGCGCGCGGCGCCGCAGCGCGCTGCGCCGGCGGAGCGCGAGGTCGACGATCCCGCCGATTCGCGGCCAGCGCCGTTTGCCGCGCGCGAACCAGCCACGCGCACGCGCCGAATTGCGCAGGATCAGCACCAGCCCCGCCGCCATCGGAAACACCCCGCCGGGGCCGGGCAAGGGCGCGATCACCGCAGCGAGTAACAGCAACAGGCCGCCGAGCAGCAATTGCGCATATCGCAGGGCCGGATGGCGGCGGGTCATGTCGGCCATGTGGCGGTAGTGTGTTGCGGTTGCAAGTCACCATCGGTTCGTATCCCGCCGTCGCAACGCCGCCATCGGTCTGGCGGGACGGGGGAATATGGTCGCGATCGTATCGACGGTAGCCTATCTCGGGCTGGAGGCGCGCAGCGTCGAGGTGCAGGTGCAGCTGATCCCCGGCGTCCCGGCGTTCAACGTCGTCGGGCTCGCGGACAAGGCGGTCGGCGAAAGCCGCGAGCGCGTGCGCGGCGCGGTCGCGGCGATGGGCCTGTCGCTCCCGCCCAAGCGGATCGCGGTCAACCTCTCGCCCGCCGATCTGCCCAAGGAGGGCTCGCATTTCGACCTGCCGATCGCGCTCGGACTGCTCGCGGCGATGGGGGTGGTCGATGCCGAGGGGCTGGCCGACTATGTGATCGTCGGCGAGCTGGGGCTCGACGGGCGGCTCGCGCCGTCACCGGGTGTGCTGCTCGCCGCGCTGCACGCCGCCGAGACGGGCAGGGGGCTGATCTGCCCCGCCGCGCAGGGCAGCGAGGCGGCGTGGAGCGGCAGCATCGAGGTGATCGCCGCCCCCGACCTGCTCGCGCTGCTCAACCATCTCAAAGGCCACGGCCTGCTCGCGCTGCCCAAGCCCGGCGACGTGCAGGAGGCGCGCACCGGCCCCGATCTGCGACAGGTGAAGGGACAGGAGGTCGCCAAGCGCGCACTGGAGATCGCCGCGGCCGGCGCGCACAATCTGTTGTTCATCGGGCCGCCGGGCGCGGGCAAGTCGCTGATGGCCGCGTGCCTGCCCGGCATCCTGCCGCCGCTCGACCCGGCCGAGGCGCTGGAAGTGTCGATGGTCCAGTCGGTGGCGGGCACCTTGCCCGGCGGCACGCTCACCCGTACCCGCCCGTTCCGCGCGCCGCATCATTCGGCAAGCATGGCGGCGCTGACCGGCGGCGGGCTGAAGGTGAAGCCCGGCGAGGTCAGCCTGGCGCATCACGGCGTGCTGTTCCTCGACGAGCTGCCCGAGTTCCAGCGCGCCGTGCTCGATTCGCTCCGCCAGCCGCTGGAGAGCGGCACCGTCAGCGTCGCGCGCGCCAATGCGCATGTCACCTATCCGGCGCGCGTCCAGCTGATCGCGGCGATGAACCCATGCCGCTGCGGGCACCTCGGCGATGCGTCGCTGGCGTGCGCACGGGCGCCGAAATGCGCGGCGGACTATCAGGCGAAGGTTTCCGGCCCGCTGCTCGACCGGATCGACCTCCACGTCGAGGTCGCGGCGGTCAGCGCGGTCGACCTCACCTTGCCGCCACCCGCCGAGGGGTCGGCGGCGGTGGCGGCGCGGGTGGCGGCGGCGCGCGCGGTGCAGGCGGCGCGACTGGCGGACAGCGGGTTGCGGACGAACGCTGAACTGGACGGCGATGCGCTGGAACGGTTTGCGTCGCCCGACGCCGCCGGACGCGAGCTGCTGGCGCAGGCGGCGGTGGCGATGAAGCTCTCGGCGCGTGGCTACACCCGCATTCTGCGCGTGGCGCGCACGATCGCCGATCTTGCCGGCGCAGAGTCGGTCGGGCGCATCCACGTCGCCGAGGCGCTGGGCTACCGCCGGCAGCCACCACGGAATTGAGCGGGTAACGATAGGGAGAAGAAGGACTTGTTCGCGCGGAGGCGCGGAGGCGCAGAGAGGGCTTGGTTGTATGACGCGAAGCGTCAATCTCGTCCGTTGCAAAGGCGGGAGCCGCCGATGGCGGCTCGGAGCGTCACATCCCGCACGACCTCTCTGCGCCTCCGTGCCTCCGCGCGAACAAAACCTTCTTCTTCACCGCAGCCGCGCCCGACCCTCAAACTTCCCGGAAACTCTCCACCTCGCGCGCCGGCCCGTCCCCCGACGGTGCCGCGGCCCCGGCGATCACCGGCGATTCGCGCGGGTCGAGCCCGCCCTCCCATTTCGCGATCACCGCGCTCGCCACCGCATTGCCGATCACGTTGGTCGCGGTGCGGCCCATGTCGAGGAAATGGTCGATCGCCAGCACCAGCAGCAGCCCCGCCTCGGGCAGCTTGAACATCGGCAAGGTCGCCGCGATCACCACCAGGCTCGCGCGCGGCACGCCCGCGATTCCCTTCGACGTGACCATCAGCACCAGCAGCATCGTCACCATCTGCCCCAGCGACATGTCGATGCCATAGGCCTGCGCGATGAAGATCGACGCGAAGGTCATGTAGATCATCGACCCGTCGAGGTTGAACGAATAGCCGAGCGGCAGCACGAAGCTCGCGATCCGCGGCGGCACCCCGAAGCGGTCCAACGCCTCCAGCATCCGCGGGTAGGCCGCCTCCGACGAGGCGGTCGAGAAGGCCACCAGCAACGGCTCGCGCACGTAACGGATCAGCTCGCGAATCCGCGAACCGATGAACAGGAAGCCGATCCCCAGCAGCACCGCCCAGAGCGTCAGCAGCGTCAGGTAGAAGCTGCCCATGAAGTACGCGAGCTGCCCGATCACTGCCGGCCCGCGCTCGGTCAGCGTCCCCGCCACCGCCGCGAACACCGCGACCGGCGCGACGCGCATCACGTAATCGGTCACCTGCAACATGACGTGCACCAGCGCGTCGATCGCCTTGACCAGCGGCGCAGCCTTCTCGCCAACCGCGGTGATCGCGACCCCGACGAACACCGACATCACGACGATCTGCAAAATCTCGTTCTTCGCCATCGCATCGACCATCGAGGCGGGGACGATATGCGTGAAGAAGTCCTTGAGGTTGAACGCGGCGGTCTCCAGCCCGCTCGACTGACCCGCGGGCGGCAGCGCCAGTCCGATCCCGACGCCGGGCTGGAGCAGGTTCACCATCACCAGCCCCAGCGTCAGCGACAACAGGCTGGCGGTGATGAACCATGCCAGGCTACGCGCACCGATCCGGCCGAGCGCGGCGGTGTCGCCCATCTGCGCGATCCCGGATACGAGCGTCGCGAAGACCAGCGGCGCGATGATCATCTTGATGAGCCGCAGGAAGATGCTGGTCAGGATCGAGAAATAACCCGCGATCTCGGCGACGCGGGCCTGCGCGGCCGGTGTTCCGTCGTCCAGCCAGGTGTTGAGCACCAGCCCGACGATCAGCCCGAGCACCAGCCCGGCAAGAATATAAAGGGTCAGCCGCTTGGCCATTCACTGCTCCACTTGATGCGCGATACGGAAGGGGATTGCGACGCCGCGGTCAAGCACCGTATCGATCGCAACCATGTTCGCAGACCGCTTCCGCCCCTCGCGCCGCGCCGTTCTCGGCGGTGCCGCTGCCGTTCTGGCGACCGCGGTCGTCCGTGCCGCCGAGCCCGATCTCGCGGGGCTGTCGGACCTGACCGCCGGGACGATTCCGATCGGGGTCGCGGAGCGACAGGCGCGGCTGGCGCGCGCACAGGCGCTGATGCGCACGGCCAATATCGGTGCGGTGCTGATCGAGCCGGGGTCGAGCCTGATCTACTTCACCGGCGTCGTCTGGCACCGCAGCGAGCGGCTGACCGCGGCGGTGCTCCCGGTCGAAGGCGAGCCGTGCATCGTCACGCCGTTCTTCGAGGAACCCTCGGTCCGCCAGACACTGGCGGTGCCCGCCGAGGTGCGCGTCTGGCAGGAGGACGAGGATCCGCTCAAGGTCGTCGCGGGCTTCCTGCGCGACCGCAAGCTGGCCGATCGTACGGTCGGTATCGAGGAAAGCGCGCGCTTCTTCGCGTTCGACGGCCTTGCGCGGGCGCTGCCCGGGGCGACGCTGGTCAGCGCCAATCCGGTCGTGCGCGGCTGCCGGATGATCAAGACGCCGGCCGAGATCGCCTTGATGCAGTGCGCCACCGACGTGACGATCGCCGCCTATCAATGGACCTATCCGCGCGTCGAGGCCGGGATGACCGGGGCGCAGATCGGCGCGCTGATGAACGCCGCGACGCGCCGGCTGGGCGGCGATCCCGAATTCGCGCTCGCGCTGATCGGCCCGGCGGCGGCGCTGCCGCACGGCAGCCGCGAGGTGATCCGCGTCGCCGACGGGCAGGTCGTGCTCATGGATTGCGGCTGCACGGTCCAGGGCTATCAGTCCGACGTGTCGCGCACCTGGGTGCACGGGCGCGCGACCGCCGAGCAGCGCAAGGTGTGGCAGGATGTCGCGAACGGTCAGCGGCTGGTGTTCGAATCGGCGCGGCCGGGCGTGGCGGCGGGCGAGGCCGACGATGTGGTCCGACGCTTCTACGCCTCGCTCGGCTACGGGCCCGGCTACCGTTTGCCCGGGCTGTCGCACCGCACCGGGCACGGGATCGGCATGGACGGGCACGAGCCGGTCAACCTCGTGCACGGCGAGACGACCAGGCTGGCGCCCGGCATGTGCTTCTCGGATGAGCCCGGGCTCTATCTACCGGGCAGGTTCGGGGTGCGGCTGGAAGATTGCTTCCACATGACCGCGAGCGGGCCGGCGTGGTTCAGCACCCCGCCAGCCTCGCTGGACCGCCCGGTCTGACCGTCAGGCGGTCGCGGGCGTCCGGCGGCGACGACGGAGTGCGATGCCGGTAGTGGCGAAGCCGGCGATCATCAGCGCCCACGTCGCCGGCTCCGGCACCGCGGCGGTATAGTCGTAGGTGAGGGTGTAGTTGGCGCTGCCGCAAAAATCCTCGCCCGGGCTGCTCGGGTTGCCATCGACGACGATGCACCCGCCCTGCAACTGATTGACGGTGCCGCCGAGCGGGACGCCGGTGAAGCTGGTGTCGCCCGATCCGACGGTCTGCCCTTCGTCATAGCCGTTGAAGGTGACGCGGCGATCGAGGAACTGCGCCGGATCGAAGCTGAAGGTCGCCGAACCGCGCGCCGCCACCTCGAAGAAGCCGAAGTCTCGTCCGCCGCTCTGCCGGTCGAGCGCAACGACGCTCGCGCCCGCGCCGGTCAGCGCGACCAAAGGCGTGCCGAGCGCAGCATTGTCCGACCGCAGGCGCCACTGGCCGTCGATCGTCCACGACAGCGTCGCGGCGCTCGCGCTGCCGGCCGGCACCGACACCACCCAGCCGCGCGACTTGTTGAGATCGACCGTCAGCGTGACCTTGTCGAGCGTGCCCAGCCGCGTGTCGAAGCCGTCGAAGCCCGAAAGCGCCCCCTGTTCGCTGTCGGTCTGGATCAACGTCGCCGCCGTCGCGGCATGCGCCGACACAGCCGCGACGAACGCGGTCAGCCCGAGCACAACCTTCATGTATCTTCCCCCGAATCCTCGCTTTGTCGCTTTGCATACATGGTTAATTCAGACAACCGCCGTGCGGCGAGTCGATCGGGCGAACCGAGGCTCTAGGCAGCGCGGCCTTCGCGGATTAAGTCGGGCGCCATGACCGCTACCAACGACATTCGCCGCTCGTTCCTCGACTATTTCGGCTCGGCCGGGCACCAGATCGTGCCCTCGGCGCCGCTGGTGCCGCAGAACGACCCGACGCTGATGTTCGTCAACGCTGGCATGGTGCCGTTCAAGAACGTCTTCACCGGGCTGGAGACGCGGCCGTACCGCACCGCGACCTCGTCGCAGAAGTGCGTGCGCGCCGGCGGCAAGCACAACGATCTCGACAATGTCGGCTATACCGCGCGTCACCACACCTTCTTCGAGATGCTGGGCAATTTCAGCTTCGGCGACTATTTCAAGGAACAGGCGATCACCCACGCCTGGACCCTGCTGACGAAGGAATGGGGGCTGCCGGCCGACCGGCTGACCGCGACCGTCTTCCACACCGACGATCAGGCGTTCGAACTGTGGAAGAAGATCGCCGGGCTCCCCGATCACCGTATCATCCGCATCGCGACCAAGGACAATTTCTGGGCGATGGGCTCGGATGGCCCGTGCGGCCCGTGCTCGGAGATCTTCTATGATCACGGCGAGCACATTCCCGGTGGCCCGCCCGGCAGCCCGGACGAGGACGGCGACCGCTTCGTCGAGATCTGGAACCTCGTGTTCATGCAGCATGTGCAGGAGGCCGATGCGATCGTCGGCGATCTGCCGCGCCCGTCGATCGACACCGGCATGGGGCTGGAGCGCGTCGCAGCGGTGCTGCAGGGCGTCACCGACAATTACGACACCGACACGTTCAAGGCGCTGATCGCCGCGAGCGGCGCGCTGACGCACACGCACACCACCGGCGACAATCAGGCGAGCCACCGCGTGATCGCCGATCACCTGCGCTGCTCGGGCTTCCTCGTCGCCGACGGCGTGCTGCCCGCCAACGAGGGCCGCGGCTACGTGCTGCGCCGGATCATGCGCCGCGCGATGCGCCACGCGCATCTGCTCGGCGCGAAGGAGCCGTTGATGCACCGGCTCGTCCCCGCGCTCGTCGCGGAGATGGGCGCGGCCTACCCCGAGCTGGTCCGCGCGCAGCCGCTGATCGAGGCGACGCTGCGGCAGGAGGAGACGCGCTTCCGCCAGACGCTCGACAAGGGGCTGCGGCTGCTCGACGACGCCACAACGGGGATGAAGCCCGGCGACACGCTGTCCGGCGACACCGCCTTCCGCCTCTACGACACCTATGGCTTCCCGTACGACCTGACCGAGGACGCGCTGCGTGCGCAGGACTTCAAGGTCGATCGCGCCGGCTTCGATGCCGCGATGGCCGAGCAGAAGCGCGCCGCCCGCGCCGCGTGGAAGGGCTCGGGCGCGAAGGCGTCGGACGATCTGTGGTTCGATCTGGTCGAGGAGGTCGGCGCGACCGAATTCACCGGCTACACCAGCGACGTCGGCGAAGGCGTGGTGCTCGCACTCGTCAAGGACGGCGCGCGGGTCGACCAGGCCGGCACCGGTGATGCCGTCGACGTGATCGTCAACCAGACGCCGTTCTACGGCGAGAGCGGCGGGCAGGTCGGCGACGCCGGGATCATCAGCAGCGACAATGGCTTGCGCGCCGATGTTAACGAAACGTCGAAGCAGCTCGGCAAATTGTTCGTCCATCATGCGACGATCGCGGCGGGCGCGCTGAAGGTCGGCGACACCGTCAAGCTGGCGATCGACGTCGCGCGCCGTGCCGCGATCCGCGCCAATCATTCCGCCACCCACCTGCTCCACGAGGCGCTGCGCCAGAAGATCGGCACGCATGTCGCGCAAAAGGGCTCGCTGGTCGCGCCCGAGCGGCTGCGCTTCGACGTCTCGCACAACAGCGCGATGACGGCGGAGGAACTCGCCGAGGCCGAACGCGCGGTCAACGCGCAGATCCGCCGCAACGGCAGCGTCGAAACGCGACTGATGACTCCCGACGAGGCGATTGCCGAGGGCGCGATGGCGCTGTTCGGCGAAAAATACGGCGACGAGGTGCGCGTCGTCTCGATGGGGACCGAGGACGACGGCAAGACCTATTCGATCGAATTGTGCGGCGGCACGCACGTCCGCGCGCTTGGCGACATCGGCGTGTTCAAGATCGTCGGCGAGAGCGCGGTATCGTCGGGCGTGCGCCGCGTCGAGGCGCTGACCGGCGAGGCGGCGCGGCAGTGGCTCAACGCGCGCGACGAGAAATTGCGCGAGGCGGCGGCGACGCTCAAGGCGTCACCCGACGAGGTGCCCGCGCGCGTCGCCGCGCTGGTCGAGGAGCGGCGCCGGCTCGAGCGCGAGCTGGCGGAGGCGAAGAAGGCGCTGGCGCTCGGCGGCGGCAGCGGCGGTGCGCCGGCCGGGCCGGAGACGGTCGGCGGGGTCGGCTTCGTCGGTCAGGTGCTCGACGGCTTCGAGGCCAAGGGGCTGCGCGGCGCGGTCGACGACGCCAAGACGCGCGTCGGCTCGGGGGTCGCGGCGTTGGTCGCGGTCAACGACGGCCGCGCGTCGGTCGCGGTCGGCGTCACCGCCGATCTGGCCGGCGAGATCAGCGCGGTCGATCTGCTGCGGCAGGCGGTGGCGGTGCTCGGCGGGCAGGGCGGCGGCGGTCGCCCCGACATGGCGCAGGGCGGTGGCCCGGAGGGCGACAAGGCCGCCGACGCAATCGCCGCGATCCGCGGTGCGCTGGAAGCGCGCACTGCCGCCGCCTGAAGCTACGTCGCCCCGGACCTGATCCGGGGTTTCGGTTCTGCCGCCTGCACGCAATCGCTTCAGAGCCGACGCCCGCTGCGCACGTCCGTCATTGCGAGCGTAGCGAAGCAATCCAGAGCGTCCTGATCCGGCCCTGGATTGCTTCGCTACGCTCGCAATGACGGTTGGCGGTGTCAAACTCTTCCATTGCGCGCCGTCCGCCCGGAACACTGCAGACAGATAAACGAAACGCCGCCCGTGCCTGACCGCACGGACGGCGTCTCGCCGAGAAGGCGGCGGGACCGGAACCCCGCTGCCTCCTAACTCAGCGCGCCTTGCGCTTGGCCTTGGCCGGCGCAGCACTCTGCGTGGTCGCGGCGGTCGCCGTATCGGCGGTCGCCGCCGTCGCATCCGTGGTGGCACCCGCCGCGGCGGTCGCGCCGCCCGACGGTGCCGCCCCGGCCATCGCGGCCTTGAGCTGCGCCGCGGTCATGCCGAGTAGGATGCCCTGCGGCCCCGGCCCGAAACCGGTGACCGGCAGCACCGCATCACCATCGGCGGTGGTCAGCGTCACGCCGCTGGCATCGACCGACTTGATCGTGCCGAGCTGCGCGCCGCCCGTCCCGTAGACGGTCGCACCCGGGACCAGCTTAGCCTTGAAATCGGCCGAGGCCTGCGCCTGCTGCTGACCGGCGGCCGCCTCGAGCTGCGCCTTGGTCATCGCCAGCACCGGGCCCTGCGCGCCCGCGCCGAGCGACGTCAGCGGGATGGCCGCCTTGACGGTGCCGGTGTTCACGACGGCGTTGGTGCCGTCGGTCGATTCGACCGTCCCGACGACGCCGCCCGACGTGTCATAGACGGTCGCGCCGGTAGTGACGGCGGCGCCCGCCGCCGGTGCGGCCTGTCCGGCCGCTGGCGCCTGCGCCGGAGCCTGTGCCTGCGCCAGGGCGGCGCCCGGGACCAATGCGGCAGAGGCCAAAGCGAGGATGGCGAAATGCTTCACGAGGAACTCCTTTACTCGTTGGCAAGAAACTTGGTCGGGACCAAACGGTCGTTCCCGAGCAGGGTTCCGAATCTGTAACAATCCGCCTTGCCCTGCGATGAACGTCTTGTTCACCTTATCCTTGTTCCCTGATCGTTCCTGATGCGCTAGGCGTGAACAATGGCGAAGGTTCAGAAGAGATTTGTGTGCCAGTCGTGCGGCTCGGTCCATCATCGCTGGCAGGGGCAATGCGTCGATTGTTCGGAATGGAACACGCTGGTCGAGGAGGCGCCGCTCAACGCGACGCCGTTTCAGGCCAAGCACAATCTGCAGGGCGGCGGACGAATGATCGCGATGACCGCGCTCGACGCGCAATCGGTGCTGCCCGAGCGGTTGCCATTCGGGATCGCTGAGTTCGATCGCGCGCTGGGGGGCGGGCTGGTGGCGGGCTCGGCGACGCTGATCGGCGGCGATCCGGGGATCGGCAAGTCGACGCTGTTGTTGCAGGCGGCCGCGGCGCTGGCGCGCGCCGGGCATGACGTCGCCTATGTCTCCGGCGAGGAAGCCGCGGATCAGGTGCGACTGCGCGCGCAACGTCTGGGTCTCGGCGACGCGCCGGTGCGGCTCGCGGCGGCAACATCGACGCGCGATATCCTGACGACGCTTTCGCACGGCACGCCGCCGCGCCTGCTGGTGATCGACTCGATCCAGACGATGCATTCCGATCTGATCGAGGGCGCGCCGGGCACCGTCAGCCAGGTGCGCGCGACCGCGCAGGAACTGATCCGCTTCGCCAAGGAGCGCGGCACCGCGGTGGTGCTGGTCGGTCACGTCACCAAGGACGGATCGATCGCCGGCCCGCGCGTGCTCGAACATATGGTCGACACCGTGCTCAGCTTCGAGGGGGAGCGCAGCCATCAATATCGGATCCTGCGCAGCCTCAAGAATCGCTTCGGCGGCACCGACGAGATCGGCGTGTTCGCGATGGCAGGGGACGGTCTGGTCGAGGTATCGAACCCTTCCGCGCTGTTCCTCACGCAGCGTGAGGAGGGCGTGACTGGCGCGACGGTGTTCCCGGCGCTGGAGGGCACGCGCCCGGTGCTGGTCGAGATCCAGGCGCTGGTCGTACGCGTGGCGAGCGGGGCGACGCCGCGCCGGTCGGTGGTCGGCTGGGACTCGGCACGGCTGGCGATGATCCTCGCGGTGCTGGAGGCGCGCTGCGGGCTCAGCTTCTCGACCTGCGAAGTCTATCTCAACGTCGCCGGCGGCTATCGCATTCAGGATCCTGCCGCCGATCTTGCGGTCGCCGCGGCGCTGGTCTCGGCGCTCAGCGAGCGGCCGGTGCCGGCGGATGCGGTCGCGTTCGGCGAGATCGCGCTGTCGGGCGAGCTGCGCCCGGTCGCGCATGCGCCTTTGCGCCTCAAGGAAGCTGCCAAGCTCGGGTTCGAGCGGGCGTTGCTCCCCGCCGCGGTCGAGCGGGCGACGATGCGGCAATCGGCGTTCCGGACGCTGGGGCAGTTCGTCGACCATCTGCTCGGACGCGGCTGAGCGGGGCTGTCCTACACCGTCCAACATCGGGCAGGCTGGCGGTCCGGCCGCGCAACGGTGTTGGTGCGGGCAGCGCCGCCGCCACCGTTTAGCGTAACCTTCGCCAACATCCGGGCCTAGCCGATCGCGGGATCGCGCCATAAGGAGGGGGCATGAACCTCGAACCGCTCGACATCGCCGTCCTCGTGCTCGTCGCGCTGACCGCGATCGGCGGCGCGCGCCGCGGGTTCGTAGGCGAGGTGCTGGCGCTGTTCGCCTGGGTGGCGATGATCTTCGCGCTCAAGATCTTCCATCTGCCGCTCTCGAAGGCGCTGGCCGGGTCGATCGCCAGCGTGTCGGGCGCGGCGGTGCTGGCGTTCGTGCTGCTGACCGGCGGCACTTATGTCGTCAGCCGCCTGATCATCAACGCGATTTCGGCACGGACCCGCACCTCGGTGCTGGGGCCGATCGACCGCGCGCTCGGCTTCGGCTTCGGCGCGCTCAAGGGGCTGATCCTCGCCAGCCTCGCGTTCCTGTTCCTCGTCCTGCTGCTCGACCTCACCGGCGGCGGACCGACGCACCGCCCGGCGTGGCTGAGGAACGCGCGAACCTTCCCGCTGCTGGTGGCGACCAGCGGCGCGGTCGCCGACTTCGTCGACCGCCGGCGCAAGGGGCAACCGGTGTTCGGCCCGCGCACTCCATCCCGCTCCAGCGACGGACGTTCATGAGCCTCGACCTTTATACCCCGGATGTCAGCGCGCTGGCGATCGGCAATCCCTATCCGGAGCGGCTCGCCGACGCGCAGGGCTCGGCGGAGCGGCGTTCGCCGATCTGCGGCAGCCGGGTGACCGTCGACGTCCGGCTGGGCGACGACGGGCGCGTCGACGCGCTGGGCACCCAGGTGCGCGCCTGCCTGCTCGGTCAGGCCTCCGCGACCCTGCTGGCGCGCCACGCGATCGGCCGCTCGGTGGAGGAACTGGTCGAGGCGCGCGACGCGCTGACGCACTGGCTGGCCGGCGACGGCGCCGTCCCGGCGTGGCCGGGGATCGACATCTTCACGCCGGGGCTGAAGCTTACCGCGCGCCATCCCTCGATCCGGCTCGCCTTCGAGGCCGCGGTCGACGCCGCCGAACAGGCCCGCGCCACGAGGACCGGCTGATGGAACATGCCGACGTCTCGATGATCCGTGACGGAACGATTCTGCTCGGCACCGGGCTGGTGTTCGTGCTGCTGTTCCGGCGACTTGGGCTCGGGGCGACGCTGGGCTTCCTCGTCGCCGGGGCGGTGGTCGGGCCGCATCTGCTCGGGCTGGTCGGCGACGCCGAGGCCAAGCTCGGATTCGCCGAACTCGGCATCACGCTGCTGCTGTTCATCGTCGGGCTCGAACTGAGCCCGCAGCGGCTATGGCGGCTCAAGCAGGACATCTTCGGGCTCGGGCTCATCCAGGTCGTCGCCTGCGGTATCGCGCTGGCGGCGATCCTCGCACTGGCGGCGCGGTTCTCGCTCGCCGCGGCGCTCGCGGTCGGGATGCCGCTCGCTTTGTCGTCGACCGCGCAGGTGCTGCCGATGCTGCAATCCTCGGGCCGGCTGCGCACGCCCTTCGGCGAGCGCGCTTTTTCGATCCTGCTATTCCAGGATCTGTCGATCATCCCGATGATCACGATCATCGCCGCGATGAGCCGCAATCCGGCCGCGAGCAGCGGGCCGGAGGGCTGGGTGCTCGGCCTCTACACGGTGCTCGCGGTCGGCGGGCTGGTCGCGGTCGGTCGCTTTGTGATGCGACCGTTGTTCCGGCTGATCGGGCATCTTGGCGAGCGCGAGATGTTCGTGTTCGCGGCGCTGTTCACCGTCATCGCCGCCGCTGCGGTAATGGAGCGGCTCGGCCTGTCGACCGCGCTGGGCGCGTTCGTCGCCGGGGTCATGCTCGCCGACAGCCCGTATCGTCACGAACTCGAAGCGGATGTCGAGCCGTTCCGTGCGATCCTGCTCGGGCTGTTCTTTCTCGCGGTCGGGATGATGCTGAACCTCGGGGCGATCGCCGAGCGGCCGCTGTTCGTCGTCGCGATGGCCGCGGCGCTGATCGCGACCAAGGCGGCGATCATCACCCTGCTCGGGCTGGCGTTCCGCATGGGCTGGCGGCAGGCGCTAGCGCTCGGCCTGCTGCTCAGCCAGGGCGGCGAGTTCGGATTCGTGCTGCTCGCGCAGGCGCAGCAGGCGCTGCTGATCGCCCCCGATGCCGCCAGCCTGTTCGGCGCGATCATCACGCTGTCGATGGCGACGACGCCGTTCCTGATGATGTTCACCCGCCGCTTCCGCGAACAGCCGATCGCGGCCGAGACCGACCGCGACGGGCCGCGGGCGGACGGCGCGAATGCGATCATCGTTGGCTATGGCCGCTTCGGACAGACGGTCGGCCAGATGCTGATGGCGCAGGACATTCCCGTCACGCTAATCGACACCGATATCGAGATGATCGACATCGCCGGCGAGCTGGGCTCGAAGGTCTATTATGGCGACGGCACCCGGCTCGATCTGCTGCGGCAGGCGGGCGCGGCCGAGGCCGAGCTGATCCTGTTCTGCATGGACGGCGATCAATTGTCGCTCGAACAGCTGGAGGCGGTCCACGACGCCTTCCCGAACGCCGCCCTCTACGTCCGGGCCTTCGACCGCCGCGCCTTGATACGGCTGAAGAACGGTCCGGCGCGCGCGGTGGTGCGTGAGGTGCTGGAATCGGCGGTGAAGATGGCGCGGCTGGCCATGAGCGGGCTCGGGATCGCGCCGGGGGACATCGAGCGGGCGGAGCAGATGTATCGCGCCAGCGACAAGGAGCGGCTGCGGATCCAGATCGAGGCGACCGATCCGCTGGCCGCGCGTGCGATGATCGCCGAGCAGCATCCATGGGGCGGGGGAGAGCGGTCATGAACCTGATCGTGATGCTGGCGGCGCTGTCGGGCGCGCTCGCGGTCGGGGCGGGCGCGTTCGGCGCGCATGGCGCTTCGGGCGCGGCGGTCGACTGGCTGAAGACCGGTGCGCACTACCAGCTCGTCCACGCGCTGGCGGCGCTCCTTGCGGTGCGGCTGGAGGCGCGCGGGCCGGCATGGTTGTTCCTCGCCGGCGGCGCGTTGTTCGCCGGCACCTTGTACCTGATGGCGCTCGGGCTGCCGCGCTGGCTGGGTGCGGTGACGCCGATCGGCGGCACCTTGCTGATCGCGGGCTGGCTGTGGCTGGCGTGGATCGGCGCGCGCGGCTGACGGCTTAGCGCTTACCGCACCGCCGCGGCGGGCTGGACCTCTTCGGCTTCGCCGCGCTCGGGGTTGCGGATCGAGGGACGCAGCCGGGCGAGGCTGCACAGCCCTGCGACGACTGCCAACCCGGCTGCGACCAGCGGCGGCACCGGTCCGGCGCCGACCCCCAGCGCGAGCAAGGCGGCGACGACGGTCGCACCCGTGGTCTGCCCGACGAGCCGGACCGTGCTGACGAGCCCACCCGCCGCCGCCGCCCGCTCGCGCGGTGCCGAGCCGATGATGAGCCGCGCGTTGGGCGGCAGAAACGTCCCGAACCCCGCCCCGCAGAGCGACATCCGCCACGCGATGTCGAACCACGACGGATCGGCGGGCAGGAAGGCGAGCAGCAGCAATGCGCCGGTCGAGATCGCCATGCCGATCCCGCCGAGCAGGCCGGCGGGCACGCGATCGGACAGCCAGCCCATCAGCGGCGCCACGATCATGTTCGTCAGCGGCCAGGGCGCGATCACCGCGCCGACCGCGGCGGCGGTCATCCCGTAGCCGTGGGTGAGCCGGAACGGCGTCGACAGCAGCAGCGTCATCGAAGCGGTGAAGGCGGTGAACCCGCCCAGCGTCGACAAGGCGATCACCGGCCGCGACAGCAGGTCGACGGGCAGGATCGGTTGCGCCGCGCTCCGTTCCCGGCGGATGTAGAACCGGCCGATCGCCACGCCCAGCGCGACGATCGCGACCGACACGACCGGGCTGTCGCCATGTACCGCGCTCTCTGCGCCGCCGATGATCAGCCCGAACATCGCCGCGCACATCACCGCGCCGGTCACGTCGAACAGGCGGTCGCGCGGGGCGGGGTCTGGCAGCGCGCGGCCGAGCAGCAGCGAGGCGATCGCGAACGGGATCGCGCTGGCGAAGACCCATGGCCAGGGCGCGAGCGACAGCACCAACCCGCCGATGGTCGGCGCGGCGGCCGCCGAAGAGGCGACCACCACCGAATTGATCCCCAGCCCGCGGCCGAGCTGCGTGGCGGGATAGGTCTGCCGGATCAGCGCCGACGCCACCGCCAGCGCACCGGCCGCGCCGACCGCCTGCACGGCCCGGACCACGAGCAGAAACGGCAGGCTTTTGGCGAAGAAGCACAGCAGGGTCGCGACGGTGAACACCAGCTGCCCGAGCTGGTACATCCGCTTCAATCCGATCCGGTCGCCCAGCCCGGCGAACGGCAGCATCAGCATGACGAGCATCAGCTGATAGACCGTGACGATCGCCACCACCGCCGAGGACCCGACGTGCAGATCGCGCGCGATCGTCGGCAACGCGACGTTGGCGACGCCGCCGTCGATGATGACGAGCGCGGTGCCGAACGACAGCGCGCCGATCGCCGCATACCGGCGGGGCAGGGGGAGGCCGTCGCCGGCCGCTCGCATCTGGGTCATGGTGCGGCCGATGACGCGTCGGCGGCGGGGTTGTTCCCGGCGCGACGGTAACGCACAACAGCTTCATGGCAAACGGAGCGAGCGGCATGACGCGGAAGCGGATCGGTTGGTGGCTGGCGGGTGCGGCGTTGGCGCTGGCGGCTGGCGCGGCGTGGGCGCAGCGCGCGACCGACGTGGATCCGTACGTCTGGCTGGAGGACAAGGACGGTGCGCGTGCTCAGGCATGGGTCGCCGCCGAAAACGCCCGTACGTTGCCGCGCCTGCAGAATGATCCCCGTTACGCGCGCTATCATGCCGACGCGCTGGCGATCGCGGCGGCGAAGGACCGGATCCCGATGCCGACGCAGCTATACGGCCGCATCTACAATTTCTGGCGCGATGCGGATCATCCGCAGGGCATATGGCGCTGGACCACCGAGGCCGGTTACGCGCGGCCCGAACCGAAATGGACGACGGTTCTGGATCTCGACGCGCTGTCGAAGGCCGAGGGCAAGAAATGGGTGTGGAAAGGCGTGACCTGCCTGCAACCCGAGGAACGGCTGTGCCTTGTCGCGCTGTCGGAGGGCGGGGAGGACGCGATCAGCTATCGCGAGTTCGATCTTTCCACCGGTCAGCCGGTTCCCGGCGGTTTCGACCTGCCCAAATCGAAACAGGGCGCGAGCTGGCTCGACAAAGACACGCTTCTGGTCAGCCGCGACTGGGGCGCGGGCACGATGACCGCATCGAGCTACCCGTTCGTGGTCAAGATGGTGAAGCGAGGACAGCCGCTGGCGGCGGCGACCGAAGTCTACCGCGGTCAGCCGGGCGACCAACTCGGCACCTATGCGGAGGTGATTACCGACGGTCAGGGCCACCGGCTGGTGACGATCACCCGCCGCACCACGTTCTTCGGCGGCGAAACCTATGTCTGGACGCCGGCGGGGACGCGCAAGCTCGACGTACCGGCCCGGACCTTTCCTGAGGCCATGGTGCACGGGCAGGTGCTGTTCCGCACCAGCGATCCGTGGGGTAAGGTGCCGGCGGGGGCGATCGCCGCCGTGCCGCTTGCCGATGTCGAGAAGGGCGTGCTGAACCCGACGATCGTGTTCGCGCCCAATCCGCGACAGTCGGTCGACGAGGTGGTGGCCACCAGGGATCGACTGATGCTGATCTACAACGACAATGTCCGCGGACGTGCGGCGGTCTACACGCCCGGCGAGAACGGCTGGACGGCGCGGCCGGTCGCGTTGCCCGACAACGCCTCGCTGGGCGTGGCGAGCGCCGATGACCGGAGCGACCATGCCTATGTGACGGTCACCGGCTTCCTGACACCGACGACGCTGCTGCCGCTTGATGCGGCGACGGCCCAAGCCGGGGCGGCAGTGAAGACGCTGCCGGCGAAGTTCGACGCGACCGGGCTGGTCGTCGAACAGCATGAGGCGACCTCGACCGACGGCACGCGGGTGCCCTATTTCATCGTCCACAAGCAGGGCATTCCCCGCGATGGCAGCACACCGACGATCATGACCGCCTATGGCGGCTTCGAATTGCCGATGCTGCCGAGCTATTCGGCGATCACCGGCAAGCTGTGGCTGGAGCAGGGCGGCTCCTATGTCCTCGCCAACATTCGCGGCGGTGGCGAATTCGGGCCGGCGTGGCACGATGCCGGGCGCAAGACCAAGCGGCAGGTGATCTACGACGACTTCGCCGCGGTGGCCAAGGACCTCATCGCACGGCGCCTTACCAGCCCGGCGCGGCTCGGGATCTACGGCGGGTCGAACGGCGGCCTGTTGATGGGGGTCGAGTTCAACCAGCATCCCGACCTCTGGAAGGCCGTGACCATCCAGGTGCCGCTGCTCGATATGCTCCGCTACGAACAGATCGCCGCGGGCGCGTCATGGGTCGATGAATATGGGTCGGTCACGGTCCCGGAAGAGCGGGCGTTCCTGCGGCGCATCTCGCCCTATCACAACCTCCGGCGCGGGGTGGCCTATCCCGAGCCGTATATCTGGACGACGACCAAGGACGATCGCGTCGGCCCGCAGCACGCCCGGAAGTTCGCCGCGCGGCTGAAGGAATACGGGCTGCCTTACCTCTTCTACGAGGACACGGCCGGCGGTCATTCGGGAGATGCCGACATCGAGCAGGGCGCGCGGTTGCAGGCATTGCAGATGACCTATTTCGCGCAAAAGCTGATCGGTCCGCGCTGAACGTCCCGGCGAGGAACGCAGCGTTTCTCACGGCAATCTTGCTGCGGTGCGTCATGATCGGCTATGGCGCGCCCGATGAGTGCCGAAACCGAGAGCCGCCCTGCGCCGGCGGTGCCTGATACCGTTCCCGTCGTCTTCGAGGCGATCGTCAAACTACAGGCGATCGCTGCGATGTATAATCGCGGCAGCGTGACGCTGGCGCCGCATATCCTCTACACCAAGCACGGCGAGATCTACCTCGATGCCGTGACGCTGGAGCGGGACGGACAGCCACCGAAGGAGCCGAAGATCGGTGCCTTCAAGCTTGCCGGCCTGACGGCGCTGCGCATCACCCCGCGGCGCTTCAGGCCCAGCGAGTTGTTCGTGCCGGGCGAAGAACGGTACACCGGGGTAACCTTGCTTTCGGTGGAGGTCTGACGACCTTCACACCCATTTCGGCGCCGTTTTCTTAGGACCCGGCCGTTCTGACGTGAATCACCGGCGGGCTATCCTATAGCCCGGCCGACCTCACGATCATGAGCAGCAACCAGTAAAGTCCGCCGGCCAGCAGCATTGCGACCGGCAGGGTCATCACCCAGGCCGCAGCGAGCTGGATCAGGGTGCGGCGTTGCAGGCCATGGCCGCTCGCGACCGAGGCCCCCGCGACTCCCGAAGACAGGATGTGAGTGGTCGATACCGGAAGGCCGAAGCGATCTGCGGCGAGGATCGTACCTGCCGCAACCAACTCGGCCGATGCGCCCATGCCATAGGTCATGTGCTGCTTGCCGATCCGCTCGCCGACCGTCACGACGATCCGCTTCCAGCCGACCATTGTTCCGAGCCCAAGCGCCAGCGCGACCGCAATCTTCACCCAGATCGGGATGTATCGGGTTCCGCGCTCCAGCCTCGTGCGATAGTCGGTGAGCACTGCCATGTCGCGATCCGCGAAGCCGTTCTTCTCCGCCGCCGCGATCATGCGCGTCGTATCCATAACGAGATACATGTCATTGCGGATATTGGAGGCAGCGCTGGCGGGCACCTGTCCGAGCGACCCGTAGCTCGCGACGCGGCGCGCCAGATCCTCGGACACCGCGATCGCGGCCCCATAGGTGCGGCCATTCAACACCTCGCGCTTCTTTAGCGCCGTGCGCAGCACCATGCGCGCGCGGCTGCCGTCGACGGACGTCGCGCCATGCGCGATCAGCGTTGCGCGGGCGGCCGCGGCACTCCGAACGAAGGCCGGAGTCTCACTGGCGGGCAGCGTGCGGTTGAGCGCATAGGCCGTCGGCGCACAGCCGATCAGGATGAGCATGATGAGACCCATGCCCTTCTGCCCGTCGTTCGAGCCATGGCTGAACGACACGGCCGTGCAGGTGAAGATGAGCAGCGCGCGAATGCCGCGCGGCGGTGGCGTGTCACCCTCGGGCGGGTTCATGAGCCGCGGATTGCGGGCAAGATGGCGAAGGATCAGCAGCAGCAATGCGGCAGCGCCAAAGCCGATCAACGGTGCCATCCAAAGCCCGGTCAGCACTTTCGTTGCCTGCGCCCAGTCGACCCCGGAAGTGCCGCCGCTGTCACTGGTCAGCAGCTGATTGGCGAATCCGACCCCCAGCACCGAGCCGATCAGCGTGTGACTGGAGCTGTTGGGCAAGCCGACATACCAGGTGGCCAGATTCCACAATACCGCCGCAAACAGCAACGCGAAGATCATCGCGAAGCCGGCGCCCGATCCGACGTTCAGGATCAGGTCGACCGGCAATAACGTGATGATCGAGTAGGCGACCGCACCCGAGGACAGCATCACGCCGAGAAAATTGAAGAACCCTGACCAGATCACAGCGAAGTGTGCGGGCAAGGCGTTGGTATAGATAACGGTGGCCACCGCATTGGCCGTGTCGTGGAAGCCGTTGACGAACTCGAAGCCGAGCGCAATCAGCAGCGCCAGCGCCAGAAAGGCGAACACACCCAGCGCGAGTTGCTCGCCGACCTGCTGGGTGTCGATGAGCACGCTGACGCCCGCATAGGCGAAGCCGATCAGGATGACGGCCAGGAAAGCCAGGCGCGCAAGGGGATGGATCGGACCATCGAACGAACGGGTCGCCGTGTGCGATGACGAAGGCGAGGCCTCAAGGACATTAGATGCCATGACGAGTCGCGCTGTCGACGTGTAGCGTGACAGTTTGATGACCACCCGCCCCTTCGGATGACCCACTTACGAACAAGCTGGCCAGTCTTCGTCGAAGCAACCGGCAAATGCGGGCGGCTCGCTGATCTTCATTTGCGCGGCGCAAGGACCGGACGCGGCGCAAACCTGTCCGGTCCTGCGCTCGGTTTCAGCGCGATGCGTTCGCCGCCAATTCGATTCCACGCGCACGGGTAAGGGCGGCCAGCCGCACCCTTGCGTCATCGCGCATCTCGGCTTGGCAGCGAAGCACGTCAAATCGTTCGCGGAGATCGGTGGCGGTGCCGCAAGCCATTGCCGCAGCGCGACGGACGCGCTCGCGGAAAAGCTGCTGCCCGGCCGCGGTACCGATATCGAGGTCGCGGATCACAACCCGTGCGGTGAGCGTCATGCGGTCCGGTTCAGCGGCGGCGACCGTGGGCGACAGAGCGAGCATCAGCGTGGCCGCACACGCGGCACGATCAAGGCGGTTCATGCATGTAACTCCTGAAGGGGTCGGCAACCACACGTGCGCCGCCTCTGCTCACTGGCGGGCGACTTGCCGACGTGGTTCAGTGCCGACGTGGCGTCTCTAACCGGTCCTTTTTACCGCGACGCGACGGCCCGGGGACGGTTTCGTGACTGTAACGAATCACCGTTACGCTTGCCCATATGGCGTGCGTTCCCTAACTGTTCGGCGTGACTGATCTTTCCGCTGCCACGCAGGAGCCGCCGTATCTGGCTGGCCTCAATCCTCCACAACGTGAGGCGGTGCTCACCACCGATGGACCCGTGCTTGTGCTGGCTGGGGCCGGAACGGGAAAGACCGCGGCCCTGACGGCGCGGCTCGCGCATTTGTTGTGGACGCGGCGCGCTTATCCGTCCGAAATTCTGTCTGTAACCTTTACCAACAAGGCGGCGCGCGAGATGCGCGAGCGGGTCGGGCGACTGGTCGGCGACGCCGTGGAGGGGATGCCATGGCTGGGCACTTTTCATGCGATCGGCGCGAAGATGCTGCGGCGGCACGCCGAACTGGTTGGGCTGCAGAGCAATTTCACGATCCTCGACACTGACGATCAGTTGCGCCTGCTCAAGCAGTTGATCGTTGCCGCCGATATCGATGAGAAGCGCTTCCCGGCGCGCTCGCTGGCCGGGCTGATCGACGAGTGGAAGAACAAGGGCCTCGTGCCCGCCGACGTCGATGCCGGCGAGAGCGAACGCTACGCCAACGGACGCGGCGGCGAATTGTACCAGCAATATCAGGATCGTCTGAAGGCGGTGAACGCCTGTGACTTCGGCGATCTGTTGCTGCACGTCCTGACCGTCCTCAAACGTGAGCGCAGCGTGCTGGAGCATTATCAGCAGCGCTTCCGCTACATCATGGTCGACGAATATCAGGATACCAATTCGGTTCAGTACCTCTGGCTGCGGCTGCTGGCGCAGGAGCGCCGCAACATCTGCTGCGTCGGTGACGACGACCAGTCGATCTATTCGTGGCGCGGCGCGCAGGTCGAGAACATCCTGAAGTTCGAAAAGGACTTTCCCGGCGCGAAGGTGATCCGGCTCGAGCAGAATTATCGCTCGACGCCGCATATTCTCGGGGCCGCATCCGGTGTGATCGCCAATAATGGCGGCCGGCTGGGCAAGGAATTGTGGACCGAGCTCGACGCGGGCGAGAAAGTGCGCGTGCTGGGCGTCTGGGACGGCCCGGAGGAGGCGCGACGGGTCGGCGACGAGATCGAGGCGACGCAGCGATCCGGCAAAAGTCTGGACGAGATCGCGATCCTCGTCCGCGCCCAGCACCAGACCCGCGAGTTCGAGGATCGCTTCATCGCCATCGGGCTGCCCTATCGGATCGTGGGCGGCTTTCGCTTCTACGAGCGCGCCGAGATTCGCGATGCGCTGGCCTATCTGCGCGTCGTCAACCAGCCGGCCGACGATCTGGCGTTCGAGCGGATCGTCAACACCCCCAAGCGCGGGCTTGGCGACAAGGCGATCGCCAAGCTGCACCAACTGGCGCGGGCCGAGGGTTTGCCATTGTCGATCGCGGCGGCGCGCATCCTCGACACCGACGAATTGACCCCGCAGGCGCGCAAGGCGCTCGGCCGGTTCGTCGGCGACGTCGCGCGGTGGCGCGACATGGCGCGCGACCTGCCGCACCCCGAACTGGCGCGGCAGATCCTCGACGAGAGCGGCTACACGGCGATGTACCAGGCGGAGAAATCGACCGAGGCCGCGGGGCGTCTGGAAAACCTGACCGAGCTGGTCCGGGCGATGGAAGAATATGAGAACCTCGGCGCTTTCCTCGAGCATGTCAGCCTCGTCATGGACAATGAGGCGACGCGTGAGGATCCCAAGGTGACGATCATGACGATCCACGCCGCCAAGGGACTGGAGTTCGACACTGTGTTCCTTGCCGGGTGGGAGGAGGGGCTGTTTCCGTCGCAACGGGCGCTCGATGAAGGCGGTACGCGATCGCTCGAAGAGGAGCGGCGGCTGGCGTATGTCGCCATCACGCGCGCGCGGCGGCTGGCGACCGTCCTCCACGCTGCCAATCGACGGATCTATGGCCAATGGACCAGCTCGATCCCCTCGCGTTTCGTCGGGGAATTGCCGCCGCAGCATGTCGAGAGCGAGACGAGCATGTCGGGCGGCGAGAGCCTCTGGCGGGCGAACTGGTCCGAGCGCGCCGATCCGTTTGCCGACGTGGCCCGCGGCACCGGGCGCGGACCGGGCTGGCAGCGGGCGGCCGGGACGCTCGGTGGCAAGCCGGGCGGCGAGTGGTCGAGCCGGACCTTCACGCGCGAGCCGGTGCGCGTGGTCGAGAGCCGTGCCTCTGCGGTGAGCCTCGGCAACAAGGGGCGCGGCGATCTGACGGTCGGCCAGCGCGTGTTCCATCAGAAGTTCGGCTATGGCGCGATCGCGGAGATCGAGGGCAACAAGCTGGAAATCGATTTCGAACAAGCGGGGCGCAAGCGGGTGATGGACAGCTTCGTCTCTACCGTCTGAGCATGCGACTTTTCCGCGCGGCATGGATTGGGCAGCCAGGAGGTGTCCCATGTCCGAAACCGCTGAAAAGTCCGATCCTGCCCTGTGGGAGAAGGTGAAGGCCGAGGTCACCGCCGGCGCGAAAGGCGGCAGGAAGGGACAATGGTCGGCGCGCAAGGCGCAACTGGCGGTTGCCGCCTACAAGCAGCGCGGCGGCGGATACGAAGGCGGCAAGGACGAGGACAATTCGCTCCACCAATGGACCGAGGAGGATTGGGGAACCAGGTCCGGCAAGCGGAGCGCGGACAGCGGCGAGCGCTATCTCCCGAAAAAGGCGCGGGCGGCTTTGTCGAAAGAAGAATATGCGCGCACCACCGCCAAGAAGCGCGCCGATACGAAGAAGGGCAAGCAATTCTCCGCCCAGCCGGACGATATCGCGACAAAGACCGCGATGGCGCGTGACCACCGCACCCGCGACCAGCTTTATGCCGAGGCGAGAAGGCACGGGATCGCTGGACGCTCCAAAATGACGAAGGCGCAACTGCTCACGGCGCTGACGCGGCCGAACGAAAAATCGGGGCGGCCATGAAGGTCCGCCCCGTAGTTCAGGGAATGGCCGGGCGAGGGGGGATTGCCCGGCGATATGCAACGCACACCTGAGGCGGCGCCACACAACAAACTTCTAACTCCCGTATATTGCTGCCATGTGTCTTCGAAACCCGTTTTCGTGACTGCAACGACATATTTTGTCCGTTGACGAGCGCCCCCGGCCGCGCGGAGAGGGAGCATGTCCGAATCCTTCTCGCCTGCCGTCGCGCCGGGGGCCTCGCATCGTCGCATCCTTCTGGCGAGCCTCGTGGGCACATCGGTCGAATTCTACGACTTCTACATCTATGCGACCGCCGCCTCGCTGGTGTTCGGTCCGCTCTTCTTCCCGGCGGGCGACCCGTCGGCGCAGTTGCTTGCCGCTTATGCCAGCCTTGCGGTGGCGTTTCTGGCACGGCCGGTGGGCGCCTGGGCGTTCGGCCATTACGGCGACCGGATCGGGCGGAAGTCGACGTTGGTGGTCAGCCTGATGCTGATGGGCGGGTCGACGCTCGCGATCGCGTTCCTGCCGACCTACGCGCAGGCGGGGTATCTGGCGCCGGTGCTGCTGTGCCTGCTGCGGTTTGGACAAGGGTTCGGATTGGGCGGCGAGTGGGGCGGCGCCGCGTTGCTGGCGGTTGAGAATGCGCCGCCGGGCTGGCGCGGCCGCTACGGGATGGTTCCGCAGCTCGGGGCGCCGGTCGGCTTCATCGCCGCGAACGGCCTTTTCTTGGCGTTGGGGCTGGCGATGAGCGCGGAGGATTTCGTCGCCTGGGGGTGGCGTATCCCCTTCGTGCTATCGATCGTGCTGGTCGGGTTGGGGCTGTGGGTGCGATTGAAGATCGCCGAGACGCCGGCGTTCGCGCGCGTGCTCGAGGAAGGGCCGCCGCCCGCGGTCCCAATGGGCGAGTTGCTGCGCGATCACTGGCGCGCAGCGATGGGCGGCACCGCGGGGGCGATCGCCTGCTTCGCGGTCTATTACATCGCGACGGCCTTCGCACTGGGGTATGCCACAACCCGGCTTGGGATCGCCCGACCGACGATCCTGTCGCTGCAGCTGGGCGCGATCCTCTTCATGGCGGTGGGAATCGTACTGTCGGGGATCTGGACCGACCGCCGCGATGCGCGGCACGTGCTGACATGGGGCTGCGTCTTCGCGGTGATCGCCGGCTTCGTGCTCGCGCCCGGGCTCGACTCCGGGACGCCGCTGCTGATCTTTGCCAGTCTCGCGGTGGCGCTGTTCGCGATGGGATTCGTCTATGGACCGCTCGGCGCATGGCTGCCCGGACTGTTCCCGGCGCGGGTCCGCTACACGGGGGTGAGCCTCGCCTTCAACATGGCCGGGATCATCGGCGGCGGACTGACGCCGGTCGCGGCCGAGACGCTGGCGCGGCACGGCGGGCTGTCGCTGGTCGGCGGCTATTTGGCGGCGATGTCGCTGGTGAGCCTTTTCGCGCTGGTGCTGATGCGACCGCGCGTTGCCGACTGAGGCTCAGCCGAGCCGCAACAGCATCACGCGGGCGCGGCCGTGGGTGCGGTCGGCGTCGACCACGAAGCCGGGCGGCACGTCGCCTTCGCCTTTCGCCGTCTCGATCGAAACCCAGGTCGCCGGCCCGATCCAGCCGAGCCGCGCGAGCTTGTCGGCGGCGACCGCCCCGGCCCCGGTCGCATAGGGCGGGTCCATCATCACGATGTCGAGCGGCGCGCGCGCCGGGCCGATCGCCATGACCGAGGCGGGCCGGATCTCCGCGCCGGCCGCTCCGAGCTTGCTGACATTGGCGCGCAAGGCGTCTAGCGCCGGCTTGTCCTGCTCGACGAAGAGGCAGGTGGCGGCGCCGCGCGAGAGTGCTTCCAGCCCGAGCGCGCCCGAGCCGGCGAACAGATCGGCGCAGGCGAGCCCGTCGAAGCTGCCGACGCGGCTGGCGAGCATCGAGAACAACGCCTCGCGGGTGCGGTCCGCGGTCGGACGGGTGGCATCGCCCTTCGGTGCCACTAGCGGGCGGCCGCGCCACTGACCGGCGATGATCCTCATTTCCGCCCCCGCGGCCGGGGCCCGGCCTTGGGCTTCGGCTTGGCCCAGCCCGGCTGGCGCTTGATCCGCGCCGGACGCTGCAGTGTGGATGGCTGTTCCGCGACGGGAGACGCGGCAGGTTTTGGCGCGGGACGGGGCGGTCGCGGCGCGCTGGTCGCGTTTTTTGCCGGCGCGCGCTCCGCCAAGCGCTTCGGCTGCGGCGCGCCGGATCTCGCCGGATCGGCCGACCGCACGGCCGTATTGGGTCGTGTCGCGCCACCAAACGGGCGCGCGCCTGATGCCGGGCGGGCGGCGGGTGCGCGGCGGCTGCCCGACACCGCGACCTCGGCCACCGCCGGCCGCTGACGCGCGGCGGTCTTCAACGTCTGCCGGAAGGCGATCAGGTCGGCGACGCGTACCTCGCCGATGTCGCCGACCGGCAGATCGCCGAGCACGAACGGACCGTAACGGGTGCGGATCAGTCGACTGACGCGAAGCCCGAGATGCTCGAGCACCCGGCGCACTTCACGGTTCTTGCCCTCGCTTAGCGTCATCTCGATCCACACGTTCGCACCGGTACGGCGTTCGAGATTGGCGTCGATCGCACCATAGCGGATGCCGTCGATCTCGATGCCGTGGATCAGCTCCTCGAGCTGCGCTTGGCTGATCTGGCCGTAAGCGCGCGCGCGATAGCTGCGCTCGACGCCGGTCGAGGGCAGTTCCAGCTGCCGCTTCAACTCGCCGTCCGTGGTGAGCAGCAGCAGGCCCTCTGTGTTGAGGTCGAGCCTACCGACCGGGACGAGCCGCGGCAGATCCTTCGGCAAGCGGTCGTAGATCGTCGCCCGGCCGGCCGGATCACGCTCGGCGGTGAGGACGCCGGTCGGCTTGTGGAAAAGGAACAGGCGCGTCGGTTCGGGCGCGGCAACCGGCTGGCCGTCGACGGTCACTCCGTCGAGCGACGGCAGCACCGTGGCAGGGGTGTCGATCGTGACGTCATCCTTCGCGACGCGCCCCTCGGCGATCATCCGCTCGACCTCGCGCCTCGACGCCACGCCGGCGCGAGCGAGCAGCTTGGCGATGCGGTGCGGGGAACGTTTGTCGGCCATTCCGTCCGCTTAGGGTTTGTGGCCGCCGGCAACAAGGACCGTGATCCGCCGCGGAAAGAGGCGGGAAATAATTCGGCCCAGCCGTGTTGAGCGAATGAGACGATACCGGGGCGAAACAAGTGATGTTGTTCGGGCGGAAACAGCGGTCCATCGACAGGTTGCTCGTCGTCGAGGACGAGCCGCTGGTGGCGTTCGATACCGAGCATCTGTTGAGCGAGCAGGGCTTCACCGTCGTCGCGACCGTCGACCGGGTGGCGGACGCGGTACGGCTGATCGAGGGCGGGACGTCGCTCGATCTGGTGCTGGTCGACGTCAATCTGGCGGACGGTAGCGGGATCGACGTCGCGCGCGCGGCATCGGCACGCGCCATCCCCGTGCTGTTCGTGACCGGCGCGTGCCCGGCCGGGGCGGAAGGAGTCGCGGTCGGTTGCCTCGCCAAGCCCTATACGTCGCGCGACCTGCTGGGCTCGATCGACGCGATCGAATCGCGGGCGGAGGGCAGAAAGCCACCGCGCGTACCGGGCGGACTGCGACTGTTCGGCGGCGGAACCCCGATGACCGGGCTTACCTGACGGCGATTTCCCGCTAAGCCGGTCGTCAGGGCTTAGCGAAGGCGATGTGGATGGCGGCGCGGACGGACGGACGGACCTGGGTGGATGGTGTCCGCCCCTATCTGGAGCGCGGGCCGGTCGCCGCCTTCGCGTTGGGCGTGTCGTCGGGCTTCCCCTATGCGATGATCGCCGCGACGCTGACCACGCGGCTGGCGCAGAGCGGGATCGACAAGAAGACGGTGACGGCGTTCAGCCTCGCGTTCCTTGTCTACAATATCAAATTCTTATGGGCGTGGGTGGTCGATGGCGTAAGGCTGCCGGTGCTCGGCGCGCTGGGGCAAAGAGTATCGTGGCTGCTGGTGGCGGGGGTGTTGGTGATCGCCGCCGTGGGCAATCTGGCGCTGGTCGATCCGCGCGCCAGCATCGGTGCGACCGTCACCGCCGCGATCCTGGTCGCAGTGGCGGGCTCGACCTTCGACGTAGTCATCGACGCCTATCGCATTGAAATATTGGAGCCGCGCCAGCTCGGGGTCGGGTCCGGGATGAGCCAGTACGGCTGGCGGATCGGATCGGCGGGGGCGGCGTCGCTGGCGCTGTTCGTCGCCGCGCGCCACGGCTGGACGGTCGCCTATCTGGCGACGGCGGTACTGGCGCTGCCGGCGATGCTCGCGGCCTTGATCGTCGGGGAGCCGCGTCGGCACCGCGACGTGGAGCAACGGCGCGGCATGAGCGCGACGCTGGCGGCGATCTGGCGACCGTTCGTGCAGTTTTTCGCGCGTCCGGGCGCGTTCGTGGTGCTGCTGTTCATCCTGATTCACAAGATTGGCGACACTTTGGGGCAATTGGTGCTGCGTCTGCTCCTCAACGATACCGGATTCAGCAACGACGAGATCGCCTTGTACGACGTCGGGGTCGGTTTCTGGGCGTATCTGATCGGTATCTTCCTCGGCGGTGTCATGTATGCGCGGCTCGGGCTCAAGCGGTCGGTGCTGATCAGCCTCGTGCTGATGGCGGTCTCCAACGCCAGCTTCGCGGCGCTGGCGGCGACCGGGCATAGCAATCTCGGGCTCGCGGGGGCGATGACCTTCGAGAATATCGCGTCCGGGATCGGCGGGGTGACGGTGGTGGCCTATTTCTCGGCGCTATGCGACCTGCGCTTCACCGCCGCGCAATATGCGCTGATCTCGGCGGCGGCGAGCGTGGTCGGGCGGATCGTGACCGGGGCGAGCGCCGGGGCGCTCGTCGAGCGCGTCGGCTATGTCAATTTCTACCTGTTGACGGTGGTACTGGCGCTGCCCGGCGTGGCGCTGTTCTGGTGGATGAGCCGCTCGGGGCTGGTCGACCGCTCGGTGGGCAGCGCCGGCACCGAAGGGCCGGGCGACGCGCGCGACGGCATCGCCGCCTAGAGGCAGACCGGTCGGCCCTCGTCGGCGAAGGCGGCGGCGAGGGCCGCGGCACTGGCCAGCGCGCCGTCGACGTGCCGCTGGCCCAGCAGATCCTGCATCAGCAGCCGCGCGCTGTCGATGCGGGTCTCGACCCGCGCGAGGACGGCGAGCAGCACCTGCTCGGACGCGGTCATCCGCGCGCAGCAGCAGGGCGCGATCGCGATCGGAACCGTGGCATTGCCGGCGAGATCGGCCATCAGCGCGCGCATCAGCAGCAGCGGACGGCGAAACGCCTCACCGAAGCCGGTGAAGAAGCCATGCGCGGCGCGCGCGTCCGACAGGCCGTGCGCGCCCATCCGGCGCATCGCGAACAGGATCACGCGGGCGTTGGGACAGTCGGGCAGCGCATGCGGCAGCGCGTTGGTGGTCAGGACGGGGGCGGGAAGCTGGGTCATGGAACAGGCGACTCCTCTTGCCCGCGCAAGGTCGCCTGTCCGCTATTGCAAGTCAATCGCAGATTTCGGATCAGTCCGGCGCTTCGTCGTTTCCGCTCAACACTTCACCAGCGAGATAGAGCGATCCGGCGATCAGCACCGCGTCCGGGTGCGGCCGGGCGGCGGCGACTTGCGCGAGCGCCGCCGGGATGTCGTGTGCGGTGAGGCGGTTCGCTATGCCCAATTCGGCGGCGACCCGCAGCAGGTCGGCGGGCGCATGGCAGGCGTGTCCGGGGACCGGCACCGCGACGAAGGTGTCGACCATCCCCGCGAACGGCGCGAGGAAGCCGCCGGCATCCTTGTTGGCGAGCATGCCGCTGATCACCGTCACGCGTCGCGCGCCGCACCCATCGAGGAGGCGTGGCAAGGCGGCGGCGATCGCCTCGCCGGCCGAGGCGTTGTGGCCGCCGTCCAGCCAGATCGGCACGTCGCCGAGCGGCGCGGTCAGCGGCCCGCGCGACAGGCGTTGCAGGCGCGCCGGCCAGCGCGTAGCCACCGCCGCCTGTTCGAGCGCGGCAACGGGCACCGGCACGGCCGACTGGTGGCGGATCATCGCCACCGCCAGCGCGAGATTGGCACCCTGATGAAGGCCGGGCATTACCGGCAGCGGCAGCGCCAGCGATCCGGCCGCATCCTCATAGTGCAATCCGTCGCCGACGGCGAACTGCCATGCGGCGCCGGACGCCAGCCACGTTGCACCGCACGCCGCTGCCGTCTGCGCGATCGGGGCGGCGATCGCGGGCGGATAGGCCATCGTCACCAGCGGCACGCCAGGCTTGGCGATGCCCGCCTTCTCCGCCGCGATCTGTTCGAGCGAATCGCCGAGGAACGCCTGATGATCGATCCCCAACGCCGCGATCCCGCATGCCACCGGCGCGGGCAGCACGTTGGTGGCGTCGAGCCGGCCGCCGAGCCCGACCTCGATCACACAGGCATCGGCCGGGGTGCGCGCGAAGGCCAGGAAGGCGGCGGCGGTGGTGATCTCGAAGAAGCTGGCGCCGATCCCGTCGGCTTGGTCGAGCACCTCGGCCAGCAACGCCGCCAGCGCCGCATCGTCGATCAGCCGTCCCGACAGCCGGATCCGCTCGTTGAAGCGGACCAGATGCGGACTGGTATAGACATGGACGCGGTATCCCGCCGCCTCCAGCGCCCCGCGGAGGAAGGCGCAGGTCGAGCCCTTGCCGTTGGTGCCCGCGACATGGAAGACCGGCGGCAGTGCATGATGCGGATCGCCGAGCCGCGCAAGCAGTCGCGTGATCCGATCGAGCCCGAGCACGTCGGCGCCTGGCGAGAGCGACCACAACCGGTCGAGCTGCGCCTGGACGGCGGCGTCGGTGGAGACGGCGTGGTCGGCAGTGGTCGGGGTGTGATCCATCCGGCTTTACCTACCGTGTTCCTGTAGTGCGTGGCGTAACGCTCATGTTGTTGAAGACGTTCTAGATCATGAATTCGTCAGGTCGACTTCACCGTTCGTCATCGCGAGCGCAGCGAAGCAATCCAGGGGCGGACCAAGACGCCCTGGATTGCTTCGCTGCGCTCGCAATGACGGATCAGGTTGACATTATTTCATTTGAGTGTGTCCGGATTCCAACGTTAACGAACGCCAGCCTCGTTAGAGTTCCTCTCCGCTGAAGGAGATGGCTGCTTTCAGGCGGCCTGGCGCTCGCCGCACAGATACCCGATCACGGTCGCCAGCTTCGCGCGCAGCTCGCGGCGGTGGACGACCATGTCGATCATGCCGTGTTCCAGATAATATTCGCTGGTCTGGAAGTCCTCGGGCAGCTTCTCGCGGATCGTGCTCTCGATCACGCGGCGGCCGGTGAAGGCGAGCGTCGCCTTGGGCTCGGCGATGTGGACGTCGCCGAGCATCGCATAGGCCGCCATCACCCCGCCCGAGGTCGGATCGGTCAGCACGACGATATAGGGCAGCCCGGCATCGTGGAGCATCTGGATCGCGACGGTGCTGCGCGGCATCTGCATCAGGCTGAGGATGCCCTCCTGCATCCGCGCGCCGCCCGAGGCGGTGAAAACGATGAACGGCGCACGGTCCCTGACCGCGGTCTCGACGCCCTGGATGAACGCCTCGCCGACCGCCTGACCCATCGAGCCGCCCATGAAGGCGAAGTCCTGGACGCCGATCACGACACGGTGACCGTCGATCGTGCCGCGCGCGTTGACGAACGCGTCCTGCTCGCCGGTGCTGGCGCGCGCCGCCTTGAGCCGATCGGCGTAGCGCTTCGAATCGCGGAACTTTAGCGGGTCCTCGGGCGAACGCGGCGCCGGCAGCACGTCGATGCTGGCCGGATCGAGCAGATGCTCGAACCGCTCGCTCGGGCCGATCCGCTCGTGATGGTCGCAGGTCGGGCAGACGTAGAGGTTTTCCTCCAGCTCCTTGGTGAAGACCATCGTCCCGCAGCCCTTGCACTTGTGCCAGAGGTGATCGGGGGTCTGCGCCTTGGCGCCGCCCGGGACGATCCCCGACAGCGCGTTGCGGACGTTGCTGAGCCAGCTCATGCGGAAACCTTTCGTGCGTCGGCGAGCGCGGCCGACAGCGTCTTGATATAGGCGGCGACCGGCGCCGGTGCAGCGGCGCCATGTTCGGCGATGATCTCGACGATCGCCGAGCCGACGACGACGCCGTCCGCGACGCGGCCGATCGCGCGCGCCTGTTCGGGGGTGCGGACGCCGAAGCCGACCGCGACCGGCAGGTCGGTGGCGTGCTTGAGCCGCGCGACCGCTTCCTCGATCGACGCCTGTTGCGCCTGCTGCTTGCCGGTGATGCCGGCGACCGAGACGTAATAGATGAAGCCGCTGGCGCCGTTCAGCACGTCGCCGATCCGCCCGTCGCGGGTGGTGGGCGTCGCGAGACGGATGAGGTCGATCCCCATCGCCCGCAACGCCGGCCCGAGCGCATCGTCCTCCTCGGGCGGTACGTCGACGCAGATCACGCCGTCGACACCCGCGTCATTGAGGGCGGTGGCGAACCACTCGGCGCCGCGGCGCAGCATCGGATTGGCGTAACCCATCAGCACCAGCGGGGTGAGCGGATGACGATCGCGAAACGCCTTCGCGATCCGCAGGATATCGGCGGTGGTTACGCCACCGTCGAGCGCGCGGATGTTGGCGGCCTGGATCGCCGGGCCGTCCGCCATCGGATCGGTGAACGGCATCCCCAGCTCGATCACGTCCGCGCCGCCCTCGACCAGCGCGTCGAGGATCGCCGGCGTCGCGGCGACCGACGGATCGCCGGCGGTGACGAAGCAGATCAGCGCGGGGCGGTCGGCGATGAAGGCATCGGCAAGGCGGGTCAAATCTGCACTCCCAGCGCTTCGGCGACGGTGAAGATGTCCTTGTCGCCGCGGCCGCACAGATTGGCGAGGATGATCGCGTCCTGCGGCATGTCCTTGGCGACGCGCGCGACCGCCGCGATGGCGTGCGACGGTTCGAGCGCGGGGATGATGCCCTCGGTCCGGCATAGCAGCTGGAACGCGTCGAGCGCCTCGCGGTCGGTGACGGCGGTGTAATCGACGCGGCCGCTGTCCTTCAGCCACGCATGTTCGGGGCCGATGCCCGGATAGTCGAGCCCGGCCGAGATCGAATGCGCCTCGGCGATCTGGCCGTCGTCGTCCTGCAACAGATAGGTCTTGTTGCCGTGGAGCACGCCCGGGAAGCCGCCGGCGAGGCTGGCGGCGTGCTTGGCCTCCAGCCCTTCGCCCGCCGCCTCGACGCCGAGCATCTTGACGTCGGCATCGTCGAGGAACGGGTGGAACAGCCCGATCGCGTTCGACCCGCCGCCGATCGCGGCGACCAGCAGGTCGGGCAGGCGGCCGGTACGGTCGAGCAGTTGCGCGCGCGCCTCGCGGCCGATCACGCTCTGAAAGTCGCGGACCAGTTCCGGGTACGGGTGCGGGCCGGCGGCGGTGCCGATGATGTAGAAGGTGTCGTGGACATTGGCGACCCAGTCGCGCAGCGCCTCGTTCATCGCATCCTTGAGCGTGCGCGCGCCGCTTTCGACCGCGCGCACCTCGGCACCGAGCAGCTTCATGCGGAACACGTTCGGCTGCTGCCGCTCGACGTCCTTGGCGCCCATGTAGATCACGCACGGCAGCCCGAAGCGCGCGCAGACCGTCGCGGTGGCGACGCCGTGCTGGCCAGCTCCCGTCTCGGCGATAATCCGCGTCTTGCCCATGCGGATCGCGAGCAAGATCTGGCCGATGCAATTGTTGATCTTGTGCGCGCCGGTGTGGTTCAGCTCGTCGCGCTTGAACCAGACCTGTGCGCCCATCCCGTCGGGCGCGCTGTCGCGCAGCGTCTCGGTCAGCCGCCCGGCATGATAGAGCGGCGAGGGGCGACCGACATAATGTTCGAGCAGGTCGTCGAACTGCGCGGCGAAGGCCGGATCCTCCTTGGCGGCGCGGTACTCGCGCTCGAGATCGAGGATCAGCGGCATCAGCGTTTCGGAGACATAGCGGCCGCCATAGGGGCCGAAATGCCCGCGCTCGTCCGGCTGCGCGCGGAAGGAATTGGGTGCGTTCATGATGCGGAGACCCGTTGCAGGAAGGTGGCGATCTTGTCCACGTCCTTGACGCCCGGCGCGGACTCGACGCCCGACGAAACGTCGACCAGCGGCGCGCGGGTCCGGGCGATCGCCTCGGCGACGTTGGCGGGGTCGAGCCCGCCCGACAGCGCCCATGGTAGCGGGTGGCGGAAGCCGTCGAGCAGCTGCCAGTCGAAGCGGACGCCCATGCCGCCGGGCAGCGTCGCGCCCTCCGGGGTCTTGGCGTCGTAGAGCAGGCGGTCCGCGGCATCGCTGTAGGCGGGCGCGGCGGCGAGGTCGGCACGGGTCTTCACCGCGATCGCCGCCCACGTCTCACGCCCCGACAGGCGACGAAGCGCGGCGACGCGGGCGGGGGTGGTCTTGTGGAGCTGGATCGCGTCGAGACGGCCGGCGGCGACGGTCGCGGCGAGCAACTCGTCATCGGGGTCGACGAACACGCCCACCTTGCGGACATGCGCGGGGACGCGCGCCGCCAGCCCGGCGAGGCGGTCGAGCGTCAGGTGGCGCGGCGAGGGCGGGAAGACGACGAAGCCGACGTGGCTCGCGCCGCCCTTCAGCGCCGCATCGAGCGTCTCGGGCGTGGACAGGCCGCAGATCTTGGCGGTGACGGGCATCGCGCGGCTTTAGGCGCTTGCCCGCACCCTGCCAATGGCGCGTTACAGCGTGGCGGCGATCGCGCGGGCGGCGGCGTCGGGGTCCTCGGCCTGCGTGATCGGGCGACCGATCACCAACATCGATGCGCCGCGGTCGATCGCCATCCGCGGGGTGACGACGCGCTTCTGGTCGCCGACCTCACCGTCGGCGGGGCGGACGCCGGGGACGACGAAATAGCCCTTCGGCCAGGCGGCGTGCGCGGCCTTCACCTCGGCGCCCGAGCAGACGATGCCGTCGAGCCCGGCCGCGTGCGCCAGCTCGGCGAGGCGCAGGACGTGGTCGTGCGCGCTGCCCGCGACCCCGGTCGCGGCGAGATCGTCCTCGTCGAGGCTGGTGAGCATCGTCACCGCGACCACCTTGGTCGACGGATGCGCGGCGGCCTTAGCATCCTCCAGCATCGCGCGACCGCCGCTGGCGTGGACGGTCAGCACCGCGGGGGCGAGCCCGGCGAGCGACTGCACCGCCTTGGCCACGGTATTGGGGATGTCGTGCAGCTTGAGGTCGAGGAAGACGGGCAGGCCGATCTCTTCCATCGTGCGGACGCCGGACGGGCCGTGTGCGCAGAAGAACTCCAGCCCGAGCTTGATCCCGCCGACGTGGTGGCGAACCTTTTGCGCCAGCGCGCGGGCACGATCGAGGTCGGGGGTGTCGAGGGCGACGAAGATGCGATTGGCCATCACGCGGCTCCGCTGGTGGGGGCGACGGGCGGCGCGGAAGCCACGGGTGGCAGCGTCGGCTGCGCCTCGACCCCGCGCACGGCGGCGAGGGCGCTTTCGGTCGCACGCTCCGCGGCGGTCAGCCGCTGGCGCAACCGGAAGCGCACCCAATGCTGGTAGATCAGCGTTGGCACGAAGCCGAGCAGGAAGGTGACCAGCAGCAGCAGCGGCAGGTTCACTTCCGCGACCAGCCCGCCGAACAGCTGGATGGTGACGTTGGTCCAGTTGCCGAACGTGAACACCGCGGCGACGAACGCCAGCAGCGACCAGAACAGGATCTTGAGGAACTGCATCGGCGGCACGCTAGCAGGGTCGACGGTTTTTTCCAGTGCGACGGGTCACCGCGGGAGTGTCGCCTTGGGAAAGCCGCGCCAGACGTCGTCGTAATCGAGCTGCATCGTTGGCGAGGTCTGCGCCCGGGCGGTGGTGCGCACGACATGGCGGGTCTCGAACATGAACGCCATCGTTCCGTCGATCTTGACCGGTTTCAGGTCACTGGCGACGGCTTTCTCGTAGCTCGCCTGATCGGGGCCATGCCCGTTCATCTGGTTATGAAGGCTGGCGCCGCCGGGCACGAAGCCGCCGCCTTCCTTGGCGTCATAGGCGCCGGCGATCAGCCCCATGAACTCGCTCATGACGTTGCGGTGGAACCACGGCGGGCGGAAGGTGCCCTCCGCGACCATCCAGCGCGGCGGGAAGATCACGAAATCGCAATTGGCGGTGCCGGGGGTGTCGCTCGGCGACGTCAGCACGGTGAAGATCGACGGATCGGGGTGATCGAACGATACGGTGTTGATCGTGTTGAAGCGTGTCAGGTCATAGCGATACGGCGCGAGATTGCCGTGCCATGCCACCACGTCGAACGGCGAATGGTCGAGCCTGGTTTGCCACAACCCGCCCTGGAATTTCTGGATGACGGTGAAGGGTTCGTCGCGATCCTCGAACCATGCCCCCGAAGTCTCGAAGTCGCGCGGGTTGGCGAGCCCGTTCGCGCCGATAGGGCCGAGATCGGGGAGGCGGAACGGTGCGCCGTAGTTTTCGAGGACATAGCCGCGGGCGCGCCCGTCGGGCAGCGCGATGCGGAAGCGTACGCCGCGCGGGATCACCGCGATCTGGAGCGGCGCGACGTCGATCCGGCCGAGTTCGGTGTCGATCGCGAGGCGTCCGTCCTGCGGTACGATCAGCCACTCGCCATCGGCCGAGAAGAAGGCGCGATCCATGTCGGCGGTCGCGGCATAGAGGTGGATCGCGACGCCGGTCTGCTCGGCGACGCTGCCGGTGCCGCCGTAGGTGACGAGCCCGTCGAGCCAGTCGGTCGGCGCGTCGGGCCATGGCAACGGGTCCCAGCGCATCCGGTTGGGCGAGGGGAGGGTGTTGAAGGGGGCGGTGCCGAGATTCGGTGCGCCCTCGTAGCGGGTGAAGGCCGGATGCTGCGCGGTCGGGCGCAGGCGGTAGAGCCAGCTGCGGCGGTTCTCGTGCCGTGGCGACGTGAAGGCGGTGCCGGAGAGTTGCTCGGCATAGAGGCCGAAGGGGACGTGCTGCGGCGAGTTGCGACCGATCGGGAGCGCGCCGGGGACCGCCTCGGTCGAGACATGGTTGCCGAAGCCGGGGTGGTAGCGGGGCGTGTCGGTCATGGCTCTCTCCTCTTATCAACCCGCCGGAGCGTCGGACCCGGCCAAGCCGGGCCCTATGCCCCGGCTGGCCGTGCCGGCTGGGCGCGGGCGCAGATACCTGCGCGTCGCGGTCGACGCTTATGCGTCGACCTTGACCACGCCGCGCCGGATTTGATCCAGCTCGATGCTTTCGAACAACGCCTGGAAATTGCCGTTGCCGAAGCCCTGATTGCCCTTGCGCTGGATGATCTCGAAGAAGATCGGGCCGACCATATTCTCGGTGAAGATCTGGAGCAGGATGCCCTCGTCGCCGACGTTGCCGTCGATCAGGATGCGATTGCGCTTCAGGCGCTCGAGGTCCTCACCATGCCCGGGGACGCGCTTGTCGACCAGCTCGTAATAGGTCTCGATCGTGTCCTGCAACCGCACGCCGCGCGCGCGGAGCTTCTCGACCGTCTCGTAAATATTGTCGGTGGTCAGCGCGAGGTGCTGGATGCCCTCGCCGTTATATTCGCGGATGAACTCCTCGATCTGCGAGGTCTCGTCCTTGCTCTCGTTGAGCGGAATGCGGATCGCGTGATCGGGGGCGATCATCGCCTGGCTGAACAGCCCGGTGGCCTTGCCCTTGATGTCGAAGAACTTCTGCTCCTCGAAGCCGAACAGGCGGCCGTAGAAGCTCGACCATGTCCGCATCTCGCCACGGCGGACGTTGTGGGTGAGGTGGTCGAGGATATCGAGCCCGACGTTGTTCTGCGCGGCGGCCTCGCGCCAGCCGGGCACCTCCTCCCAGTCGGCGTAGAGATCGGCGCCGGCCTCGACGAGATAGAGGTAGCTGCCGCCGATCCCCTCGATCGGGAAGCTGCCGTCGCCGAGCGTGCCCGCTGCGGCATCGACCGCGGTCGCACCTTCGGCGAGCGCATGGTCATAGGCGGCTTTCGGGTCGGCGACGCGGAACGCCATGCCGCTGGCCGACGGGCCGTGGAGCGCGCGGAAGTCGGCGGCCTGACCGGTCGGCTCGCGGTTGAGCAGCAGGTTGATGCGGCCCTGTACGTAGCGGGTCACCTGCTTCGTCGGGTGCCGGTGCGCGGCGACGAAGCCCATCTGCTCGAACTGGCCGGCGAGCGTGTCGGGATCGGGCGAGGTGAATTCGCAGAATTCGAAGCCGGCGAGGCCGAGCGGATTGGTGGGATCGGTCATGGTCGAGCCTTTCAGGTGAAGGGGTCAGCGGCGGGCGTGCGCTTGCGTGCCGCGCGTGTACACGCGGTCTTGCGCCAGGATCGTCTCCGGGTCGTGGTCCGGCTGGCCTTCCAGCTCGGCGTAAAGCGGCGCGAAATCGGTGTTGAGCGTCTGGTCGAGCAGGTCCTCGAAACTGTCGATGACGAAATAGCTCTGCTGGAAATCATCGATCCGGTACCGGGTGCGCATCACCCGCTTCAGGTCGAAGGCGATCCGATTGGGTGAGGCGTCGTCGAGCGCGAAGATCGATTCGGATCGCGAAGAGACGATGCCGGCACCGTAGAGCGCGAGGCCGTCGCCGGCGCGCACCAGCCCGAATTCGACGGTGTACCAGTAGAGCCGTGACAGGCGATCGATCGCCCCCATCGCGGCGGCGCGCTGCCCGCCTTGGCCGTAAGCCTGCATGTAGTCGGCGAAGACCGGGTTCGCGAGCAGCGGCACGTGGCCGAACACGTCGTGGAAGACGTCGGGCTCCTGAAGATAGTCGAGCTGGTCGGGGCGGCGGATGAAATTGCCCGAGACGAAGCGGCGGTTGGCGAGATGGTCGAAGAAGACGTCGTCGGGGACGAGGCCCGGGACCGCGACGACCTGCCAGCCGGTCGCCTTCATCAGCCGCGCGGAGAGTTCGTCGAAATCGGGGATGCCCGGCTTCGACAGGCGGAGCACGTCGAGGCCGTCCATGAACTCAGGGGTGACGCGGCCCGGCAGCATCGCGATCTGACGCGCGAACAGCGTGTCCCAGGTGGCATGTTCCTCGGCGGTGTACGCGTCCCAGCCTTGCGGGATCGTCCAGTCGGCGGCGGCTCCCTCGGGCCGGATCAGCGCTGCGTCTGCCATGCGGACACGATCGCACATGGTCGCGATCAATGCTTATCAGAATGGCGCAATTTGCCGCTTTCTGTGAAACGAGTGGAAGGCTAGGATCGGGTTCCATGAACCAGATCGATCACCTCGACGGCATCGACCGCCGGATCGTTTCGGCGTTGCAGGACGACGGGACGCTGAGCAACGCCGATCTGGCGCAGCGCGTCGGCGCGTCGCCGGCGTCGTGCTGGCGGCGGGTCAAGGCGCTGGAGGCGGCGGGGGTGCTGACGCGCACGGTGCGGCTGGTCGATCCGGCGGCGGTCGGGCGCGGGGTCAACGTGCTGTGCAACGTGCGGATGCGCAGCCATGCGGTCGAGGCGCGGCAGGCGTTCGAGGCGTTCGTCGACGGGCGGCCGGAGATCGTCGAGAGCTTCTCGATGTCCGGGGAATGGGATTATCTGCTGCGGATCGTCGTCGCGGATGTCAGCGACTATAATCACTTTCTGATGCAGGTGATGCTGGGGCATCCGTCGGTGGCGGGGGCGTCGTCGCATTTCGCATTGTCGATGACGAAATATACCACGGCGATTCCGGTATGAGCGTCATTGCGAGCGTAGCGAAGCAATCCAGGGCCGGACCAGGACGTCCTGGATTGCTTTGCTACGCTCGCAATGACGGACGGGTCAGGCCGCCAGCCATTCCGCGAGCGCAGTGCGCGCGCGATCGGTGTACATCTTCTTGCGATCGGCCTTCTTGGTGCGGCCGGGGATCGGCGGGAAGAGGCCGAAATTGACGTTCATCGGCTGATAGCTGTCCGCCTCTGCGCCGCCGGTGATGTGCGACAGCAGCGCGCCGAGTGCGGTCTCCGCCGGCGGTGGCGCGAGCGTCTCGCCGCGCAGCTCTGCGATCGCGAAGCGGCCGGCGAGCAGGCCGATCGAGGCGCTTTCGATATAGCCCTCGCAACCGGTGATCTGCCCGGCGAAGCGGATGTTCGGGCGCGAGCGCAGCCGCAGCGTCGCGTCGAGCAGTTCGGGCGAGCGCAGGAAGGTGTTGCGGTGCAGCCCGCCGAGTCGCGCGAACTCGGCGTTCTCGAGGCCGGGGATGGTGCGAAACAGCCGGACCTGCTCGGCGTGCTTGAGCTTGGTCTGGAAGCCGACGATGTTCCAGAGCGTGCCGAGCGCATTGTCCTGCCGCAGCTGGACGCAGGCATAGGGCCAGCGGCCGGTGCGCGGGTCGTCGAGGCCGACGCCCTTCATCGGGCCGAAGCGCAAGGTCTCAGGCCCGCGCTCCGCCATCACCTCGATCGGCATACAGCCTTCGAAATAGGGGACGTTCTCCCATTCGCGATATTCGGTCTTCTCGCCGGCGATCAGCGCGGCGACGAAGGCGTGGTATTGTTCCTTGTCGAGCGGGCAGTTGATGTAGTCGGTGCCTTCGCCCTTGTTCCAGCGCGACTGGAACCACGCCGTCTCCATGTCGATCGAGTCGCGGTGGACGATCGGCGCGATCGCGTCGAAGAAGGCGAGCGAGTCGCGGCCGGTCTCCGCGGCGATCCGTTCCGACAGGCCGGGAGCGGTGAGCGGGCCGGTGGCGATGATCGCGGGCGTGTCGGGGAGGGTGTCGATCCGCTCGCGCACGACCGAGATGTTCGGGTGCGCCGCCACCGCCGCGGTCACGCCGGCCGAGAAGCCGTCGCGATCGACCGCGAGTGCCGAGCCGGCGGGGACGCGGTGGCGGTCGCCTTCGCGCAGGATCAGCGAGCCGAGCGCGCGCAGCTCCTGATGGAGCAGCCCGACGGCGTTGCTCTCGGCATCGTCGCTGCGGAAGCTGTTCGAGCACACGAGTTCGGCGAGATCGTCGGTGTGGTGCGCGGGCGTGGTGTCGCCGCCGCCGCGCATCTCGGACAGGCGAACCTTGAAGCCGGCCTCGGCCAATTGCCACGCGGCTTCCGACCCGGCGAGCCCGCCGCCCACGATATGAATGTCATACGTCATGCGGTGCGGATAGCGGGTGCGGCTTGTCTTGTCAGCGGCGTGCGACCACCTCGGCGGGCATGACGATCTATACCATCGGGTATGAAGGCGCGACGATGGCCGGGTTCATCGCGGCGTTGCAGGCCGCGGGAGTACGGCGGGTGATCGACGTGCGCGCGCTCCCGCTGTCGCGGCGGCCGGGGTTCTCGAAGTCACCGCTGGCGGCGTCGCTGCGCGCGGCGGGGATCGATTATGTGCACCTGAAGGCGCTCGGGACGCCGAAGCGCGGGCGCGATGCGGCGAAGAAGGGCGATGTCGCGACCCTGACCGCAGTGTATGATGTGCAGCTCGACCTGCCCGAAGCGCAGGCGCAGGCGGCGCAGATGCTGGCGCTGGCGGACGAGCTGCCGAGCGCGCTGCTGTGCTACGAGCGCGATCCGTGCCACTGCCATCGGACGCTGTTGCTGCAGGCGGTGGGCGAGGGGCGCGAGGTGGTGGATCTTTACGTTTAACCGTCGCTCCTACGGAGGCAGGAGCCTATGGCTGTCGATTTTGCACGAAAGATCGTCAAGGACAGCGACGCCTATGTGTCGGCGTTGCATCCCGACGATACAGACATGGGCCCCTGCCTGCGCAGGGGCGACGGTCAGCCGGTGGTGGGGAGCTTGACCGTGCCGTCGGCGCGGCGCTCGAGCGGGCCGTAGGCGATGACGGTTTCGAGCAGCATCTCGCCATAGAGGTGCGGGAAGAGCTGACCGCCGCGCGATTCCTCCCATTTCACCTTGTCGCCATGCGCGGCGAGATCGACCGCGACGACGTGCAAATCGTCCTGACCGGCGAAATGCTTGTCGATCGTCCCGGCAAGCTGCTCGGCGGTCGACAGATGGATGTAGCCGTCCGCCACGTCGACCGGCGCGCCGCCGAACCGCCCGTCCCGTTCCAGCGCCGCCATCTGTCCGGCGGTCAGGACCTTATAGGCGGTCAGCGGCGTGTCGGTCATTCACCATCCTCCGGGCCGGCGGCGGCATCGTCGCCGATCGTCGCGTCATCGACCGGAGCAACCGACGTGTCGCCGGCCAGTTCCTCGGCGACCAGCGCCTCGGCGGCATCCTCGGGCTCGGGCTCCTCGTCGATCCGCGCGGCGGAGACGACATGCTCGTCCTTCGCCACGTTGAACAGCCGCACGCCCGCCGAGCCGCGGCCGATAACGCGCAGCGAGCCGAGCGGCATGCGGATCATCTTCGCCTGGTCGGTGACGAGCATCAGCTGCTCGGCCTTGGTCGACGGGAAGCTGGCGACGACCGGTCCGTTGCGCGCGATATTGTCGATATTGGTGATGCCCTGCCCACCGCGACCGGTGCGGCGATATTCATAGGCCGAGCTGATCTTGCCATAACCGTTGGCGCAGACCGTGAGCACGAACTGTTCGCGCGCGCGCAGCTCCTCGAAGCGGTCGAGCGGCATCGTCAGCTCGCCCTCGCGTTCCTTCCACGGCGCGTTGCGGAGATATTCGTCGCGCTCCTCCTGATCGCGGACCCCGACGCGGTGCAGCACCGACAGCGAGATCACCTGATCGTCGCCCTTGAGCGCGATGCCGCGCACGCCGGTCGAGTTGCGGCTCTGGAACTCGCGCACCTCGTCGGCGGCGAAGCGGATCGCCTTGCCAGCGCGGGTGGCGAGCAGCACGTCGTCGCCCTCGTCGAGCAACGCCACGCCGATCAGCCGGTCGTCGGCATCGTCGCCCTCGAACTTCATCGCGATCTTGCCGTTCGACGGCACGTTGGTGAACGCGTCCATCGAGTTACGGCGCACCGAGCCCTTGGCGGTCGCGAACATGACGTGGAGCTTGCCCCATTCCGCCTCGTCCTCGGGCAGCGGCAGCACGGTCGAGATCGTCTCGCCCTGTTCGAGCGGGAGCAGGTTGATCATCGGGCGACCGCGCGTCGCCGGCCCGCCTTCGGGTAGGCGCCAGACCTTCATGCGGTACACGCGCCCGAGCGTCGAGAAGAACAGCACCGGGGTGTGCGTCGAGGTGACGAACAGCTTGGTGACGACGTCCTCGTCCTTGGTCGCCATGCCCGCACGGCCCTTGCCGCCGCGCGCCTGCGCGCGGAAGGCGTCGAGCGGTGTCCGCTTGATGTAGCCGGCCATGGTGACGGTCACCACCATGTCCTCGCGCTCGATCAGGTCCTCGTCGTCGATTCCGTCGGCGGCGGCGGCGATCTCGGTGCGGCGCGGCGTCGCGAACTGCTCGCGCACGTCGCGGAATTCCTCGCGCATCACCTCGTAGAGCTTCACGCGGTCGGAGAGGATCGCCAGCAGCTCGGCGATCGAATCGGCGAGCGTCTTGAGCTCGTCGCCGATTTCGTCGCGGCCCAAAGCGGTGAGGCGGTGGAGGCGCAGATCGAGGATCGCGCGGACCTGCACTTCGGACAGGCGATAGCTGTCGCCCGCGACATCGGTCTCGAGCGCCTCGACCAGCCGCAGATAGGGTGCGATCTCGGCGATCGGCCATTCGCGCGCGAGCAATTTGGCGCGTGCCTCGGCCGGGCTCGACGAGCCGCGGATGATCCGCACCACCTCGTCGAGGTTGGTGACCGCAATGACGAGGCCGAGCAAGATGTGCGCGCGCTCGCGGGCCTTGTTCAGCTCGAACTTGGCGCGGCGCGTGATGACCTGTTCGCGGAACTGCACGAAGGCGCTGATGATATCGCGCAGGTTGAGCAGCTCGGGGCGGCCGCCGCGGATCGCGAGCATGTTCGCGGGGAACGAGCCCTGCGCGGGCGTGTGCCGCCACAGCTGGTTGAGCACCACCTCGGGGGTCGCGTCGCGCTTGAGGTCGATGACGATCCGGACGCCTTCGCGGTTCGATTCGTCGCGAATGTCGCTGACGCCCTCGATGCGCTTGTCCTTGGCGGCTTCGGCGATCTTCTCGACCAGCGCGTTCTTGCCCTGCTGGAACGGGATTTCGGTGAGCACGATCGAGGTGCGGTCGCCGCGCCCGGTCTCGATCTTGTGGCGGCTGCGCACGATCACCGAGCCGCGCCCGGTCTCATAGGCCGAGCGCGCCCCGGCGCGGCCGAGGATGATCGCACCGGTCGGGAAGTCGGGACCGGGAACGATCTCCATCAGCTCCTCGGTGGTGATCGCGCCATTGTCGATATAGGCGAGGCAGGCGTCGACGACTTCGCCGAGATTGTGCGGCGGAATGTTGGTCGCCATGCCGACCGCGATGCCGCCGGCGCCGTTGACGAGCAGGTTGGGGAAGCGCGCCGGCAGCACCTGCGGCTCGCGCTCCGAACCGTCGTAATTGGGCTGGAAGTCGACCGTGTCCTTGTCGAGGTCGTCCATCAGGTAATTGGCGGACTTCGCCAGCCGCGCCTCGGTATAACGCATCGCGGCGGCGGGATCAGGATCCATCGAGCCGAAATTGCCCTGACCGTCGATCAGCGGCACGCGCATCGACCAGTCCTGCGTCATGCGGACCAAGGCTTCGTAGATCGAGCTGTCGCCGTGCGGGTGATATTTACCGATCACGTCGCCGACGATGCGCGCCGATTTGCGATACGGGCGGTTGTAGAGGAAGCCGCTCTCGTTCGCCGAATAGAGGATGCGGCGATGCACCGGCTTCAGCCCGTCGCGCACGTCGGGCAGCGCGCGCGCCACGATGACGCTCATCGCATAGTCGAGGTAGCTGGTCTTCATCTCCTCGACGATGGAGATGGGGGCGATAGCGGAAGGATCGGCGAGGACGGTGTCGTCGGCCAACGTGAGGTACTTTCTTTTTACGGATTCGTTTCAGGCGCGTGTCTAGGCCGCGTGCGGGGCAAAGTCACGCCCGCGGCGACCGGGTTAGGCGAGCGTGTGGCTCGTTTTGTCGGGACGGGGTTAGCCAGTTTCGTCATTGCGAGCGAAGCGACGCAATCCAGAGCCGGATCAGGGCGCCCTGGATTGCTTCGCTGCGCTCGCAATGACGGGGCAGGGGCTTACGGCGCGATCTCCGCACCGTCCCACGCGAACAGCTTGCCGCTGTCGGTCGGCTTCAGCGCATCGAGGACGTCGAGCAATTGCACCGCCGCGCGATCGGGCTGGAATAGATCGCGCCCGCTCTGCTGAAACGGCTTGGAGAGGCGCGTGTCGACGGTGCCGGGGTGGAGCGCGACGACGATGCCGCGGTCGTTGCGGCGCTTGTCCTCGATCGCCAGCGTGCGGATCAGCTGGTTGAGGGCCGCCTTGCTCGCGCGATAGCCGTACCAGCCGCCGAGCCGGTTGTCGGAGATGCTGCCGACCCGCGCCGAGAGGGCGGCGAACACCGAACGTCCGGTGCGCGGGAGGATCGGCAGGAAGTGCTTGGCGACCAGCGCCGGGCCGATCGCGTTCACCGCATATTGCCGCGCCAGCCACAGCGGATCGAGATCGCGCAGCGCCTTTTCCGGTCCGTGGTCGGCATCGTGGAGCAGCCCGGTGGCGACGATCACCAGATCGGCCGTACCGGCGCGCGCGGCCGCCGCGGCGATCGTCGGCTCGTCGGTCAGGTCCAGTTCGGCGCGGGTGAGGCGAATGACGTCATTATCCTCCTCCGCCAGCGCGTCGGCGAGGGCCGCGCCGATCCCGCCGCCGGCGCCGATCACGACCGCGCGCATCATGCCGCGCGCCGGAAGGTCCAGCGCGCGTCGTCGCCGGCATTGGCATCGAAGCGATAGCCGGCGGTGTCGAACGCCTTCATGCCGTCCAGATCGGCGACGTGATGCTCGACCAGATAGCGCGCCATCATCCCGCGCGCCTTCTTGGCGTGGAAGCTGACGAAACGGCCGTCGGCCTCGCGGAAATCGACCGCGACGACGCGGATGCCCTCCGGGAGCTTGCCCGCGACCGCCTCCCAATATTCGTTGCTGGCGAGGTTGAGGACCGTGCCCGATCCTTCCGCCGCGACATCGTCGGCGAGCGCGTCGGCGATGCGCGGGCCCCACCAGTCGGTGAGCCTGTCGCGGCGCGGCGCCCAGCGCGTGCCCATCTCCAGCCGGTACGGGCGCATCCCGTCGAGCGGGCGCAGCAGGCCGTAGAGCCCGGACAGCAGCCGCAGGTGATCCTGCGCGAAGCGCACGGCTGGCTCGTCGAGCGTCGCGGCGTCGAGTCCGGTGTAGACGTCGCCCGCGAAGGTATAGAGCGCCGGGCGTTCTTCGGCGGTATCGAAGTCGCGGAAGCGGTCGGCGTTGAGCTTGGCGAGCGCGGGGGAGATCTTCATCAGCTCGGAGAGGCGCTTCTGCGTCAGGTGGGAGGCCGCCTTCGCCAGCGTCGCCGCTTCTGCCGCGAAGCGGGCGGGCGTGGCGGGGAAGGGCGGGGGTGTTTCGAGATCCAGCGTCTTGGCCGGCGAGAGAACGGCGATCATCGCCGCGCCGTACTCCCGCGGCCGGCCGCGTTCAATCGCGGTTCAGCGGCGGCAACGCATTGCAACGGTACATTCCTTGTACAGGCGCGCGGTGGGCACTAGAGCAGCGACCGAGCGTTACGCCCGCGAAATCTGGAGAGACGTGTCGATGAAGACCCTTTCGAACGCCGTGATGGCTGTGCTTCTGGCTGGTGGTGCGACGGTCGCGCTGTCGCAGCCGGCGGTGGCACAGAAGAAGAAGGAAGAGCAGAAGGGCGATCAGCTCAAGCTCAGCAACGAGGTCCGTGGCCCCGCCGCGCAGGCGCAGACCGCGCTCGCCGCCAAGGACGCGGCCACCGCCGCGCCGCTGGTCGCCGCGGTCGAGGCGGCCGCCAAGACCGACGACGAGAAGTATATCGCCGCCGCGCTGCGCCTCAACCTGGAGGTGATCCAGCCGGGCGGCCCCGACAACGCAAAGCTCGCCGCTCCGCTCGACGCGCTGATCGCCAGTCCGCGCACCGCGCAGGCCGACAAGGCGAAATATGCGTATCAGCGCGGCGTGATCCAGGCGAATGCCAAGGACGCGGCGGGCGCGATGCGCTTCTTCGAGCAGGCGCAGCAGCTCGGCTACAACGATCCCAACCTGCCGCTTCAGCTCGTCAAGCTGAAGATGGACTCGGGCGATGTCGCCGGTGGCTCGGCGGCGCTGGCCAAGATGGTCGACGAGCAGATGGCCGCGGGGCAGAAGCCGTCGGAGGACATCTTCCGCTACGCGATCGCGCGCAACAACCAGGCGAAAAATCCGGCCGAAACCCGCGCCTGGATGCGTCGCTACCTGACCGCCTATCCGACCGCGAAGAACTGGCGCGACATGCTGGTGGTCTGGGGCATCCAACCGCAGTCGATCGCCACCCTGGACAAGGGGCAGAAGGTCGACCTGTACCGCCTGTTGCGCGCGGGCAAGGCGCTGGCGGACCAGTATGATTACGAGATCTACGCGCAGTGGACCTTCGATCAGGGCCTGCCGTGGGAGTCGAAGGCGGTGCTGACCGAGGGCAAGGCCGCGGGCAAGATCCCGGCGAGCAGCCCCGATGCCGGCAGCCTGCTGGCGGCGGCGAACAAGTCGATCTCGAACGAGGGCTCGATGGCCGCGGTCGAGGCGCGCGCGATGAAGGCGGCGGACGGCAAGCTGGCCGCCAGCACCGCCGACGCCTATCTCGGCACCGGCGAATATCCGAAGGCGATCACGCTGTACCGCGCCGCGCTCCAGAAGGGTGGCGTCGACGCCAATGTCGTGAACACCCGTCTGGGCATCGCGCTGGCGAACTCGGGCGACAAGGCCGGGGCGAAGACCGCGTTCCAGGCGGTGACCGGCTCGCCGCGGGCCGACATCGCCGGATGGTGGATCGACTTCCTCGACCATCCGCCGGTCGCGTAAGCGGTTCGGTCTCCGGACGATCTGAAAGGGGCGGCCCGCGGGTCGCCCCTTTTTCGTTGCTCAGCTGATCGGGACGCCCGTCTGCGCCTTGAAGGTGCGGATCGTCAGCGACGACTTGACGCTGGTGACGTTGGGCGCCGAGGTCAGCTTGGTGGTGAGGATGCGCTGGAAGCTCTCCAGATCCTGCGCGACGATCTTCAGGATGAAGTCGATCTCGCCGTTGAGCATATGGCATTCGCGCACTTCCGGGATAGCGGCGACATGCGCCTCGAAGGCGGCGAGGTCGGGCTCGGCCTGGCTGCGCAGGCTGACCATCGCGAAGACGGTGATCGGAAAGCCCAGCTTGGTCGCGTCGCATTCGGCGTGATAGCCGCGAATCACCCCGGCCTGTTCGAGCGCGCGGACGCGGCGCAGACACGGCGGCGCGGTCAGCCCCACCCGGTCGGCCAGCTCGACGTTGGTCATCCGGCCGTCCTCCTGCAGCAGCGCCAGGATTTCGCGGTCGATCCGGTCCAGGGTCATCATATCTCACTCAGTTGGCCACGCATTTTCGCGATAGCATCCATACAGGTGGCTATAGGATTGTTGCGCCGAAACGCAATTGTCCAAAGCTGCCTCAATCCGGGATGGTCCGGAAAACTCCGCAATGGCTCCGAACCGGCCACGTCCCTAGGTACGGCGGCGGGATGAACCCGTGAGAGCCAAGAGGTCGATCGTTTCGTGCGCTTCAACGACAGCCTGAAAACCGTCCTCGCCGCCGAAGCGCGATCGGCGCTGGGCGCGCGCGCGACCTATCGCCAGCTCGTCGACCTGATCGCGCGCGGGCGGGCGCCCGCCGACGACACGCTGCTGTCGCGGCTGGTGCAGCTGCGCGACCGGGTGCCGGAAGCGGTGCGGGTGGCCTGCGCGCGCGGGCTCGCGCTGGTCGATGCGCCGTTGCCGCTGGTGCTGGTGTTCGCGACCGATACCGCGGAGGTGGCGGCGGCGACGTTGCGCGCCGTGCGGCTCGACGCACCGGACTGGGAAGCACTGCTCCCGCGGCTCGGCCCGGTCGGGCGCAACGTGGTGCGGCAACGCCGCGACCTGCCGCCGTCGGTCGAGCGGGCGCTGGAGAGCTTCGGTGGAAGCGACTTCCGGCTCGGCTATTCGCCGGCCGCCGCGCCCGCGTCGCGCGACGGCAGCGATGCGCGCTTCGATATCGCCGAGCTGGTCGAGCGGATTGCGGCGCATCAACGCAAGGGTGGCGAGCCGCTCCGGCCGCTTGCCGGCTTCCAGTTCGAAACCGATGCCGGCGGGGTCATCCGCTGGCTGGACGCCGCGCCGCGCGGCGCGGTGATCGGGCTGACGCTCGATCCGCGCGCCGGGGTCTGGGCAGGCGCGGCGGTGGACGGGGTCGCCTCGGGCGCGTTCCGCAAGCGCGCGCCCTTTTCCGGCGCGCGGTTGCGCGTCCCGGGCGAATCGGCGATTGCGGGCGAATGGCGGATCGCCGGCGTGCCGATGTTCGACCAGGCGACCGGCGCGTTCGTCGGAATGCGCGGACAGGCACGCCGCCCCCGTGCCGACGAACGCGCCGAACGCGCCATCGAGCGCGACCGGGCGGCCGGGGCGGAAGGATTGCGCCGGCTGGTGCACGAGCTGCGCACCCCGACCAACGCGATCGCCGGGTTCTCGGAATTGATCGAGCAGCAACTGCTGGGGCCGGTCGCACCGGATTATCGCGACCGCGCCGGCGACATCCGCCGTCGCGTCGGCGAGCTGATCGGCGCGATCGAGGATCTCGACCTCGCGGCGCGGATCGACGGCCATGCGCTCGAGCGACGCGACGGGACGACGCCGGCGTTCGCGCTGTTGCAGCGGATCGCGGACGACCTCGCCCCGCTGGCGGCGCTGCGCGGTGCGGAACTGGCGCTGCCGGCGGAGCGCGACGCGACCTGGTCGGTCGATCCCCACGATGCGGAGCGCCTGATCGCGCGGCTGCTCTCGACGGCGCTGTCGGCGGCCGCGCCGGGCGAGCGATTGACGATGGCGCTGGTCGGCGGGGTCGGGACGCTGGCGCTCGCACTGGTCCCGCCCGCGGCGTTCGCGCAGCGCGACGAGGCGGCGCTGTATGCGCTCGACGACGAGGAAGCGGTCCGCGACGAGGGCGCGCCACTGCTCGGCGTCGGCTTTGCGTTCCGGCTGGTGCGCAATCTTGCGGCCGAACTGGGTGGGCGCTTCGTGATCGCGCCGGGCCTGTTCACCTTGCTGCTACCCGCGGCCGAGGACGGCGCCGCCGGCCATGCGAGCGGCGGGGCGACGTAGACGCTTGCCAGCGGGCGCGCAGCAGCGCTACGGGGCGGCGCGGTGTCGGGGCCTGTAGCTCAATGGTTAGAGCTGGCCGCTCATAACGGCTAGGTTGCGGGTTCGAGTCCTGCCGGGCCCACCACCAAGCAGCGGCGCCGCATTGCGCGCGGTCGCCGCCATCGCCATGTGCGGCGCATGAGCAGCATCGGCACCCCCATCGACGAAACCGGCCTGTTGGTCCGCGAGCAGGGCGCGTTCGTGCTGCAGTCCGATGGCGGCAGCCGCTATGTGCTGGAACTGCCGCGCGTGCCGGTGGACCACGTCCAGAAGCGGGTGCGCGTGCAAGGGGTGATCTGCGCGGAGGGGCGCGTCACCGCCGAGGGCGTCAGCGCGGCGTAGCGCGGCGCGACCAACGTCGCGCGATGGGCAGGCGACGACGGAAACGGTCGGCCGGGGCGTCGGATCGTTCGTCCGCCGCCCCGGTCGCTCAGGTCAGGCCCAGTTGGCCATCTTCTTCTCGAGGTTGACGCGGACCGCCTCGAAGAACTGCTCGGTGGTCATCCAGCGCTGGTCCGGGCCGATCAGGATCGCGAGATCCTTGGTCATGTCGCCGCTCTCGACCGTCTCGACGCACACCTGCTCCAGCGTCTCGGCGAAGCGCGTCACGTCGGGCGTGCCGTCGAACTTCCCGCGGTACTTCAGCCCGCCGGTCCAGGCGAAGATCGACGCGATCGGGTTGGTCGAGGTCGCCTTGCCCTGCTGGTGCTGGCGATAGTGGCGCGTGACGGTGCCGTGCGCCGCCTCGGCCTCGATCGTCTTGCCGTCCGGGGTCATCAGCACCGAGGTCATCAGCCCCAGCGAGCCGAAGCCCTGCGCGACCTGATCCGACTGAACGTCGCCGTCGTAATTCTTGCAGGCCCAGACGAACTCGCCGTTCCACTTGAGCGCCGAGGCGACCATGTCGTCGATCAGGCGGTGCTCGTAGACGATGCCCGCGGCCTTGAACTGGTCGGCGAACTCGCTCTCGTACACCTCGGCGAAGATGTCCTTGAAGCGGCCGTCATAGGCCTTGAGGATCGTGTTCTTGGTCGACAGGTACACCGGCCAGTTGCGGCCGAGCCCATAGTTGAGCGACGCGCGCGCAAAGTCGCGGATCGACTCGTCGAGATTGTACATGCCCATCGCGACGCCGGCCGAGGGGAAGTCGAACACCTCGTGCTCGATCGTGTCGCCGTTCTCGCCTTCCCACTTCATGGTCAGCTTGCCCTTGCCGGGCACCTTGAAGTCGGTGGCCTTGTACTGGTCGCCGAAGGCGTGACGGCCGACGACGATCGGGTGCGTCCAGCCCGGGATCAGGCGGGGGACGTTCTTCATCACGATCGGCTCGCGGAAGACCACGCCGCCGAGGATGTTGCGGATCGTGCCGTTCGGCGAGCGCCACATCTTCTTGAGGCCGAACTCCTCGACGCGCTGCTCGTCGGGGGTGATCGTCGCGCACTTCACGCCGACGCCATACTTCTGGATCGCCTTGGCGCTGTCGACCGTCACCTGATCGTCGGTGCGGTCACGCTCCTGGACGCCGAGGTCGTAATAATCGAGGTCGATGTCGAGGTACGGCTTGATCAGGCGCTCGCGGATCCATTCCCAGATGATCCGCGTCATCTCGTCGCCGTCGATCTCCACGACGGGCGTCTTTACCTTGATCTTCGCCATGCTCGCTTGTCCTTCGAGTGGGTGGTTTGGTGCGGCGATAGGGGGAAGGGGGGCGGGGATCAACCTACGGCGTTGTCACCACGCGCTTCGCCCGATAGGACGAAGCGATGACTTCGCTCGACAAGCCGCCGGTCGTCACGACCACCGTCAAGTGGCGCTTCCCCGCCGTCCACCCCGAGGGGCAGAAATTCACCGCCATCGCGTTCGGTATCACGCTGTTGATGACGATCGTCTCCAAGGTGTTCTTCTGGCCGTTCCTGGGGTTGACGCTGTGGGTGGCGGCGTTCTTCCGCGATCCGGTGCGCACCACGCCGATCGGCGACGACCTGATCGTCTCGCCCGCCGACGGGCTCATCACGATGATCGAGCGCGTGCCGGTGCCGCGCGAGTTGGTCGGCGATCTCGGCGAGGCGCCGATGGTGCGCGTGTCGGTGTTCATGTCGGTGTTCGACGTCCACATCAACCGCTCGCCGATCGCGGGGACGATCCGGCAGGTCGTCTATATCTCGGGCAAGTTCCTCAATGCTGATCTCGACAAGGCGTCGGAGGAGAACGAGCGCCAGCATTTCGTCGTCGAGGGGTTCGACGGGCGCCGCGTCGGCTTCACGCAGATCGCCGGGCTGGTGGCGCGGCGGATCGTCGGCTTCGCCAAGATCGGCGACATCGTCGCCGCGGGGCAGCGCGTCGGGCTGATCCGCTTCGGCAGCCGCGTCGACGTCTATCTGCCGGAGGGGTTCGAACCGCAGGTCGCGCTGGGGCAGCGCGCGGTGGCGGGCGAGACGGTGCTGGGGCGCTTCGGCGTGCCGCGCATCACCGGCAAGTCGCAATAGGCGCGCGGCGATGAGACCGCCGCTTCGCCGACCGCTGCGCCGCCCGCCGGGTGGGCTGCCGCTGCGCGCGGTCGCGCCGAATGCGGTCACCGCGCTGGCGCTCTGCTCGGGGCTGTCCGGAATTCGGTTCGCGATCTCGGCGAACTGGGAGCTGGCGGTGACGATGGTGCTGATTGCCGGGGTGCTCGACGGGCTCGACGGGCGCGTCGCGCGGATGCTGCATGGCGAGAGCCGCTTCGGTGCCGAACTCGATTCGCTTTCCGACGCGATCTCGTTCGGCGTCTCGCCGGCGCTGATCCTGTATCTGTGGTCGCTTCATACGCTGCCGCGGTTCGGCTGGATGGCGGCGCTGGTGCTGGCGGTCTTCTGTGCGCTGCGCCTCGCGCGCTTCAACGCCAATATCGATGCCGACGACCAGCCGCACAAATCGGCCGGTTTTCTCACCGGCGTGCCGGCACCCGCGGGCGCCGCGCTGGCGTTGCTGCCGTTGTTCCTGTGGTTCGTCACCGAGGCGCCGATCCTGCGCGACCCGCGGCTGATCGCGCCGTGGACGGTGATGGTCGCGCTGCTGATGGTATCGAGCCTCGCCACCTACTCGACCGGATCGCTGAAGCTGCGGCCCAACATCCGCTTCGAGGCGATCGCGATCGTGGTCGCGGTGGGGGCCGCGGCGGTCAGCGCGCCGTGGCAGACCGCCGCCGCGGCCGGTATCGCCTATCTGCTCGCGCTGCCGTTCAGCGTCGCCAGCTATGCGCGGGTCAAGCGGCTTCGCGCGAGCGCAGCGTCAGCGGCGCCATCGTCGAGCCTGCCGCCCAGCGCCTGACCGCGATCCGCCGCTCCGCGCGCACCAGCGTCGAGAGCGGCTCGAACCGTGCGCCACCGGGCTGCCCGCGCAGAACGGCGGCGATCCGTGACGCTTGCGGAAGCACCGTCGCCGCCAGCGCGTAGAGCGCCATCGCCGCCGCACCGCCGAACACCATCACTGCCATCAAGGTCGCCATGCTCGCCTCCTCGCACATCGTGCGAACCGTCCCGCTGTAAATTCCCGCACAGCGGCGTGGTTCCTAAATCAATGCCAGAGCGGACATTTAGCAAACTAGTTCCCGCTCTGTTCCGTGGCCTTGTTCCAGCTATGTTCGCCTTTGTCAACAGCCGACCGGAACTTGCATTATAAGCGAGGGTCGGGTAGGGCGCGTGCCTCAACCCCGCATGGGGAGCATCATCAACCGGTGCGCTGGCCTTCGAGGCCGCGTCACTCGCTCCCCAGAGGCACAACCGGAAGGAAAACACACCATGGCGGCTCCTGTCGTCTCCATGCAGCAGCTCATCGAAACCGGCGCGCACTTCGGCCACCAGACCCACCGCTGGAACCCGAAGATGAAGCCCTACATCTTCGGCGAGCGCAACGGCGTCCACATCATCGACCTGTCGCAGACCGTACCGCTGTTCGCGCGTGCGCTCGACTTCGTCAGCCAGTCGGTCGCGGCGGGCGGCAAGGTGCTGTTCGTCGGCACCAAGCGCCAGGCGCAGGAGCCGGTCGCCGAGGCGGCACGGCGCGCGGGCCAGCATTTCGTCAACCACCGCTGGCTGGGCGGGATGCTCACCAACTGGAAGACGATCTCGAACTCGATCAAGCGTCTGAAGAGCCTCGAGGAGCAGCTGTCGGGCAACACCGCCGGCCTCACCAAGAAGGAAGTGCTGCAGCTGACCCGCGAGCGCGACAAGCTCGAGCTGTCGCTGGGCGGCATCCGCGACATGGGCGGCATCCCGGACGTGATGTTCGTGATCGACGCCAACAAGGAAGAGCTGGCGATCAAGGAAGCCAACACGCT
>CAJYLV010000017.1 GCA_913776255.1 uncultured Sphingomonas sp. | reverse complement strand
AGATAGGGGTTGGCGCGCATCGCCGCGGCCAGGTCGATCGCGGTGTTGGGGTTGTTCTGCGGCCCCGCCCCGCGCAGCGGTGACTCGTGCTTCCAGTTCCACGTCCAGCCCGCGGCGTCGCGCGCGGAGAGACGGTAGGGCATGTCCGTCTTGTAGCCGAGCTGGTGGGTCACATAGTCGGTGAAGGTGGCGATGAACGCGCCCGAGATCGCGTCGGACGACACGTCGGTCTCCGGGCGCTCGCCGGCGGCGTCGCTGTCGGTGCCGATGTAGCGCGAGTCGAAGCGGCCGACCGTCTGGCGCGTGCCGCGCAGCAGCTCCTTCTGGAAGCGGGGCAGGTCGATCCGCAGATTGGCACGGCGGATGAAGTCGGGCGACAGCCCGATGAGCTCGCTCATCCGCTGTGCCACCTGATCGCGCTCGGCGTCGGAGATGTTCTGCCCCTTGGCGAGCGCCGACATGTACGGCCCCACCGCGAAGTCGCGCGCCTGCTGGACGATCGTGGCGACGTCGGCAGGTCGGTTCGCCAGCCGGTTGTGGTACCAGGCTGTGGCGGCATAGCTCGGCAGATAGTTGAGATAGACCTGGTCGAGCCCAGGCTGGCGATAGCCGTAGTTCATGATCGAGCTGAGCAGCACCACGCCGTTGAGCGCCATGCCGCGGTCCTGCAGCTGATAGGCCAACGCGCCCGAGCGCAGCGTGCCGTAGCTCTCGCCGAAGATGAACTTTGGCGAGTTCCACCGGCCGTATTTGGTGGCATAGCGCAGGATCGCCTTGGCGAAGGCGTCGGCATCCTCGTCGACGCCGTAGAAGGCACCCGGCTTCATGTCGCCGAGCGGGCGAGAATAGCCCGCGCCGATCGCGTCGAGGAACACCATGTCGGTCTTGTCGAGCAGGGGGTAGGGGTTGGGGCCGAAGTCATAGGGGGCCGGGCGGATGAACTCGGGGTTGCCGGTCTGAAGCCGCACCGGCGCGAACGAGCCCATGTGAAGCCAGAAGGTCGGGCTGCCCGGGCCTCCGTTGTAAAAGAAGGTGATCGGCCGCTTCGTGCCCGGCTTGGTCCCGTCGAGCGTGTAGGCGGTGTAGAACATCGACGCGGTCGGCTTGCCCTCTAGATCGCGCAGCGTCAGCGTGCCCGCGGTGGCGGTATAGCCGAGCTTGCGGCCGCCGACCGTCACCGCGCCCTTGGAGCGCTCCTCGCGCTCGTCGACCGGGGCGTTGGCATAGGCGCCCTCGACCGCCGCCTTCTGCGCCTCGGCGTTGGTCTTGGCGGACTGCTTGGAGGGCGCGACGTCCTTCTCCTGCGCGGCGGCGGGCATAGCGGCGGCGGCGAGCAGGGCGGCGGCGAGACCGAGGCGCATGATATTCCCCCAATTTTACGTGAGTGACGCTGTCTAATCGCCTGACGAGGGCGGGGGCAAGCGCGTGCGACTATCGGGCGCAACCTGGCGCCTGAACGGAGGAGACCGCCGCCGCCCCCCGCTTCAGTCGTCCTCGTCCTCGAACCCCGACAGCGCCAGCGCGCGCGCGCGAATCTGGCGAGTCATGCACCAATGGACCAAAGCCTCCTCGCGCCCGTGCGTCACCCACACCTCCTCGGGCGCGATCTCGGCCAGCGTCGCGGTCAGCTCGTCCCAGTCGGCGTGGTCGGAGAGGATCAGCGGCAGCTCGACGTTCTTCTGCCGCGCGCGCTGACGCACGCGCATCCAGCCGCTCGCCATCGCGGTGATCGGGTCGGGCAGGCGACGCGCCCAGCGGTCGTTGAGCGCCGAGGGCGGGCACATCACGATGTGGCCGGCCATGTCTGCCTTCGCCGCCCCGGTTGCCGGACGCAGCTCGCCGAGCCGCACGCCGAGCTCCTCGTAGAGATCGCACAACCGCTGGAGCGCGCCGTGGAGGTAGATCGGCGCCGCATGCCCGCGCGCGCGCAGCTCCGCGATCACGCGCTGTGCCTTGCCGAGCGCATAGGCGCCGACGACGACGCAGCGCTCCGGGTTGGCGTGGAGCCGCTCGAGCAGTTTGTCGATCTCGTCGCCGGTGTCGGGGTGGCGGAAGACGGGGAGTCCGAAGGTCGCCTCGGTGACGAAGACGTCGCACGCCACCGGCTCGAACGCCGCACAGGTCGGGTCGGCGCGGCGCTTGTAATCACCCGAGACCACGACCCGCTCGCCGCGGTGGTCGAGCACGATCTGCGCCGAGCCGAGCACGTGGCCGGCGGGAACGAAGCCGACCTCGACCTCGCCGAGCCGGATCGTCTCGCCGTAGCCCACCGGGCGCCCGTTCTGCTCGCCGTAGCGCGCCGCCATGATCGCGAGCGTCTCGGGCGTGGCCCAGACCTCGCCGTGGCCGCCGCGCGCGTGGTCGGCGTGGCCGTGCGTGACGAGCGCCCGCGGCTCGGGCGTGGAGGGATCGATCCAGGCGTCGGCCGGGCGCACGTAGATGCCGTTGGGGTGCGGCTCGAGCCAGTCGCCGAGCGTCGGTGCGCGGGTCGCCATGGCGGAACAACCGCGGCGGCGGATCGAAGTTCATCGCGGGGACGTTGGCGGAGGCAAGAAACAGCGGACGGAGAGTGACATGGCGGGTGATGGCCTGTGGAGCTTCGTGGTGATCGCCGGACCGATCATCCTGGTCGCGGCACTGCTGTTCGCGATCCTGCGCAATCGTCGCAGCCGCCACGAGGAGGCGCGCACCGAGGACGCCACGCGCGCGCTGTACAAGGAACAGTCGGCCGAGGATCGCGCGCGCACGCCGTGACGCGGTTGATAGGGGGCGGGGGGCAGAACGCGAAACGCCCGGGCACCTTGCCCGACCCCCGCACGTCGCTACATCTCACGGACCTTGGCCGCGCTCCCCCCGCTCCTCTCCGACTGGTTCGTGCGCCGCGGCTGGCAGCCGCGCCGGCACCAGATCGACATGCTCGACGAGGCGCACGCCGGCCGCCACGCGCTGCTGATCGCCGCGACCGGTGCCGGTAAAACGCTTGCCGGCTTCCTGCCCACGCTCGCCGAGCTGATCGAGACGCCGAGCGAGGGTCTGCACACGCTCTACGTCTCGCCGCTCAAGGCGTTGGCTGTCGACATCCAGCGCAACCTCGTCACCCCGATCGACGAGATGGGCGCCGATATCCGCGTCGAGACCCGCACGGGCGACACGCCGTCCGACCGCAAGGCGCGCCAGCGCGTGCGCCCGCCGCAGATCCTGCTGACCACGCCCGAGTCGCTGTCGCTGCTGCTGAGCTATCCGGACAGCTTCACCATGTTCGCGGGACTGCGCACGATCGTGGTCGACGAGGTTCACGCGTTCGCCACCGGCAAGCGCGGCGACCTGCTATCCTTGTGCATGGCGCGGTTACAGACGATCGCGCCGGCGTGCCGCCGCGTCGCGCTCTCCGCCACGGTCGCCGACCCCGACGGCTATCGCGCGTGGCTCGCGCCCGACGGCGACATCGACCAGGTCGCGCTGGTCGAGGGCGAGCCCGGCCCCGACCCCGACATCGCCATCCTGCTGCCGGAGGACCGCGTCCCCTGGGCGGGCCATTCCGGCCGCTATGCCGCCGAGCAGGTGATGGCCGAGATCGAGACGCACCGGACCTCGATCGTCTTCTGCAACACCCGCAGCCTCGCCGAGCTGATCTTCCAGGACCTGTGGAAGGCCAATGCGATGCAGCTGCCGATCGGAATCCACCACGGCAGCCTGGAGAAGGAGGCGCGCCGCAAGGTGGAGGGCGCGATGGCGGCGGGGCGGCTGCGCGCCTTGGTGGCGACCGCCAGCCTCGACCTCGGCGTCGACTGGGGCGATGTCGACTGCGTGATCCAGATGGGCGCGCCCAAGGGTTCGTCGCGGCTGCTGCAGCGGATCGGGCGTAGCAACCACCGTCTCGATGTGCCGAGCGAGGCGATCGTCGTCCCGGGCAACCGCTTCGAATATCTCGAGGCCCGCGCCGCGCTCGACGCGGTGGAGGCGGGCGAGCTCGATGCCGACGTGTTCCGCATGGGCGCGCTCGACGTGCTGGCGCAGCATCTGATGGCGTGCGCCTGCGCCGCGCCGTTCGACCAGCGCGCCATGCTGGCCGAGGTACGCTCCGCGCTCCCGTATTCGGCGCTGAGCGACGAACTGTTCGAGCGCGTGCTCGGCTTCATCCGCGACGGCGGCTATTCGCTCAAGGCGTACGACCGGTTCAAGCGCCTGACGCAGGACGCCGACGGGACGTGGCGCGTCAGCCACCCGCGCTTCGTCGCGCAGCACCGGCTCAACGCCGGTATCATCGTCGAGGCGACGATGCTCAAGGTGCGCTTCCGCAACGGCCGCGCGCTCGGCAAGGTGGAGGAGGGGTTCGCCGCGACGCTGAGCCACGGCGACACCTTCTTCTTCGCCGGGCTGAGCCTCGAGGTCGAGAAGATCGACACCGAGGACCTGATCGTCCGCGCCACCAGCCGCCCGGCGCGGATCCCGACCTACGGCGGCAGCCGCATGCCGCTCTCTACCAACCTTGCCTTGCGCGTGCGGCGTTTCCTCGCCGAGCCGGGCGAGTGGCACCGCTTCCCCGCCGACGTGCGCGACTGGCTCGAGATCCAGTCGCGCCGCTCGACCCTGCCCGCGCCCGAGCAACTGCTGGTCGAGACCTTCCCGAGGGAGGGGCGCCACTACATGGTCGCGTACAGCTTCGAGGGCTGGAACGCGCACCAGTCGCTCGGCATGCTGGTGACCAAGAGGATGGAGACGCTGGGGCTCAAGCCGCTCGGCTTCGTCGCCAACGATTATGCGATCGCCTGCTACGGGCTGGAGCGCGTGACCGATCCGGCGGCATTGTTCTCGGACGACATCCTCGAGCATGAGTTCGTCGAGTGGGTCGAGCGCTCGCACCTGCTCAAGCGCGCGTTCCGCGAGGTGGCGGTGATCGGCGGGCTGGTCGAGCGCCAGCATCCCGGCATACGCAAGACCGGGCGGCAGGTGACATTCTCGACCGACCTGATCTACGACGTGCTGCGCCAGTATGAGCCCGGCCATGTGCTGCTCCAAGCGGCTTGGGCCGACGCGCGCGCGCGGATGACCGATGTCGGGCGGCTCGCCGACCTGCTCGATCGCGCCGCGGACACGATGGTGCATGTCGACCTGCCGCGCGTCACGCCGCTGGCGGTGCCGGTGCTGACGCTGATCGGGCGCGAGAAGGTCGCCACCGGCAGCGCCGACGATGCGCTGCTGATCGAGGCCGAGGCGCTGGCCGCGGAGGCGATGCGCGTGGATTGATCGCCCGACCGGGCGGGCGTAGATTGTCGGGGATGGAGAGACTGCTCGCGCTGCTGCTCGCTTGCGCCGCCGTGCCGGCGGCCGCGCAGCAGGCCCCGCTGCCCGCGCCTCCCGTGCCGCCCACCGCGCCGGTCGGGGACGATCTCGCCTTTCTGAATCAGGAAGATCGCATGACGGTGCCGGTGCGGATCGACGCCGCCGGCCCCTTTCCGTTCATCGTCGACTCGGGCGCGCAGCGCAGCGTCATCTCGCGCCAGCTCGCCACGCGGCTCGCGCTGCCCCCCGGGCCGGCGGTGCGGATGACGACGATCACCGGCACCAGCACCGTCGCGACGGTCGTCATCCCCTCGCTGTCGGTCAGCACGCTGGGCGCGCGGCGGGTCGAGGCACCGGCGCTCGACGCGCACGACATGGGGGCGTTCGGGATCCTCGGCATCGACGCGATGCAGGATCATGCGCTGACGATCGACTTTGACCAGCAACGGATGGCGGTGACCCCCGCGGTCGGGGTGAAGCCGCCGCGCCCGGAGCCGGGCGAGATCGTCGTGCGCGCCAAGAGTCTTTTCGGGCAGCTGGTCGTCACCAACGCCACCGTCGCCGGGCGGCGCGTGCGCGTGGTGCTGGATACCGGAACCAGCGTCAGCATCGGCAATCTGGCGTTGCGGCGCCTGCTGACGCGGCGTCGTGCCGGCACGCCGATCGTCTTCACCAGCGTCACCGGCGACAGCATCACCACCGATTATGCCGCGGTGCCGATGCTGACATTGGGCAGCGCCACGATCCGCGCGCTGCCGGTCGGCTTCGCCGACGCGCGGCCGTTCGCGGCGTTCGGACTGGAGGAGAAGCCGGCGTTGCTGCTGGGCATGGACGTGCTGCGGCTGTTCCGGCGCGTGCACATCGATTTCGCGCGGCGCGAGCTGCGGCTGCTGCTGCCCCGCGACGCCGGACGCGCCCGCGTGTTGTGACATCTTGCCCCCCTGCGGGTTCGCTGCGACGATCGCCGCGACGAGCAAGGGGAATGTGGATGCGTATTGTAGCGATCGCCGCCGGCGTGATGACGATGCTGGCGACCGGCGCCGCCGCGCAGACGCGCCCCGACCAGAAGGCGTTTTTCGACCTCTACAAGGAGATGGTCGAGACCAACACGGTCGTGAACGTCGGCAGCTGCACCCAGGCCGCGGCGCAGGTCGGCGCGCGGCTGAAAACGGCAGGCTTCGCCGATGCCGACATCACCCTGTTCTCGGTTCCCGAGCATCCCAAGGATGGCGGCATCGTCGCGGTGCTGAAGGGCAGCGATGCCGCCGCCAAGCCGATCCTGCTGCTCGGCCACCTCGACGTCGTCGCCGCCAAGCGCGAGGACTGGCAGCGCGATCCGTTCACGCTGGTCGAGGAAGACGGCTATTATTACGCGCGCGGCGCGGTCGACGATAAGGCGATGGCGGCGATCTGGGCCGATGCGATGATCCGCTTTCGTCAGCAGGGTTATCGCGCGAAGCGGACGATCAAGCTGGCGCTGACCTGCGGCGAGGAAACGACCTTCGCGTTCAACGGCGCGCAATGGCTGGCGCAGAACCGTCCCGAGCTGATCGCCGCCGGCTTCGCGCTCAACGAGGGCGGCGGCGGGCGTCTCGACGCGGCGGGCAAGCGCCAGCTGCTGGCGGTACAGGTCGGCGAGAAGGCCGCGCAGAACTATACGTTCGTCACCACCAACCCGGGCGGGCACAGCTCCGCCCCGACCCCGGACAATGCGATCTACGCGCTGGCCGACGCGATCAAGGCGGTGCAGAGCTACGAATTCCCGGTGCGCTTCACCGAGACGACGCGCGCTTATTTCACCGAAACCGCCAAGCGCGCCGACAGCGAACAGGCCGCGGCGATCCGCCGGCTGCTCGCCGATCCGACCGACGCCGCTGCCGACGCGATCGTCAGCCGCGACAAGGTGCTGCATTCGACGCTGCGCACCACCTGCGTCGCGACCCTGCTCAATGCCGGGCACGCCGAAAATGCGCTGCCGCAGCGCGCGACCGCCAACGTCAATTGCCGGATCTTCCCCGGCGAGACGGTCGACGGCACGCTGGCGACGCTGAAGCGGCTCGCGGGTGACAAGGTGACGGTCACCGCCAACCAGCCGGTCCGCCCGACCGCGATCCCGCCGACGCTCAATCCCGCGGTGATCGAGCCGATGAGGCGGGTGGCGGCGAAGCATTTTCCGGGACTGCCGATGTTGCCGATGATGTCGACGGGCGCGACCGACGGCGTGTTCCTCGAAGCGATCGGTATTCCCGTCTATGGCGTGCCCGGCACGTTCGTCGATCCGCAGACCAGCGGCGTCCATGGCCTCAACGAACGCATCCGCGTCGACTCGCTGTACGATGCGCGCGACTATATGTTCGATCTGGTGAAGGCTTATGCCGGCTAAGCGGTTGATCGATCTGGTCCGCTGAGGCATGGCGGACTATATGGTTCCCGTTCCGTTCGCCGAACTCCGCTTTGCCGGGCACGTCTGGCAGGTGCTGCCCGATGGAGCGCTGTTCTGGCCGGCGCGGCGGGCGTTGCTGGTCGCCGACCTGCATCTGGAGAAAGCGAGCTGGTTCGCGCGCGGCGGGCAGATGCTGCCGCCCTATGATTCGCTGGCGACGCTCGCCGCGCTGTCGTCCGTCGTCGCCGCAACCGGCGCGGAGGAGGTCTGGTGTCTTGGCGACAGTTTCCATGACATCGCCGGGTGCGACCGATTGCCTGAGGCGGCGCGCGACCTGCTGTCGACGCTGACCGCTGCGACGCGCTGGACGTGGATTACCGGCAATCACGACCGTGTCTATGTCGATCGCTGCGGCGGTGCAGTGCGCGACGAGATCATGGTCGATGGCGTGATGCTGCGCCACGAGGCTGTTCCACGTGAAACAATTCCGGAATTATCCGGCCATTATCACCCCAAGCTGCGCGTGCGGGTACGCGGCAAGTTGGTAGCACGCCGATGCTTCGTGGCGACCGCGACCAAGCTGATCCTCCCGGCGTTCGGGGCACTGACGGGCGGTCTCGACGTCACGCATCCGGAGATCGCGCGGGCGACGGGCGGCGGTGCCGAGGCGTTGATCGCGCTCCCCGACCGGCTGCTGCGCTTTCCGGTGGCGGCCTGACCGGTCAGCCGGTCGCGAAGTCGACGGCCATTGCGGCGTGCAGCGCGGTGGTGTCGAACAGCGGCACGGGCGAGTCCGTCTGCGCGATCAACAGCATGATCTCGGTGCAGCCGAGAATGATCGCGGTGGCACCCTGCGCCACCAGCGCGGCGATGATCGCTTGATAGTGGACACGCGACTCGTCGCGCACCACGCCATGAACCAGCTCGTCGTAGATGATCCGGTGCACCGCCGCGCGCGCCACCGCATCGGGCACCAGCACGTCGAGCCCGAAGCGCGTCGCCAGCCGTTCACGGTAGAAGCCGTCTTCCATCGTGAACGCGGTGCCGAGCAGTCCGACCCGGCGATGCCCCGTGGCGACGATCGCCGCGCCGGTCGCGTCGCCGATGTGGAGCAGCGGCCGCGGTTGCGCGGCGGTGATCGCGTCGGCGACCTTGTGCATCGTGTTGGTACACAGCACGATCGCCTTCGCCCCCGCGTCGGCGAGGGTGCGCGCCGCCGCGGCCATGCGTGTGCCGAGCGCGGCCCAGTCCCCCGCATGCTGGAGCGCGGCGATGTCCGCGAAATCGACCGACAGCAGGAGCAATGGCGCGGAATGTGTTCCGCCCTTTCGCGCCCGCACCCCCTGATTGATCAGCGGTAATAATGCGCCGAACTCTCCCAGCTCATCCCGCCGATCAGTCCGAGGGTCCGCATCACACCATTGTGCCCATCAGCAATCTCGGGAGATCGCCGCTTTCGCCGCGCGCTTCGGCCATGAAACGGTCCTTGAGCGGCGGAAGCCGGTCGACCGCCGAAATCCCCAGCCGCCGCACTGCACTCGCCGCCTTGCCCGGCACGCCGAACAAGCGCGTCAGCGTGTCGGTGGCCGCCGCGACCATGAACGTGTCGAGGCTCCGCCAGCGCTCGTAGCGCTTGAGCAATTGCGCATCGCCCGCTTCGAGCCCGAGCCGCCGGCCCTCGACCAGCACCTCGACGAGCGCGGCTACATCGCGATAGCCGAGATTCACTCCCTGCCCCGCGATCGGATGGATGCCGTGTGCCGCATCGCCGACCAGCACGAGCCGCGTGTCGGTCAGCCGCGCCGCATGGTGGAAGCCGAGCGGATAGCTGGCGCGCGGCGACGCGTGCGACAGCGCGCCGAGGAACCCGCCCATGCGCGTCTCGGCCTCGGCAAGAAAACCGCGATCGCCGAGCTTGAGCATCCCGGCGGCATGGTCGCCCGCCACTGTCCAGACGATCGCCGAACGGTGGCCGATCTCGTCATCGGGCAACGGCAGCAACGCGAACGGCCCGGCCGAGTAGAAGATCTCGAAGGCGACGTTCTCGTGGCTACGCTCGTGATGGAAGGCCCCGATGATCGCAGCATGGTCATACTGCCAGCGCGCGACGTTGATCCCGGCGGCCGCGCGCGTCGGCGACTGCCGTCCCTCGGCGGCGACCAGCAGGTCGGCGGTGACGGTCGCCCCCGACGACAGCGTCGCCCGCACCCCGTCGGCGTCGCGCACGATCGCCGTCGCCCGCGTCTGCATCCGCAGATCGACCCGCTCCGCCGCGACCGCCGCATCGTAGAGCGCGCGCCGCAGCAGCCGGTTCTCGTACATCGTGCCCAGCGCGGCATCATCGGCGGCCGGGATGAAATCGAGCTTGCCCGGCGCCAGCCCGTCGCTGACGCGGATTTGCCGGATCTCGCAGCCCTTCCCACGCAGCGCCTCGCCGACGCCAATAGCATCGAGCATCTTGTGGCTGGCGCTCGCCACCGCCGAGGCGCGGCCGTCGAACCCTGCGGTCAGCGTCACCGCCGGATCGGCGGGATCGACGACGATCGACGACAGGCCGTGACGATCGAGCGCGACTGCCAGCGCGCTGCCGACCAGCCCGCCGCCGAGGATGAGCACGTCTGCGTTGGCGTCTGCTTTGTCCATGATAATGCCCTATCCTCCCGCACGCGCGATGCCAACGCCTGCCGCCATCTTGACGTGCAACGCGCGGCGGCGGAGAATATGGCGGTATTTTCTGACATCGTTGGGGGTTCGGGATGGCAAGCCGTGTCGACGCGCCGTTGTGGCGTGAGACGGTCAAGGCCGGGGCGTTGCGCAGCGGGGCGCTGATCGTCGCCACCGCCTTGTTCGTGTTGACGGTGGCGATGGCGGTGGCGCTCGTCACCTATCGACCCGGCGACGCGTCGCTCAACACCGCCGCGGCGGGCGTCACCGGCAATCTGCTCGGCAGCCCGGGTGCTTGGTTCGCGGACTTCGCGCTGACGCTGTTCGGTCCGGCGGTCGCGCTGCTGCTGCCGGTCGCACCGATCGTCGCGCTGCGGCTGTGGCGCGCCCAGCCGGCCGGGAACGGCTGGCGGATGCTCCGCAACGCCGCGATCGGGGTCGCGCTGATGGCGGTGACGCTGACCTGCGTCGCGCCGGGCGCAGTGCCGGCGCTGCCGTTCGGCTGGGGCGGCGCGGTCGGTTCGGGCGTGGTCGGGGCGATCCGCGCCGGGATCGCGCTGATCGGCAACCCGCAGGTGACGTGGTGGAGCGTGCTCGCGCTGGGGCTGGTCACCGGGATCGCGGGCGCGCTCCTGTGGGGGCGCAGCCTCGAGATCGATCTGGCGCGGTTCACCCCCTCCCCGCGCCTGCTCCGGCGGCGGGCACGCGACGACGCGGACGGCGGCGACGATGTGGCGTTCGACGGAGTGCCGGACGAGGAGGAGGCGCCGTTCGCACTGGCGCGCAGCCCCGCGCCGCGCGCGGTGGCGCAGCCCGACAACCGCCCTGCCCCGGTCATCAGCGATCGCACCACCGCGCCGTCGCTCGCACCGCAAAAGCCGCAACAGCGGCTCGACCTGCGCGACACGTTCGTGCTGCCGTCGCTCGATCTGCTCACCCCAGCGCCGGCGAACCAGAGCAGCCCGATCGACAAGGCCGGGCTGGAGCGCAACGCGCGGCTGCTCGAAACCGTGCTCGACGACTTCAAGGTGCAGGGTGCGATCACCGAGGTCCGCCCCGGCCCGGTGGTGACGATGTACGAGCTGGAGCCGGCGCCCGGGACCAAGGCGAACCGCGTGATCGCGCTCGCCGACGACATCGCGCGCAACATGTCCGCGATCTCGGCGCGCGTCGCGACGATCCCGGGCCGGTCGGTGATCGGTATCGAACTGCCCAATACCAAGCGCGAGACCGTCTCGCTCCACGAACTCGTCGCCAGTCAGGCGTTCGAGGACCAGACCGCGCAGCTGCCGGTCATCCTCGGCAAGAACATCGCCGGTGATCCGGTGATCGCCGACCTCGCGCCGATGCCGCACCTGCTGGTCGCCGGCACGACCGGCTCGGGCAAGTCGGTGGGTCTGAATGGCATGATCCTGTCGCTGCTCTACCGGCTCACCCCGGACCAGTGCCGGATGATCATGATCGACCCGAAGATGCTCGAACTGAGCATGTACGACGATATCCCGCACCTGCTCTCGCCGGTCGTTACCGACCCCGCCAAGGCGGTGCGCGCGTTGAAGTGGGCGGTCGAGACGATGGAGGATCGCTACCGCCAGATGTCGTCGGTCGGCGTGCGCAGCCTCGCCAGCTTCAACGACAAGGTGCGCGCGGCGCGGGCCAAGGGCACCCCGCTCGGGCGTCGCGTGCAGACCGGCTATGGCGAGAACGGTCAGCCGATCTACGAGGAAGAGCAGCTCGACTATGACGTGCTGCCGCAGATCGTCGTCATCGTCGACGAATTGGCCGATTTGATGATGACCGCCGGCAAGGAGGTCGAATTCCTGATCCAGCGGCTCGCACAAAAGGCGCGCGCGGCGGGCATCCACCTCATCATGGCGACGCAGCGGCCGTCGGTCGACGTCATCACCGGCGTCATCAAAGCCAATCTGCCGACCCGCATCAGCTTTCACGTCACTAGCAAGATCGATTCGCGCACGATCCTGGGCGAACAGGGCGCGGAGCAGCTGCTCGGGCGCGGTGACATGCTCTACATGCCCGGCGGCAAGGGCATCGTCCGCGTCCACGGACCGTTCGTCAGCGACGACGAGGTCCGCGCGGTCACCGATCACTGGCGTGCGCAGGGCCAGCCCGATTATATCGAGTCGGTTACCGAGGAGCCCGCCGAGAGCTTCGCGCTGGAGGGCGCACCGACCGGCGAGGATTCGGCCGAGGACCAGCAATATCGCGCCGCGGTGGCGATCGTCTGTGGCAGCCAGAAAGCGTCGACTTCGTGGCTGCAGCGGCAGCTGCGGATCGGCTACAATTCCGCGGCGCGGCTGATCGAGCGAATGGAGAAGGAAGGCGTGGTCAGCCGTCCCGACCATGTCGGCCGTCGCGAAGTGCTGCGCGACACCGACGGCAACCCGGCCTGAGCTGAGCGACGGTTCGCTCGGCGGTGATCCGCAGGCTGCGCTGCACGGTTCTTGCGGGGCGAGACGCAGCGCGGCGGACGTGCGGAACGTTGCCGCGCCCGCCGCGCCCCGTGTCTCAGCCCAGATGCTCGGCGAAGAACGCGGCGGTGCGCTGATCCGCCAGCGTCGCGGCGGCATCGGCGCGGCGCTTGCCGAACTCGGTCGCGAAGCCGTGATCCTCGCCGGGATAGTCGTGCAGCGTCACTTTGGGATGATCGTCGAGCCCGGCATGCATCGCCGCCTGCGTGGCCTTGTCGACGAAGCCGTCGTCGCCCGCGATGTGGAGCATCAACGGGCGCGCGATCGCATGTTTCTCGCCGAGCAAGCCGTCGATGCCGACCGCATAATAACCGACACTGGCGTCGACGTCGGTGCGCGCGGCGGTCATGTACGCCAGCCGTCCGCCGAGACAATAGCCGACCGCCCCCACCTTCGCGGCCCCCGCCGCGCGCGCGGCGCGGATTGCGGCCTCGATATCGCGGATGCCCTGATCCTGATCGAACTGGCCCATCAGCGACAGCGCGCGCTCCATCTCCGGCGCGACATCGGGGTCGAGCGAGATGCCGGGTTCGATCCGCCAGAACAGATCGGGCGCGATCGCGAGATAACCGGCCTCGGCCAGCGTATCGCACTTGCGCCGGATGCCGGCGTTGATCCCGAAAATTTCCTGGATGACGATGATCGCCGCCGTTGGCGCGGCCGCCGGCACCGCGCGATAGGCGGGCAGCTCTTTGCCATCAAGGGTCGGGATCGAGATCATGTCGGTCATGTACGGCCTCTTCGTGAGCGATGCGTCTTCATAAACCACGGCGCGCGGCAAAGTGCCACGGCGCGACCGTTGCGGCGCATGGCCGATCGCGCGCATAGATCGACGGTCGCCAGCGGTTCGGCGGCGCGATCGAGGAGCGCAGCCATGAAGGTTACGATTGAGGTTGATTGCACGCCCGAGGAGGCGCGCCGGATGATGGGCCTCCCCGACCTCACCCCGATCCACGATCATTTCCTGACCCGCATGCGCGAAACGATGGATGGGCAGGCGCCGCCGCCCGAGCTGATCGGCGCGATGTTCCGCAGCTGGGTGCCGGTCGGCGACGCCGGCATGGACTTTTGGCGCCAGCTGTTCACCGCGGGGACCAAGCCCGGCACATGACCGACACGATCTTCGCGCTGTCGAGCGGCCGTCCGCCCGCGGCGATCGCGGTGCTGCGGATCAGCGGCCCGCGCGCACGGATGGTCGGTGAAGCGCTCGCCGGCACCCTTCCCCCACCACGCATGGCGGCGGTTCGGCGACTGCGCGACGCCCTCGGCGAGACGCTCGACCAGGCCTTGACGCTCTTCTTTCCCGGCCCCGCGACAGCGACCGGGGAGGACCTGCTCGAATTGCATCTGCACGGTGGCCGCGCGGTCGTGACGTCGGTCGAGGCTACGCTGGCGAAGCAACCCGGGGTGAGGATCGCCGAGCCCGGGGAGTTTACGCGCCGCGCTCTTGCCAATGGCCGGCTCGACCTCGCCCAGGCTGAAGGGCTCGCCGACTTGCTCGAAGCCGAGACGGAGGCGCAGCGCCGCGCCGCGCTGGCGTTGGCGGAGGGAGGATTGAGTCAGCTGGTCACTGACTGGCTCGATCGGCTCAGCATGGCCGCCGCACGGGTGGAGGCAGAACTCGACTTTGCCGATGAGGAGGATGTCACCCGCGCCGACGCGTTCGATCTGCGCGCGATGATTGCGCCGGTGTTGACCGACCTGAGCGAGGTGCTCACCCGACCATCCGTGGAGCGGCTGCGCGATGGTGTGGTCGTCGTTCTTGCTGGGCCGCGCAATGCCGGCAAGTCGTCGCTGTTCAATGCCCTGCTCGGCCGCGACGCGGCCATCGTCACCGATATCGCCGGAACGACGCGCGACATCCTTGAGGCGGCGGTTATTCGCGACGGTTTGCCCTTTCGCTTGGTAGACACCGCGGGACTTACGGAGGTGACCGCCGACCCGGTGGAAGCGATCGGGATTGCCCGCGCGCGCGCCGTTCTGGAAGGTGCTGACATCATCCTCTGGCTCGGCGCGATCGAGGACACGCCGGCGGGGGCGCTACGCATAGCGGCCCGGTCCGATGAGCGGCGGCTCGATCACCAGCGATGGGATCATCTTACATCGGTCCACGACCGCGCCACCATCGACGCGCTCTGGGAAAAGCTGGCCGCCCGGGCGCGTCCGCTTTTGAGCGATGGTACGACGATCCTTGCGCATCGACGCCACCGTCATCTGATGGAGATGGCCCTCGCAGAGCTGACGCTCGTCGCGGGTGATGACTTGCTTCTTGAGGCAGAACGGCTGCGCATTGCCAACAGGTCACTCGCGGCGATAGTGGGGCGAAACGCGACCGAGGCGACGCTTGACGCATTGTTCGGTCGCTTCTGCCTCGGGAAATGAGTGTTCCACGTGAAACAGTATGACGTGATCGTTGTCGGTGGCGGCCATGCCGGAACCGAAGCTGCTGCCGCCGCAGCACGACGTGGCGCCACCGTCGCGCTGATCTCCCAATCACTGGCGCAAATCGGTACGATGTCCTGCAATCCGTCGATCGGTGGCCTCGGCAAGGGTCATCTCGTTCGCGAGGTGGATGCGCTGGACGGACTTATGGCGCGCGCCGCCGATGAGGCCGCGATCCATTATCGAATGCTCAACAAGTCGAAAGGGCTCGCGGTCCAGGGACCGCGCGTGCAGGCTGACCGGCGGCGCTATCGCACATCGATCCAGACGCAGTTGAAGCAATTGCCACGGATTGACTTCGTTGAAGCGGAAGTGTCTGCACTGAGAACCCAAGGTGGTGGGGTCACCGGGGTGACTCTAGACGACGATGCGATCCTCGCTAGCCGAGCAGTGGTGCTTGCTACTGGAACCTTCCTTGGCGGCAAGATCTTTCGCGGTTTCGATCGTTCCGCCGGCGGCCGGGTCGACGAACGACCCGCCAATCACCTAGGTGCGCAGCTTCGTGCGCTTGCGCTCCCGATGGGGCGGCTGAAGACAGGTACGCCGCCACGACTCGATGGGCGGACGATCGACTGGGGGCGGCTCGAACCGCAACCCTCCGATATCGATGAGTGGCGAATGTCGCCGATATCGTCCGGTCTCCGGCTGCCACAACTTGCCTGCGCGATCACGCGCACGACAATCCAGACGCACGATATCATCCGCGCCGGACTGGCGAGCTCGCCGTTATTTGGTGGGGCAATCGAGGGCGACGGTCCGCGCTATTGCCCGTCAATCGAAGACAAGGTCCACCGCTTCGGTGATCGCGACGGCCATCAACTATTTCTTGAGCCTGAAGCGCTCGACGATCATCTCGTTTATCCCAACGGTATCTCCACCTCCTTGGCAACCGAGGTACAGGACGCATTGCTCCGATCGGTGCCGGGTCTCGAACGGGCCCGGATCGCGCAATATGGCTATGCGGTTGAATATGACTATCTCGATCCCCGCGCCCTGAACCATCAATTGGCATTGGCAGCAATCGCCGGCGTGTTTTGCGCCGGCCAGCTCAACGGCACCACGGGCTATGAGGAGGCTGCCGCGCAAGGCGTGATCGCGGGCTTCAATGCCGCGGCGTTCGCCTGTGATCTCCCGATATTCACCGTCGATCGCGCACGCGGATATATCGGCGTTATGATCGACGATCTGGTGTTGCAAGGGATTAGCGAGCCCTATCGGATGCTCACTGCGCGTGCCGAGTATCGGCTGGCGCTGCGCGCCGACAACGCCGAGGCCCGGTTGTCGGAATGGGCGCTGGAGGCTGGTGTGCTCACCGCTGCGCGCCGCGACCATGTGGAGCGTCGCGCCGAACTGCGCGCCGCCGTTCGCGCCGGTGCCATCGACGGCGCGCCGCCTGACATCATTCGGGAGGTCGCCGAGGATCAGCGATATGCCCCATATCTCGCGCGCCAGGCGAACGAGATCGAACGCATGCGGCAGGACGGCAATGTTACTATTCAATCCAGCCGCGAAGCCTTGGTGGCCGTGCCCGGCCTGTCGACCGAGATGATCGAACGCCTGCAGCAAGCGTCGCCGACGACGCTCGATGAGGCGTCACGCGTCCGCGGAGTCACTCCGGCAGCGGTAGCGGCGCTTTGGCTGCATGCGCGGCGGCGCGCATGACCGAGGACGAGGGCTTCCGATGGTGCGAGCGCTCGTTCGGCAGCGACAAAGCGGCGCAGCTTGATCGTTTCAAGACGCTCCTGCTCGACGAAAATCAGCGGCAGAATCTGATCTCTCCAGCCTCTGCTGCGGCGGTGTGGACGCGCCATCTTGTCGACTCGGCCCAGCTGGTCGCGTACCGCTCATCCTCAGCCGTGACGTGGTTCGACGTCGGCTCGGGTCCCGGTCTGCCAGGATTGGTCGTGGCGCTCCTCCTGCCCGAGGTTCAGGTGACGCTGATCGAGCCCCGCGCGCGCCGCGTGGGCTTCCTGACCAGCGTGGTCGACGCTCTATCTCTCGGCAATGTCGCGATCGCCAAGGCAAAGGCTGAAGTGGTAAACGGCCGAGCGGACATCATCAGTGCGCGGGCGGTCGCCAGCATTCCTGATCTCATCACCATGACGAGCCACTTGCGTCATCCGCGGACGCGAATGATCCTTCCGCGTGGACAGAAAGGTGATAGTGAAGTGGTGATGCTGCCAGCAAGGATGCGCGGCATGTTTCACGTGGAACAAAGTGTCACGGACCCTGCCTCGGTGATCGTGATCGGCGATGGAGTGAGAAGCTGATGTTCTGCATCGCGATAGCCAATCAAAAGGGCGGCGTCGGAAAAACGACGAGCGCTATCAACCTCGGCACGGCACTGGCCGCCTCCGGCCACCGTGTTCTGCTCGTCGATCTCGATCCGCAAGGGAATGCGTCGACCGGACTCGGCATCAATCAGGCGCAGCGAAACCGGTCCAGCTACGACGTGCTGATCGACGCCGATGGCGTTGCGGATGCAGCCGTGGCTACCGACATCCCGTTGTTGGATGTGCTGCCCGCGACCGTCGATCTGTCAGGCGCCGAGATCGAGCTGGTCGAATTCGAACAGCGCACGCACCGGCTCCGCCGCGCCTTCGAGATCGCGAAGCGATCCTGGGATATCGTGCTGATCGATTGCCCCCCCTCGCTGGGATTGCTGACGATCAACGCGATGGTTGCCGCCGACGCCTTGTTCGTCCCGCTGCAATGCGAATTCTTCGCGCTGGAAGGACTGAGCCAGCTGCTCAACACGATCGAGCGAATCCGCTCGCGCTTCAATCCTTCGCTGGCGATCCTCGGCGTAGCGCTGACCATGTACGACCGTCGCAACCGGCTGACCGAACAGGTGTCGAGTGACGTGCGCGCGGTTCTCGGCAACGTCGTGTTCGACACGGTGATCCCGCGCAACGTCCGCTTGTCCGAGGCGCCGAGCCATGGCCTTCCGGCGCTGATCTACGACCATAAATGCAGCGGCTCCGAAGCCTATATCGCGCTGGCGCGGGAATTGATCCGCCGGCTGCCGAAGATGGAGAATGAAGCAGCGTGAGTGATTTTGGTTCTCGCCGCGCCAAGGGTGGTCTTGGCCGTGGCCTCAATGCGCTGTTGGGCGACGTTGCGCAGGACGAGCGCGACACCAGTGAAACGGGTGCTGCACGGGGCGCAGTACGGATGATTCCGGTTTCCGCAATCGCGCCCCATCCGGAGCAGCCGCGCCGCCACTTCGACGAAGCCGCCCTCGACGAACTAGCCGCCTCGATCGCGCAGCGTGGCGTCATCCAGCCGATCATCGTCCGCCCGCACGGCCATGATTTCCAGATCGTCGCCGGCGAGCGCCGCTGGCGCGCCGCACAGCGCGCGCGGTTGCACGAAGTGCCGGTGGTCGTCCGCGATTACACCGACAGCGAAACGCTGCAGATCGCGCTTCTCGAGAACATCCAGCGGCAGGACCTCAACGCCATCGAAGAGGCGCGCGCCTATCAGCGCCTGCTCGACGAGTTCGGCCATACGCAGGAGGAACTGGCTCGCGCCGTCCACAAGTCGCGCAGTCACGTCGCCAACCTGCTTCGCCTGCTCGACCTTCCCGCCGAGGTGCAGGCGCAGGTCGTCGAGGGCAAACTGGCGATGGGCCACGCCCGCGCGCTGGTCGGCGCAGCCGATCCCGTCGCGCTCGCGGAACAGGTGCTGACCCAGGGCCTGTCGGTGCGGCAGACGGAGAAGCTGGCGAGCCAAGACAAGCATGGCGCGCCGACCAGCCGTGGCGGTGGCGCGCGGCCCGCACAGCGCGCCCCGACCGGCAGCGGCAGCGCGGACATCGAAGCATTGGAGCGACAGCTCGCCGATCTGCTCGGCCTGCGCGTGACGATCGCCTTCAACGACGACGGCCGTGGCTCGATCACGCTCGACTATAGTTCGCTGGAGCAGCTCGACATGGTGTGCCAGCGGCTGAGCGGCGAGCAGATCTAGCGCGCCGATCGCGCCAGCCGCAGGAGGAAATTGTCCGCCACGACGCGTCCCGCCGGCCCGGCCGCGATCACCTCGCGCTCGGCGCGGCGCGCGGCCTGTTGCGCGTGCGCCAGCATCGGCAGCGTCCAGCGTCGCAGCGCCGCAGCGGTTGCCGCTTCCTCGCGCCAGAACACGCGGTGCCGTTTCATCACCTGTTCGGCGCCCTCCCCGCCCTCGATCGCGGCGCGCATCTCGGCCAGCGTCACGAGACGGCGGCCAAGCGCGCGCAGGATCGGGATCGGTGAGGCATCCGGCCCGTTCATCCGGCGCAGCCCGTCGACCAACGCGTCGACCTGCCCCGCGGTAATCGCGAGCACGACCTCGCCGATCTCGCCCTCTCCGATCTCCGCCCCGATCGCCTCCAGCGCCGCGTCGTCGGCATCGACCGGGCGCTCGGGCGCGGAGTCGAGATATAGCGCTAGCTTCTCGACCTCGCGCATCATCACCGCGCGGTCGCCGTCGCTGCCGCGGATGATTCGCTGCACCGCCGCCAGCGAAAGCCGCACCCCCGCCTGCCGCGCCTGCTCGGCCACGATCGCCGCCGCATCGCGCGCGCCGGGCGGATAGCAGGCGAAGGCGAGCGCGCGATCCGAATCGATCGCCGCCTTGACGAGCTTTCCCGTGGCCTTGACGGTCGGCGCCAGGATGACGACCGGATTCCCCGCCCGTTCGGCGGCCAGCAGCGCCGCCGTCGCCTCGAGCGATTCCTCGCCGGCGCCCGTCACCCGCACGAAGCGCGCGCCCCCGAACAACGACAACGCCGCGGCTTCGTCGGCCAGCCGCGCTGGATCGCCGCGCAGCGTCGCCCCGTCGAGGTCGATCCGCTCCGCGCCCTCGCCCATCCCCTTCGCCAGCCGCGCGACGAACGCCTGGGCGACCGCCTCGTCGGGGCCGTGGAGCAGATAGAGCCGAATGTCGGCGGGAGGCCGGTCGAGCGCTGCCGTCAGCCGCGCCTCGGTCGCCTTCATGAGCGGGGCGGCTGGGTCCGCCGCGCATAGAGCGCCAGCCGCGCGACGATCTGATCGGCGATCGTCTCGGAAAGGCGTTCCAGCGCGGTGCTTTCCGCCGCGATCGTCGCATATTCGGAGCCGACGACATCGATTCCGGCATCCGATCCGGCGGTGGCGTCGAGCACGACCGAGCCGCTCGCCGCGTCGACCAGCTGATAGCGCGCGCGCAGCGTGCGGCGTTCGCGCGCGACCGAATCGTCGCTGCGCGCGCCCAGACCGACGATCTTGTCGTCGAGCCGCACATTGAGCCGATAGCGCGCGGCGCCGCCGCCGATCGCCTTCAGCCGCTCGTTGAGCGCACCACCGACCAGCCAGCCCGCCTTGCCGTCGATCGGCGCCACCTCGACCTCGCCCAGCGTGGCCGCGATCGGCCCTGCCCCGCCGCCGGTATAGAGCGGGGTCAGGCCGCAGCCGCCGAGCGGCACCGCCGCGAGCAACGCCGCGATCAGGCGCGTGCGCCCGATCATGCGACGAGATTCACGAGCCGGTCGGGCACCACGATCACCTTGCGCGGCGTCTTGCCGTCGAGCGCGCGGATGATCTTGTCCGAAGCGAGCGCCGCCGCCTCGGCCTCCTCTTTCGCCAGCCCCTTAGGGAGCGTCAGCGTGTCGCGCAGCTTGCCGTTGATCTGCACCGCGATCGTCACCTGATCCTCGACGAGCAGCGCCGCATCGACCAGCGGCCACGCGGCGTCGGCGATCAACCCGCCATCGCCGTGCGCTGCCCATGCTTCCTCGGCGATATGCGGGGCCATCGGCGCGACCAGCCGCATCAGCGTCGCGATCGCGGCATCGCGCGACGCCGACGGAGCGGCCTTTTCGATCGCCGCAACCAATTCATAGAGCTTGGCGACCGCCTTGTTGAACGACAACGCCTCGATCGCGGCGGCCACGTCAGCGATCGTACGGTGCAGCTTGCGGTCGAGCGCGAGGTCGCTGCCCTCCCCGGTCTTCTCGCTCGCGAACAGCCGCCACAGCCGCTGGACGAAGCGCCACGCGCCCTCGATGCCGTTCTCGCTCCACTCCAGGTCCCGCTCGGGCGGAGAGTCGGAGAGCATGAACCAGCGCACCGCGTCCGCGCCATATTGGTCGACGATCGGCTCGGGATCGATGGTGTTCTTCTTGGACTTGGACATCTTCTCGACGCGACCGCGGATGATCGGGATCGCCCCGCCCTCCTCGGTCTGGAAGAACAATGCCCCACCCTCACCGACGCTGAGGTCGGCGGGCGACACCCAGAGCGCGCCCGGCGGACCGTCGTGATCCGGGATGTCGAGCTTGTACGTCTCGTGCGTCACCATGCCTTGGGTGAACAGCCCGGTGAACGGCTCGGCGAGATCGATCAGCCCGACGTGGCGCAGCGCGCGCGTCCAGAAGCGCGCGTAGAGCAGGTGGAGGATCGCATGCTCGACCCCGCCGATATATTGCCCGACCGGCAGCCAGCTTTCCGCCACCGTCCGATCGAACGGCCGGTCCTCGGGCTGGCTGGCGAAGCGGATGAAATACCACGACGAATCCGCGAAGGTATCGAGCGTGTCGGTGTCGCGCAGCGCAGCCGCCCCGCACGTCGGACAGGCGACATGCTTCCACGTCGGATGGCGATCGAGCGGATTGCCGGGGACGTCGAAGCTGACGTCCTCGGGCAGCTTCACAGGCAATTGCGCGCGCGGCACCGGCACCTCGCCGCACGTCGCGCAATGGATCACCGGAATCGGCGTGCCCCAATAGCGCTGGCGGCTGACGCCCCAGTCGCGCAGGCGATAGACGGTCGAGCCCTGCCCCCAGCCGCCCGCCTCGGCGCGCGCGATCACCTCACGCTTGGCGGCGTCGATGTCGAGCCCGTCGAGGAACTGCGAATTCACCAGCTTGCCGGGGCCACTGTATGCGGCCTCCTCGTCGAACGCCGGGTCGGTATTCTCGCCATCGGCGACGACGCGGCGGATCGGCAGCCGGTATTTGGTCGCGAAGTCGAAGTCGCGCTGGTCGTGCGCCGGCACGCCGAACACCGCGCCGGTGCCGTACTCCATCAGCACGAAATTGGCGATGTAGACTGGCAGCTCGCCCGCGCCGAACGGATGCGTGGCGGTCAGCCCGGTGTCGTAACCGAGCTTCTCCTGCGTCTCCAACTCGGCGGCGGTGGTGCCGCCCTGCTTGCACCGCTCGATGAACGCCGCGGCGTCCGCATCGCGCGCGGCGAGCGCCTGCGCGATCGGATGATCCGCCGCGACCGCGACGAAGCTGGCGCCGAAAATGGTGTCGGGCCGCGTCGTGAACACCTCGACCGACCCGCCGTCCGACAATGCAAAGCGGAATTGCAGCCCCTGGCTCTTGCCGATCCAGTTCTCCTGCATCAGCCGGACCTTGTCGGGCCATTGGTCGAGCGACCCCAGCCCCTCGATCAGCTCGTCGGCGAAGTGCGTGATCTTGAGGAACCACTGGCTCAGCTTGCGCTTCTCGACCAGCGCGCCCGAGCGCCAGCCGCGCCCGTCGATCACCTGCTCGTTGGCGAGCACGGTCATATCGACCGGGTCCCAGTTGACCGCCGACTCCTTGCGATAGACCAGGCCCGCTCGATAGAAGTCGAGGAACAGCGACTGTTCGTGGCCGTAATAGCTCGGGTCACAGGTGGCCAGCTCGCGCGACCAGTCGAGCGCGAAGCCGAGCCGCTTGAGCTGCGCCTTCATCGCCGCGATATTCTGGCGGGTCCACTCGCCGGGATGGACCTTCTTCTCCATCGCGGCATTCTCGGCCGGCATGCCGAAGGCGTCCCACCCCATCGGGTGGAGCACCTCATGCCCCGTCATCCGCCGGAAGCGCGCGAGCACGTCGCCCATCGTGTAGTTGCGCACGTGCCCCATGTGGATCTTCCCCGAGGGATAGGGGAACATCTCGAGCACGTAGCTGCGCGGCTTGGGGCTGTCATCGCGCGCCGCG
>CAJYLV010000016.1 GCA_913776255.1 uncultured Sphingomonas sp. | reverse complement strand
TGTCGAGTGAAAATGAGAGGCTGACACATGCCTGACGAGCTTGTGTCTACCGCAACACCAACACCGCACAGTCATAGGCCCCTGCCTGCGCAGGGGCGACGGCGGTGAAGGCGACAGTTCCGCCTTTCCCCGTCCGGTGTTTACACCCCCGCCGTGATCGCCTTCAGGTCGACGATCGGCCGTGCGCCGAAATGCTGGATCACCTCGGCCGCGCAGATCGCGCCGAGCGTCAGCGACGCCGCCAGCGACTTGCCCTGCGCCTGCCCGTGCAGGAAGCCCGCCGCGAACAGATCGCCCGCGCCGGTCGTGTCCACCACCTTGTCGATCGGCTGCGCCGGCACCACGACGCGCTCACCGCCCGCAACCGCCATCGCCCCGCGCTCGGCCAGCGTGACGACCACCAGCGGCACCTTGCCCTGCACCGCCGCCACTGCCGCGTCGACCGAATCGGTCTGCGTCAGGAACATGATCTCGGTTTCGTTGGCGAACAGCACGTCGATCAGCCCCTGATCGATCAGCGCATGGAAGGCGTCGCGGTGGCGGTCGATCACGAACTCGGCCGACAGCGTGAAGGCGACCTTGCGCCCCGCCCCGCGCGCGATGTCGATCGCGGCGCGCATCGCGGCGCGCGGCTCTTCCGGGTCCCACAGATAGCCCTCGAGATACAGATAGCGCGCATCGGCGATCAGCGCGGCGTCCAGCGCCTCGGCCGGCAGATAATGCGACGCGCCGAGGAAGGTGTTCATCGTGCGCTGCCCATCCGGCGTCACGAAGATCAGGCAGCGGCCGGTCGCCGGCGCGCCGGCGCGCGCGGCGGTGTCGAAGCGGATCCCCGCCGCGCGGATGTCGTGCGCGAACACCTCACCGAGCTGGTCGTCGGCGACCTGTCCGATGAACGCGCACTGGCTGCCCAGCGCCGCCATGCCCGCGATCGTGTTCGCGGCCGACCCGCCCGACACCTCCTGCCCCGGCCCCATCTTCGCATAGAGCGCATCGGCCTCCTCCGGCGAGAAGACCAGCGCCATCGCGCCCTTGGTCATGCCGTTGTCGGCGATGAACGCGTCGGTGGCGGGCGAGAGGATGTCGACGATGGCATTGCCGATCGCGACCACGTCATAGCGGGGTTCGGTCAAGATCACATGTCCTGGCAGCAGGGAAAGCGTCCGCCTAGAGCGCGGTCGCGGCTTGCGCAACGGCCAAGCGAGGCGCATCGCACCATCATGGTGCGCGCATTCTGGCTCTCGGTGCAGCAACTCGGCGACCCGGCGATCCTGCGCGTGCTTGCGCTGTCGCTGGCGATCACGCTCGGCCTGTTCGTCGCGCTGGGCGCGGGCGCGTGGTGGCTGATCGACGCGGCGCTGCGCGGGGTCAGCTGGCACGGCACGCTCGCCGGGGTCGCCGCCACGTTGCTGACCGTGCTCGGCGGCTGGCTGCTGTTCCGCGCGGTGGCGATATTGGTCGTCGGGCTGTTCGCCGACACGATCGTCGCCGCGGTCGAGCGGCGGCATTACCCTCAGGCGCTGGCGAGCGCCCGGCCGGTGTCGCTGGCGCGCGGCGTGCGGATGGGGCTCGGCTCGGCCGGACGGTTCATCGCGGTCAACCTGCTCGCCTCCCCCGTCTATATCGCGCTGCTCGTCACCGGGGTCGGCACCGCGGCGGCGTTCTTCGTCGTCAACGGCTGGCTGCTTGGGCGCGACCTCGGCGAGATGGTCGCGGCGCGTCACCTGCCGGCTGCGGCGATGCGAGACTGGCGTGCGGCGACCGCCGGGCGCCGCTTCGCGCTGGGACTTGCCGCCACCGGGCTGTTCGTGGTTCCGCTGGTCAACATCCTCGCGCCCGTGCTGGGCGCGGCGATGGCGACGCACCTCTTCCACGGAACCCGCCGATGAAGCCCCTCGCCCCCGCGCTGCTGCTCCTGCCCGTGCTGGCCGGGTGCGCGACCACCACCGCGCAGCGCCCGGCGGTGGCGCGCGCGATCCCGGTCGCGCTCCCGACACTCGGGCTGGAAGCGGTGATGGGACAGGACGCCGCGCATCTGACGCGCACCTTCGGCCAGCCGGATGCCGATGTCCGCGAGGGTACGGCACGCAAGCTGCAATTCTCCAGCGCGATCTGCATCCTCGACGCCTATCTCTATCCGGGTGCGGACCGCGGCGAGCCGCGCGTCACCTGGGTCGACGCGCGCCAGCGCGACGGCAGCAGCATCGACCGCGCGAGCTGCGTCGCCGCGCTCAACCGCCGTACCGGTGGCCGGTAGCGCGAACATCGCCGTTGAGCGCGCGCGTCGCCGCGGCTAGCCTCCCGGAAAACGGGAGGGGATTCGACATGGCACCGGCGCAGCTCAGTGTCCTGTTCTTCATGCAGCTGTTCGCGATCGTCGCGGCCTCGCGCAGCGTCGGCTGGCTCGCGAAACGCTATCTCGGCCAGCCGCAGGTCGTCGGCGAGATGATCGCGGGCGTGCTGCTCGGGCCGTCGCTGCTCGGGCTGCTCGCCCCGGAATGGCAGGCGCTGCTGTTCCCCAACGAAACGCGCGGGCTGCTCTACGCGGTCGCGCAGCTCGGCGTCGGGCTGTACATGTTCATCGTCGGGCTCGGCTTCCGCGCGGACCATTTCCGCAGCAATGCGCGCAGCGCGGCCGCCGTCTCGCTGTCGGGCATGATCGCCCCGTTCGCGGTCGCGGTCGTGCTCGCGCCCTGGCTGCGCTCGATCCCGGGGCTGTTCGGGCCGACCGTCACCGCGACGCAGGCGGCGCTGTTCACCGGCGCCTGCATCGCGATCACCGCCTTCCCGATGCTGGCGCGCATCATCCACGAGCGCGGGCTCTCGGGCACGCCGCTCGGCACGCTGTCGCTGTCCTCGGGCGCGATCGACGATGCGGGGGCGTGGACGGTGCTGGCGGTCGTGCTGGCCACCTTCGGCGACGGGGCCGGCGTCGCGATCAGGGCGATCGGCGGCGCGGCGGTCTTCGCGATCGTCGTGCTCGGCGTCGGCCCGCGTCTGCTGCGTCCGCTCGGCGCGCGGGCGGAGCGCACCGGGATGGTCGGCCAGACGGAAACCGGCATCGCGTTGATGCTGTTCCTGCTCGCCGCCTTCGCGATGGATGCGGTCGGAATGCACGCGGTGTTCGGCGGCTTCCTGCTCGGCGTCGCGATGCCGCGCGGCGCCTTCGCCGAAGGACTGAAGCGTCAGCTCGAGCCGATGACCGTGCTCCTGCTGCTGCCGTGCTTCTTCACCTTCAGCGGTCTCAACACGCAGCTCGCGCTGGTCGCCGATCCGGCATTGCTGGGGGTGACCTTGGTGGTGCTCGCCGCCTCGGTGATGGCCAAGGGCGGAGCATGCTGGGCGGCGGCGCGCCTGACCGGGCAGGACAATGCCACCGCGCTCGGCGTCGGCGCGCTGATGAACGCGCGTGGCCTGATGGAGCTGATCATCATCAACATCGGGCTGGCGCGCGGCATTATCGGCCCGGCGCTCTTCTCGATGCTGGTGCTGATGGCGATCGCGACGACGCTGATGACCTCGCCGCTGTTCGAGTTCGTCTACGGTCGCCGCGCCCGCGCGCGCGGCGAGTTGGGGACGCTCGACGAGAAGGCCGCGATCTCACCCCCGAAGCGCGCGCTGTCCTGATCGTCGCGTCGCCCGCTCCGTTGCTTTGGTGCTGATCCGAGCTCTCGCTTCGGCCCATCAAGGATGGCGCGAAACCGGCTCAGCGCCGGGGCGACGGCGCCGGTCGACCGGGATCGACGCTCAGGAGCGGCGCAGCACCCGGCGGACCGGATAGAAGACCGCGCCGGGGGCGATCGACAGCGCCAGCACCACCGCGACCGCCGCGATCGACGCGCAGGTCAACAACCGCACCCAGCGCTCCCCGTCCATCGGCGTGCCGACCCGCACCAGCGCCAGCGCGATCAGGACCGCCGCGCCGCTGCGCAGCGCACGCACCGCGCGCTCGCCCGAGATGCCCGCCTCACGCCGGAATTTGTACGATGCCGCCGCCAGCAGCACGAACGCCAGCGCGCACAGCAACACCCCTTCACACATGCACCACCTCCCGTGCCCGTCGCGACGCGCGCACCGCCCGCGGTCGCCCCGCGCGCCATGCGGCCACGCCCAACAGCGCCGCGATGCCCAGCATCGCGAGATCGAAACCCATGAACAGCCCGTCACCGGCGCGCCACGAGGCGAGCAACCCGCGCGTCGTGGTCAGCGCATTGGCGACCGGGATCGCGACATAGACCGCCGCCCCGATGGCGAAGAGGATCGCCCACGCCTGCTTCGCCGGCCGCAGCAATTGCAGCAGCGCCGCCGCACCCCAGGCATAGAACATCGTGGCGACCTCCGCGGCCGCACGCCCCTCCGCCGCGGCCGGGATGATCCGGTTCGCCAGCAGATAGGCCCCCATGCCGATCGGCAGCCCGGCGATCGTCGCGATGTTCAGCCGCTCGACCAGCCGCAGCCCGAAGAACGGCGTCGCGCCCGGCTTGCGCCGCGCCGCGGTCCACAGCAGCAGCCCGGTGCCGACCATCGCCGCGCCGGTCAGCCCCAGCAGGAACAGCACCCAGCGCAGCGCCGGCGCCGCGAAATGCGCAAGGTGCAGCCCCAGCATCACGCCGGCTGTCGACACCGCCGCCCCGCTGCCCGACGGCGACTGGAGCAGCGCACCGGTCGCGCCCGAATAGACGACCGTGCCGGCGCGCGCGTTCAGGCTCGCGTCGCCAGCGCCGCTGACCGCGACCGTCGCGGCGACATCGCCGGGCTGCTGCACGACCACCCGCGACGCCGGCATATGTAGTCGCGCCTCGGCATCGCGCACCAGCGGCGCGATCGGCACCAGCGGCGCGGTACGGCCGGTCGCCACCGCATCCTGCGGCAGACCATAAGCCTCGCGTCCGAAGTCGAGCGGCTGCTTGTAATTGATCGCGATCGGATAGGGCAGGTACATCAGCACCAGCGTCATCAGTCCGGTATAGGTGATGACCGCGTGATAGGGGAGCGCCAGCACCGCCGACACGTTGTGCGCGTCGAGCCAGCTCCGCTGCCCCTTGTTCCAGCGCAAGGTGAAGAAATCGGCGAAGATGCGCTTGTGTGTCACCACCCCCGAGATGATCGCGCCGAGCATGAACATCGCGCACACCCCAGCCAGCCAGCGACCCCAGGGATGCGGCAGCTGCAACTGGAAGTGGAATCGGTAGAACTGCTCGCCGCCGCGGGTGTCACGCGCATGGATCGGCGCGCCGGTCGCAGGGTCGAGCATCTGCTCGTCGGCGCGCTTGCGGCGCTTGCCCGGCTTGGCGTCCTTCGCCCCCGGGGTCGGCTTGGGGGTCGCATAGACATGCGTCACGACCTCGCGGTCGTCGGGGAGCTGGATGAACCATTGCTGGTCACGGATGCCGTCGCGCGACAGTTGCGCGACCGCCTTCTGCGCCGCGACGGCGGTCGCGGTGCGGTTGACCGGCAGCTCGGGCTGCATCCAGCGCGTGATCTCGGGGCGGAAGTAGCTGGCGGTGCCGGTCAGGAACATCGCGAACAAGATCCAGCCGGCGAGCAGCCCCAGCCAGCTGTGGATCCACGCCATCGACTGCCGCAGCGAGCGGGTCACGGGCGCACGCCCAGCAGCCACACCGCCGCCCCCGCGACGATCGCCCCGCCCCAGACTCCGCCGACGACTCGTGTCAGCCGTGGCTCGTGGAAGCACCATAGGCCGACCACCGCATAGAAGAGGAAACCGGGGATCATCGCCCAGATGGTCGCCTCGACCCGTGCGATCGGCAGCAGCCGGGCGACGAGCGTCGCGACGATCGCGGTCAGCACGTAACCACCGAGAAACGCGGTGAGACAGCGCGCCGCCATCGCCAGCGCGACGACACGGACGTAGCGCGTGCGCGGCGCCGGCGTCGTCGGCGATCCCACCCGCTGCATCAGCATTCGCCATCTTCCCCGTGCCATCGATCGAGCGGCTATAACAGCGATTGCGACTGACTAGCAATAGTGGTGCGGAACTTTCGTGCAAATCCGGGTCGCCGCGGTCGGGCTCGGCGCGCACGACGGCACAACCGGCGCCGCACCGATGATGGTAGCGAATTGTTGAACCATTGCTGCGATGTGGGGCGCGGGAAAGGGAACACGATATCGGCGTGCGGCGCGCCCCGGCGTAAGGAGGCGTCCCGCACGTACCCCGTCGCAATGACGAAACGGTGATGCTAGGCGTTGGTTCCATGACGATGACCACGAATCCGGGTGCCGAAGGTCCGATGCGGGCGGCGCTGTCGCTTTGCCGCCGCCATATCCTGGCAGCGTTCGGATTCAGCGCGCTCGTGAACATCCTCTACATCGCGCCGACATTGTACATGCTGCAGGTCTACGACCGGGTGGTGCCGACGCATGGCCGGCTGACCTTGTGGTTCCTGACCGCGGTGCTGCTGTTCGCGCTCGTCACCCTGTCGATGCTCGACCGCATCCGCACCCGCCTGCTCGTGCGTGCCGGGGTGCGGCTGGATGCGACGCTGGCGCCGCTGCTGCTCGACGCGACGATCGGCCGCCCCGACCAGCCGGTGGCGCGGCAGGCGCTGCGTGAATTCGACAACGTCCGCCAGACGCTGAGCGGTCCCGGCGTGCTCGCGCTGTTCGATGCACCGTGGACGCCAATCTATGTCGCGGTCTGCTTCCTCGTCCACCCGGTGCTCGGCATCGTCGCGCTGATCGGCGGGACGATCCTGCCGCTGATCGCGTGGCGCAACGAAAAGGGCACCCGCGTCGCGCTGGAGCGTGCGCAGGTCGCCGCCACCACCAGCTACGCCAGCCAGGAGGCGATGCTCGGCGGCGCGGAGGCGGTGCGCGCGCTCGGGATGCGCCGTGCGATGGTGACGCGCCAACTGCGCTACCGCGAGACGATGCTGGCGTTGCAGACCCGCGCCGGCTTCACCGGCGGCAATTACATGACCGCCACCAAGTTCGTCCGGCTAGCGCTGCAGAGCCTCGCACTCGGGCTCGGCGCGTTGCTGGCGATCGACAACCAGATCTCGGGCGGCTCGATCTTCGCGGCCTCGTTCCTGATCTCGCGCGCGCTCGCCCCGATCGAGCTGCTGATCGGCAGCTGGAAGGGGATTGCGCAGGCGCACGGCAGCTATCTGCGGCTCGACAAATTGCTGACCGAGACGCAGGCGACTGGCGCGGTGACGCAGCTCCCCGCGCCCAAGGGCGCGCTGCGGCTCGAGAACGTCACGCTGTTCAACGACACGCGCGACGGCACGATCATCAGCGACGTCTCGCTGCCGATCGCAGCCGGCGAGGTGATCGCGATCGTCGGGCCGAGCGGCGCGGGCAAGTCGACTTTGGCGCGGATCATCGCCGGCGCGATCCGCCCCGATCGTGGCCGCGTCCGCATCGACGGCGCGGACGCGACCGACTGGGATCCCGAGCTGCTCGCCGAACATATCGGCTATCTCCCGCAGGATCCGTCGCTGTTCGCGGGTACGGTGAAGGAGAATATCGCGCGCTTCCGCACCGAGCTGGCGCATGATCCCGCCGCGATCGACGCCGCCGCGATCAAGGCCGCCGAACGCGCCCGCGCGCGCGAGCTGATCCAGCGGCTGCCCGGCGGTTTCGACCACGAACTCAAGCCCGGCGGGCGCGGCCTGTCGGCGGGTCAGGCACAGCGCGTCGCGCTCGCCCGCGCGATGTTCGGCGATCCGGCGGTGCTGATCCTCGACGAGCCTAACGCCCACCTCGATGCCGAAGGCGACGGCGCGCTGCTCGCCGCGATCGATCACTACAAGAAGGCCGGGCACACGATCCTGGTGGTCAGCCACAAGCTCGGCATCCTGCCGGTGGTCGACAAATTGCTGGTGATGCGCGGTGGTCGGGTCGAGATGTTCGGCCCGCGCGACGAGGTGCTGCCCAAGATCGCCCCGCAGCGCCCCCGCGCGGTGCCGCGTCCCGGCACGCCCCCCACGATCACCGCCCCCAGCGCGAGCGCCTGAGCCATGGCCACCCTCCCCCTTGCGTCCCCGCTCGCCACGACCGGCGACGATGCCGTCCACCTGCCCGCCGACCCGCGCGGCGACATCCGCGCCGGCCTGATCGTCGCGGCGTTGTTCTTCATCGGCTTCCTCGGCTGGGCGGCGTTCGCGCGGCTCGATGCCGCCGCCTATGCCGAGGGCGTGCTTGCGGTGTCGGGGCAGCGGCAGGCGGTCCAGCACCGCGACGGCGGCGTGGTCGACAAGATCTTCGTCCGCGACGGACAGCGCGTGCAGCAGGGACAGTTGCTGATCCGGCTCGGCTCGCCGGAAGTCCTCGCCAGCGAACGCGCCTTGGCGTCGCAGGTCATCCGCCTGCTCGCGCAGCGCGCGCGTCTCCAGGCCGAACAGCTCGGCCAGTCGCGCATCCCCGCGCCGCGCGAGTTCGCGACGCTCGATGCCGAGGATCGCGCCGAGGCCGCGCTGGCAATGCGGCTCCAGCAGACCGAACTCAACGCGCGCACCGCGACGCTCACCGCGCAACGCGACGCGCTCGGGCAGCGCGCAGCGCAGTCGAACGAACAGGGGCGCGGTTATGGCGAACAGGTCGTCTCCGCGCAGGAGCAACTGAAGCTGCTCGACGCGCAGCTCGACGCGCTGCGCCCGGTCGCCGCCAAGGGCTTCGTCTCGCAGACGCGGCTGCGCGAGCTCGAGCGGATGCGCGCCGAGCTGCAGGGCCAGCGCGGGCAATATTCCGCCAGCGTCGCGCAGACCCGCGAGGCCGCGCGCGAGAGCCAGATTCAGCGGCTGGAGGCCGAACGCACCTTCACCGAACGCACCGCCGCCGATCTGCGCGACGTCGAGGTGCGGCTCGGCGAGCTGATGCCGAAGCTGGGCGCCGCGCGCGAGCAGCTGGCCCGCACCGAAATCCGCGCGCCGGCGACCGGCGCGGTGGTCGGGCTGACCGTCTTCACCCCCGGCGGGGTGATTCAGCCGGGTCAGAAGCTGATGGACATCGTCCCCGAGGAAGCGCCGCTGCGCATCCAGGCGCGTATTTCGCCCGACGATGCCGACGACCTCAAGGTCGGGCAGCACACCACCGTCAAGTTCCCGAGCCTCCACGAGCGGGAAATCCCGCCGCTCAATGGCACGATGACGCGGCTGTCGGCGGACAGCTTCACCGACGAGAAGAGCGGGGTCAGCTATTTCACCGCCGAGATCACCGTCCCGCCCGAGGAGCTGCACGTCCTTGCCCGATTCCGCGGTGAACAGTTCAAGCTGCGTCCCGGGATGCCCGCGCAGGTGCTGATCCCGCTGCGCAAGCGCACTGCGCTCGATTATGCGCTGGAGCCGCTGGTGGGCGCGTTCTGGTCATCGTTCCGCGAGCATTGATCCGTTCCTTTCTCCTCAGACAGGAAGAAGAACGCCGTCGTTCTCCGTCATTGCGAGCGTAGCGAAGCAATCCAGAGCCGGACCAGGACGCCCTGGATTGCTTCGCTACGCTCGCAATGACGGTCGGCGGGTTCGATGCCGTGCCATGACGATCGGGATGGCCGTCGACCCGTACCATCCCGAACCAGACACACCTTCCGTTAACCATCTTCCCCTTAAGCATCCCTTGTCGGTCACCCCACGCGGTGCCGCCCCGCTTTCCCTCGTCGCTTCGCTGAGTTGGCCATGCCCCTGTCCGCCGAACGCACTCGCTCGCCCCACGTCGTTCTCCGCGCGCTCGCGCTGCTCCGTCCCGAGCGGCTGAAGGCCGGCTCGCTGCTCGCCGCCGGCGCGCTGGTCGCCTTTCTTCAGGTCGCCGAGCCGTTGCTGTTCGGCAAGGCCGTCAACGGCCTCACCACCGGTGCCAACCCAATGCGCTACGTCGGGCTGTGGTGCGCGATCAGCGTCACGGTCTTCGCCGCCGGCGTGGTGATCGCGCTGCTCGCCGATCGCATGACCCACCGCCGCCGGCTGATCGCGATGTCGACCTATGTCGAGCATCTGCTCGCGCTGCCACCGGCGTTCCACACCCAGGCGCGCTCGGGCCGGCTGATGCGGATCATGATCTCGGGCTGTGAGGGGCTGTTCAACCTGTGGCTGCCGTTGCTGCGCGACCAGATCACCAATCTCGGCATCCTTGCGCTGCTGCTGCCGATCGCGATGATGACCAACTGGCGGCTCGGGCTGGTGCTGGTCGTGCTGATGCTCGTCTATTCGGCGGTCAATCTGGTCGTGATGCGCCACACCGCCACCGGTCAGGCGCGCGTCGAGGACCGCTTCACCGACATCTCCGGCAATCTCGGCGACCTGTTCGGCAACGTCACCGTGCTCCAGAGCTTCCTCGCGGTGCCCGGCGAGATGGGCAATGTCCGCCGCTCGCTCCACGACCTGCTCCATGCGCAATATCCGGTGCTCAACTGGTGGGCGGTGTCGGCGGTGCTGACGCGCGGCGCCTCGTCGATCGCGATCGTCTCCGTCTTCGGCTTCGGCGCCGCGCTCATCACCCGCGGGCTGGCGACGATCGGCGACGTCGTGTCGTTCGTCGGCTTCGCGACGCTGATGATCGCGCGGCTGGAGACGGTCACCGGCTTCATCGTCAACGTCGCGCAGCGTCTGCCCGCGCTCCGCCAGTTCTTCGAGGTGCTAGACCAGCAGAGCCACATCGCCGAGGCCGCCGACGCCGTACCGCTCGCGGTCGCGGCTGGCCGCGTCACCTTCGAAAACGTTTCGTTCCGCTACCCGACCGGCTCGGGCGCGGTCCACGACCTGAACTTCGAGGTCGCTCCCGGTGAGACGGTCGCGATCGTCGGCCCGACCGGCTCCGGCAAGTCGACCGCGCTCGGGCTCTTCCAGCGCGCCTGGGACCCGGAAAAGGGCCGAATCCTCGTCGACGGGCAGGACATCGGCGGCGTCACGCTCGCCTCGCTGCGCGCCGCGACCGGCGTGGTGTTCCAGGAAGCCGGGCTCTTCAACCGCTCGATCGCCGAGAATATTGCGATGGGCAATCCCGACGCCACGATGGAGCAAATCGAGGATGCCGCGCGCATCGCCGGCGCGTATGACTTCATCATGCGCAAGCCCGACGGCTTCGCCACCGCGGTCGGCGATCGCGGCGCCGGGCTCTCGGGCGGCGAGCGGCAGCGGATCGCGATCGCGCGCGCCCTGCTCAAGAACGCCCCGATCCTGCTGCTCGACGAGGCGACCAGCGCGCTCGACGTCGCGACCGAGGCGCGGCTTCAGGAAAGCCTTGAGCGGCTGCGGCAGGGCCGCACCACCTTCGTCATCGCGCACCGTCTCTCGACGGTGCGCGCCGCGGACCGGATCATCGTGCTCGATCAGGGGCGGATCGTCGAACAGGGCGGCTTCGACGAATTGCTCGCGGCCGGCGGGGCGTTTGCGAAGCTGGCGCAGGACGGCGGCCTGACCACCCCGGCCGCCAATGACGATGGCGGCGCGCGCGCCGCCGCCTGACGCGGACCGCTCGATAGCGATTGGCGCGGGCAACGCGCGCGGCTACGCTCCCCCGCGACAAGGGGAAGCACGCGTGGCATCAAGCGATTATGCCGTCATCGCCGACGGATTGGTGAAGCGATACGGCGAGCGGCAGGTGGTCGACGGGGTCGACCTGACGGTGCCCGCGGGGATGATCTACGGCGTGCTCGGCCCCAATGGCGCGGGCAAGACGACCACGCTGCGCATGACGCTCGGGATCATCGAGCCCGATGAAGGCTCCCGTACGCTGCTCGGCAGTGCCCACCCGCGCGACGTCGGTGACCGCGTCGGCTATCTCCCCGAGGAGCGCGGGCTCTACCCGTCGATGAAGGCGCGCGAGGCGGTGGCGTTCATGGGTGCGCTGCGCGGGCTCGACTGGCAGACCGGCCGTGCGCGCGCCGCCGAGATGCTGGAGGCCGCCGGGCTCGGCCACGCCATCGACGAGAAGATCCGCAAGCTCTCGAAGGGCATGGCGCAGCTGGTGCAATTGCTCGGCGCGGTCGTCCATCGGCCCGACCTGCTGGTCCTCGACGAGCCCTTCTCGGGGCTCGACCCGGTCAATCAGGAACGGCTCGAGGCGCTGATCCTCGCCGAGCGCGATCGCGGCGCGACGATCCTGTTCTCCACCCATGTCATGCAGCACGCCCAACGCCTCTGCGACCGGCTGGCGGTGATCGCCGGCGGGCAGCGGCGCTTCGAGGGTACGGTCGACGAGGCGCGGGGGCTGCTCCCCCAGCAGGTCCGGTACGTCCCGACCCATACCGACGCGCGTCTCGCCGCGATGCTGCCGTCCACCGCGCGACCCGACGCGGACGGCTGGCGGTTCGCGTTGCCCGAGGAAGGGATCGAGGGATTGCTCCGGCGGCTGATCGACGCCGGCTATGGCATCAAGGGGCTGTCGATCGAGCGCCCGGGGCTGCACGACGCGTTCGTGCGGATCGTCGGACAGGCTGCCGCGGAGTCGAACGCATGAGCCCGCTGCGTCGCCAGATCCGTCAGACGCTGACGATCGCCCGGCGGGATTTCACCGCGACGGTGTTCACCCCGATCTTCCTGCTCTTCCTTTTCGCACCGGTCATCATGACCTCGTTCGGGGCGATCGGCGGCATGGGCGCGGCGTCGGTCACGCAGGGCGCGGCCGACAAGTCGCGCCTGGTGGCGATCCTGCCCCAGGGGTCGGCGGCGGTCGTCCGCGCCGCCGACGCGCAGCTCCGTCCGTTGGTGCGTGGTGATGCGACGCCGCCGCCCCTGACGCTCCATCCGGCGGTCGCGTCCGCACCGAACGTGGCCCGCGCGATGCTCGACGCGCATGAAACCGACGTCAATGCGGTCCTGTACGGCACGCTGGCGCAACCGGTGATCGCCTATGGCGCGGCCAATCGTGCCGACGCGCGCTATCTCGCCGCCGTCGCGCGCCAGGCCGCGTTGCTTCAGCGCGCCGGGGCCGCGACTCCGAACGTGCGGATGGAGCGCATCGCCACCACCGCGCCGACCGTCGGCGGCCGCAACGCCGCGGCCTTCTTTGCGGTTTTCGGTATCTTCTTTCTGACATTGTTCCTGTCGGGTCAGGTGGTCGGCACGATGGCGGAGGAGCGGAACAACAAGGTCATTGAAATCCTTGCCGCGGCCGTCCCGCTGGAGAGCGTGTTCCTCGGCAAGCTGCTGGGCATGTACGGCGTCGCGCTGCTCTTCGTTGCCTTCTGGGGTACGGTGCTCAGCCAGATCGGCATGTTGCTGCCCGGCGATCTCGGCGCCGATGTCGCGCAGCTGCGTCCGGCGATCGGCCTCCTGCCCTTCGCGATGCTGTTCGCAGCCTATTTCACGACCGCCTTCCTGCTGCTCGGCTCGGTATTCCTGGGAGTTGGCGCACAGGCGGCGACGATGCGCGAGGTCCAGATGCTCTCGCTGCCGATCACGATCATCCAGGTCGCGATGTTCGGGCTCGCCTCCGCCGCGGTCTCGCATCCCGGCAGCGCGCTGGCCACGGCCGCCGAACTGTTTCCGCTGTCTTCGCCGTTCGCGATGGCAGGCCGCGCTGCGTCGGGCACGCAATGGTGGCCGCATCTCGCGGCGCTCGCGTGGCAGTTGCTGTGGGTGGCGGTGTTCATCACGATCGGTGCCCGGCTGTTCCGCCGCGGTGTCCTGCAATCGGGCAGCGCCAAGCCCGCGTGGAAGCGGTTGCTCGCCCGCCGCTGACCCGCGCCCGGGCAAGGTTGCTGTCGCTTTTTTGCAACGCCGCAACAGAGTCTTGCAGCGGTGCAGCAATCGACTCGCGACTGTCACGCAACCTTCACATACTACGGCCATCGGCGCCCCGACGACGAAGCCGTCGCGGGTCGCGCTGCGGCGAAAGGGGAAAATTTTCCGATGCGAAACAATCTGTTCGTAGGCGTGGCTGCGGTCGCGCTGGTCCTGCCGGCTGCCGCGATGGCGCAAGAGACGACCTCGTCGATCCGCGGCACCGTCACCGCCAACGGCGCGCCGGTGGCGGGGGCGACGGTCACGATCCTCAACGTCCCGACCGGCGGCACGACGACGGTCACGACCGACGCCAGCGGCAGCTTCAACGCCACCGGTCTGCGCGTCGGTGGCCCCTACACCGTCACCGTCGCCGCGCCCGGCTATGCCTCGACGCAGGTCACCGACATCCAGACGGTTGTGGCGCAGAGCTTCGAGCTGCCGATCGAGCTGACCGCCGAGAGCGCCGGCGGCGGGGACATCGTCGTCACCGCCTCGCGTCTGCCGAACGCCCGCAACCTGAGCCAGGGCCCGGCGACCGTCCTGTCGGCGGCGCAGATCGCCAGCGTCGCGTCGGTCAACCGCGACGTGCGCGACCTGATGCGTCGCGACCCGTTCGCCCGGCTCGACTATTCGGAAGGCAACGGCCGCGCGGTGAGCTTCGCCGGCCAGAACGCGCGCTTCAACCGCTTTTCGGTCGACGGCGTACCGGTCACCGACAATTTCGGTCTCAACCCCGATGGTCTGCCCACGCGCCGCTCGCCGGTGCCGTTCGACGCCATCGGTCAGTTCCAGACCAAGGTGGCACCCTATGATGTCCGCGAGGGCAATTTCCAGGGTGGCGCGATCAACGCGATCCTGAAGTCGGGCACCAACGAATTCCATGGTACCGGCTTCTATGCCTATTCGGCCGACGAACTGACCGGCAAGCGCACCAAGGCGGGTCCGGGCGTGCCGACCGGTCGAGTCAGCGTGCCCGACTTCAAATATGAGAATTATGGGGCCGAACTGTCGGGCCCGATCATCAAGGACAAGCTGTTCTTCATGGTCGCGGGCGAGCGCATCCGCGCCGGCACGCCGATCACCGAGGGCACGCCGGGCAACAACGCCGGCACCGTGATCCCGAACATCACGGACGCGGCGGTCGCGCAGATTCAGGAAATCGCCAAGAGCCGCTACGGCTACGACACCGGCGGCGTGCTCAACAATTCGGACGACCGCGACGACCGCCTCGTCGCCAAGCTCGACGCGAACCTGTCGGACACGCAGCGGGCCTCGGTCACCTACATGTACACCAAGGACGCGATCCGGTTTAACCAGAACACGCAGGTCGGGCCGGCGTCGGGCACCGCGAACGCGCCGGGGCTCGGCCTCGCCTCAAACGGCTATGTCGGCTCGAACCGTCTACACGCCGGCGTGGTTCAGCTGAACTCGGACTGGTCGGACGAATTCTCGACCGAAGTCCGCGGCTTCTACAAGGACTACAAGCGTGGGCAGGACCCGATCCTCGGGCGTGGCTTCGCGCAGTTCCAGGTCTGCACCGCGGCACAGTCCGATCGTGGCGGCTTTGCGGGCGTCGGCAGCACGGCGACCGGAATCGATTTGTCGACCAACTGCGCCAATGGTTCGGGCACGGTTTCCTTCGGTCCCGATATCTCGCGCCAGTCGAACGAGCTGAGCAGCCGCACCTGGGGCGGCACCGTTCAGGCCCGCCTCACCCGCGACGACCATGATCTCCGGATCTTCGGCGAAATGTCGGATACCAAGATCGTCAATCTGTTCGTACAGCGGAGCGCCGGCGACTACTACTTCGACTCGATCGCGGACTTCGCCGCCGGCAACGCCCAGCGCCTGCGGTACCAGAACGCCGTTCCTTCGCTCGACCCGATCGACGCCGCGGCGCGCTTCCAATATCAGTCCTACGCCTTCGGCATTCAGGACAATTGGCGGATCAGCGACATGCTGACGCTGTCCTACGGCGCGCGCTACGACATGTACGGCGGCCACAGCCGCCCGGCGCTCAACCAGAATTTCGTGAACCGGTATGGCTTCACCAACCAGACCTACATCTCGGGCCGTGGCGTATTCCAGCCGCGCATCGGCTTCGACTTCAAGCCGACGACGCAGCTGACCTTCCGTGGCGGCATCGGGATCTTCTCGGGTGGCTCGCCGGACGTCTACGTCTCGAACAGCTTCTCGAACACCGGCTTCCTGACCAACAGCATCGACGTCACGCAGGCGAACAACGGCAGCTACTCGGTCGGTACCGGCGCGCAGGTGCTGAGCAACGTCAACGGCACGACCATCCCGACGGCGGCCAACGATCTGGTGAATAGCCCCGCCAACACGACCAACGCGCCGACCAATGCGCTCGACCGCAACTTCCGATTGCCGTCGCAGTGGCGCGGAACGCTGTCGGCCGATTATGACACCGACTTCGGCGGCTTTCTCGGCGGTGGCTGGCATCTCGGCGCCGACTTCCTGTGGTCGGACGTGCGCGACCAGGTCTATTTCGCCGATTATCGCGTCGTCGCCAGCGGCCTGACCACCCCCGATGGCCGTGCCCGCTATCAGGCGGTGACCAGCTTCAGCGATCGCTTCCAGGACATCGTCCTGAACAACACCAGCCGCGGTCGCTCGCTGATCGGTGTCGCCCGCTTCGACAAGTCGTTCGACATGGGGCTCAGCTTCTCGGCGAGCTACGCCTATCAGGACGTCAAGGACCAGACGCCGGCCACCTCGTCGACGGCGGGCTCGAACTATGCCAACGGGGCGTTCTTCGACGGTTCCGGCGCGGCCTACGGGATTTCGAACGATCAGGTCCGCCACCTGATCAAGTATGGCGTCACCTTCGATCACGCCTTCTTCGGCGACTACAAGACCAACATCGCGCTGTTCGGCGAGACGCGCATCGGCAAGCCGTTCAGCTATACGATGCAGGACACGTCGTCGAACCGCAGCCCGATCTTCGGCAACGTCGGTACGCAGCAGCGCTACCTGCTGTACGTGCCGGTTTCGACGACCGATCCGCTCGTCAGCTATGGCAACACCGTCGTCAACGGTGTGGTGACGCAGACCGCGGCACAGACCGCGGCGAACCTCGACGCGCTGATCAATTCGAGCGGGCTGTCCAAGTTCCGCGGCAAGATCGCGCCGCGCAACGCCTTCAACTCGCCGTGGTTCACGAAGATCGACCTGCACATCTCGCAGGAACTGCCCACGGGGCTCGGCGGCAGCCGCATCACCCTGTTCGCGGATGTCGAGAACGTCGGCAATCTGATCAACAAGAACTGGGGACAGATCCGCGAATATTCGTTCCCGTACACCACCGCGGCGATCCAGGTGCAGTGCCTGCAAACCGCGGTCGCGACCGGCACGAATCCGACGAGCGCGCAGACGACGGCGAACACGTCGCAGGCTTGTGCCCAGTACCGCTACACCGCACCGCGCGTCGCGCCGGATCAGCAGAACGTGATCTCGTCCCGCCAGTCGCTCTACTCGGTACGGATCGGCGCGCGCTTCACCTTCTGATCGCCCACTCCCGACCAACACGGGGCCGCCGTTCCTCCGGGCACGGCGGCCCTTCTTTTTGCGCGCGGCTGCCGGTCGGTGTAGAGAGGGCGCGATGGCGACTTCCGCGACTTCCGTCTCCGCTGCTCCTGGTCCGTCCGCTTATGCCGGCACGCCGGAGCGTCCGCTGTTCGTCCGACCGTTCTTCGAGAACAAGGCCTCGGCGTTCTGGAAGCTCCAGGCGGTCGGCTGGACCGGCTATCTGGTGCTGCGGCTCGTCTCGTCGCTGAGCAGCAATGCCTCGTTGCAGGTAATCGGCTCCGTGCTGATCGAGTCGATCATCGGCTATTGCATCACCTTGCTGCTGTCGGTGCTCTACGGGCACTATCGGCAGCTGCCGCGCGTGACGGGCATCCTGCTGTCGATCTTCACGCTCGCCGCGGCGACGTTCCTGTACGCGACGCTCTACGCCTTCTCATTCAGCCTGATCCGGCTCGCGGCGCCGGGCGTCGACCTGACGCTGCTGCTCGCCGCGCTGTTCCTCAGCTTTACGACGCTCGCCGGCTGGTCGGCGCTGTACTTTGGGATCAACTTCTACCTGATCCTTGAGGATCAGATCGACCAGATGGAGCATCTGGAAAACCAGGCGTCGTCGGCGCAGCTCGCGATGCTGCGTTATCAGCTCAACCCGCATTTCCTGTTCAACACGCTCAACTCGATCTCGACCTTGGTGCTGCTCAAGCAGACCGAGCGCGCGAACGCGATGCTGAGCCGGCTGTCGTCGTTCCTGCGCTACACGCTCGCCAACGAGCCGACCGCGCACGTCACCGTCGCGCAGGAGGTGGAGACGCTGAAACTGTATCTCGAGATCGAGAAGATGCGGTTCGAGGACCGCTTGCGCCCGAAGTTCGAGATCGATCCGGCAGCGGAGAAGGCGCGGCTGCCGTCGTTGCTGCTCCAGCCGCTGGTCGAGAATGCGATCAAATATGCCGTGACGCCGCAGGAGGACGGTGCGGAAATCTGCGTCACCATTCGGCTCGTCGGCGACAGGGTGCTGCTCGGCGTATCCGATACCGGGCCGGGTTTGATGCCGACGAAATCGCGGCCAAGCCTTTCAACCGGCGTGGGCATCGCCAATATCAGGGAGCGGCTGGCACAGGCTTACGGGCCGGACCACCGCTTCGATGTGCGGGCCATGCCGACGGGCGGGTTCGGGGTCGAGATCGAGATCCCGTATCAGCTCGAAGTACCGAACAGAGAGGTGTGATGACCATTCGTACCATCCTCGTCGACGACGAGCCGCTTGCGATCCAGGGGCTCGAACTGCGGCTACAGGCGCACGACGACGTCGAGATCATTGCCAAGTGCCAGAACGGCCGCGAGGCGATCAGCGCGATCAAGACCCACAAGCCCGACCTGGTCTTCCTCGACATCCAGATGCCCGGGTTCGACGGTTTCTCGGTCGTGCAAGGGCTGATGGACGTCGAGCCGCCGCTCTTCGTGTTCGTCACCGCTTATTCGGACCATGCGATCCGTGCGTTCGAGGCGCAGGCGACCGACTATCTGATGAAGCCGGTCGAGGAATCGCGGCTTGCCGACACGCTCGACCGCGTGCGCCAGCGATTGTCCGAGCGGCAGAGCGCAGGCGAGGCCGAGAAGCTGAAGGAAGCGCTGGCCGAACATGCGCCCGAAGCGGCCGCCGAGATCGCCGACGGCGGCGATGCGGTGAACGCTAGCCGGTTCGAGAAGATGATCAACATCAAGGATCAGGGTCAGATCTTCCGTGTCGACGTCGACACGATCGAGCGGATCGACGCGGCCGGCGATTATATGGTGATCTACACCGGCGACCGGAATTTGATCCTGCGGGAAACGATGAAGGACCTCGAAAAGCGGCTCGATCCGCGCCGCTTCCAGCGCATCCACCGCTCGACGATCGTCAACCTCGATCTCGTCAAGCAGGTAAAGCCGCACACCAACGGTGAATGCTTCCTCGTGCTTGATTCGGGCGCGAACGTGAAGGTCAGCCGCAGCTATCGCGACGTGGTGGCGCGCTTCGTCCATTGATCAGGGTTTCCGCGCTTTATCGCTTCGCCCGCTTCGACGATCCGCACGCGCTGCGCGAGCCGTTGCTCGCCGCGGCGCGCGTGGCGGGGATCAAGGGCACGCTGCTGCTCGCCGATGAAGGGATCAACGGCACGATCGCGGGCGCGCCGGACGCGCTCGACGCGGTGATCACGCATATCCGCGCGCTGCCCGGCTGCGCCGAGCTGTCGCTCAAGCACAGCTGGGCGGAGGTGATGCCGTTTCACCGCCTGAAGGTGAAGGTGAAGCGCGAGATCGTGACGATGGGCGTGACGGTCGATCCGTTGACCGAGGCCGGCACCTATGTCGGCCCGGCCGAGTGGAACGCGCTGATCGCCGATCCCGAGACGCTGGTGATCGATACCCGCAACGCTTATGAAGTCGCGATCGGCACCTTCGCCGGCGCGGTCGACCCGAAGACTGCCGGGTTCGCGGACTTCCCCGCGTGGTTCCGCAGCCAGCGCGAGACGTTGCTGGCCGGCAAGAAGCGCGTGGCGATGTTCTGCACCGGGGGCATCCGCTGCGAGAAGTCGACCGCCTTCCTGAAGGCGGAAGGCGTCGAGCAGGTGCATCATCTCGACGGCGGCATCCTCCGCTATCTGGAAGAAGTGCCGGCCGCCGAGAGCGCGTGGCAGGGTGAGTGCTTCGTCTTCGATCAGCGCGTCGCGGTCGGGCACGGGCTGGCACCGGGGACGCACCTGCTGTGCTTCGCCTGCCGGATGCCGGTCGGCCCGGCGGAGCGCGCGTCGATTGATTATGTCGAGGGGGTGAGTTGCCCGGCCTGCGCCGGGACCCGCACCGTCATCGACCGCGCCGGCTACGCCGAGCGGCACCGGCAGGAACGGCTCGCGGCAGCACGGGGCGAAGCGCATGTCGGGCGACGCTTCGACACTGACCCAGATCGCGCGTGACCCCGGCGGCGCGGACCTAATCCAGATCGGTAGCGTTTCCCCTGTGTAACGACACAATGGTTCCGGGGGCTTCGTACATGACGATCGATCGACAACGCGTCGAGAATGGCGGGTTGCTCCTCTTCCTGTTGCTGGCGTCGGTCGGGTTGCTGCTGGTCGTCTCCGGGTTCCTCGGTGCATTGCTGTGGGCGGCGCTGGCGGCCTTGCTGTTCCAGCCGATCTTTCAGCGCTTTGCACGACGCTGGCCGGCGCGGCGCAACATGGCGGCGGCGCTGACGCTGCTGGTCATCACCTTCGCGGTGGTCATCCCGGCGCTGATCCTCGGCAGCATGATCGTCGATCAGGCGGCGGGCGTCTATGAGCAGATGCGGAGCGGCCAGATCGACTTTGCGATGTACTTCAAGCAGGTGCACGACGCGCTGCCCGCACGCTTGCAGCAACTGCTCGACAGTGCCGGACTCAACAGCCTCGAACGCGCACAGGCGCGTGTCACCGCGACGCTGAGCAACAGCGCGAGCGTCCTCACCCGGCAGGCGCTGTCGATCGGCGCCAATGCCGCGGCGTTCCTGCTGGCGTTCGGCGTCGGGCTGTACGTCACCTTCTTCCTGCTGCGCGACGGCGAGCGGCTTGGCCCGGCGGTCGTGCGCGCGCTGCCGCTGGAGCGGTCGGCGGCCGAGCGTCTCGCGGAGAAGTTCGTCGCGGTGGTGCGCGCGACCATCAAGGGATCGGGTGTCGTGGCGCTGGTGCAGGGCGCGTTGGGGGCGATCACCTTCTGGATCGTCGGCCTTCCCGCCGCGCTGCTGTGGGGCGTGCTGATGGCGATCGCCGCGCTGTTGCCAGCCGTCGGTCCCGCGATCATCTGGGGCCCAGTGGCGGTGTATCTGCTCGCGACCGGCGCGATCTGGCAGGCGGTGGTGGTGATCGTCTCCGGCGTGTTCGTGATCGGGCTGGCCGACAATGTGCTTCGGCCGATCCTGGTCGGGCGCGACACCGGCCTACCCGACTGGCTGGTGCTGGTGACGACACTCGGCGGGATCGACGTGCTCGGGCTGAGCGGGATCGTTGTCGGGCCGGTGGTGGCGGCGCTGTTCCTGACCGGCTGGACGATCCTCAGCGAGCAGCGCGGGGTGGCGACTCCGGCGATGGAGGATGGGGCCGGCTGATCTCCGCCCCTCCCTTCCCCCTTCCCGCGCGATCGGCTACAGGCGCGCGCATGCTTTCTCTCAACGGCATCACCGTGCGGCTCGGCGGGCGCACGATCCTCGATCGCGCCAGTGCCGCCCTCCCCCCCGGCAGCCGCGTCGGGCTAATCGGCCGCAACGGCGCGGGCAAGTCGACGATGGTGCGCGTCATCGCCGGGCTGCTCGAACCCGACGAAGGCTCGGCCGACATGCCGCGCGGCGCGCGGATCGGCTATATCGCGCAGGAGGCGCCCGCGGGTGACTCGACTCCGCTGGAGACGGTACTCGCCGCCGACGCCGAACGCGCCGCGCTGCTCGCGGAAGCCGAAGCGTTCGACGGCACGGGCTGCATGGACCGGCTCGGCGAGGTCCACGACCGGCTGATCGCGATCGACGCTTATGCCGCCCCCTCGCGCGCGGCGCGGATCCTCGTCGGGCTTGGCTTCGATGAGGAGGCGCAGAGCCGTCCGCTCGACAGCTTCTCGGGCGGCTGGAAGATGCGCGTCGCGCTCGCCGCCTTGCTGTTCTCGCAGCCCGACCTGCTGCTGCTCGACGAGCCGAGCAACCACCTCGATCTCGAAGCGGTGATGTGGCTGGAGGATTTCCTCAAGAGCTATCGCGCGACGATCGTCGTGGTCAGCCACGAACGCGACTTCCTCAACAACGTCGTCGACCACATCCTGCATTTGCAGGGCGGCAAGACGACGCTCTACCCCGGCGGCTATGACGCGTTCGAGCGGCAGCGCGCCGAGCGGCTGGCGCAGCTCGCCGCGGCCAAGGCCAACCAGGACGCGCAGCGCGCCAAGCTGCAGGACTATGTCGCGCGCAACTCGGCGCGCGCCTCGACCGCGAAGCAGGCGCAGAGCCGCGCCAAGATGCTCGCCAAGATGCAGCCGATCGCCGAGGCGGTGAACGACCCGACGCTGAGCTTCGACTTCCCCAACCCAACCGAGTTGCGGCCGCCGCTCATCACGCTCGATCACGCCGCGGTCGGCTATGGCGACACGCCGATCCTGTCGCGACTGAACCTGCGGATGGACCCGGAGGACCGGATCGCACTGCTCGGCCGCAACGGCAATGGCAAGACGACGCTGGCGCGACTGCTGGCGGCGCAGCTGACGCCGATGAGTGGCGAGATGAACGCGACCGGCAAGATGAAGGTTGGTTATTTCACGCAATATCAGGTCGAGGAACTTGAGGCCGACGACACGCCGCTCGCGCATATGACGCGCGTCATGCCGGGCGCGACCCCCGCGGCGGTGCGTGCGCAGCTCGGGCGGTTCGGCTTCTCGGGCGACCGTGCGACCGCACGCGTCGGCAGCATGTCGGGCGGCGAGCGCGCGCGGCTGGCGCTGGCGCTGGTCACGCGCGAGGCGCCGCACCTGCTGATCCTCGACGAGCCGACCAACCACCTCGACGTCGATGCGCGCGAGGCGCTGGTGCAGGCGCTCAACGCCTATACCGGCGCGGTGCTGCTGGTCAGTCACGACCGGCATATGGTGGAGCTGAGCGCCGACCGGCTGGTGCTGGTCGACAACGGCACCGCGAAGGAATTCGACGGCAGCCTCGACGATTATATCGCCTTCGTGCTCGCTGGCGACGGCAAGGGCGCGGACAAGCCGAAGGGCAGCAAGCAGGACCGCAAGGCCGCGGCCGCCGCGCGCGAGAACGACAAGGCGCTCAAGAAGGAGGCGCGCGACGCCGAGGCGGAACTGGCGAAGCTTACGGCAGAGCGCGCCGCGGTGGACCGCGCCATGTTCGATCCGTCGACCGCCGAACCGAAGTATGCGAAGCTGACGATGTCAGAGCTGATGAAGCAGCGCGCCGATCTCAACGATCGCATCGAGGCGGCGGAGGCGCGCTGGATGGCGGCGAGCGAGGCGCTGGAAGCCGCGTAAAATGGCTTAATTCCGTCATTCCCGCGCAGGCGGCAATCCAGAAGCGCTGACGTTGTGCTTTTATTGACGGACCTGCGCGTCTGGATCCCCGCCTTCGCGGGGATGACAGTCGGCGTTGAGACGTTACGCCTCTTGCTGATCCGCGCCGTCTTCTTCCGGAGCGGCATTCTCGAAATAGGCCTCGACCGGCCCGGTGAGCTTGATCGTCAGCGGACGGCCGTGGCGATCGACCTTCTTGCCGAGCGCGACACGCACCCAGCCCTCGGACATGCTGTATTCCTCGACATCGCGGCGCTCGACGCCCTTGAAGCGGATGCCGACGCCGCGTTGCAGGGCGTCCTGGTCGAAGAACGGGCTCGACGGATCGATCGACAGATGGTCGGGAGGAGTATCGCTCATGCCGCGCCCTTGCCGCAAAGCGACGCGCGCGGCCACAAAAAAAGGCGGCGCAGGGATCGCGTCCCCGCGCCGCCGTCCGCCTCACCAGCCGTAATAGCCGGGCGCGTCATAGCCGCGATAATAGCCACGCGGCTCGTAATAGACCCGCGGGGGCGGCGGCGCGTAATAACGCTCGCGATAGTAGACCCGCGGCGGCGGCGCGTAATAGGAACGATCGTCGTAATAATAGCGGCGATCGTCATAGCGCCGGTCGTAGTAACGATCGCGGTTGCTCGACGCGATCGCCGCGCCGAGCCCGAGCCCGATCACGCCGCCGATCAGCGCGCCCGCCGCGGTATCGCCGCCTCGGTCGCGGTGCCGCCAGTAGCGCTGCGCCTCCGCGGGCGCGGCACTGGCCAGGGCTGTCGCCATCAGGCCGGTGGCCAAAACGGTCTTCTTCAACGCAGACATAAACCGGACCTCCTGCACTCGCTCGCCTGTTGACTGAACGCTTGACTGTGCGAGCCTGTGCCATCGCTATGGCCCCCGGCGGCTGAACAGGTGCGGAATGGCGCATTCATGCGCGGTTTAATCGAGGAGCGCCCGTGGCATATTGGCTGCTGAAGACCGAGCCCGGCAGCTACGGCTGGGACGAGCTGATCCGCGAGCACGAGACGGAGTGGACCGGCGTGCGCAACCATGCCGCGGCCGCCCATCTGCGCGCGATGGCGGTGGGCGATCGCGCGCTGATCTATCATAGCGGCGCGCAGAAGGCCGCGGTCGGGATCGCGTCGGTGGTCCGCTCCGCCCGGCCCGAGGATGTTGCGCCTTGGGTGTCGGTGAAGATCGCGGCCGACGCGCCGCTGGCGCGCCCGGTCACGCTGGCGGCGATGAAGGCCGACCCCGCGTTGCGCGGGATGGCGATGCTTCGGCAAGCGCGGCTGTCGGTCAGCCCGGTCAGCGGCGACGAATGGGCCGCGATCATTGCGAAAGCCTGACGATCGCCGCCCGCCCGTGGAGGTCGCGCGAGTAGCGGGAAAGAGACGGAAATATTCCGTTACTTTTCATGATCTCGACACAATCGCCGCCTAGCCGCCGCGACGGGAAGCCGAGCGATTCGCCGGGGACAAACGCCGCGAAAGCCGGCGCCCCTGCGAAGCCTTCCCGTCGTTTCATAAGGGGTTCTCATGCGTCGTTCGTCGAAATCGATCCTGCTCGCCGGCCTGTTCGCCGGTGTCGCCTTGTCCACGTTGCCCGCCGCCGCGCAGACCACCGGCGCCGTGCCCGCCGCGACCGAAGCGGCCCCGGACGCGGGTGACACCGGACTGGGCGAGGTGGTGGTGACCGCCGAGCGCCGCACCGAAAACCTGCGCCGGGTGCCGGTGTCGGTGGCGGTGGTCAATGGCGACGACCTGCGCACCTTCCAGTCGGGTGGCGAGGACGCGCTGGCGCTCGCCGGGCGCGTGCCGGGCCTCTATGCCGAGACGACCACCGGCCGCATCTTCCCGCGCTTCTACATCCGCGGACTCGGCAACATCGATTTCTACCTCGGCGCCTCGCAGCCGGTGTCGATCATCCAGGACGATGTCGTGCTGGAGCATGTCGTTCTGAAGTCCAACCCGGTCTATGACGTCGCCAATGTCGAGGTGCTGCGCGGGCCGCAGGGCTCGCTGTTCGGGCGCAACACCACCGCGGGCATCATCAAGTTCGACACCATCCGCCCCGGCCAGACCTGGTCGAGCCGCTTCAACGCCTCCTATGGCTCGTACAACACCGTCACCTTCGACGGCGGCGTCGGCGGGCCGATCGTGCAGGACAAGATCGCGGTGCGGCTGTCGGGGCTGTACCAGCACCGCGACGACTGGATCGACAACAGCTACACCGGCGTCAGCCGCGACGGGACGCGTCCGGGTCGCGACGCAATGGGCGGCTTCGACGAGCGTGACGCGCGGCTGCAGGTGCTGCTGACCCCGACCGAGACGTTGTCGGTCAATCTGTCGGGCCATGTCCGCTCCTATGAGGGCACGTCGACGGTGTTCCACCGCGGCGCGCTCATCAAGGGGCAGAACAACATCAACCTCGAACCGCGCGACCGCGTCGCGCTCGACGAGGGCGCGAACAACCCGCAGGCGTACAAGACCTATGGCGGGTCGGTGAACGCGGCGTGGGATTTCGGCGCGGCGACGCTGACCTCGATCACCGCTTACGAGACGACCTCGGGCTACAGCCGCGGCGACACCGACGGCGGTGCGGCGACCAATTTCGGCGGCGCGGGCTATGGCGAGAGCATGGGCCGCGTCCGCGACCTCGACCAGTGGACGCAGGAAGTGCGGTTGGCGAGCAACGGCAACGGTGCGTTCAAGTGGCAGTTCGGCGGCTTCTATTTCGACAGCCGCGACGTCACCGAATTCTACCAGCGCGGTTATTTTCTGCTGCCAGGCGATGCACAGCGCAACGTCAACAACTGGGTGCGGCTGCGCAACGTCAACACCAGCTGGGCGGTGTTCGGGCAGGCCAGCTATCGTCTCGCCGAGCGCCTGACGCTGACGGCCGGCGCACGCTACACCGAGGATGACAAGGAAACGCGGCTGGTGCGCGCCGGTCGCAATGCGGCGGGGACGGTCGACACCTTCCCGGCGACCGCACCGCGTGCGGTCAAGCTGACCGGCAAGGAGCCGAGCTGGGATCTGTCGGCGCTGTACGAGATCGACCCGACCGCGAGCATCTATGCCCGTGTGGCGCGCGGTTTCCGCGGCCCGACGATCCAGGGCCGCTCGGCGGTGTTCAACACCCCATTCTCGACCGCCAATAGCGAGACGATCATGTCGTACGAGGCAGGCGTGAAGACGCAGCCGACCTCGAAGCTGCGCCTCAACGCCACCGCCTTCACCTACCGGGTCAACGATATCCAGCTGAACGGCAATGATGCGAACGGCAACGGCACGCTGTTCAACGCCGACCACGCCAATGCTTACGGCGTCGAGGCGGAGCTGGACTGGCGGCCGATCCGCAACATCACCTTCTCGCTGGGCGGCAGCGCGATCCACACCGAGATCAAGGACAAGAACGTCTTCGCGCAAGTGTGCCAGTTCGGCGCCAATGTGACGTGCACGGTGCTGAACCAGACCGTGCCCGCGACGATCTTCGGCCAGCGCGCGACGCTGGCGCGGATCGACGGCAACCCGCTGCCCAATGCGCCGCGCTGGCAGGTCGATGCGGCGGTCCGTTACGACATTCCGCTGTCGGATCGCGGCAACTTCTTCGTGGCCGGTGACGTCAACATGCAGGGCTATACGAATTTCGTCCTGTACAAGACCCGCGAGTTCTTCGCCGACGACAATCTAGAACTGGGGCTCAAGGCCGGTTTCACCACCGCCGACGGCCGCTACGAGATCGCGGCGTTCGCGCGCAACATCACCAACGAGAAGAACCTCAAGGGCGTGATCGAAAACTACAACGCCGCGGTGTTCAACGAACCGCGGATCGTCGGCGTCTCGCTGAGCGGCAAGTTCGACTGAGGTAATTTTCGGGGAGGCTTCGGCCTCCCCGCACCGTCGCCGGACGTACCAGCTCACCCGATCTCCTCGATCCAGTCCGGCAACTCCGCCAGTCGCGCCAATTGCCGGAAGCGCGGATGGTCGGCCGGGGCGATCGCCACCTCATGCGCCCAGGCCAGCGGCTGCGGGATGTACGCGCCCCATGCGCCAGCTTCCAGCGCGGGCAGCACGTCCGAGCGCATCGAATCGCCCGCCATCACCGCGCGTTCGGGCGCGCAGCCATAACGATGGAAGACGCGCACGAACGTCTCCGCGCGCTTGTCGCTGACGATCTCGACCCCGGTGAAAAGCTGCCCAAGCCCGGAGGCGGCGAGCTTCACCTCCTGGTGGAGCAGGTCGCCCTTGGTCACCAGCACCAGCCGCCCGATCCCCGCCAGCCGTTCGAGCGTCGCGCCGATCCCGTCGAGCAACTCGACCGGATGCGCGAGCAATTCGCGCCCGATCGCGAGGATGCGCCGCACGCTCGCCGCCGGCAGGTCGTCGCCCGCCAGTTCGAGCGCGGTCTCGACCATCGAGAGCGTGAAGCTCTTCGCGCCATAGCCATAGTGCCGCAGGTTGCGGATTTCGATCGCCTGCATCCGGGCGCGCGCCGCGGCATCGTCGGCATAGGGCGCGACCAGCTCGGCAAACGCCTGCTCGGCAGCGGCGAAGAAGCGCATGTTGTGCCACAAGGTATCGTCGGCATCGAGGCAGATAAGGTCGATCGGCATGGCGGCGCTTCTACCGGCGTCAGAGTTCGCGCACCAGCCGCACGCCGAGCGTCGGGCGCGCGCGGTGGTGGCGGTGCTTCTCGACACCCGCCGCGGCCTGCACGTTGATCCTGGCGGCCAGCCGCTGGTGGAGCTGCGGCGCGACGCGCACCAGCCGCTCGCGCCCGCCCGCGACGTTCAGCTCGACCCCCGCGATCGTGCCCGCGGCGACGTCGTAGAAGGTAGCGTGATTGAGCAGCAGCGCGTTGCGCCCGTTCCGGCGCTTGAGCGCGATATCGTCGACGCCGACCATGTTCATCATGCTCCACCGCGCATCGAAGCGATGCCCGGCCATGTAGAGCAGGGAATTGCTGTAGCGCCCGGTCTCACGGTCGTAGATGCCGAGATATTGCACGCCATGCGCGCTACGCCCGTCCGCCGACGCACCGAACGCCGCCTGAAGGCCGAGCTTGAACGCTTCCAGCTTGGCGCCGTTGAACGGCAGCTCGAACTCGATCGCCTTGCCGTCGGTGAAGGCATATTCGACCTCCGGCGCCCATTCGGCGGCGCGCGGGCGGAACGGCGAGGTGGTCATCGCCAGCGCATTGACCTCCATCTCGCCGCGCTGCGCGCCAAGCGGGCGCATCATGTCGAAGATCATCGGCTCCGGGATCACCGGATAGGCGGTCTGCGCCGCCGCGCCGTTCGCGGCGAGCAGCGTGATGGCGAGCAGGCTGGTGGCGGTGGCGATACGCATCGGAGGCTCCGCTGGAAGAGAGAGTCCCGGTCCTATCGGCGCGGCGCGGCGCGAGCATGGATGGTCGGTGACGATATGTTGCCGTTCCCGTGGGTTACCAGCGCGAATGTTGCGAATTTTGAGACGCTGGCGGGGTGTTTCCGGAGGTCGCGGCGGGGCGATGAGGGGCGTGGCTGGTGAACGATCCGGCATCGTTCCAACTGTATCATGCGGCGATCAGCGTAGGACAGCCGGGGCTGCTTCGTCGGTGACCATGCGAGCCGCCAGCCTCCCGCTCGGTCGGCGATCATGCGATCAACCAGCCTCAAGCATCGTCGCCCCTGCGCAGGCAGGGGCCTATGGCTGTGGCGTCGCGCGGCACGGCTGACACAAGCACGCCGTTTGTGTGTCAACGGCGTCGACGTACGAAACAGACACGGGCCCCTGCCTGCGCAGGGGCGACGGTGGGCATGGTCAGGTCACGCCTGCGTCTTCGTGCCGCCGCCATGATGCCACATCGCGCTGGGACACCGACGCACGGGTAGCGGCGGGGATAGGCAGGTGCGCAGGGCTTTATGGATGACCATCGGTGTGGGCGCGCTCCTGCTGAGCGGCAGCGCCTGTGAAAGCATCGCCGAGCGGATTGACGAACACCGCCATCCCGCACCCGGCCGGATAATCGCGGTGGGCGACCACCGCCTCCATTTGTGGTGCGTCGGTCGCGGAACACCGACCGTCTTGCTGCTGTCGGGCGACGGTACGCCGTCGGTGACGATGTATGCCGCGCAGCGCCGGATCGCGGCCGTCACGCGCGTGTGCAGCTATGACCGCGCCGGGCTGGGGTGGAGCGATCCCGCGCCGCGGGCGATGGGACTGCGCGAGCAGGTCGACGACATGGAGCGGTTGCTGGCGCGCGGCGGCGTCGACGGGCCGCTCGTGCTCGTGCCGGAATCGGGTGGCAACGTCATCGCCCTCGCCTTCTTCCGTCGTGCGCCGCAGCGCGTGGCGGGGATGGTGATGGTCGACGGGTCGGAGCCGGCGCTGTGGTTCCGCGGCAGCCCGGATGAATTCGCGCTGCTGCGGCTCACCGACCCGCTGTGGCAGGCCGGGTGGCGGCTCGGCGTCGTCCGGCTGATCCTGCCGTTCGCGGTTCCGTCATGGGTGGAGGCGCTGCCGGCCGATCTGCGCGGGCAGTTCGACGCGGTCTGGTCGCGCGCGATGCCGGGACAGGCGCGCGATCCGATCGATCGCTGGGAGCAGACACCGGTGGCCGATCGACCGCAGGCTGTTCCCGGTCTGCTGGGCGATCGGCCACTGGTCGTGGTCCGCCACGGGCTTGCCGGCGGCATGGGCGTGCCGGTGAGGTACGAGACCGAGTGGCCGGCCGCGCAGGCGCGGCTCGCGCTTCTGTCGCGGGCCAGTGAGATGGTGGTGGCTTCGCACAACCATCATCCGATCGCCGAGGAGAATCCGGCCTTGGTGAGCGCGCTGGTCCGCAGAACGGTGGCGCGGGTGCGGGCGGAGAAATGAGAACGGCCACCGCCGGGTGGGCGGTGGCCGTCTTTCTCTTTTCTCGGGCCGCCACGGGCGAAGCCCGTGTCGTCGGACGGCGCTGTAGCGCCGCCGGCCGGGCGAGGCTTCTGCGCGCGGGCAGCATTGCTGCCCGCTTGCCGCCTCGCCTTACGCCGCCTTGGCGCGGCTCGCGCGCTTGCGCTCGTGCGGATCGAGGTGGCGCTTGCGGAGGCGGATCGACTTCGGGGTCACCTCGACCATCTCGTCGTCGTCGATGTACGCGATCGCCTGCTCCAGCGTCATCTTCTTCGGCGGGGTCAGGCGGATCGCATCGTCCTTGCCGCCCGACGCGCGGAAGTTGGTCAGCTGCTTCGCCTTCATCGGATTGACCTCGAGGTCATCCGTCTTGGCGTTCTCGCCGATGATCATGCCCTCGTAGAGCGCCTCGCCGTGCCCGACGAACAGGATGCCGCGATCCTCGAGGGGACCGAGCGCATAGCCCTGCGCCTCGCCCGCGCCGTTCGAGATCAGCACGCCGTTCTTGCGGCCCTCGATATTGCCCTTGTGCGGGCCGTACTTCTCGAACAGCCGGTTCATGATGCCGGTGCCGCGCGTGTCCGACAGGAACTCGCCGTGATAGCCGATCATCCCGCGCGACGGCGCGGAGAAGGTGATGCGCGTCTTGCCGCCGGTCGACGGGCGCATGTCGGTCATCTCGGCCTTGCGGAGGTTCATCTTCTCGACGACCGTCCCCGAATGCTCCTCATCGACGTCGATGATGACGGTTTCATACGGCTCGGTCTTCTTGCCGTCCTCATCCTCGGCGAACAGCACGCGCGGACGGCTGATCCCCAGCTCAAAGCCCTCGCGGCGCATCGTCTCGATCAGCACGCCGAGCTGAAGCTCGCCGCGCCCGGCGACCTCGAAGCTGTCGCGGTCGGCGGCCTCGGTCACCTTGATCGCGACGTTGGTCTCGGCCTCGCGCATCAGGCGATCGCGGATCATGCGGCTGGTCACCTTGCTGCCCTCACGCCCCGCCATCGGCGAATCGTTGACCGCGAAGCGCATCGACAGCGTCGGCGGATCGATCGGCTGCGCCTGGATCGGGGTCGACACGGTGGTGTCGGCGATCGTGTTGGCGACGGTCGCGACGGTCAGGCCGGCGAGCGAGATGATGTCGCCCGCGCGCGCCTCTTCGACCGGCACGCGCTCCAGCCCGCGGAAGCTCATCAGCTTCGACGCGCGGCCGGTCTCGATCACATTGCCCTGATTGTCGAGCGCGTGGATCGGCTGGTTGAGCTTGACGACGCCCGACTGGACGCGGCCGGTCAGGATGCGGCCGAGGAAATTGTCGCGGTCGAGCAGCGTGACGAGAAAGCTGAACGGCGCGTCCTGGTCGAGCGACGGCGGCGGGACGTGATCGACGATCTTCTGGAACAGCGGGGTCAGCGTGCCCTCGCGACGGTCCATGTCCTCCGAGGCATAGCCGTTGCGGCCCGAGGCGTAGAGCACCGGGAAGTCGAGCTGCTCGTCATTCGCCTCCAGCGCGACGAACAGGTCGAACACCTCGTCGAGCACTTCCTGGATGCGCGCGTCGGAGCGGTCGACCTTGTTGACGACGACGATCGGGCGCAGCCCCAGCGCCAGCGCCTTGCCGGTGACGAACTTGGTCTGCGGCATCGCGCCCTCGGCGGCGTCGACCAGCAGGATCACGCCGTCGACCATGCTGAGGATGCGCTCCACCTCGCCGCCGAAGTCGGCGTGGCCCGGCGTGTCGACGATGTTGATGCGCGTGCCTTCCCACTCGATCGAGGTCGGCTTGGCGAGGATGGTGATCCCGCGCTCCTTTTCGAGGTCGTTCGAATCCATCGCGCGTTCCTCGACGCGCTGGTTGTCGCGGAACGTGCCGGACTGGCGGAACAACTGATCGACGAGGGTGGTCTTGCCATGATCGACGTGCGCGATGATGGCGATATTGCGCAGGTTCATACGGGTTCCTGAGGGTGGCCCGCTTGTCCGCAGGCAGTTTCGCCGCGGCGCATAGCGGAAAGTTCCATCGGATGCCAGTGCCTCGACAGCCAGCGCTCGGCGTATTACATGAACAACACGGTTGAAAGCCGGCCGCGGACGAAGGACAATGGCTGCGCAAGAGAAGGATGACGTGAACGATGGCGACCGCTCCGAACGACGCGACCGAGCCGACGTTGGTGCTCACCCCGCCCGATCCGGTGCCCGAGGTCCGCGCCGAGAAGGCCGCCGGGCTGGTGCCGGTCGACGACACCAAGCGCAGCGAGCTGGAGCGGCGCGTCGATGCGTTCGTCGAGCAACTCGTCAACGAGGACGTCAACTCGCCCGAATTCGGCAAGCGCGTCGATGCGATCACCGCGATGGGGCAGAAGGAGATCCGCGACGCGGCCGGGCAGTCGAACCGCTTCCTCGACCGTCCGGTGCGCGCGATGGATCAGGAGGCCGGGGTCGGCAAGGACCTCGCCGAGCTGCGCCGCGTCGTCGAGGATCTCGATCCCGGCAAGCGCGGCAAGCTGACCGCGCCGCAGAAACTGTTCGGGGTGATCCCGTTCGGCAACAAGGTCCGCAACTATTTCGACGGCTACAAATCGTCGCAGACGCATATCGCCTCGATCCTGAAGAGCCTGGGCAGCGGCAAGGACGAGCTGCTGATGGACAATGCCGCGATCGATACCGAGCGCGCCAACCTGTGGTCGGCGATGGGGCGGCTGGAGCAGATGATCCATTTGTCGCGCACGATGGACGCGCGGCTGGAGGACAAGGCTAACGAACTGGATCACACCGACCCCGCCAAGGCTAAGGCGATCCGCGAGAGCGCTTTGTTCTACGCGCGGCAGCGGACGCAGGACCTGCTGACGCAAATGGCGGTGACGGTGCAGGGCTATCTGGCGCTCGATCTGGTCAAGAAGAACAATGTCGAACTCATCAAGGGCGTCGATCGCGCCAGCACCACGACGGTCGCGGCGCTGCGCACCGCGGTGACGGTGGCGCAGGCGCTGACCAACCAGAAGCTGGTGCTGGAGCAGATCACGCAGCTCAACACCACCACCGCCGGGCTGATCGATTCGACCGGCAACCTGCTGCGCCAGAACACCGCGCGGGTGCACGAGCAGGCGGCGGCGTCGACGATCCCGCTGGAGACGCTGCAACGCGCGTTCCAGAACATCTATGACACGATGGACGCCATCGACACGTTCAAGCTGAAGGCGCTCGATACGATGAAGGTGACGGTCGACACGCTCGGCAACGAGGTCGAGAAGTCGCGCGGCTATATCGCGCGCGCCGAGGGCGCGACGCAGAACCGCGTCGCGGGCGGCGCCGAGCAGTTCAAGCTGGAGTCGCTGTGACCCCTCCCTCCTCCACCGACGTCGACGACGCGATCGCGGTCGCGCAGGTCGCGCGCGAGCGGCGGCGCGGCGGTGCGGTGATCCCACTCCAGCGCCGGCCGCGGCGTGGGCGTGGCGGGCGGCGCAAGCGCGCGGCAGCGGTGGTGGTCGGCGCCGGGCTGATCCTGACGGTGGCGATGCTGATGGGGCTCGGCGCGTTCGGGATGGTCGCGGTCGCGGCGCTGATCGCGGCGCTGACGCTGCTGGTGCTGTTCGCGCCCGCCACCCCGGTGCCGACCCCCGAGCGGATCGTGAAGTCGGAAGTGAAGGCGGTCCCTGCGCAGGCGGCGCGCTGGCTCGACGCGCGGCGCGCGGCGCTGCCCGCGCCGGCGCAGGGGGTGCTCGATCAGCTCGACGTGCGGCTGGACACGCTGGGCGTACAGGTTGCCGCGCTCGACGAGGACAGCCCGCTGGCCGCGGAGCTGCGGCGGCTGGTCGGCGAGCAATTGCCGGGCTTCGTCGCGGATTACACGCGCGTACCCTCGGCGATGCGCGGCACGCCGCGCAACGGGATGACCCCGGACCAGCAGCTGGTCGAAGGCCTCGGCGTGATCGAACGCGAGCTGGGCGATATCAGCGAACGGCTGGCGCAGGGCGATCTCGACGCGCTGGAGACCAAGCGCCGCTATCTGCAGGTCAAATACGAGGAAGATGCGGCGTCGGGGGAGTGAGGTCCCCTTCCGTCCGGCTCAAGCCCGGCACGACGAGCGACGAGGATCCGCAGCGGAATGACGACAACTTAATCGTCATTTGCGAGCGGAGCGAAGCAATCCAGCGCCGGACCAGGACGCCCTGGATTGCTTCGCTAGGCTCGCAATGACGGGCCTCATCTCCGACCTTCCGGCATCTTGACCCACCCCCCTTGATCCGCCACCGGACGGCTGTATGGAAAGCGCTCCGGCGGGAACACCGCACCGGGCGCTTAGCTCAGCTGGTAGAGCGGCTCGTTTACACCGAGTAGGTCGGCGGTTCGAACCCGTCAGCGCCCACCATCCCCTCACACGAACGGCAATCGCGCCTCCGCCAGCGTCGCGACGTAGCGGTGCATCGCGTCGCGTGCGTCGCCGCTCAGCGCCACGAAGGCGCGGCGGCCGTCCTCCGGATCGGGCGCGCGGACGAGCAGCCGCGCGGCGGTGAGCTTGCCGATCCAGCGCAGCGCGGTGGTCGGCGCGACCGCCGCGGCGATGCACAGGCTCGATACCGAGACCCGCGCGCCTTCCAGTTGCGCCGCGAACAGGTCGAGCAGCATGTCCCATGCCGGATCCTCGAACAGCCCGTCGCCGAAGAAGCGGTCACGCAGCCGCCGCGCGCGCAGCACGTCGCGGACGGTCGAGGCGGTGATGTCGCTCGTCACGGGGGCCGGCGCAAAGGCGCGGTGATGATCCTCGGCGCGTCCGCTGCCCGTCGCGCCGCTTAGCCGCGCCAGCGTCTCGGCGATGCGCGCGACGTCGGCGCTAAGTCGCGCCAGTTGCTCGCGGTCGCCATCGGCGGCGCGCACCGCGCCGGTGCCGCGCGCCGCGGCAACCGCCAGCGTGCCGATCCACTCGGCCTGATCCGGTGCACAGAGCAGTTGCACCTCATCGGCCGCATCGCCCAGCGCGGCGATCACCAGGTCGATCTGGGCGATGCTCATCGCGACGACGCAGCGCCACGCCTGTGCCTGCGCCAGCATCGCGACCACCGCGACGACATCGTGCGCCAGCTCGTCGGGCGCGCCGGCGAGATCGAGCACCGCGACCGGTGGGGGGTCGGCGGCGGCGACCAGCGCCGTCGTCGCCTCCTGCAACGCAACATGCGCGCGCAGTTCGCCGCCGAGCAGCGCGATCGCTTCCTGCGCGGCGGCACCGCCACGCGCATCCATCGACGCCAGCACGAACGGGGTCGCGCCGGCGCCGGCAAAGCCGAACGGAGTCGCCATGGCTCAGTCGAGCGCCTTGACGATATCCTCGACCATCTTCTTGGCATCGGCGAGCAGCATCATGGTATTGTCCCTGTAGAAAACGTCGTTGTCGACGCCGGCATAGCCGACCCCGCCCATCGAACGTTTCACGAACAGCACCGTTTTGGCCTTTTCGACGTCGAGCACCGGCATGCCGTAGATCGGCGAGGTCTTGTCGGTCTTCGCCGCCGGGTTGGTGACGTCGTTGGCGCCGATCACGAACGCGACGTCGGTCTGCGCGAACTCGGAGTTGATGTCCTCCAGCTCGAACACCTCGTCGTAGGGGACGTTCGCCTCGGCCAGCAACACGTTCATATGCCCCGGCATCCGCCCGGCGACCGGGTGGATGGCGTATTTGACGCGCACCCCCCCGGCCTTCAATTTGTCGGCCATCTCGCGCAGCACGTGCTGCGCCTGCGCGACCGCCATGCCATAGCCGGGGACGATGATGACCTGCTCGGCCTGGCTCATCAGGAAGGCGGCATCCTCGGCCGAACCACGCTTCCACGGTCGGTCCGTTTTGGCGGCACTTGCCCCGCCGCCGCCCGCCTCGGCGCCGAAGCCGCCCGCGATCACGCTCACGAAGCTGCGGTTCATCGCGCGGCACATGATGTAGCTGAGGATCGCGCCCGACGAGCCGACCAGCGCGCCGGTGATGATCATCGCGCTGTTGTGGAGCGTGAAGCCCATCGCCGCGGCTGCCCAGCCCGAATAGCTATTGAGCATCGACACCACGACCGGCATGTCCGCGCCGCCGATCGGGACGATCAGCAGGAAGCCGATCGCGAACGACAGGATCGTGATCGTCCAGAACACCCACGGGCTCTGGTCGAGCGTGAAATAGGCGACCAGCGCGACGATCGCGGCGAGCACGCCGAGGTTGATGACGTGACGCGCGGGCAGCAGGATCGGCGCGCCGCCCATGTTGCCGTTGAGCTTGAGGAAGGCGATCACCGATCCCGAGAAGGTGATCGCACCGATCGCGACGCCCAGCCCCATTTCGATGCGGCTGACCGGGTTGATGAGCGCGACCGCGCCGTCCGGGGTGAGCACCGGCAGCGCGATCCCGAAGGCGACCGGGTTGAGGTATGCCGCGGCGGCGACCAGCACCGCGGCGAGCCCGACGAGGCTGTGGAAGGCGGCGACGAGCTGCGGCATTGCGGTCATCGCGATCCGCCGCGCGGTGGTCAGCCCGATCGCCGCGCCGAGCGCAATCGCGGCGACGATCTCGAACACCGCGACGGTGTCGATCGCGGACAGCAGCGCCGCATAGTCATAGCCTTCGACCAGCACGGTGATCGTCGGGACGTGCGTGACGAGCGTCGTCAGCACCGCGATGCCCATGCCGATCATGCCGAAGCGATTGCCGCGCTGGCTGGTGGTCGGGCTCGACAGGCCGCGCAAGGCAAGGATGAAGCACACGCCCGCGACGAGGTACGCGAAGGCGACCCATGGATTGACGGCGTGTTGCACTAGGCTCTGCTCCCCCGACTTCGCCGCCCCCGCCGCAGGCGGGAGCCTATGTTTCTCTGGGGGCTATGCTCCCCCGGTATGTCGCCCCTGCGCAGGCAGGGGCCTATGTCTGTCTCGTCCTGTTTCGCGACCTGACACAGGACCGCCCGGCATGTGTCAGCCGGCTGTCTTCTACTCTACAGCCATGGGCCCCTGCCTTCGCAGGGGCGACGGTTACTTGGCCGTCGGCCGCTCCTTCTTCTTGTACATCGCCAGCATCCGCTGCGTGACCGCGAAGCCGCCGAAGATGTTGATGCTCGCCAGCACCACCGCCAGCAACCCCAGCCACTTCCCACCAAGGCTCCCCGCCGCCGCGCTGGCGATCAGCGCGCCGACGATGATGACGCTGGAGATCGCATTGGTCACCGCCATCAGCGGCGTGTGCAGCGCCGGGGTCACCGACCAGACGACGTAATAGCCGACGAAACACGCCAGCACGAAGATCGACAGGATCGCGATGAAGTCCATGCTGGCCCCTTTCGTTCAGCGCGGCGCCGCGGCCGTCCGGTCGCGCAATGCCGTCATCTCGGCGAAGATCCGGTCGCCCTCGGTGAAAATCTCGGTCCGGTCGCGCTTCGCCTCGGCGGCGACAAGCCGGGCAGCCTCGCGCTCGGCGCGGCGGCGCTGCGCCGCGGTTCGCCCGGTCGGCGCGGGTCGCGGCGTGGTGGTCGGCTGACAATCGTAGACGGTCCTGCGGTCGTGCTTCTCGCGATCCGCCACCGCGCGCGCATAGACGCCGGCGAGCTTCGTGCCCTGCAAGGACTGGACGAACGCGGTGTCGCGCGCGGCGTTTTGCGTACGATAAGCGTTGATGACGTCAGGCTCGCAATGCGGCACCACGAACATCTGATAGCGGTCGACCAGGTCGTAAAAGGCCTTGCGATCGGCCTTGTCCGGCGCGGCGGCCTGCGCCGTCGTCGCGAGCAGCAGCCCGGCCAGCGCCCCCCAACCGCACCTCACGACAGCAGCCGCGCGTTCACGACCTTCCCGTCCTTCGTCAGGCGGATCGCATCACCGATCTCGGCATCGAGCACCGGGCGCGCCTGCTCCTTGTCCCAGAAGGTCGAGAGGAAATTGTAGAGGTTGCGCGCGAACAGCGCCGAGGCGTCGGCGGGCAGCCGGCCCGCGACGTTACGATGCCCGACGATCTTGACGCCGTGCCGCTCGACCACCTCGCCCGCCACCGCGCCCTCGACATTGCCGCCCTGCTCGACCGCGAGATCGACGACCACCGAGCCGGGGCGCATCGAGGCGAGCTGCGCGTCGCTGACCAGCCGCGGCGCGGGGCGGCCGGGGATCAGCGCGGTGGTGATGACGATATCCTGCCTGGCGATGTGCGCCGACACCAGCTCGGCCTGCGCCGCCTGATATTCGGGCGACATCTCGCCGGCATAGCCGCCCGAGCCCTCGCCCTCGATCCCGGCGACGTTCTCGACGAAGATCGGCTTGGCGCCGAGCGACTGGATCTGCTCCTTGGTCGCCGAGCGAACGTCGGTGGCCGAGACCTGCGCGCCGAGCCGCCGCGCGGTGGCGATCGCCTGCAATCCGGCGACGCCGACCCCCATTACGAACACCCGCGCGGCGCTGACCGTGCCCGCCGCGGTCATCATCATCGGAAAGGCGCGGCCATATTCGGCGGCGGCGTCGAGCACCGCCTTGTAGCCGGCGAGGTTCGATTGCGACGACAGGATGTCCATCGACTGCGCACGCGTGATGCGCGGCATGAACTCCATCGCCAGCGCCTCCAGCCCGGCGGCGGCATAGCCGTCGACTCGCGCGCGCTCCCCGAACGGGTTGAGTCCCGCGACCACCCACGCCCCCGGCGCGACTCCGCCGAGCGAGGCCGGATCCGGCCCCTGCACGCCCAGCACGATAGCGGCGCCGGCCAGCGTGGCGGCGCGGTCGCCGACCGTGGCCCCGGCGGCGGCATAATCGACATCGGCGAAGGACGCCGCGGCCCCTGCCCCCGCCTCGACCGCCAGCATCGCCCCCAAAGCGATGAATTTCTTCACCGTTTCCGGCGTGGCGGCGACCCGGCGCTCGCCGGCTGCCTGCTCCCGAACGACCGCGATCTTCACCGCGCGGCTACGAGATGAGCCAGATGACGAGGAACGCGAGCAGGAAACAGGCGACGGCGCCGTACTTGAGCAGACCGATCATGCTCGTATACGTTGCCTCATGCGCCTTCAGATCGGCAGGTTCGGCCATGATGATCCTCTTCCCCTTGAACGGTTGCTGAGACCGTAGTTAAGCCATCAGCAACAGGCAATATGGTGATAGCCGCATGACAGTCCGATTTAAGTCCCCCTTTACTCAAGGGCGCTAGGGCAGCATCGGACGAAACATGGGGCCGGGCCATAACATGACGCGCAACGGACAACGTCTGCTGATGCTGATCGACGCCGAGGCCGCGCAGCGGCGGGTGGTGGCGACGATCGCCGCACGCGGCGGCTGGCGGACGATCATGGCCGAGGATGCCGCCAGCGCGCTGGCGACGCTGGCGACCGAGGACGGCATGCAGCTGGACGCGATCCTGCTCCACCATGCCGAACCGGAGGTCGAGCCCGCGCCGGTGATCGCCGAGCTGCGCGCCTATCGCCCGCAGCTGCCGATCCTGCTGCTGACCGCGCATGCCTCGGTCGCGAGCGCGGTCGATTCGATGCGCGCGGGGGCGACCGATTACCTCAGCAAGCCGCTCGCCCCCGAACGCCTGCTCCACGCGCTCGAAGCTGCGGTAGGGGCGACCGCCGGCGGCGAGCTGCGCCCGCTGACCGAGAAGATCCCGGCGATGCTCGGCTTCGACGAGATCGTCGGCACCGCGCCCGAATTCCGCGCCGCCCTATCGATCGCCGCCAAGGCCGCGCGCGCGCGCGTCGCGGTGCTGATCGAGGGCGAGAGCGGCGTCGGCAAGGAAGTGGTCGCCGAGGCGATCCACGCCGCCTCGCCGCGCAACGCGCTGGAGCGCGTCACTGTGAACTGCAGCGCGGTGGCCGCCAATGCGATCGCCAGCGAATTGTTCGGCCACGAACCGGGCGCGTTCGCGGGCGCGTTCGAGCGGCGGCAGGGCCGCTTCGTCGCCGCGCACGGCGGCACCCTGTTCCTCGACGAGGTCGATTGCCTGCCGCTCGAGGCGCAGGCGCTGCTGATGCGCGTGCTCCAGAGCGGCGAGGTGCTGCCGCTCGGCGCGCGCCACGCGCAGGCGGTCGACGTGCGCGTGATCGCCGCGACCAACAAGAAGCTCGCCGATGAAGTCGCCGCGGGACGTTTTCGCGAGGACCTGTTCTTCCGGCTCAATGCGGTCACCGTGCCGATCCCGCCGCTGCGCGAGCGCGCCAGCGACATTCCGGCGCTCGCCCGCCATCTGCTGGAACGGATCGCGCGCCAGCCGGGGCTGCGCCACCTCAACATCACCGACGACGCGCTGACCCTGCTGATGCTCTACGACTGGCCGGGCAACGTCCGCCAGCTGCAGAACGCGCTCTTCCGCGCCGCGGTGCTGTGCGAGGGCGATACGCTGACCCGCGCCGACTTTCCGCAGATCGCCGCGCTAGGCAGCCGCCCGGCGCCGCGCGCGCGTGGCGAGGTGCCCGGCGTGGCGCTGTTCGGTGCCGACGGCCATATGCGCCCGCTCGACGAGATCGAGTCGGACATCATCCGGCTGGCGATCGCGCATTATCGCGGCCGGATGACCGAGGTCGCGCGGCGGCTGGGGATCGGTCGCTCGACGCTGTATCGCAAGCTCAACGAACTGGGGATCGACACCGCCGCCTGACCGCGGCACGATCGCGGGCATGACCTTGCCCGATGCCGCCGCTGCCTTCGACGGACGCGCCTATCTCGTCACGGGGGCGGCCTCCGGGATCGGCCTCGCCTGCGCGCAACATCTCACGGCGAACGGCGCGGCGCGGCTGGTGCTCGTCGACAGCGATGCGGAGGCGCTGGCGCGCGTCGACCTCGGCTGCACGCTCGACCTGCTGCCGGGCGATGTCGCCGACGAAGCCCTGTGGGACGAGGCGGCGGCGGTGCTGACCGGGATCGATGGCGCGGTGATCAATGCCGGGGTCGCGGGCGCCGGTGCGATCGCCGCCTTGTCGTTCGCCGCGTGGCGGCGGATCCTCGCGGTCAATCTCGACGGCGCGTTCCTGACGCTGCGCGCCGCGATGCGCGCGCTCGACGGGCGGGCGGGCGCGATCGTCGCGGTCGCCTCGGCGGCCGGGATCAAGGCCGAGCCGGGCGTCGCCGCGTATGGCGCGTCGAAGGCGGGGCTGATCCAGCTCGTCAAGGTCGCGGCGAAGGAAGGCGCGGCGCAGCGGCTGCGCGTCAATGCGATCGCACCGGCCGGGGTCGAGACGCCGGTGTGGGACGCGGTGCCGATGTTCGCCGAGCGTGCCGCCACGATCGGGCGCGAGGCGGCGTTCGCCGAATTGGCCGCGCTGGCGACGCCGCTGGGGCGCTATGCCAAGCCGGACGAGGTGGCGGCGCAGGTCGGATTCCTGCTGTCCGACGCCGCGGCGCTGATGACGGGCACCGTGCTGGTCAGCGACGGCGGGTATCTGCTGTAGCGGCGTTGGGCCGCCGATAGTCCGGTAAGCGTACCTCGTCATTGCGAGCGTAGCGAAGCAATCCAGGGCCGGATCAGGACGCCCTGGATTGCTTCGCTAAGCTCGCAATGACGGTGGTCTGCTCACCCGGATGTCACTGACGCGCCGGGGCAAGGCATCACCACAACACGCCGGTCTTGTCGGGCACCATCGGCTCGGGGGCTTCATCGCCGATCGACTGGAGCAGGTCGATCTCGATCGTGCGGCACATCGCGTTCAGCGGCAGATCGTGGACCGTGTTCGCGAACGGATCGACCAGATCGTCGCCGATCGCCAGCACCGCGAGGAACATCAGCCCCGCCACCGTCGAGCCGAGCGGGGTCGCGAAGCCCAATGTCTCGACCAGCCCGATCGGCAGCAGGATGCAGAACAGGTGCGTGAAGATCGTCGGGAAGAAACGGTATTGGTTGGGGAGCGGCGTGTTCTTGAGCCGCTCCATCCCGCCCTGCGCATTTGCGATGTCGATCAGCACGCTTTCCATCGAGGTCTGCTGGATGGTGTCGATCCAGCCGTTCAGCCGCGCTTCGTTGATGCGGCGGCCGGTGCCGTCGACGATGCCGTTGGCGGTGTTGGTGCGCGACAGCGCGAAATCCGCCTCGCCCTTCGACAGGAAGCGCAGCACCGCGTCGTCGACCTTCTGTTTGCGCAGTTGGCAGCGCAGCGCGTTCACATAGGCGATCTGGCGCAGCACGATCGTGCGCTTCATGTCGCGCGCGTCCGGATCGGGCAGGAAGTTGCGCGCCGCACGCGCCAGGTTGCGGCTGGCGTTGATCATCAGCCCCCACAGCGACCGCCCTTCCCACCAGCGTTGATAGGCGGAATTGCTGCGGAAGCCGAGGAACAGCGCCAGTGCCGAGCCGAACAACGTCAGCGGCAGCTCCGGCGCATGGAACGGCAGCACGTAATAAGTGATGGTCACGATGACGTCCCAGACGAACAGGACGACGAGCGGCTTCCAGACCTCGCGAACGATCTGGGTGAGACGGGGGACGGCGGTAACGATCATGCCCGGCTAACGCACATCAGACCGATCCGTGCCAGTTTCATTTCATTGCCGTCATGAGGTGGCCGACAGCGCACGATCGCGCAAGCCGCGCCAGACGCGGAGCGCCTGCACGGTCTCGGCGACATCATGCACCCGCAACAGCTGCACCCCCGCCTGCGCCCCCGCCAACGCCAGCGCGACCGACCCGCCGAGCCGCGCCGCAACCGGCGCTTCATGGTCGAGCGCGCCGATCAACCGCTTGCGGCTCGCGCCCAGCATGACCGGACAGCCGAGCCCGTGGAACAGCGCCAGCCCGTTGAGCAGCGCGAGATTGTCGGCGAGCGACTTGCCGAAGCCGATCCCGGGATCGACCATGATCCGCGCGCGGTCGACCCCTGCCGCGACCACGGCGTCGATGCGCGCCTCCAGCCAGTCGAACACCTCGGTCACGACGTCGCGATAGGTCTGGCGACCGTGGCCGCCGGCCTTCGGATCGGCCGAGTGCATCAGGATCACCGGCGCGCCGCTACGCGCGACGATTTCCAGCGCGCGCGCATCCCACAGCAGCGCCGATACGTCGTTGACGATCGCCGCGCCCGTCGCCAGCGCCGCCTCGATCACCGCCGCCTTGCGGGTGTCGACAGACACCAGAGCCCCGGCGCGCGCCAGGCGCTCGACCACCGGCGTGACGCGGCGCGCCTCATCCTCCTCCCAGACCAGCGTCGCGCCGGGGCGGGTCGATTCGCCGCCGACGTCGATCACCGCCGCGCCCGCCGCCGCCATCGCCATCCCGGCCGAGGCGGCACCGGCGGGGTCGTCGACATGCGCGCCGCCGTCGGAAAAACTGTCGGGGGTGACGTTGAGGATCGCGGCGACCTGCGGCTGGTCGAAGCGCAACGTGCGTTCACCGAGCACCCACGGCGCGCGCGGGGCGGTGATGCGTGCGTGGAGCGTCGCGGCGCGGTCGCCGAGCCGCGCGATGTCGGCGACGGCGACGATGCGGCGGGCGGTGGGCTCGATCACCTCATAGGCCGCGAACCACTGCAACCCGCCCGCCAGCCGCGCGACATGGCCGTCAGGATAGGTGAAGGGCGCGTCGGTGAAATGGGTCGGGCGGAGGTGGAGCGTCATGCGCGTGCGGTAGCGGGTTCGTGCCGGTGGCGGAACCCGGCTCGCTGTCGCCGGCCACTATCGCTGCTGCGCGGGTGTGGGTTGTGTCGTCGACCGGTCCGGCTGGACACATAGGCGATACTGTACGTGTCGCCGTCATTCCACCACGAGACAGACATGGGCCCCTGCCTGCGCAGGGGCGACGGTGGCTTCGGTGGTGAAGCGCGGGCTGGGGCCGGTCGCGTAGTTCGGCAGACGTGCCAGTTCGCACCCCCGCCCCAAGAGCCGTCGCCCCTCCGGAGACAGGAGCGACGGGCTTCAAGGAAGTGTTGCGGACAGCGACGTCGAGGGCAGCGCATCCAGCAGCTTTCGCCCGCGCTACGCCTGACAGGCCACCGTCGCCCCTGCGAAGGCAGGGGCCTATGGCTGTGTAGTCGATAGTATCGAGCGGACACACGGCCGACGCTTATGTGTCAGCGTCATTCCGCGACGAAACAGCGACGGCCCCTCGCCCGCGGACGTGCGACGACGATTACGGCTGCGTCGCCAGCAAGTACGTCTGGCGCAGCGCGTCGATCGGCTTGAGCGCGCCCTCGGCCTCGTAATGCCAGAAGGTCCAGCCGTTGCAGGCCGGTGCGCCCTGCACCGTCGAGCCGACCTTGTGGATCGAGCCGTTCGCGCCGCACGGGCTCGACAGCGAGCCGTCGGCGCGGACCATCGCCTGCCAGCGGCGCTTGGTGTCGACCAGCATCGTGCCGGGCGCGAGATAGCCGTTCTCGACCAGCACCCCGAATGCCACCTTCGGCTGCGACTTGGGGCTCTGCATCGTCGCCAGCGCCGATTCGTCGAGCGGCAGCGCGGCGGCGATCCGCTCCTCGGCGGCGGCGATGTAATCGCCCTCGCGCTCGATCCCCATCCAGCGGCGGCCGAGCCGCTTGGCGACCGCGCCGGTCGTGCCGGTGCCGAAGAACGGGTCGAGCACCACGTCACCCGGCTTCGTGCAGGCGAGCAGGATGCGGTAGAGCAGCGCCTCGGGCTTCTGGGTCGGGTGGACCTTCACCCCGTCCTTCTTCAGCCGCTCGCCGCCGCCGCAGATCGGGAATTCCCAGTCCGAGCGCATCTGCAGCTCGTCGTTGAGCGTCTTCATGCTGCGATAGTTGAAGGTGTATTTCGCCTTCTCGCCCTTCGACGCCCAGATCAGCGTCTCGTGCGCGTTGGTGAAGCGCGTGCCGCGGAAGTTCGGCATCGGATTGGCCTTGCGCCACACGATGTCGTTGAGGATCCAGTAGCCGAGGTCCTGCACCGCCGCGCCGACGCGGAAGATGTTGTGATAGCTGCCGATCACCCAGATCGTGCCGTCATCCTTGAGGATCCGGTGCGCCTCCGCCAGCCATGCGCGGGTGAAGGCGTCATATTGCGCGAACGTGTCGAACTTGTCCCAATCGTCGGTGACCGCGTCGACATGGCTGCCGTCGGGGCGGAACAGCTCGCCGCCGAGCTGGAGATTGTACGGCGGATCGGCGAAGATCATGTCGACCGACTTCGCGGGCAGCGCCTTCATCTGCGCGATGCAGTCGCCGCGCAGGATCCGGTCGAGCGGCAACACCGCCGGCGTTTCCGCCAGCGTCGCGCGACGCCCGCGCACCACCTTTTCCATGACCCCCATCGAATTCCTGCTCCCCGTCTGCGAGCCCCAAAAGGGCGGGAAAGCGCGAGTCCGTCAAGAGTCGTGCGGCGAAGCGAGTCCGGACTCCGCTCGTTGTCAATGCGGAACAAGATGAGTCCATCTCTATATGTTGAGTCACGGACGACTCGGCAGACTCAAGTGGTGGTGGTGTGGCCGAAACGACTCAGAACGGCAAAATGCATTGCGCGACCGGCGCGAAGCTGCGCCGGTGGAGCGGCGACGGCCCGTGCTCGCGCAACGCGGCGAGATGCTGCGCGCTGCCATAGCCCTTGTTGGCGTGCCAACCGTAATGCGGATGCGATTCGGCAGCGGCGATCATGATCTGGTCGCGGGTGTGTTTGGCGACGATCGACGCGGCGGCGATCGAGCGGCTGTGCGCATCGCCCGAGACGATCGCGGTCGCGGCATAGCCCCAGCGCGGCAGGCGGTTGCCGTCGACCAGCACATGGCCGGGCGCGCAGCCCAGCACCTCCGCCAGCCGGTCGACCGCCAGCGTCATCGCTTTCATCGTCGCCCAATAGATGTTGAGCGTGTCGATCTCGGCGGGCTCGACGATCCCGACCCCCAGCGCCGCGCAGTCGGTGAGCCGCGCACACAGCCGCGCGCGCTCCGCGGCGGAGAGCTTCTTCGAATCGTCGATCCCGCGCGGCACGCCTTTGGCGGGCAGCACCAGCGCGCAGGCGACCACCGGCCCGGCGAGCGGCCCGCGCCCGGCCTCGTCGACCCCCGCCACCGGCGGCAGGCAGGCGCGTTCGTGCTTCAGGCCGGGCATCCGCGCTCCCACAGCTCGAACGGCGCATCGCCGAGCGCGTGACCCATCGGGCCGTTCCCGGCTCCGAGCCCGGGTGCGGCCAGCAGCGCGGCGCGGACATAGCGGATCGCGCGCGCGATCGCGGGCTCGAGCGTCAGCCCCGCCGCCAGACCGGTCGCGATCGCGCTGGCGAGCGTGCAGCCGGTGCCGTGGCTGTGGCGCGTGTCGATGCGCGGGTTGGCCCATTCGGCGATCACGCCATCGGCGCCGATCAGCCGGTCGATGACCGTCGCACCTTCGGCATGGCCGCCCTTCACCAACACCGGCGCGCCGATCGTCGCGGCATAGTCGCGCGCGGCCGGCGCGACATCGGCCATGTCTAGGTACTCGCGTTCGACCAGCGCGGCGAGTTCGGGCAGGTTCGGCGTGACCAGCGTGCTCATCCGCGCGAGCCGTGCGAAACCGGCGATGGTGGCCGGGTCGGCGAGTTGCGCGCCGCTGGTCGCGACCATCACCGGATCGAGCACGATCGGCGCAGCGTACAGGCCGCTCGCGAGTTCGTCGGCCACGGCGGTGGCGATCTCGGCGCGACCGAGCATCCCGATCTTGACCGCATCGACACCGATGTCCTCGACCACGCAGGTCATCTGTCGGCGCACCATTTCGGGTGACAGCGCCGCCACCGCCTCGACGCCGCGCGTGTTCTGCGCGGTGATCGCGGTGATCGCGGTCATCGCGTGGCCGCCGAGCATCGTGACGGTCTTCAGATCGGCCTGAATCCCCGCGCCGCCGCCGGAATCGGAGCCCGCGACGATCAGGACGCGCGCGATCGTCATGCGCGGTGATGCCGCTCGGTCGCGGCGGGGTATGTCTTCAGCGTCTTGCCGACGCGCGCCGGGCGGTCGAGCAATTCGCCGCCGCAATTCGGGCAGGTCTCGTCGAGCGCGTCGGCGCATTCCGCGCAGAAGGTACATTCCATCGAGCAGATGAACGCCCCGCCCTCGTCGGCCGGGAGGTCAACGCCGCAGCGTTCGCAATCGGGTCGCATCTCGAGCATGGCGGCCGTTTAGCGTGATGCGTCCGTCATTGCGAGCGCAGCGAAGCAATCCAGGGCCGGGCCAGGACGCGCTGGATCGCTTCGCTGCGCTCGCAATGACGGGAACGGATCAGTCGACGAACGCGCGCTCGATCACGAACTGGCCGGGGTTGGCGTTCGAGCCCTCGACGAATCCCTTGTGCTCCAGCACCGACGCGATCTCGCGGATCATCGCGGTCGAGCCGCACAGCATCACGCGATCGGTTTCCGGATCGAAGCGCGGCTCGCCATCCAGCCCTTCGAACAGCCGCCCGCTCTCGATCAGCGCGGGGATGCGGCCGGTGGTGTGGAACTCCTCGCGCGTGACCGCGGGCACGTAATGGAAGCGTGTCGCCGCCTCCTCCGCCACCAGCGGATCGTCCGCCAGCCGCGCGCTGAGTTCGTCATGGAACGCCAGATCGTTGACGCGGCGCACGCCGTGGACAACGACGATCTGGTCGAAACGCTCGTACACGTCGGGATCGCGCGCGACGCTGAGGAACGGCGCGAGGCCGGTGCCGGTCGACAGCAGGAACAGCCGCTTGCCGCCGAGTAACGCGTCGAGCACCAGCGTGCCGGTCGGCTTCTTGCCGAGATAGACCTGATCGCCCGGCTCGACCGCCTGCAACCGTTCGGTGAGCGGACCGCCCGGCACCTTGATCGACAGGAACTCCAGCTCCTCCGCCCACGCCGGGCTGGCGATCGAATAGGCGCGCATCACCGGCTTGGCGGGCTTGTCCTCGGTCCCGCCCTCGCCGGGCAGGCCGATCATCACGAACTCGCCGGAGCGGAAGCGGAACGACGCGGGCCGCTCGACCGCGAAGCTGAACAGATGCTCGTTCCAGTGACGCACCCATTTCACCGCCACGCTGTGGAAGGCGGTCGATTCAGGGATAAGCACTGGCGCACGCAGGTCGGTCATCGGCGATCCGGTCTGATATGAGGATTTCTTGCGAATGGCGCGCATTATGGTGCGGCGCGGGAAGGGTCAACCATAGCTGGGCTTGGGCGCGGGCAAGGTGGCGCGGGCGATGCGCCTCAGTCGCGCTGCGCCAGCGGCGCCTGGACGAAGCGCAGCGCCACCCATTCGGCAGCGGTGGCGAGTTCCTCGGCGACGCGCGGCGCGCCGCTGTCGGCGACCAATGTCGCGCCGCTGTCGGCGACCAATGTCGCGGCGATCCGGCGCACCGCCGGACTGTCGCCGCCCAGCGCGGCAGCGAACATCGCCAGCATCGTCGCCTCGGCCTCGGTGACATGTTCCGCGCCCGGCATCCCGAACCGCATCCAGCGTAGCGCATGCGTGTCGAGCAGCGCCATCAGCTTCGTGAAGTCGGGCAGCGCCGGCATCACCCCGCGCCAGTCGAACCCTGGCGCCAGCGCCGCGCACGGGCAGCGCCCGGCGCGCGCCGCGGCGGTCCATTGCCGCATCGCACCCGTAAGGAAGTGGAAATGCTCGTCGAGATTGGGCGGCAGTCGGTCGAGGAAGCGGTACATGGAACACCTCGATTTGCGATTGCCTCGCAGTAGCTGATGCGGAACACATCGTCAACGCGCCCTTTCGCTGCGCGGCGCCTGCGCCCATATTGCCGCGCATGGCGATCCAGATCCGTACCAACCTTGCCGAGCCCGAAACCGACGCGGCGTTCGTTCCGCACCGCCCGGCCCGTCCCGAAAAGGTCGAGGGCGGCAAGCCGTTCAAGCTGGTCAGCGAATATCAGCCGTCGGGCGACCAGCCGACCGCGATCCGCGAGCTGGTCGACACCGCGCGCGCCGGCGAGAAGGACCAGGTGCTGCTCGGGGTCACCGGCTCGGGCAAGACCTTCACGATGGCCAAGGTGATCGAGGAAATGCAGCGCCCGGCGCTGATCCTCGCGCCGAACAAGATCCTCGCCGCGCAATTGTACGGCGAGTTCAAGTCGTTCTTCCCCGACAACGCCGTCGAATATTTCGTCAGCTACTACGACTATTATCAGCCCGAAGCCTATGTCCCGCGCTCCGACACCTATATCGAGAAGGAGTCGAGCATCAACGAGGCGATCGACCGGATGCGCCACTCGGCGACGCGCTCGCTGCTCGAACGTGATGACGTGCTGATCGTCGCCTCGGTATCGTGTCTGTATGGTATCGGCTCGGTCGAAACCTATTCGGCGATGATCTTCGACCTGAAGAAAGGCCAGACCGTTGACCAGCGCGAGATCGTCCGCAAACTGGTCGCGCTGCAATACAAGCGCAACGACGCCGCGTTCCAGCGCGGCAACTTCCGCGTCAAGGGCGACAATCTCGAAATCTTCCCGTCGCACTATGAGGACAGCGCGTGGCGCGTGTCGTTCTTCGGCGACGAGATCGAGGAGATCGTCGAGTTCGATCCGCTGACCGGCAAGAAGTCGGCGAGCCTGAACTCGATCCGCATCTACGCCAATTCGCACTATGTCACGCCCGGCCCGACGATGAAGCAGGCGACCGAGGCGATCAAACACGAGCTGTCGGAACGGCTCAAGGAACTGGAGATCGAAGGCAAGCTGCTCGAGCGTCAGCGGCTGGAGCAGCGCACCAATTTCGACCTCGAGATGATCGCCGCGACCGGGAGCTGCAACGGCATCGAGAATTACAGCCGCTTCCTGACCGGCCGCCTGCCGGGCGAGCCGCCGCCGACGCTGTTCGAATATCTGCCCGAAAACGCGTTGCTGTTCGTCGACGAGAGCCACCAGACGATCGGGCAGATCAACGGCATGTCGCGCGGCGACCACCGGCGCAAGATCACGCTCGCCGAATATGGCTTCCGCCTGCCCTCGGCGATCGACAACCGCCCGCTGCGCTTCAACGAATGGGACGCGATGCGCCCGCAGACCGTCTGCGTCTCGGCGACGCCGGGCGCGTGGGAGATGGAGCAGGCCGGCGGCGTCTTCGCCGAACAGGTGATCCGTCCCACCGGGCTGATCGACCCGCCGGTCGAGATCAGGCCGGTCGAGGAACAGGTGCAGGACCTGATCGTCGAATGCGGCAAGACCACCGCGCTCGGCTATCGCACGCTCGTCACCACGCTGACCAAGCGGATGGCCGAGGACCTGACCGAATATATGCACGAGGCGGGGATCAAGGTCCGCTACATGCATTCCGACGTCGAGACGCTGGAGCGTATCGAGCTGATCCGCGACCTGCGGCTGGGCGTGTACGACGTGCTGATCGGGATCAACCTGCTGCGCGAGGGGCTCGATATTCCCGAATGCGGGCTGGTCGCGATCCTCGACGCCGACAAGGAAGGCTTCCTGCGCTCCGAGACTTCGCTGATCCAGACGATCGGGCGCGCGGCGCGCAACGTCGACGGGCGCGTGATCCTCTATGCCGACCGCATCACCGGCAGCATGGAGCGCGCGATGAACGAGACCGCGCGTCGTCGCGAAAAGCAGGAGGCGTATAACGCCGAGCACGGCATTACCCCGACGACGGTGCGCAAGAACATCGGCGACATCATCGCGCATGTCGCGTCGAAGGATCAGGTGACGGTCGAGATCGACGAGGACCGGCCGCACATGGTCGGCCACAATCTGCGCGCGTATATCGAGGAGCTGGAGAAGAAGATGCGCAAGGCCGCGTCCGATCTCGAGTTCGAGGAAGCCGGGCGGCTGCGCGACGAGATCCGCGCGCTGGAACAGGAGGAGCTGGGGCTGCCGGTCGAGCAGCAGAAGCTGCCGATCATGGGGCGCAGCAACGAGGGCAAGCCGGGCACGCGCAAGACGCGTTTCGGGAAGACGCAGCGGAAATTCGGGAAACGGTAGGGGCTTCCGGCCTGCGTGCCCCGGCGAAGGCCGGGGCCCAGTCGGAGGACGTCGCCGCATTCGAGCGCGACCGCCGTCCCGCTTCTTCTGCAGACGTCCCCCATCTGGACCCCGGCGTTCGTCGGGGTACGCCAGCGGCCAGATTGGCACGCCAATCACTCCCGGTTCAGCCATCCGCCCCTATATCGCACACCATGTACGCGCAGCCTTCCCGTGAGCGGATCGCTCCGGCGCTCGCCGCCGCGGCGGTGAGCGCGGCGCTCGGCTGGGCGCTGTTCGTCGGGCTCGCCGGCGCCCCGCTCGCGCAGCGCGTCGAGGAAGGTCTAGCGGTGTTCCGCGTCGCGCCCCCCGCGCCCCCGCCCGTCAAGGTCGTGCCCAAGCGCACGCACACGTCGCGCCCGTCGGGCCGCGCCGCGCCACCCAATATCCGCTCGCAGGCGACGCAGGTCGCCGCGCCGGTGCGGATCGTCGTCGTGCCGCTGCCACCGCCTCCGATCACGGTCGCGCTCAAGCCATTCGCGGGCGATGCGGCGACGCAGGGCGCGACCAGCAAAATCGGGCCGGGCAGCGGCGCGGGCGGCGTCGGTGACGGCACTGGCAGCGGCGGCTGGGGCGACGGCGACGGCGGGCCCGGCGACGAGACGCCGCCGGTCTGGAAGCGCGGCCGGCTGACCGACGCCGATTATCCGCGCGATCTCGGCGAGGCCGGATTTCAGGGCACGGTGGCGGTCAAGTATCTCGTCTGGAGCGACGGGCGCGTGCGCGATTGTCACATTACGAAGAGTAGCGGCAATGCGACGCTCGACGCGACTACCTGCCGGCTGATCCAGCGTCGTTTCCGCTACGATCCGTCTCGCGATGCGGAGGGCAACCCGGTGCCGGCGTGGATCGTCGAGAACCACGAATGGATCATCGTGCCGGAGCCGGCGGCCGGTCGATGAGGCCGTCGTCCCGGACCCGATCCGAGGTCCAGCTTATTTCTTGGGCCGTTTCGATCGACCACACTTGCTACGTCATTGCGAGCGCAGCGAAGCAATCCAGGGCCGGACCAGGACGCCCTGGATTGCTTCGCTGCTCGCAATGACGGACGGATTGCAGGCTACAACCCCGCGACCGGTCAGCGATCCTTGGCCGGCTCCGCGTCGGTCGTCTGCGGTGGCGGCGTGCTGTTGCCCTTGTCGGGCGCATCCGGGTCGGTCAGCAATTCCTCGACCGCTTCCTGCACGTCGTTTTCCTTGCGCTCACTCATGGCTCCGCTCCTCACGCGACGTTGAGATTCTCGCCCTGCACCTGATAATAACTGGCGACGCGATCGGCATAGGCCTGATCGAAGATCGGCGCATTGTTCGCCCAGCTCGGGCCGCCCTCCAGCAGGCGGCGATCGATCGTCACGACATAGCGGTCCCGCACCTGATCGAATTGCAGCAGCGAGAAGGGCAGCGGATAATAGCTCTTGCCCATGCCGAGGAAGCCGCCGAGGCTGAGCACCGCATGCGTCGCGCGCCCGGTCGACTTGTGGACCATGAACGCCTGCACGCTGCCGAGATGGTCGCCATCGCGCGTGTCGACCTTCATCGTGTCGCTGAGGTTGGCCTGCACGAGGATCTGGGTCGGCGCGTCTTCGGCCATGGCGGGATTCTCCTATGTTAAGCGATCTCGCGCGGTGAACCGTCGTGCCGGTGCGGCGGTTCCGGGCGGCGCGGTTGAGCGCGCGGCGGTGATCCGTCATAGCGTGGCGGGTGACCCGTTCTCTCTCCCCGCTTCCGCTCGCGCTGCTCGTGCTGGCGAGCACCGCCTGCGTCCCGCGCGCGGTGCCCCCCGCGCCCGCCGCGCCGACCCCCGCGCCGACGCCGGCGCCCGCGCCGGAACCGCTCCCCGCGCCGACGCCCGTCGCCGACTGGCAGGACTGGCCGTGGACGCCGGGCGCGTGGCGCCACGTTCGCGACGCCGCCGGCCCGCGGGCGACCTATGGCGTGACCGGGCAGACACCGGCGGTCGAGCTGCGTTGTGATCGCGCCGCGCGCGCGTTACTGCTCGCGCGGCCGGGGAGCGTCGCGACGCCGTTCACGATCCGCACCAGCGCGATGACGCGCAGCGTTGCGACGCAGCGCGCCGCGGGGGCCGTGCCGCAGGTGGTGGCGCGCTTCGCGCTCGACGACCGGCTGCTCGATGCGATGGCGTTCACGCGCGGACGCTTCACGGTCGAACAGCCGGGTGCGACGCCGCTGGTGCTGCCGCCCTGGGCGGAAGTGGGCCGGGTGATCGAGGATTGCCGCGGCTGATCCGGGGGCAGGACGCGAAGTCGCGGATGATCGTCCAGATGCCGACGCATTACAAGGCTTGTATCGTAGCGCCTTCCCCCTCACATTGCGGGTGCGGCTGACGCGGTCGCAACTGTTATCAACCAGCGAAAGGAGGTGATCCGATGTCTCATGGTTCAGCAATGGGGTCGGTTCAGTTCGTTCGGGAGATGCGCTTTTAAGCATCGCCGACCCGCTGCGGGAGGATCCATCCTCTCTTCAACGTAGCGGCACAGGTGGTTCTTGGAGGCCCACATGGTCTCCCGGGCTGGAGCTCTCCGGCCGCTGACCATGTCAAGGGGTTGTCGGGCGTCCGTTCGCGGACGTTCGGCAACCTCTTCTCATATCTGGCGACACCTGCGTCCCGTGCGTCGTCGCCCCTGCGGAGGCAGGGGCCCATGTCTCTCTGGTGTGGCGGGCCAGTTGACACAGGCAGCTCGCTCGCAAATGCACCGTCGATGCAGGACGACGCAAACATAGGCTCCTGCCTGCGCAGGAGCGACGGTCAACCTTTGATCGGGCAGCGACAAAGGTTATTGATAATCAATCGCACTTAGGATAGAGGCCCCTGCATTCAAAGGGGTTCTCATGTCCGTCCGTCATTCCAGCAGCTTCTTCACGCTTGCCGTTCTGCTCGCCGCTACTCCGGCCGTCGCGCAGCAGCGCAGCGACACCGCCACCCCCGACGATGTAATCGTGACCGGGCGGCAGGTGCCCGATCTCGCCAGCGCCGGGACCAAATCGGCGCTGCCGCTTGCCGAGACCGCGCAGTCGATTACCGTCGTCACCGGCGACCAGATCGAGGCGCTCGGCCTCCAGAACCTCAACCAGGCGCTGCGCTTCGTCGCGGGCGTGACCCCCGAGACGCGCGGCTCGAGTGCCGAGGTCTATGACCAGTTCAAGCTGCGCGGCTTCGACGCGCCGGTGTTCCTCGACGGGCTCAAGCAGTTCGGCAGCACCACCGGCTATGCGATCCCGCAGGTCGACGTCTCGCGGCTGGCGCGCTTCGAGGTGCTCAAGGGGCCGGCCTCGACGCTGTATGGCCAGTCGAGCCCGGGTGGGCTGGTCGCGCAGTCGAGCAAGCTGCCGGTCGACGTGCCGCTCTATGGTGCGGTCGCGGGCACCTATGGCGAATACAACCTGTACCGCGTCGATGCCGATGTCGGCGGCGCGGCGGGCAGCGACGTGCTGTGGCGCGTCTATGGCAGCGCGAACGGCAGCGACACGCAGCAGCGCTTCGCCAAGCGCGAGCGGCAGACCGTCTCGGGCGCGGTGACGATCGGCAACGGCTCGCGCACCACCTTCACATTGCTCGGCACCTATTCGCACGATCCGCACAATGGCGCCTATGGCGTCTTCCCGGCGCTCGGCACGCTGGTCGACAATCCCAACGGCAAATTGTCGACGCGCTTCGACGGCGGCGAGGCGGGCAACCGCTACCAGCGCGAACAGGCCGCGGGGACGTACATCTTCACGCATGATTTCGGCGGCGGCTGGCGCTTCCGCTCGTCGGGCCGCTACCAGAACGTCACCGCGCAACTCGGGCTGGTCTATGTCAGCGGCGCGCCGGTGGCGGGCAGCACGCGCGTCTACAACCGCGCCAGCTATGCGACCGACGAGGAGCTGAACAACTGGACCTATGACAACCAGCTCGCCGGCACCGTGCGCACTGGGCCGGTGACGCACCGGCTGTTGTTCGGCGTCGACCGGCAGGTCGCGCATTCGACCGAGATCGGCCAGTTCGGCGGCGCGACCCCGCTCGACGTCTATAATCCGGTCTATGGCACGATGACGGTGCCGCGCACGCCTGCGCAGGTGCCGGGCGGGTTCGGCGCCTTCACGCTCGACGCACGGCTGCGGCAGCAGGGCCTTTACGCACAGGACCAGATGGAGCTGGGCGCATTGCGCGTCACGCTCGGCGGGCGGCAGGATTGGGCGTGGGGGCAGCAGAACGGCGGCACCGCGAAGAAGGACGGTCGCTTCACGTGGCGTGCCGCGGCGCTCTACACCCTGGCCTTCGGCCTTGCGCCCTATGTCAGCTACTCTACCTCGTTCGAGCCGCAGTCGGCGACGGTGCGGCGCGGCGACGGCTCGCTCGGGATCGCCGATCCGTCGTTCGGCAAGCAGATCGAGGCCGGCGCGAAGTTCAGCGTGCCCGGCACGCCGATCCTGCTGTCCGGCGCGTGGTTCCGCATCGACCAGACCAATGTCGTCACCTCGACCCCCGATTTTTCGATCTCGCGCCAGACCGGTGAGGTCCGCTCGACCGGTGTCGAGTTCGAGGGCAGCGCGCCGCTCGGGCTCGGCTTCACCGCGCGCGCCGCATACAGCCGCCAGCGCGTGCGCGTGACCAGCGACCCGCAGGACCCGTCGCGGGTCGGCCGTGGGCTGGAGACGGTCGGGCGCGGCGGCGCGTCGTTGATCCTCGACTGGGCGCCCGAGCGCGGCACCTTCCACGGCCTCGCGCTGGGCGGTGCGGTGCGGCATGTCGACGAGGTCTATGCCGGCGTCTACACCCCGCCCGAGAACCCCGCGGCGGCCGCGCCGCTCAACAGCCCGCCCTATACCGTCTACGACGCCTGGGCGCGGTTCGATCTCGAGCGGCTGAGCCCGTCGCTGAAGGGGCTGACCGCCTCGGTCAACGCCTCCAACCTGTTCGACAAGACCTATATCACGTCATGCTTCGCCAATTATGCGTGGTGCTGGTACGGCAACCGCCGCGTCGTGCAGGGGACGATCGCCTATCGGTTCTGATCGGCGACATCCCCCGTCATTGCGAGCGGAGCGAAGCAATCCAGGGCGTGCTGGTCCGACTCTGGATTGCTTCGCTCCGCTCGCAATGACGAATAAAGCCAACTTCCAGAATGTTATGGTGAACCTCTGATCGTCCTGCCCGTTCGCGCCCGGAAACCGGGAGAGTTGCGACATGGACGATCAGGGCACCACGCGCCGTACCATTTTGGGCGGCGCCGCCGCGGCGGGACTGACCTTCGGCGCGGGCAGCGCGGCGGCGCAGGCGGGTGCCGCCCCTGCCGCCACTCCCGTGCCGCTCCGCGATCCGCGCAGCAAATACACCAGTCAGCCCTTCCCCGAACAGCGCCAGCCGTGGCCCGCATTGCAGGGCAAGATGACTCCGCGCCCCGACAGTGGCGAGACCAGCTATCGCGGCTCGGGCCGGCTCGCCGGGCGCAAGGCGCTGGTCACCGGCGGCGACAGCGGGATCGGCCGCGCCGCCGCGATCGCCTTCGCGCGCGAGGGCGCGGACGTCGCGATCAATTACTATCCGAGCGAGGAGCCCGACGCGCGCGAGGTCAAGGCGCTGATCGAACAGGCCGGGCGCAAGGCGGTGCTGCTCCCCGCCGACATCCGGACCGAGAAGGCCTGCACCAAGCTGGTCGCCGATGCGGTGCGCCAGCTCGGCGGGCTCGACCTGCTCGTCAACAACGCCGCCTATCAGCAGAGCAAGGCCGACATCTCGGAGATCAGCGACGAGCAGATGGTCCGCACCTTCGAGACCAACATCTTCGCGATGTTCCGCATCGCCAAGGCCGCGATCCCGTCGATGCCGCCGGGGTCCGTCATCATCAACACCGGCTCGGTCAACAGCTACGACCCCGGCGAGGAGCTGCTCGATTACGCCAGCACCAAGGGCGCGATCCTGATCTTCACCAAGGGGCTCGCCAAGCAGCTCGCCAAGAAGGGCATCCGCGTCAACATGGTCGCGCCCGGCCCGATCTGGACGCCGTTGCAGGTCGCGGGCGGGCAGTTGCCGGGCAAGATGGGTGAGTTCGGGCAGGACACGCCGCTGGGCCGCGCCGGGCAGCCCGCCGAACTGGCGCCGTTGTATGTGGCGCTTGCGGAGGACGGGACGAGCTTCTCGACCGGCACTGCGGTCGGGGCGCATGGCGGCAAGGGGGATCCCTAACCAAGCCGTCATTGCGAGCGCAGCGACGCAATCCAGGGTTCCGCGCGACGCCCTGGATTGCTTCGCTGCGCTCGCAATGACGCGTCTCCCGCAACCTCACTGACCCAGATCAACGCACGGCTTTTCTACGGAACGCCCCTCCCCGACCGGCCATTGACGCCGCGACAGGAAAGGAGCCGCCATGGCCGATGACGCCCCGCTCGCCGCCGCCAAACACGACAAGCCGACCGCGCTTGCCGCCCGCGCCGTCACGATCAACCAGCCCGTCGCCGAGGTCTATTCGCGCTTCCGCGACTTTGCCGCCTGGCCCGCGTTCATGGAGAATGTCGTGCGCATCGACGTGCACGACGAACGCCGCTCGCACTGGGTCGTGAAGGCGCCCGGCGGCAGCCATGTCGAATGGGACGCGCGGATCACCGAGGAGGTCCCCGGCAAGTTGCTGGCGTGGGAAAGCGAGCCCGGTGCCGAAATCCCCAACCGCGGCCATGTCGAGTTCCGCGACGTCGGTGCGCGCGGCACGGTGATCGTCGCGACCATCGATTATGATCCGCCCGCCGGCGTGATCGGCAAGGTGATCGCCAAGATGTTCCAGCGCGAGCCCGCGATCCAGGCGCGCCGCGACCTGCGCCGCTTCAAGCAGCTGCTGGAAACCGGCGAGATCGCCACCCCCGCCATGAACGCCAAGCAATTCGAGGAGATGGGGCTGTGAAAGCGATCGCCTGGCACGGCAAGCACGATGTCCGCGTCGATACCGTCGACGATCCCGGCATCGTCAACCCGCGCGACTGTATCATCAAGGTCACCTCGACCGCGATCTGCGGCTCGGACCTCCACCTCTACGACGGCTACATCCCGACGATGCAGTCGGGCGACATCCTCGGCCATGAATTCATGGGCGAAGTGGTCGAGATCGGCGCGAAGTCGACGCTCAAGAAGGGCCAGCGCGTCGTCGTGCCGTTCACGATCTCCTGCGGCAGCTGCTATCATTGCACCAAGCAGCAATTCTCCGCCTGTGACAACGGGCTGCCCGCCGACAATCAGGATATTGCGCAGGAATTGTACGGCCAGCCGATGGCCGGGCTGTTCGGCTATAGCCACATGACCGGCGGCTATGCCGGCGGACAGGCCGAGTACGTCCGCGTGCCGTTCAGCGACGTCGGTCCGATCGTGATTCCCGACGGGGTCGAGGACGACAAGGTGCTGTTCCTCTCCGACATCCTGCCGACCGGCTGGATGGCGGCGGAGAATGCCGACATCGAGCCCGGCGACACCGTCGCGGTATGGGGCTGCGGCCCGGTCGGGCTGTTCGCGATCCAGTCGGCGTTCCTGCTCGGCGCGGAGCGCGTGATCGCGATCGACCACTTCCCCAACCGGCTCAGGCTGGCGGCGCAGTTCGGCGCGGAGACGATCAACTTCGAGGAAAGCGCGGTCTATGAGGCGCTGATGGTGATGACCGGCGGGATCGGGCCCGATGCGGTGATCGACAGCGTCGGGCTGGAGGCGCACGGCTTCTTCGTCGACAACGTGCTCGACCAGATCAAGGTCTCGACCTTCACCGGCACCGACCGCGCGCACGCCAACCGGCAGGCGATCATCGCGTGCCGCAAGGGCGGGCGCGTGTCGATGCCGGCGGTCTATGGCGGGTTCGTCGACAAATGGCCGCTGGGCGCGTTCATGGAAAAGGGACTGACGCTCAAGACCGGGCAGACCCACGTCCAGCGCTACCTTCCCGCGCTGCTGACCGCGATCCTCGAGGAGAAGATCGACACCACCTTCCTGATCTCGCACCGGATGCCGCTGGAGCAGGGGCCGGAGGGGTATAAGATGTTCCACGACCAGCAGAATGACGTGACGAAGATCGTGCTGAAGCCGGGGATGTAAACACATCGTCATCCCCGCGCAGGCGGGGATCCAGAACCTCCGACGCCTCGGCTCAAGCAACCACCTGCGCGTCTGGATCCCCGCCTGCGCGGGGATGACGGAGTACAACTGGAGAAACGCCATGCCCAACAAATTCGCGATCATCACCGGCGCCTCGACCGGCATCGGCTTCGAACTCGCCACACTCGCGGCGAAGGACGGCTATGACATCCTCGTCGTCGCCGACGAACCGCTGATCGACGCCGCCGCGGCCGACTTCAAGCAATTCGGCACGCAGGTCACCTCGGTCGAGGCGGATCTGTCGACGATCGACGGCGTCGACCGGCTGCTCGCCGCCGCCGACGGTCGCCCGATCGACCTGCTCTGCGCCAATGCCGGCAAGGGGCTGGGCCGCAGCTTTCTCGATCAGGACGTCGCCGACTGGCGGCGCGTCGTCGACACCAACATTACCGGCACGCTATACCTGCTCCAGAAAGTGCTGCGGCAGATGACCGAGCGGCATCAGGGCAAGGTGCTGGTCACCGGCTCGATCGCCGGCTTCATCCCCGGCAGCTTCCAGGCGGTCTACAACGGCACCAAGGCGTTCGTGGATTCCTTCACCGATGCGCTGCGCGACGAATTGAAGGATCACGAGGGGATCACACTGACGACGCTGATGCCCGGCCCGGTCGACACCGAATTCTTCGACCGCGCCGACATGATGGATACCGACGTCGGCACCTCGGACAGCAAGTCCGATCCCGCCAAGGTCGCGCAGGACGGCTGGGACGCGCTGATGGCGGGCAAGCATTCGATCGTGTCGGGCTGGAAGAACAAGCTGCAGGTCGCCGCCGCGCACATCCTGCCGCCCGAGGTCACCGCACACCAGCACCGCAACATGGCCGAGCCGGGCACCGCGAAGAAGTAGACGTCATTGCGAGCGTAGCGAAGCAATCCAGGGCGTCCTGGTGCAACACTGGATTGCTTCGCTACGCTCGCAATGACGAAGTGGGTTGCCTAGTCAGCTCAATCCCCCGCGAACGTCCACCCCGAGATTGCCCGCTCGCGCTCGCCCAGCAACAGCGCCCGCCCGGCCGGCGGTGCAGAGCGCTGCGGGCACGCCATCCGGTGACACGCCCGGCACCCCAGCCCGACCGGCGTCGCCGCGCCGGTCAGGTCCAGCCCGCGCGCCGCGGCGAGCGTCCCGGCCACCTCGGCCGGCACGCCCAGCGCGATCGCGAACCCGCTCTCGACCCGGTTCGCCCCCGCGCCCACCGAAGCGCCGCTCACCGCCACTGACAGCGTGAACCAGCGCGCGCCATCCTCCAGCTCCAGCACCTGCGGCACGACGCTGCCCGGCCGGTCGAAGGCGTGATGGACGCGCCACAGCGGGCAGCGCGTCTCGCTCGCGAGCAAGGGCGTGTCGCTTGCCCCGGCGAAGCGCTTCGACGCCTGCCCGGCGCGGTCGATGCGCAACAGGAAGAACGGCAGCCCGCGCGCGCCGACGCGCTGCAAGGTCGTCAGCCGGTGCGCGACCTGTTCCAGCCCCGCGCCGAAGCGCCGCTGCAACAGCTCCAGATCATAGCCGCTCGCCTCGCACGCGCGCAGGAAGCGCGCATAGGGCATCATTACCGCCGCCGCGAAATAGCCCGACAGGTGGCGCCGGAACAGCCGCTCCGCCACCCGGTCGAGCGCCGCGCCGCGCACCAGCGCGTCGAGCTCCGCGCGCGCCTCGATCAGCCCGCAGTACACCGCCAGCGCGAAGGTCCGCGACCAGGGCGCGAGCCGCTCGGCGAGTTGCAGCTGCCGCGCGTGCAGGTCGACGCGGACGAGATGATCGGGCAGCGCCTCGACGGGCAGGACGCGGATCGCAAGCCCGTGCCGGACGCGCAGCCGCTCGACCAGCGCGCCATACAGGTCCGCGCCGACCAGCCGCAGTTCGTCGGCGAGCGTCTCGGCCGCGGCGTCGAGATCGGGGAAGTGGTTGCGCCAGCGCTCGACCTCGCGCCGCACGGTGATCGCCGGGTCGTCGACCATCGAGGCCGCCGCACCGCCCTGCCCGCGATCGAAGGCGCGCGCGAACGCCTCCGCCCCGCCCGGCGCGGCGGCGAGCCATTCCTCGACCTCGCTGCGGTCGACCTCCAGATCGGCGAACAGCGGATCGGCCAGCCGCCGCCGGATCGCCGCCGCGCCCCCGCCCGGCTCGCCCGCGAGCAGCACGCGCGGGTCGAAGTCGAAGCGGTCGGCCAGCGTGACCAGCAACCCGGCGGGCACCGCGCGCTGGTTGCGCTCGATCAGATTGAGATAGCTGGGCGAGATCGCGAGCATCTCGGCCATCGCGGCCTGCGTCAGCCCGTGGCGCCGCCGCAGCCGTCGCACCGCATGCCCTGCCAGCAACTTATCGCGACTCACCCGCCCCTCCTGTAAATTCCTTTACAGCATGACTGAAGATAGCCCGCCGGACTGGACGAAGCGACACGATTTGCTTGTGAATTGCTGACGGATCGCGCGGCCGAGGCGGTACGATGCCGCCATGCCAAGCAAGGAGCGATCAGCATGCCGCACACCGAACCACAGCGCAGCCGCGCGGTCTTCTCGACCGAGGACTTCGGGCTGATGAAGGAAGCGATTGCGCACTACGTCCGCCAGATCGCCGAGGACCCGCGCTCGTCGAAATTCTCCAACCTGTACCACCGCCTCGGGCGGCTCGGCTGAGAGGATGACCATGACCTATCAGGACACGGTGTCGGCCGCGCAGCGCAGGATCACCCAGGCCGGCCCCGGCTGGCACGGCATCCAGCCCGAGGCGGTGGCGCGGATGCGCCTGCAGAATCGCTTCCGCACCGGGCTCGACATCGCGCGGCACACCGCGGCGGTGATGCGCCGCGACATGGCGGCCTATGATGCCGACCCCGGCGCGTACACGCAGTCGCTCGGCTGCTGGCACGGCTTCATCGCGCAGCAGAAGATCATCAGCATCCGCAAGCATTTCGGCACCACCAGGGGGCCCTATCTCTATCTGTCCGGCTGGATGGTCGCGGCGCTGCGCAGCGACTTCGGCCCGCTGCCCGACCAGTCGATGCACGAGAAGACCGCGGTGCCGGCGCTGATCGCGGAGATCTACACCTTCCTCAAACAGGCCGACGCGCGCGAGCTGGGACTGCTGTTCCGCGACATCGACGCAGCGCGCGCCGCCGGCAACGCGGTCGAGGCGCAGCGGCTGATCCACGCCGTCGACCAGTACGAAAGCCATGTCGTCCCGATCATCGCCGACATCGATGCCGGCTTCGGCAATGCCGAGGCGACCTATCTGCTCGCGCGCAAGATGATCGAGGCCGGCGCCTGCGCGCTCCAGATCGAGAACCAGGTCTCGGACGAGAAACAATGCGGGCATCAGGACGGCAAGGTGACCGTGCCGCACGAGGATTTCCTCGCGAAGATCCGTGCCTGCCGCTACGCGTTCATGGAACTGGGGGTCGAGGACGGCATCATCGTCGCGCGCACCGACTCGCTCGGCGCCGGGCTGACCAAGCAGATCGCCTTTTCGCGCGCGCCCGGCGACCTTGGTGACCGGTATAATGCGTTTCTCGACGCCGAGCCGATCGAGAAGCCGGAACGCGGCGACGTCTTGATCGAACGAGACGGGCATTTGCTGCGTCCGAAACGGCTTCCGTCAAACCTGTTCCAGTTCCGCGCCGGTACCGGCGAGGATCGTTGCGTGCTCGATTGCGTCACCGCGTTGCAACACGGCGCCGATCTGCTGTGGATCGAGACCGAGCGCCCCGACATCGCGCAGATCGCGGGCATGGTCGATCGTATCCGCGCCGAAGTGCCTGACGCCAAGCTGGTCTACAACAATTCGCCCAGTTTCAACTGGACGCTCAACTTTCGCCAGCAAGTGTTCGATCGCTGGCGTGCCGAAGGCCGCGACGTCGCGGGCTACGATCGCGCGCGGCTGATGGATGCGGGCTATGACGAGAGCCCGCTGGCGGTCGAGGCGGACGAGCGCATTCGCACCTTCCAGCGCGACGCGTCGCAGCGCGCCGGAATCTTCCATCATCTCATCACCTTGCCGACCTACCATACCGCGGCGCTCGGTACCGATCTGCTCGCGCGCGACTATTTCGGGGCAGCGGGGATGCTCGGCTATGTCCAGCACGTCCAGCGCCGCGAGATCCGCGAGGGGATCGCCTGCGTCCGCCACCAGAACATGTCGGGAAGCGATATCGGCGACGACCACAAGGACTATTTCGCCGGGGATGCGGCGCTCAAGGCCGGGGGCGCACACAATACGATGAACCAGTTCGCCGCGTGACTCTCTTCTAACCCGCTACGGTGACTTTTCGTCGCATTGTAATATTACTGCCGTTGCATGATGCAGTGCGGCGTGAGAATAGCCGACGGCCCTTAGGGAGATGGACTATGAAGAAGTTTCTGATGGCGGCTGCGGTCGCTTCGCTCGCCACCGTTCCGGCGGTTGCGGCGCCGGTCAACTCGGCTGCCAGCCTGTCGGTTGCGAAGGCGGCACGCGCGTCGGCACCGACCGCCAAGAAGAACGAGCTGGTCGGTGGCGGCCTGATCGTCGCAGCCGTCGCGGCGGCGGCGGTGATCGCCGGCATCATCATCATCGCCGATGATGGTAACGATTCGGACAGCAACTAAGCTGTTCTGATCTGAAAGATCGGGGGGAGCGGCGCCGGCGTCGCTCCCCTTTTTCACGTCCAGCGCCTACCCCGCCGCGACCGCCGGCACCGGCGGCGGCGCGTCCCGACCGGCATCGGTGACGAACACCCCGGCGCGCGCCGCACGGACGCCCCAGCGCTCGCTGGCCGTCCATTGCACGATCAGCGGCGACAGCAGCAGCCCGGCGGTGACCGGCGCCAGCCACAGCGCCGCGTTCGGCATCAGCGGCGACAGCGCCAGCAACAGCGCCCCGACCAGCACGTGCCAGCGATAGCGCGGCAGGATCGCCGCCATCGGCAGCCCGTCGACGCGGCGGTTCTGCGCATGCCATTCCGCCTTGCGCTGCGTCGCGATGCCGAGCAGGTCGATCGTCTGCGTCAGCGCGATCCCCGGTGCGGCCAACGTCGACAAAGGCACGTCGACCAGCACCGAGCGCAGGATGCCCCCCGCTCCGCCCAGCGCGCGGCGGCGCTGCGCATCGCCCAGCGCATGGACGATGCCGAGCAGCTTCGGCCCGAACAGCAACGCCAGCGTCAGCTCGAGCACCATCCCCGAGGGATCGCCCGACATCAGCCCCGGCTCGCCACGCACCGCCTGCACGACGCTGACCGCGATCAGCAGCAGCCACAGCGGCGAGGCGAGATATCCCGCCGCCCCCAGCAGCAACTGCAACCGGTTGATCCAGTGAAATCCCGATGCGCCGAGCAATTGCAGATGCTGGAGATTGCCCTGCGCCCAGCGCCGGTCGCGCACTCCGGCATCGATCAGCGTCGGGGGATATTCCTCGAACGTCTCCTCGGTCATTACCATATGCACGCGCCAGCCGCGCCGCCGCAGCAGCGCCGCCTCGACGACGTCATGGCTCATGATCGTGCCCCCGAACGGCGGCGCGCCCGGCAGCACCGGCAGCCCGCAACTATCCGCGAAGGCGCGAACCCGGATCAGCGCATTATGCCCCCAGAAGGTCGCCTCCGCGCCCGACCACCATACCAGCCCGGCGGTGGCGGCCGGGCCGTAGATGCGGCTGGAGAATTGCATCCAGCGCTGGAACAGGGTCGAGGCGCCGATCACCTGCGGCACGGTCTGGAGCAACGCGACGCCGGGGCGGCGGTCCATGATCTGCGTCATGCCGACGATCGTCTCGCCGCCCATCAGGCTGTCGGCGTCGAGCATCAGCATGTAATCGTAGGCCGCGCCATGCGCGCGCAGCCAGTCGGCGATATTGCCCGGCTTGCGCCCGACATTCTCGATCCGGCGACGATAATAGATCGCGCATTCCGACCGTTCGGCGAGCGCCTGCCACGCCGCGACCTCCGCGGCCTCGTTGTCGGCGGCGGAGTCGCTCAGGATGAAGAAGTCGAACGCGCCGCACGTGCCGGTCCGTGCCAACGCGTCGGCCATCTGCGCCAGCCGCCCGCACACCTCGCCGATGTCCTCGTTATGGACCGGCATCAGGATCGCGGTGCGCCCCCTGAGCGGCTCGGACCAGCGCGGCATCGGGGTGAAGCCCGGATGAAGCCCGGTCGCCAGCACGATATAGCCGACCACGGTGTTGATGAACCCGAAGGCGAGCAGCGCGAACAGCGGAAAGAACACTGTCAGCAACAGCATGTCGCTGACCGTCAGCCCGTCGGTCAGCACCGATTCCTTGAGCGTCGTCGACGCCGCGAGCGCCAGCACCAGCGTCAGCAGCACCAGCAGGGCGCGGCGCGCGAAAATGTCCGCACCCGAACCGATCGCGCCATCGAACGGATCCGGCGCGCGCTCCGGCGGCGGCGGTCCGTCGAAACGCTGCTCGGGCATGTCGAGCGGCGCGGGCGCCGGCAAGCGGGGGCGCGGATCGGTCACGGCCGGTAGAGCGGCATCAGCAGCGTCTCGCTGAGCGTCGTCGTGCCGCGCTTCAGGAACAGCCGCACGTCGGCGGGGCCGTTGCCTTCCGGTGCGATATCGGCGGTCACGCGCCAGCGATTGCGCTGACCGACCACCGGATAGGCGGCGCTTTCCAGCAGCTTGCCGCGCGCGACGCCGATCTCGGCACTCACCCCGCTCTGCCGCGTCAGCCCGGCGAGTCCTTCGCCGACGAAATCGGCGACCAGCTTGACCGCGCCGGCGATCGGCTCGGCACCGGGCCGACCGGCGCTGCCGGTCCACGTGTCGACGAAATACGCGACGCGGTCGAGCGTCGGATCGTCGCCACCCCAGGTCAGCCGATAGTCATAGGCGAGCCGCTGTCCGGCGCGCACCGGCGCGCCCGGCGTCCAGAAACACACGACATTGTCGGTCGTCTCGCCCGCGGTCGGAAAGGCATAGAGGATCACGCGCCCGCTGCCCCATTGCCCCTGCGGCTCGATCCACAGGTTCGGGCGGCGATCGTAGAACGCGCCATCGTCCTGATAATGGTCGAAGTTGCGGTCACGCTGCAGCAGCCCGAACCCGCGCACGTCATCGGCGGCGAAGCTGTCGGTGGTCGGCTGCGCGGGGTTGCGCAGCGGGCGCCAAACGCGCTCGCCGCCAACGGTGCGCATCGCCAGCCCGTCCGAATCGTGGATCTCCGGTCGCCAGTCGGCCGCGGTCTTGTGGCTGCGATCGTCGTACCAGAACATGCTGGTCGCCGGCGCGATGCCGAGCCGCGCGACCGGCTTGCGGAGGAACAGCACCGACGACACGTCCTGTACCACCGCCTTCGGATGGCGCGAGACGAAGCGATACGCGCCAGTCAGGCTGTCGCCGTCGAGCAGCGCATAGATCGTATAGCCCCCGTCGCCGAGCGGCTCGATCCAGAACTCGGTAAAGACCGGAAACTCTTCCTTCTCCAGCCCGGTGTCGATCGCGACGCCGCGCGCCGACAGGCCATATTGGTCGAGCGCGCCCGCCGAGCGGAAATAGGAAGCGCCCATATAGGCGAGCCAGTCGCTGTCCCTGCCCTGCTCCATGACGCGGAAACCCGCGAAACCGGGCGCCGGCGTGACGCCCGGTTTCGTCTCGAACAGCGACGCCGCATAATCGACGCGCGTCGCGCGGCCGTTGGTGACGAGGTTGAGCGTGACCGGCACCGGGGCGTATTTGCCGAGCGGAAACGGGCGGATACCGCCGGCCAGCGTCTTGTCGGCGCGGTAGCGGATGCCGCCGACCGCATCATAATCGAGCGCCGCGGCGGCGGCGACCGGCGGCACGGCGCGATAGGGCTGCTTCGCCAGCGCCGCCGCGCGTTGCTGGAGCATGGCCCAGGAAAATGGCGTCGAATTGCCCCCGCGCGCTTGCGCCCGGGCCAGCGCCGGCCAGAGCGCCGCAGCGCCCGTCGCCAGCATCGCATCGCGTCGGCTGAAATTCGTCATGGCTGCGAAACAAGCTACGCCGCCGATTGTTGCAACGCAAAACGCCCGCGACACACTGTCGCGTGCGCGCGACGGTCAGACCGACACCGCCGCCTTGATATGCGGCTGCGCCTCATAGCCGTTGAGCACGAAGTCCTCGGGCTCATAGGCATCGATCGACGCCGGGCGGCGCGCGAGCGTCAACGTCGGCAGCGCGGTCGGGGTGCGTGCGAGCTGAGTCTCGGCCTGTTCGAGATGATTGAGGTACAGGTGGCAATCGCCGCCAGTCCAGATGAACTCGCCGACCTCCAGTTCGCATTGCTGCGCGAGCATATGCGTCAGCAGCGCATAGCTGGCGATATTGAATGGCACGCCGAGGAAGATGTCCGCCGAGCGCTGATACAATTGTAACGACAGCCGGCCGTTCGCGACATGCGTCTGGAACAGGCAGTGGCACGGGCTGAGTGCCATCGCGTGCAGCTCGCCGGGATTCCACGCGGTGACGATCTGCCGCCGCGACGCCGGGCGCGTACGGATCTCGTCGATCAGCGCGGCGATCTGGTCGATGTGCCGCCCGTCTGCCGCCGCCCAGTCACGCCATTGCTTGCCATAGACCGGGCCGAGATCGCCGTTTTCGTCGGCCCATTCGTCCCAGATGCTGACCTTGCGCTCCTGCAGCCAGCGGACGTTGGTGTCGCCGCGCAGGAACCACAGCAGCTCGACGATGATCGAGCGCAGGTGGAGCTTCTTGGTGGTGAGGACCGGAAAGCCCTGCGCCAGATCGAAGCGCATCTGGTGCCCGAACACGCTGAGCGTGCCGGTGCCGGTCCGGTCGTCCTGCCGCACACCCGAATCGAGCACGCGGCGCATGAGGTCGAGATATTGCTGCACGGGCGCGGTCTAGGCCGCCGCAGCGTGGCCGTCGAGACGTTCGTCAACGCGAGCGTAGCGAAACGATCAAGGGCGTTCTGATCCGACCGGAAATGCTTCGTTTCACTCGCAGTGACGCTCAGCTGGCGTACCGCGCCACAACCCTGCGCCGCCGCAGCACCGCGCCGGTCATGCCAAAGCCCGCCAGCAGCATCAGCCACGTCGCCGGCTCGGGCACCGCCGCCGTCACCGTCGTTTCGCGCACGCGCGCATCTTGCGACAGAAAAGCTGCCTGTGACCCCGCCATCGTGAACGCGATCGACGTGAACTCGGGCTGCCCATCGTTGAAGCCGATGAAGAAGTCGTTCTCATTGGCCGTTAGCGTACCGATACCACTTGGTGTGCCGCCGATGACGATCCGCGGCACCGTACGCATAACGTTCGGGAGGGAATATACTGCCACCGGCGTGGCAGAAAAGGGTCCGTCATTGAGGCGGCCGTCGGTCGTGACGCGAAACTGCGACAACGTCACCGGAAAGCCAGAAACAGCATCGTCATAGGTCAAAGTGATGTCCGCACTTAGCGCGGAAAACGGTGACTTTGCGCCGCCGAAGGCTCCGAAGGTACTGGCCGTGACGTTGAAGCTGCGCGTCACCACCGCCGCCTGCACCTGCGCGCCAAACGACATCGCCGCGACCAGCGCGACCCACCAACCCAGTTTCATGCAAACCCCCGTTTGTTACCGGCGGCATAACCAAGCTTGCGCGGGGGCGCAACGCCGGTTCACTTCATCCGGCACGCGACGATCTCCGCCGGGTCTGGCCGCCGCCCCGCCGCGCGGAACGTCGCCAGATACCCGCCCGCCGAACGCAGCTCCTGAAACCCGACCTGCGCATAGCCGACCGCCGCGAACTCGCAGCGCAGCAGCCGCGGCGGGGTGCCGTGCTGCTCGGTCGGGCGGTCGGCGTCGACCACCACCACCAGCCCGTCGCGGCGCAGCGACGGCCGCATCCGCCACAGGAATTCATATGGCTGCCCGATCTCATGATACATGTGCACCATGAAGATGCGGTCGAAACTGTTGTCGGGCAGCCGCGGATCGGCGGGCTGCCCCAGCCGCACGCTGACATTGTCGAGCCGCTCGCGCGCGACACGCTCCGCCAGCGCCTCGTGTACCGCCGGCACGACGTCCTCGGCCAGCACACGCCCGTTCTCGCCGACCCGCGCCGCCAGCCGGATCGTGTAATAGCCCTCGCCCGCGCCGAGATCGGCGACGGTCATCCCCTTGCGGATGTCGGCGAGGTCCATGACCCGCCCGGCCTCGCCGAGCCGGTCGCGGGTTTCCTCGTTCGACCAGCGCGGCGAGACGATGTTCGCGATCGGGCGATCGGCGGCCGGGAACGGCCCCGGCTCCTTGGTCTTGTGCTCGATCAGCGGCTTGGACCCGTCGCACGCCGCCAGCAGCAGCAACGCCACCGCCGTCACGGCGAACACGGGCGCGCGCACGGCCACTTAGTCGACGTCTTCCACGACGACTGCCTCGCCGGTCACGCGCTGCGACAGCGCCGCGGCCATGAACTCGTCGAGATCGCCGTCCAGCACGTCGCCCGGCGAGGTGCTGGTCGCGCCGGTGCGCAGGTCCTTCACCAGCTGGTACGGCTGGAGCACGTAGCTGCGGATCTGATGGCCCCAGCCGATGTCGGTCTTGGTGGCGTTCTCGGCATTGGCGACCGCCTCGCGCTCCGCCAGCTCGCGCTCGTACAGGCGCGCGCGCAGCTGGTTATAGGCCTCGGCCTTGTTCTTGTGCTGCGAACGCTGGTTCTGGCACTGCACCACGATCCCGGTCGGCAAGTGCGTGATGCGCACCGCGGAGTCGGTGGTGTTGATGTGCTGCCCGCCCGCGCCCGACGCGCGATAGGTGTCGATGCGCAGGTCGCCCTCGTTGATCTCGACCTCGATATTGTCGTCGATCACCGGATAGACCCACACGCTCGAAAAGCTCGTGTGGCGGCGCGCGGCGCTGTCGTACGGGCTGATCCGCACCAGCCGGTGGACGCCGGACTCGACCTTGGCATAGCCATAGGCGTTCTCGCCCTTGACCAGCAGCGTCGCGCTCTTGATCCCGGCCTGCTCGCCGGCGTGATAGTCGATCAGCTCGACCTTCATGCCGCGCCGCTCGGCCCAGCGCGTGTACATGCGCTGGAGCATCCCGGCCCAATCCTGGCTCTCGGTGCCGCCCGCGCCGGCGTTGATCTCGATATAGCTGTCGTTGGCGTCGGCCTCGCCCGCCAGCAGCGCCTTGACCTTGTCGGCCTGCGCGCGATCGGCGAGCGCCTTGAGCGCGGCGACGCCCTCGTCGGCCATTTCGGCATCGCCCTCGGCCTCGGCCATCTCGATCAGCTCGGCGGTGTCGGACAGTTCGCGCTCGATGTCGCGCGTCGCGGTGACCGCCTCGTCCAGCCGGCGACGCTCGCGCATCACCGCCTGCGCTTCCTTGGGATTGTTCCACAGCGCCTGATCCTCGACACGCGCGTTGAGCTCGTCGAGGCGACGCAACGCGCGGTCCCAGTCGAGGAAACGGCGCAGCAGCGCCAGCGCCTCGTTGATGCTGTCGACATGGGCCTGCGCTTCGGCGCGCATAACTTCACTCCAAGGTCACGCCGCGCCGACCAGAAGGGGAATCCCGACCGGCACGAGCGAGGCTGCGTGACCGGGGAATCCCGGCGACTGGCTGGGACGACGAAAAAACGTTCTGGCGACGACTTAGTAGATGCCCCCCTGCCTCTGCAAGAAGTCGCTGTCGCTGGCGGTGGTGCCGGTCGCGCTGGCGCTCGGGCGTGCTGAGGGGGCGGCGCTCGGCGCGGCGCGGCGCGCGCGGCGCGCCTCGCTCTGCGGCTTGAACGCTTCCCAGATCACCGCCGGCTTGGGATCGCTGTCGGTCGGGAAGGTGCCGAACGCCGGCCGCCCGCTCGCGCGGTCGATCCGCACCATGCGGATCCCCGGTGGCGCGCGGAACGGGATCGCCGGCAGCCCCGAATAGGCCTTCTGCGCCCATTCCTTGAACACCGGCACCGCGACCGTCCCGCCCTGCGCATAGCCGCCGAGGCTGCGCGGGCTGTCGAAGCCCATGTAGAGCCCGGCGATCATCTGCGGCGTGCCGCCGATGAACCACACGTCAGTGGGGCCATTGTTGGTGCCGGTCTTGCCGAACATCGGGCGGTTCAGATCGCGCAGCCCGGTCGCGGTGCCGCGCTGGATCACGCCCTCGGTGATGTGCACCATCTGATAGGCGCTCATCGCATCGAGCACCTGCCGCCCGCCGGTCGCCGGTCGCGGCATCGCGCGACCGTTCCAGTCGCGCGCGTTGCAGCCGTCGCAGGCGCGCCAGTTCTCGGGCCAGATCACCTGCCCGTGCCGGTCCTGCGCGACGTCGATCAGCGACGGATCGTGCCAGCGCCCCCAGTTGGCGAGCACGCCATAAGCGTTGACCATCTTCGTGACCGTCGTCTCGCCGGCGCCGAGCGCATAGGAGAGATAGGGCGAGTAATCGCCGATCCCCATCGCCTTGATGAGCTTGACGACGCGCCCCATGCCGGTCTGCGCGGCGGTGCGCACCGTCATCAGGTTGCGCGACTGTTCGATGCCCCAGCGCATCGTGTGCGGCCCGGCGCCGCGAGAATTGCCGAAGTTGCGAAAGCATTTCTGCCCCAGCCGCGCGCCCTGGTCGACGCAGAACGGCCCGTCGACGATGATCGACGCCGGGGTCATGCCGTTTTCCAGCGCCGCCGAATAAACGATCGGCTTGATCGTCGACCCCGGCTGGCGGAACGCCTGCGTCGCGCGGTTGAACGACTGGACGCTCGACTCGAACCCGCCCTGCATCGCCAGGATGCGCCCGGTCGCGGGCTCCTGCACGACGAACCCGCCCGAGATGCGCGGCACCGAGCGGAGCGCGAACCGCCCCGCCCCGCTCGGCGCGACCGCGATGATGTCGCCGGGCTTGATCGCGGCGAAGGCGGCGCCGCCCTGGTTGCGCACCGGCATCTGCGCCGCGTCGCGCGCCATCGTCCCCGTCGACCCGTCCGCGAAGCCGAGCCGCCACGCGTCGCCGTCGCGCGCGATCGCGATCGCCGCGCGCCAATCGTCGTGGTCGAGCATGATGTTGCTGCCGATCAGCGGCCCCTGCCACGCGTCGCCCGCAACCTCGACGTGCCGCAGCGGCCCCGACCAGCCACGCCCGGCGTCGAAGCGCAGCAGCCCGTTGCGCAGCGCCTCGGCGGCATATTGCTGGATATTCTTGTCGAGCGAGGTGCGCACCCACAATCCGCCGGCATAGACGCTGTGCGGCCCGTCCTCGGACTGTTCGCCGAACCTGCCGATCAGCTCGCGACGCACTTCTTCGACGAAATAGCCGCCGACGCGCTCGAACTTCGGTGTGCGGTGCGTGATCGCGCCGATCGGCTCGGCGGCGGCCGCCTCGGCTTGTGCTGCGGTGACGAAGCCATTCTTGACCATCTCGCGCAGCACGTAATTGCGCCGCTCCAGCGCGCGATCGGTGTCGCGGAACGGATCGTAGTTCGACGGGCCCTTGGGCAGGATCGCGAGATAGGCGAGCTGCCCCAGCGACAGCTCGTTCAGTTCCTTGTCGAAATAGGCGTGGCTCGCCGCCTCTACGCCGTAGGCGTTACGCCCGAGGAAGATCTGGTTGAGATACAGCTCGATGATCTGCGGCTTGGTCAGCGTCTCCTCGATCTTATACGCCAGCAACGCCTCGCGGATCTTGCGAGTCGGGGAATATTCGTTGCCGATCAGCAGGTTCTTGGCGACCTGCTGCGTGATCGTCGACCCGCCGCGCGCGCGCTGCCCGGTGCCGAACTTGCGCGCATAATCGAACACCGCGCCCGCCAGCCCGGGGAAGTCGACGCCGTGATGCTCGAAGAAGGTCTTGTCCTCGGCGGCGAGGAACGCCTTGACCAGCAGCGGCGGATATTCGTTGTACGCCAGCTCGACGCGGCGTTCGCGCGCATAGGAATAGATCGGCGCGCCGTCCGCGCCGCGCACGTTGGTCGGCAGTGGCGGCTCATAGGCCTTGAGCTTGTCGACCGACGGCAGGTCGCGCGCGAACACCAGCCAGAAAACGCCGAGCGCCACCACCAGCAGGCCCAGCAGATAGGTGCCCCAGCGCACCCACCAGCGACGCCACAGCGCGCGGGGTGAAATACGCCGAACAGGCACGGCAGCGGTCGGATCGGAAGCCATGTCGGTTTCGGCGTGTACGGTCTCGCCCGCCAAACGGCAACTCGCTCAGGCGGGGGCGAACAGTTTCGTGCCGACCACCCCGACGATGATCAGCGCGATGAACCCGATCTGCGCGGGCGCGAGCTTCTCGCCGAACAGGAACACGCCGAAGATCGTGACGCCGACCGCGCCGAGCCCGGTCCACACCGCATAGGCGGTGCCCGCCGGCAGACCGCGCATCGCCATCGCGAGCAGCCCCATGTTGACGAAGCTGAGCGTGATCGGAACCGCCGACGCCAGCCACGATCCTTGCGTGGCGGCCCATTTGAGGCTGAGCGCCCAGACGATTTCGGTGACCACGGCGACGCCGAGGATGAGCCACGCCATTGCGGGGATCTCCTTGATTGCGGGCTCGATTGAGGAAGCGCAGCGGCCGGAAACCCGTAAGAGGCGTGCGCGGCGTGTCGGTTAGGGGTTTGCGGCGAAGAAGTCCAGCAACGTCCGTTCGCTTCGAGCAGGGTTCGAGCGCAGCCGAGAACCCGCCTGTCGAGAAGACGCCGCATACAACCACCTCTCGACACGCCGTCTCGACTTCGCTCGACGGCTGCTCGAGGCAAACGGAACCTGCCCTACCGCTCCGCCATCCGCCGCGCGAAATACACATCCACCGCGCGCCGCACGCTCTCGGCGATCTTCTCGCGCCCCTCCTTGCTGTCGAGAAACGCCGCGTCCGACGCGGTCGAGATATAGCCGGTCTCGAACAGGATCGACGGCATGTCGGGCGCCTTGAGCACCATCAGCGAGGCGGTGCGGTGGAAATTGCTCTTGACCGGAATCAGCGGCCGCGCCTCGCGTCCCAGCAGCCGCGCGAACCCGGCCGAGGCGTTCATCGTCTCGCGCTGCGTCAGGTCGATCAGGATCGACGACACGTCGGGATCGCGATCGAGCGTCACCCCGGCGATCACGTCGGCGCGGTTCTCGCGTGCCGCCAGCCGCGCCGCCTCGCGGTCCGACGCGACGTCCGACAGGGTATAGGCGGTCGCGCCGGTCGGCGTGCCCGTCCCGACGCTGTCGCAATGGACCGAGATGAACAGGTCCGCCTTCAGCCGCCGCGCGATCCCGAACCGTTCGCGCAGGATGATGAAACGGTCGTCGTCACGCGTCAGCGCCACCCGCACCCGCCCGTTGTCGACCAGAGCGTCGCGGATCGCGCGCGCGATCCTGAGCGTCACGTCCTTCTCGCGCAGCCCGGCGACCGGGTTGACCGCGCCGGGATCGTTGCCGCCATGCCCGGCGTCGATCACCACCAACGGACGCCCGGCCGCGCCGGCGATCCGCGGCAGCCGCACCCCGCGCGCGGGTGGCGGCACGCGCACCGTCACCGTGCGCGGCGCCGCCTCGCGGCGCGACTTCCACGGCAGGAAGTCGAGCTGCGGATCGCCGCCCGCCGTCGGCGCGGCCAGCGCCAGCAGCATCGCCGCGATCGTCGCTCCCGCTTTGCCTGCCATCGCCCCTTTCCCATGTTCGCGCGCCATCGTGATCGTAGCGCTAACCCGTCAGCCTTCCCGGATGGTTAACGCATTCGAATCATAAAAACGACCCGGTTGAAGCGGCGACGAAGCGATGCTACGTGTCGCGATGACCGAAAATGTTGCGCGAAGGTCGCGCGACGCAGCTTTCGGTGCCACCCCCCGCCCGGCGACGTGCCGGCCCCGGGGTCATCAGGTTGACGTTCGCAATGCCGCATTCCGCCCGATCGCTGTTCCGCCCGGCCCGTGCCGGCGGCGGCACGGTCGCGGTCGGCCTTCCCCGCTCGATGGAGCGGGCGGCGTCGCGAACCGCAGCAGACATCATCATCATCCGCGCCGCCGACCCCATCGGGCGGTCGGCCGCGCCCTATCGTCGCGCCCCCTCCCCTTCGGCGGAGGGCGGCGCGTGGAGAGTTTTCAATGACCACGCGTATGCTGATCGACGCACGCCACCGGGAAGAAACCCGCGTGGCGGTCGTCAAGGGTAACCGGATCGAGGAATTCGATTTCGAGAGTGCCGAGCGCAAGCAGCTCAAGGGTAACATCTATCTCGCCAAGGTGACGCGCGTCGAGCCGTCGCTGCAGGCGGCGTTCGTCGATTACGGCGGCAATCGCCACGGCTTCCTCGCCTTCAGCGAGATCCACCCGGACTATTACCAGATCCCCAAGGAGGATCGCGAGGCGCTGCTGCGCGAGGAGGCCGAGCACGCCGCCGAGGAAGCCGCGCTACGCGCCGAGCAGGACGCGCTCGACGACGGCGAGTTCGAGGGCGATGCCGAGGGCGACGATCACGACGACGCCGACCACGATCACGACCATGACGATGCGGAAGAGGGCGACGCCCCCGCCCCGCGCCGTCGCGGCCGGTCTGGCGGCAATGACGATCAGGTCGAGGCGCTGCGCCAGCGTCGCATGAACCTGCGCCGCCGCTACAAGATCCAGGACGTGATCCATCGCCGCCAGGTGCTGCTGGTGCAGGTCGTCAAGGAAGAGCGCGGCAACAAGGGCGCGGCGCTGACCACATATCTGTCGCTCGCCGGCCGCTATTGCGTGCTGATGCCCAACACGTCGCATGGCGGCGGGATCAGCCGCAAGATCAGCAACGCCGCCGATCGCAAGCGGCTCAAGACGATCATGGCGGACCTGCAGCTGCCGTCGTCGATGGGCTGCATCGTCCGCACCGCCGGGCTCCAGCGCACCAAGACCGAGATCAAGCGCGACTTCGACTATCTCGCCCGGCTGTGGGACGAGATCCGCGAGAAGACGCTGACGTCGAGCGCGCCGGCGCTGGTCTATGGCGACAGCGACCTGATGAAGCGCGCGATCCGCGACATCTACAACAAGGACATCGACGAGGTCATCGTCGAGGGCGACGACGGCTATCGCCAGGCGCGCGAGTTCATGCGGCTGCTGATGCCGACCCACGCCAAGAAGGTGAAGCATTACAGCGATCCGGTGCCGCTCTATCAGCGCGCCGGCGTCGAGGATCAGCTCGCGGCGATGTACCACCCGGTCGTCCAGCTGAAGTCGGGCGGCTATCTGGTCATCAACCCGACCGAGGCGCTGGTGTCGATCGACATCAACTCCGGCCGCTCGACCCGCGAGCACAATATCGAGCAGACCGCCACCGCGACCAATCTTGAGGCCGCGCAGGAGATCGCACGTCAGCTGCGGCTGCGCGACATGGCCGGGCTGATCGTCATCGACTTCATCGACATGGATAACGGATCGAACGTCCGTAAGGTCGAGAAGGCGATGAAGGAGGCGCTCAAGAACGATCGCGCGCGCATCCAGGTCGGCCGCATCTCGGGCTTCGGCCTGATGGAGATGAGCCGCCAGCGGCTGCGCACCGGCGTGCTCGAGGCCTCGACCCGCCCCTGCCCGCATTGCGAGGGCACCGGCTTCGTCCGCACCGCCTCGTCGTCGGGGCTGTCGGCGCTGCGCTTGCTCGAGGACGAAGCGGCGCGTGGCCGTGGCTCGGTCCTGACGCTGCGCTGCAGCCAGGAAGCGGCCTTCTACGTGCTCAACCGCAAGCGCGCCGACATCGCCGAGATCGAGGACCGCTACGGCGTCACCGTCGAGATCATCCCCGATGGCGAGGAGGAAGGCGCACGCATGTCGGTCGAGGCCAGCGGCCCGCCACCCGCGCACCCGCCGAAGTTCGATCGCCCGATCGTCGAGGAGCCCGAGGACGATCTGGTCGAGGACGAGATCGACGAGGAGGAAGAGGCCGAAGACGAGGACACCGTCGAGCAGGTCGCCGCGCCCGAGGGCGAAGGCGGGCGCGGCGGGCGTCGCCGCCGTCGCCGTCGCGGGCGTCGCGGTCGCGACCGGGTCGAGGGTGAGGAGCGGACCGACGAGGCCGGCGAGGAAGAGGCCGAGGAGGCCGAAGCCGCCGACGCCGAGCCGGACGCCGCGGCCGACGTGGAAGCCAGCGAGGAGGCCGAGCGCGAGGGCGGCCGTCGTCGTCGGCGCGGGCGTCGCGGCCGCCGTCGCGACGGCGAGCGCGGGGGCGAGCAGGCGGCCGAGCCGGCCCAGGCGCAGGTCGAGGTCGTCGACGACGCCGCGATCGAGCCCGAGCCGGTCGTGGCCGACGCGGTCGCCGAGGAAGCGCCCGCGGTCGAAGAGCCCGCCGCGCCCAAGACGCGCCGCCGTCCGCGCGCGCGCGTCGCCGCCGAGCCGACGCCGGCGCCCGCGCCCAAGCGCGGTCGCAAGGCCGCGGCAGCGCCCGCCGAGGAGCCGGCCCCCGCGCCGGTCGCCGCCGACGAACCGGTCGCCGAGGAGGCACCGGCCAAGCCGAAGCGCACCCGCCGCAAGAAGGTCGCCGAGCCGGTGGTCGAGGCAGGCGATGCCGGTCCGGTCAACGATGGCCTGCCCGCGCCCGAGCCGGTCGCCGAGGAAGCGCCGGCCAAGCCGAAGCGGACGCGGCGCAAGAAGGTCGCCGAGGACGCCGCGCCCGAGCCGGTGGTCGCGGACGAACCGGCGGCGGAGGAGGCGCCTGCGGTCGAGGAGCCGGCCGCCGACGCCGAGCAGACGGCCGCCCCGCGCCGCGGCTGGTGGCAGCGTACGTTCGGCGCGTGACGCGATCGGCCGGGCTTCAGCGGCGGTTCAGTCGAACCGCCGCACAGCCCGGCCGATGATCCCTGCCTCTTCCCCAGTCGTCATTGCGAGCGGAGCGAAGCAATTTAGGGCGTCCTGGTCCGACTCTGGATTGCTTCGCTCCGCTCGCAATGACGTACGGTCGATCGGCTGGCATCCCTCACCTGCGTTCTTCCGTCATCCCGGACGCGATCCGGAATCCCGCTTCTTGACCCGGCCGCGAGAAGCGGGGCCTCGGGTCAAGGCTCTCCTGAGCTTCGTCGAAGAATCCGGGGCGACGAACAAGGTGAACGTTCCGCTGAAAAGCGCCGACGCGCCTTCCGGCTCCCGACGTCATGCCCTAAGACGCCTCCCATGCGTCGCCTGATCACTGCCGTCGCCACCACCGTCCTGCTCCTCGCGCAACCCGCGCAGGCGCAGTCGCTGCTGCGCGATGCCGAAACCGAGGCGCTGCTCAAGGATATGTCCGCGCCGCTCGTCACCGCCGCCGGGCTGCGTCCCACCGACGTGTCGTTCGCGCTGGTCAACGACGAGTCGATCAACGCCTTCGTCGCCGGTGGTCAGACGGTGTATATCCATACCGGATTGCTCCAGCAGGCCGACAGCGCCAATCAGGTGCAGGGCGTGATCGCGCACGAGCTCGGCCATATCGCCGACGGCCATGTCATCACCGGCGCGCAGGCGCAGAAGCCGGCGATGGGCGTCTATCTGCTCTCGATGGTGCTCGGGCTCGCCGCGATGGCGGCGGGCGGCGGCGAGGCCGGTGCCGGCATCCTCGCCGCCGGGCAGCAGGTCGCGATGGGCAAATATCTCGCGTTCAGCCGCGTGCAGGAAGCGACCGCCGACGCCTCGGCGGTCCGCTATCTCGACACCGCCGGGATCACCGGCAAGGGGATGCTCGAGTTCTTCAAGAAGCTGCAGCAGCAGGAATATCGCTACGGCACGAAGAACATCGACCCGTTCATGCAATCGCACCCGCTGTCGGGCACGCGCGTCCAGACGCTGACCGCCGACGTGCAGGCGTCCAAGGCATGGAGCAAGCCCCCCGACAGCACGCTCCAGGAGCGCTTTCTGCGCGTCCGCGCCAAGCTCGACGGCTATCTGATGCCGCCCCCGCAGGCGCTCCAGAAATATCCCGACAGCGACCAGACCGTCTATGCGCATTACGCGCGCGCCTATGCCTATCACCGCGCCGGCTATCCCGAGAAGGCGGATGCCGAGGCCGAGGCGCTGGTCGCGAAGGAGCCCAATGACCCGTATTTTCAGGAGATCATGGGGCAGATTCTGCTCGAAGCCGGCAAGCCGAAGCTCGCGCTCGCGCCGCTCAAGCGCGCGACCGAGGGCTCGCGCGCCAATCCGCTGATCGCAACGACCTACGGCCATGCGCTGATCGCGACCGAGGACCCGACGCATTACGACGAGGCGAAGCGCGTGTTGCGCACCGCTGTGGCACGCGACGACGAAAATCCGTTCGCGTGGTTCCAGCTCGGCACGGTCTACGAGCTGACCGGCGACGAGGCGCGTGCCGCGCTGGCCAGCGCCGAGCGCGCGAGCATGATGGGCGACGACCGCACCGCCGCCGACCGCGCCCGCTATGCGATGGCGGGCATCCCCAAGAACACCCCCGACTGGATCCGCGCGCAGGACATTGCGATGACCGCGCAGAACGCCGTCGACAAGAACGGAAAGAAGCGCCGGCGTTGAACAGGTTGATGGTGTTGGGGCTGGTGGCGATCGGACTGTTGTTCGGCGCCGGCGGCATTTGGCTCGCGGAGCGCGCGGCGCCGGTCGGCGCGGCGGACGAGGCGCGCATCGGCCGGGTCGTTCGCGACTATGTGCTCGCGCACCCCGAGCTGATCCCGGAGGCGATCGAGCGCCTGCAACAACGCGACGCGACGCGCGCGATCGCCGCCAGCCGCGGCGCGATCGAGGAGCCGTATGGCAATGCGTGGATCGGCAACCCGAACGCCGATGTCACCTTGGTCGAATATTACGACTATAATTGCGGCTTCTGTCGCGCCAGCCTGCCGACGATCGAGAAGTTGGTGGCGGCCGACAAGAAGCTGCGCGTCGTCTTCAAGGAGCTGCCGGTGCTCGCCGAGAGCAGCCGCACCGCCGCCCGCGCTTCGCTGGCCGCCGCGGCACAGGGCAAGTTCAAGCCGTTCCACGACGCGCTCTACGCCGCCGGCCCGGTCAGCGACGCGACGATCGCGCAGGCGGCGCGCGCCAGCGGGGTCGATCTCGCCAAGATGCCCGCCGATGCCGACGAGACGCTCCGGGGCAATCTCGAACTGGCGCAGAAGCTCGGGATCACCGGTACGCCGGCCTGGGTGGTCGGCGACCAGCTGCTGAGCGGCGCGCTTCCGCTCGATCGCTTGCAGGACGCGGTGGCGAAGGCGCGCGCTTCCTAGAGCCGATCCCCCGCTTGCCGTCGCCTCGGACCTGATCCGGGGCGACGGCGGGGAGGCAGCTCAGCCCAGCGCCACCCGCGCGCGCGTTCGGCGGCGGCAGGCCGCGCCGACCACGCCGAAGCCCAGCATCATCATCATCCACGTCCCCGGCTCCGGCACCGCGGCCGTCGGCTTTAGGTCGAAATTGTAGGTGGTGCTGCCCGCACTGGTGGTCAGTGTCACATTGTCGGCGAAGGCGTGATAGCCCTTCCCCAGCCCGCTGCCGACGCCCACCGACATCCCGAGCAGCCGCGCACCGGTCAGCTGCGACGCCCAGCTGGCGATCGTCTGGCCGTCATTCACGCTGCCGCCGGTGATGTAGAATTTGTCGTTGGCGGTCGTGCTGTACCAGGTGTCGCGGGCGGTGTTGCCATAGGTGCCGTTATACGCACCCTCCCAGATCAGCTCCTTGCGCGTGCTGCCGTCGAGGATCAGCAGCCGCAGCGCCGGGGTGTAATCCGCATTGTACGGGTTGGTCGAATCCGCGGCGATCCGCCAGTCGAAGGTCAGCGCGCTGACGGTGGAAAGGGCGCCGAGATCGGTGCGACCGAGGGCGAACTGGATCCCGAGCTGCGTGCGCGTGCGGTCGCCGCGCATCTCCAGCGAGCCGGTCCCGTTATAGGCGACGGTGCCCGTCACCGCCGCGCTGCTACCCGCATAATTCTCGCCGGGATAGGTGCCCCAGGCGGTCTTGCTCGGCAGTCCCGCAACATCGGACACGATGACGGTGGCGGCCGAGGCCGGCGCCGCCGCGACGACCAGAGCCGCCGCGGTCAGGCAATAAAGCGCTTTCATACGTCCTCCCCATTCCGACAATCCTGTCGGTACAAAGGGTTAGAAGCGCATTGCGCGCGCGCTCCAAGGCCGGTCGCTCCGCCCGCGACCCATAATGACACAGATTGCGGATCATGGTTAACTTCAAACGATTGTGGCCGAGCGCGCCGCGCGGAACCGCTCGCCGGCGTGCGCCGACGTCCCAATTCTGGAACGATTGTCGCGCGCCGGCGTAACGATCTGGGTCATCGTTCAGGGGGCGGAATGCCGGAGCCGATTCTCACCGTTGCGGGCGTGTCGAAAACCTATCGCAACGGCCCGACCGCGCTCGGCACGGTCGACCTGACCGTCAACCGCGGCGAGATCTTCGCGCTGCTCGGACCGAATGGCGCGGGCAAGACGACGCTCATCAGCATCATCTGCGGGATCGTCACGCCCAGCGCCGGCAGCGTCACCGTCGCCGGACACGACGTGACCCGCGACTACAAGGCCGCGCGCCGCGCGATCGGGCTGGTGCCGCAGGAACTGGCGACCGACCAGTTCGAAAGCGTGCTGGCCACCGTCACCTTCTCGCGCCGGCTGTTCGGCCGCTCGGGGCACTCCGCCTATATCGAGCAGGTGCTGCGCGACCTGTCGCTGTGGGAAAAGCGGCATTCGAAGATCAAGGACCTGTCCGGCGGGATGAAGCGCCGCGTGCTGATCGCCAAGGCACTGGCGCACGAGCCGCAGATCCTGTTCCTCGACGAGCCGACCGCCGGGGTCGACGTCGCCTTGCGCCGTGACATGTGGAAGCTGGTTCACCGACTGCGCGAACAAGGCGCGACGATCATCCTCACCACCCATTATATTGAGGAGGCCGAGGAGATGGCCGACCGCGTCGGCGTCATCACCGGCGGCAAATTGCTGCTGGTCGAGGAGAAGAACGCGCTGATGGCGAAGCTCGGCAAGCGGCAGATGGACCTTACTTTGGTTGAGCCGCTGACCGCGATCCCGGCCGGGCTGGCGGACTGGCCGCTGACGCTGGAGGACGAGGGGCACAAATTGCGCTACGTCTTCGACGCCAAGGCCGAGGATACCGGCATCCCGCGGCTGCTCGAACGGCTGGCGCAGGAACAGGTCGCGTTCCGCGATCTCGAGACGCGCAAGTCGAGCCTCGAGGACATCTTCGTCGATCTGGTGGGAGCGCGCGCATGAACCTCCACGGCATCTGGGCGATCTATCGCTTCGAGATGGCGCGCTTCGGGCGGACGATCTGGACCAGCCTCGCGACCCCGGTCATCACCACCACGCTCTATTTCATCGTGTTCGGCGCCGCGATCGGGTCACAGATGCGCGGGGTCGATGGCGTCAGCTACGGCGCGTTCATCGTGCCGGGGCTGATGCTGCTGACGATCTTCTCGGAGAGCATCTTCAACGCCAGCCTCGGCATCTACATGCCGAAGTTCACCGGCACGATCTACGAATTGCTCTCCGCGCCGCTGTCACCGGTCGAGACGGTGCTCGGCTATGTCGGCGCGGCGGCGACCAAGTCGATGGTGATCGCGCTGGTGATCTTCGCCACCGCGCATCTGTTCGTCGACCTGCACGTCGCGCATCCGCTGCTGATGCTGCTCTACCTGCTGCTGGTCACGGCGAGTTTCGCGCTGTTCGGCTTCTGCCTCGGCATCTGGGCGAACGGCTTCGAGCAATTGCAGGTCATTCCCCTGCTCGTCGTCACCCCGCTGACCTTCCTCGGCGGCGCCTTCTACTCGCTCGACGTGCTGCCCGAGCCGTGGCGGACGGTGACCTTGTTCAACCCGGTCGCCTATCTCATCAACGGCTTCCGCTGGACGTTCTTCGGGCAGAGCGACGTGTCGTTCGGGCTGTGCGTGGCGGTGACGCTGGCGTTCGCCGCGCTGTGCCTCGCCGCGGTGGTGACGATCTTCCGCACCGGATGGCGGCTGAAGAGCTGATCCGGCGCCGCTACTTGCTTACTGCCGCAGCGTGCACCGGCCGCTGGCACGGCGGGTTCGGCCCGGCGAAGGCCGCGAAGTTGCCGAAGTCGCTGCCCGGCGCGGCGACATCCACCGTCGGCTTGTCGCGGCTTTCGAACACATAGGCCTTGTTGTTGTCGAACCCGGCGATCGCGTCGTTGAGCTGCCGCGCCTGCGTCGCGCTGATCTCGCGGACGTCGGTGCGGCGCGTGCGGGTGACGTGCACGACATCATGCTCGAACGTCGCGATCCGCCAATAGGTGACCCCGCCCAGCGTGCGATCGACCGGCTTCGACGAGAAGCTCCAGCGGAAGCCCTTGTCCGCGGCCGGCACCTTCACCGTCGCGGAATAGCAGGTGAAGCTCGGATAGTCGGTCGCCCAGGGCGCATCCTGCGGCTGGTCCTTGGGCCGCTTCAGTTCATTGGGTGGCGGGTAGCCGCCGTAATAGACGTAATGCGTGCGCCCCTGCTTGGCATCGCCCTCCCACTCGACCTTGCCGGTCCCGGTCATCGCCAGCACCAGCAGACGGTTGTCGTCGTCGAACTTCCACGTCGTCGTCGCCGGTTCGACGTCGGGGAGCTGTTGCCGCCAGTAAGCGGCGACGGCACGCTGCGCATCGGCATCGGCGAGCCCGGCCAGCTGCGCGCGGATCGTGAAGATCTCGTCGCCGCGCAGCACGTGCTGCGCACGATAGGCGCCCGGCTTGTCGAAGCCGGCGCTGGCGTCGATGTCGATCGCCTCGATCCGGTCGGGCAGCCGTGGCGGCGTCGCGGGCAACGCCTCCAGCGGCGCGCCGTCGTCGCGCAACGCCAGCCCCCAACGTGATGCCGGCGGCGGCAGGTCGGCGAGGTGGCGATCGCCCAGCCGCGTCGCGTCAAGCCAATAGGATGCGCCGCCCGCGGTCGCCCGCACGATAATATGGTCGAACGCCCCCGGCGTCGGCAGCCGTTCGTCGATGCCGTCGCCGCCGTTGCTCGACACCAGTACCGGCTCGGCAGCGATCCCCAGCTCGCGCAACAGCGCGATCAGCAGCGCGGTCTTCGCCTTGCAGTCGCCGAACCGCCGCTGCCACGTCTCGTCCGCCGTGGCCGGGCGGTAATTGCCGCCGTCCAGCCCGACATAGACATAGCGGATGCGATCCTCGGCAACCCGCAGCGCCGCCTCGATCCGCCGCGCCGGGTCGCTCGTCTCCGCCGCGATCCGCGCCGCCTCCTGCTTCACCGGCGAGCCGGCGCTCAACGTGGTGGCGCGCGTGTAGAGCGGCGCGAAGGTGCGCGACACCGTGCGCCAGTCGTCATAGCCGCTGAACTGCACGACGCGCGTCACCGCAAAGCGCGGCGGCGCCTGCTCGGGCAGCACCGCGCTGGCCGGGTCCGACAGCGTGTAGCGCCGATCGGTCAGCGCCCCCGCTTGCGTGACAACGGGGGCGGGCAGATCGCCGATCGTCTTGACGACCACGCGCTGCCCGTCCGGCTCGACCAGCCGCCACCGCCATGCGCCGCGCATCCCCATGATCGGGAATTGCATCCCGCCCTGCGGCCGCTCGCCCCATGCCGCGTCGCGCGAGATGCGGGTGAAGGCGAAGTCGAGCTCGTCGCCGACCTGCAGTCCGCTGGCCTGGAGCGCGGCGGTCAACTGCCCGTCGAGCATCGACTGTTCGAGGTTGCTTTCACGCTGGAGGATCGCGAACTTCTGCGTCGCCAGCACGTCGATCGGCTTGCCGTCGCGGATGATCTGCAGGCGGTGGACCGTCAGCACGTCGCTGCCCGGCGACCAGGCGACCGTGACGTTGCCGACCGCCAGCGCCTCGGGCGCCAGCACCTTGAAGCGATATGCTTCGTAGGATTCGCTGCCGCCCGGCACCAGCCGCACCTGCTGGTCGACATAGACGATCCGCATCGGTGCACCCGGTGGCAAGGGCGCGTCGCTTGCCTCGGGCGGCGCGATCACCCAGTTCGGCGCGGGCGCATAGCGGACATCGCGCACCGCGTCCCTCGCCTGCCCCGCAACCGTCGACGCCACCACCATCGAGGCACCTGCCGCACCCCATGCAACCCAGTTATTCACCGACGACCCCCCGTCCCTTTATCGTCAGTGTAGAAGCTGCCGCGCGCCGCGCAACTCGGTTGACGAGGCGCGCCTCAGTCGACGCGCAGCGTGTCGTACACCGTCACCTTGCGCCACAATGGCTCGCAGTCCGCGACGAACTTCCGGTGGATCGGATGATCCTGATACGCCTTCTGGTCGGGCACGCTGTCGAAGAACATCAGCTCCGACACCTGATAGCTGCCGTCGACCACGTCGCGCGCCTCGGTATCGGCGGGCACGCCGATGTGCAGCGCGCGGATCACCGGGATCGCCGCCAGCGTGCGCAGCCCGGCGATCAGCCGGTCGCGATCCGCGGTCGAGGTCGGATCCTTCAGCCAGAAGAACACGTGATGCACCACCTTCGCCGGCACCGGCGCCGCCGCCGCCTGCGCCTCGCCCGACATCGCGCCGACCATCCCGGCGCCGCCGATCGCCATCATCGCCATCATCTCCCTGCGTCCTGCATCCACGACCTGTCTCCCTTGGATTGCGGCCGGATGTGCCTTGCGCGGCAGGGACTTGCCAGCGCCAAATAGTCGTACGGCGCGGCGGGATCGCTCCCGCCGCGCCGTCCGTCAGCCCCACAAGCGCGTGATCGCGCTCAGGCGGTGCGGGTTCCCGAGAGGGGGAAGCTGCCGAACGCACCGGCGCCGACGCTGCCGGTGATCGTGTCGCCGTCGACCGTCGCGGTGATGTCGAGCGTCATCGGCATCGGCACCGTCATCTGCTGCTTCCACGCCAGCGTGTTGCCGTCGACGGTGCCGTTGACGTCCGACGCGCCCATCGCGCCCGACGCCTGGCCGGTGAACGCATCGCCCGACTGCGTGACGGTCAGCGTCAGCTTCTGATCGCCGAGCGGCGACTTCACCGTGCAATCGTAGGTACCATCCACTCCGGCCATCTTTTTACTCCTTACTTGGCGGCGGGCGCCGGAGGCGTTCCGGCCACCGCGGCAGCCGGGATGACCTCGACCGGCAGGCCCAGCGAGTCAAGCTGCGGCTTCACCTTCGCCGCCTCGCCGACCACAACCCACACGAACTTCGCCGGATCGATCGCCGCCTTCGTCGCCGCATTCACCTGCGGCAGCGTCAGCGCACGATATTTCTGTGTGATCGTGGCGTAATAGTCATCGGGGCGCTTGTAGAGATCGTTCGACTGCATCGCCGACAGCACGTCTTCCGAGGTTTCGAAATTTCCCGACAGCGAGCGGGTGCCGGCGTTGATCGCGCGCGCGAACTCCTCCTGCGTCATGGGTTTGCTGGTCAGGAATTCGGTCACGTCCGAACGGAGCGCCGCCACCGACGGGCCGGTCTGGTCGGCCTGCACCGGCGCGTACATCACATAGGGTGCCGCCTCGGCGTTGCGGCTGAAGCTGCCGCGCACGCCGTAGGACCAATGCTTGTCCTCGCGCAGGTCCATGTTGAGCCGGCCGAGGAAGCTGCCGCCCAGCGCATCGTTGCCGACCTGCACCGGGAGCAGGTCGTCGGTGCCCTTCAGCCCGGTCTGCACGCCCGCCGCGATCATCGACTGCGGGCTGGCGGGACGGTCGACCAGCACGATCCGCGGCGACACCGCCGCGACCGCCGGCGGAAACGCCTTGCTGCCCGCCGCGCCGGCCGGCTTCCAGTCACCGAAGCGCGCCTCCATCACCTGCCGGATCTCGGCGAGCGGACGGTCGGAGACGACGAAGATCTTCGCCTTGTCGGGGCGCAGCCACGCCTGCTGGAACGCGATCAGCGCGGCGCGGGAAAGCCCCTGCACCGCCGCCGCATCGCCCGATCCCTGCGCCTTGGCATAAGGCGAGTTCGGCGCCACCAGCTTGGGCAGCACGCGCTGCACCAGCCCCTGCGGGCTGGTCAGCTCCTGCGCGATCTCGGCGAGTTGCTGCGACTTGACGCGCGCCAGCTCGCTCTCCGGGAAGGCCGGGGTGCGCGCGATGCCCGCCCACAGATCCGCCCCCGCGGCGAGATTGGCGCTCGGCACGCGCAGCGACAGCGTCGTGCGATCCGGGCTGCTCCCGCTCGAAATCGACGCGCCCAGCCGCTCGCGCGCCTCGGCGATCTGGATCGAGTTCAGCCGCGTGGTGCCCTCGTCCATCATCGCCAGCGTCAGCTGCTGCGTGCCCAGCTTGTCCGCGACATCGGCGGCGACGCCGGCATCGAAGCTCAGCACCGCCTGCGTGATCGGCACCACCGCGCGATTGGCATAGACCAGCTCGATCCCGTTCGACAGGCGCGTCCGCTCGACGGCCGGGAACGACAGGCCGGCGACCTCGCCGACCGCCGGGATCGGGCCGCGCGTGCCTTTCGCCGGCTGCTCGGGCGCCTCGACCACCTTGGCCGGCGGCATCGCCTTCGATTCGGCATAGGCGTCGCGATCGCCGTTGACGATGTCGAGCTGGTAGGACGGGCGCGTCAGCCATTTGGCCGCCGCCGCCTTCACGGTCGCCGGGGTCTGCGCCGCCAGTTCGGCGAGCTGCTTCTTGTAGAAGCCGGGATCGTTGGAATAGAGCGCGCCCTCGGCCAGCGCGACCGCCTTGCCGCCGAACCCGCCGACTGCTTCCAGCCCGTCGATACGGCCGGACACGGTGCTGGTGACGTAGCGATTGACCTCGTCGGCGGTCGGGCCGTTCTTGATGAAGTCGGCGACCAGCTGGTCGATCCGCGCCGAGACGGTCGCGGCATCGACGCCGGGGCGAACCAAAGTGGTGATCTGGAACGTGCCGACCTGCGCGAACGATTCATATTCGGCGGACGCCTGCACCGCGAGCTTCTCGCCCTTGACCAGCACATTGCTCAGCCGCGAGCTGGCGAGCCCGCCGAGCACCCCGGCGGCGACCTCCAGCGAGGCGGCGTCCTTGTCGTTGAGGCCAGGCACCGCCCATTCCTTCATGATGAGGGTCGCGGCGACGCGGTCCTTCATCACTTCCTTGGCCGGCCCGGGCAGCGACGCCGGGATCGGCGCGGGCGGCGCGACGCTCTTCGGGCCGGCGGCGATCGCGCCGAAATACTTCTCGACCAACGGCTTTGCAGTCGCGACATCGACGTCGCCGGCCAGCACCAGCACCGCATTGTTCGGGCCGTAGTGGCTCTTGAACCAGTTCTTGACGTCGGCGAGGCTCGCCTGGTCCAGATCGGCCATCGAGCCGATCGTGGTGTGGCCATAAGGGTGCGTCGCCGGGAACAGCCCCTCGGTCGCCTTGTAGCGGAGCAGGCCGTACGGCTGGTTGTCGCCCTGCCGCTTCTCGTTCTGCACCACACCGCGCTGCTCGTCGAGCACGCCCTGCGTGATCGCGCCGGTCAGATAGCCCATGCGATCCGACTCGAGGAACAGTGCACGTTCCAGCGCCGCGGTCGGCACCGTCTCGAAATAATTGGTGCGGTCGAAATAGGTCGTGCCGTTGAAATCGGTCGCGCCGACCTGTTGCAGCGGCTCGAAGAAGTCGCCCGGCGCATTTTCGCTGCCGTTGAACATCAGATGCTCGAACAGATGCGCGAAGCCGGTCTTGCCCTTCGGCTCATGCTTCGACCCGACGTCATACCAGACGCTGACCGCGACGATCGGCGCCTTGCGGTCGGTATGGACGATCACGCGCAGCCCGTTCTTCAGCGTGAACTGCTGGTATGGGATGTCGACCGCCTTCACCAGCTGCGACACCGGCGCGGGCGCGGCGGCCGGGCCATTCTGCGCCAGCACGGGGGTCGTCAAAGCCGCCAGCGCCGAACCGGCGGCCAGGAATGCGCGATAAGCCAACGTCGATGCTCCCGGGGAAAATGAAGTGTCGCGCGAAACCATAGCGAGCGGCGCAAGCGCCGCAAGCGCGACGACTGACCCGGATGTGACACTGACCCGATCCGGCAATGTTACGAAACAAAGTCGTTGACTGCCCCGGCAATGGTTGCCATGGCAACGGTCATGAGCTTCTACGATCCCGAGACCTACACGCCGGATCGCTCGATCGGTTACCTCATCAAGACGTGTAACCAGACGATGACGGCGCTGCTCGACCGCATGCTGGCGGACGAGGAACTCAACACCTCGCAATGGTCGGCGATGATGACGATCCACCACGGCGAGGCGCCGACCTGCGCGGCGCTGGCGCGCGGCATGTCGCACGACAAGGGCGCGATGACGCGGCTGATCGACACGCTGGAGGAGAAGGGGCTGGTCGAGCGGACCCGCTCCGCCGACGACCGGCGCGTGGTGCATCTGTCGCTGACTCCCGCAGGGCGCGCCGCGACCTTCCGCTGCCGCGACATGGTGATCGACCATTGGAACCGCTGCTTCACCGGCTGGACCGACACCGAGATCGAGACGCTGATCGCGCAGATGCAGAAGCTGCGCCGCACGCTGGAGGACAATGTGCCATGCCCCTGACCCCGCCCGCCTCGCGCGCCGCGCCGCCGCCGCGCGCCTTGTGCAGCCTCGCGCGCGCCCGCGCCGGGCTCGCCGCGGCGGTGGCGCTGCTGTTCGCCGGCTGCGCCGCCCCGGCCTCGCACACCGCGGTCGAGGCGAAGACCCCGGCCGCCCTCGCGCTCGCCGGCCCGTCGGTGCAGCTCGCCCCCGACTGGTGGCATGCGATCGGCGATCCGCAGCTCGACCGGCTGGTCGCCGACGCGCTCGCCGGCAATCCGTCGCTCGACATCGCCGCGGCGCGCGTGCGGCAGGCGCAGGCCGCGCTCGAACGACAGGATGCCGAGCGTCGCCCGTCGGTCGATGCCGATGCGCAGCTGCAGGGCACGCGGCTGTCGGGCAATTACACGATCCCGCCGCCCTATGCCGGCACGGTCCGCGCGCTCGGCACCGCACAGGCCGGGCTGTCGTGGAACCTCGACCTTTTCGGCCGGCAAAAGGCCGCGATCGAGGCCGCCGCGGCACAGACCCGCGCCGCCGGCTATGACGTCGCCGCCGCACGGCTGATGCTCGCCGGCGCGGTGGTGCAGAATTACGTCGAGGTCGCGCGCGCCGAGCGCCGCGCCGCGATCGCCGCGCGCACGATCAAGACGCGCGAGGGCTCGCTGTCGCTGGTGCAGGCGCGTGAGCGCAGCCAGCTCGCCAGCAAGATTGACGTCACCGCCGCCGGGACGCTGCTCGCGCAGGCGCGGCTCGCCCTGGTGCAGGCGCAGGCGGCGCGCGTGCTCGCCACCAACGCGCTGGCGGCGCTCGCCGGGCGCGGCAGCGACTATGCCGCGACGATCGGCGCGACGCATCTCGCGACCGACACCGCGCTGCCGGTCCCGGCCGCGATCCCCGCCGACCTGCTCGCGCGCCGCGCCGACATCGCCGCGGCACAGGCGCGGATCGCCGCCGCCGGGGCCGAGCGCCAGGTCGCGCGCCGCGCCTTCTATCCCAACATCAACCTGTCGGCGCTGGTCGGGCTGCAGGCGATCGGGTTCGGCAATTTCGTCGATCTCGACTCCGGCACCGCGGGCGGCGGCGCGGCCTTCCACCTGCCGCTGTTCGACAGCGGGCGGCGCCGCGCCGATCTGGCCGGCGCCACCGCCGCGCTCGACGTCGCGACCGCGCAATATAATGACGCGGTGGTCACCGCCGCGCGGCAGGTCGCCGACGCGATCGCGCAGGTCCGCGCCACCGACGCCACGCGTCTCCGCCAGCGCGAAGTGACCGCCGGCTTCGCGGAAACCAACCGCCTCAACACAATCCGCGTCGCCAGCGGGCTCAACAGCCGGCTCGATCTGGTCGACAACGACGTCCGCCTGCTCGACGCCGAGCTGGCCGACGCCAGCCTCTCCATCGACGCGCTCGCCGCGCGCGCGCAACTCGCCACCGCGCTCGGCGGCGGCTTCGACCCCGTTCAGGACGCTGCCCGATGACCGACACCGCCACCCCCGCTCCCACGCCCGCGCCTGCTCCCGCCGGCAAGCCCGCCGCGCGCCGCCGTGCGCTCACGATCCTCGCAATCCTCGTCGCGATTGCGGCGATCGTCTGGGCGGTGATGCACTTCTTCTTCAGCCCGCCCGAGCAGGAAACCGACGACGCCTATGTCGCGGGTGACGTGGTCGCGGTCACCGCGCGCGATCCGGGCACCGTCACCGCGCTGCGCGCCGACAACACCCAGGCGGTGCAGGCCGGGCAGCCGCTGATCGACCTCGATCCGACCACCGCCGACGTCAACGTCGCCGCCGCCGCCGCCGAGCTGGCGCGTGCGGTCCGCAGCACGCGCGCCGACTTCACGCGCGTCGGGCAGAGCGATGCCGGGATCGTCCAGGCGCAGGCCGAATTGTCACGCACGCAGGCCGATTATGCGCGCCGCCGCTCGGCCGCGGCGCAGGGCGCGGTGTCGGGCGAGGAACTGTCGCACGCTGCCGATGCGGTGAAGGTCGCGCAGGCCAACCTCCGCCTCGCGCAGGAACAGCGGCGACAGGCGCAGGCGACCGTGCAGGGCACCGACGTGAACACCAACCCCGCGGTGCTCAGCGCGATCGCCGCCTATCGTCGCGCCGCGATCACGCGCAGCCACATGCACATGACCGCGCCGATCGCGGGCGTGGTCGCGCAGCGCACCGTACAGGTCGGGCAGCAGGTCAACGCCGGCACGCCGCTGATGGCGATCGTCCCGCTCGACCGCGTGTGGGTCGACGCCAATTTCCGCGAGACGCAGCTCAAGGATGTCCGCATCGGCCAACCGGTCGCGCTGACCTCCGACATGTACGGCGGCGACGTCAAGTTCCACGGCCGCGTCGTCGGCCTGTCGGCGGGCAGCGGCAACGCCTTCGCATTGCTCCCGCCGCAGAACGCCAGCGGCAACTGGATCAAGATCGTCCAGCGCCTGCCGGTCCGCATCGCGCTCGATCCGCGTGAATTGCGCGCGCATCCGCTGCGCGTCGGCCTCTCGGTGAAGGCGACGATCGACACCGCCGACACGCGCGGGCCGCAGCTCGCGCAGGCCGCGACGACGCCCTATCAGGGCGACACGACGACCGGCACCGACCCGCAGGTCGAGGCCGCGATCCGCCGGATCGTGGCGGCGAACCGGTGAGCTTGCCTCTTCGTCATTCCCCCGCAGGGGAAAATCCAGCGCTTCTGGCGCATCGGTCAAGCCCCTCCCCTTCAGGGGAGGGGTTGGGGTGGGGCCTATCCCCGAACATCAGAATCGCAAGAGTCCCCCACCCCCTGGCCCCTCCCCTGAAGGGGAGGGGTGAGTTGATCTCTCGTCATCCCGCTCGATCCTCGGGACTCCAGCCAAACCGTCAACATGTCTGGACTCCCCCCTTCGCGGGGATGACGGTAGGGGACTCCGGCAATGGCTAGCGCACCCCCGTCCGGCCCGCCGCCGCTCACCGGCGCCCGGCTCGGCATCACCGCGCTGGCGCTGGCGCTCGGCACCTTCATGATGGTGCTCGACTCGACGATCGCCAACGTCTCGCTGCCGACGATCGCCGGCAACCTCGGCGTCTCCAGCGACAATTCGACCTGGGTCGTCACCGCCTTCGCGGTCGCCAACGGCGTCGCGGTGCCGCTGACCGGCTGGCTGATGCGGCGCTTCGGCGTGGTGCGCGTCTTCTGCACGTCGGTGGCGCTGTTCACGCTCGCCTCGTTCCTGTGCGGGATCGCCTGGGACCTGCCGTCGCTGATCCTGTTCCGCGTCATGCAGGGCGCGGTGTCGGGGCCGATGATGCCGGGCAGCCAGGCGCTGTTGATCGCGATCTTCCCGTCCGACAAGCGCTCGACGGCCCTCGGCATCTGGTCGATGACGACCCTGGTCGCGCCGATCATGGGGCCGATCCTCGGCGGCTACATTTCCGACAATTATCACTGGTCGTGGATCTTCCTGATCAACGTCCCCTTCGGGATCGTCACCGCGTTCATCTGCTGGACGCGGCTGCGCGACCGCGAGACGCCGACCGCGCAATTGCCGATCGACACCGTCGGGCTCGGGCTGCTGGTGCTGTGGGTCGGGTCGTTGCAGGTGATGCTCGACCTCGGCAAGAATGCCGACTGGTTCAACGATCCGCTGATCGTCGTGCTGTCGATCGTTGCGATCATCGGCTTCGTCGCCTGGGTGATCTGGGAGCTGACCGACGCCAACCCGACCGTCGACCTGACGCTGTTCGCGCGCCGCAACTTCTGGATCGGCAATCTCGCCTTCTCGCTCGGCTATGCGGTGTTCTTCGCCAACATCCTGATCCTGCCGCTCTGGCTCCAGACGCAGATGGGCTACACCGCGACCTGGGCCGGGCTGGTCGCCGCGCCCAGCGGACTGGTCGCGGTGGTCCTGACGCCGCTGATCGCGCGGCTGTCGGGCAAGATCGACGCGCGCATCCTCGCCACCGTCGCCTTCGCCGGCTTCGCGATCAGCTACTGGATGCGCTCGGGCTTCACGACGCAGGCGACGTTCGTCGACCTGATGCTGCCGCTCCTGGTGCAGGGCGTGTCGATGGCGACCTTCTTCCTCGCGATGCTGACGATCCTGCTCGACGGCATCCCGCCCGAGAAGATCCCCTCGGCGACCGGCATCTCGAACTTCGGCCGGATCGTCGCGGGCGGGTTCGCTGCATCGTTGATCTCGACGGCGTGGGACCGCCGCGAGGCGCTCCACCAGTCGCGGCTCGCGGAGGCGATCGGCAACGGGATGGGTTGGCAGATGGCGGCGGAGAATCTGGCCAAGCTGGGCATGACGACCCAGCAAGCCGCCGCCGCGGTGACGCGCCAGATGGTCGGGCAGGCGTATCTGCTGTCCTCGACCGACCTGTTCCGGCTGTCGGCATGGCTCGCGGCGGTGCTGATCGTGCCGATCTGGCTCTGCCGCCGCCCGAAGCCGCAACACGGGCCGGTCGCGGCGGATTGAGGGTCCATCCGTCATTGCGAGCGCAGCGAAGCAATCCAGGGCGTCCTGATCCGGCACTGGATTGCTTCGCTCCGCTCGCAATGACGAGGGGCTTCCGTATCGCCTGCAACGATCCTACCCTGCACCCATGACCGATTTCGCCGCCACCCGCGCGCTCTTCCATTTGCCCGAGGGCGTGATCTACCTCGACGGCAACTCGCTCGGCCCCCTGCCTGTAGCCGCCGAGGCCCGCGCCGCGCACGTCCTCCGCGCCGAATGGGGCGAGCGGCTGATCCGCGCGTGGAACGACGCCGACTGGACCACCCTGCCCGTGCGCGTCGGCGACCGGATCGCGCGGCTGATCGGCGCGCCCGCCGGCAGCGTCACCACCGGCGACACGCTGTCGATCAAGGTCTTCCAGGCGCTCGCCGCCGCGCTCGCGCTCCGCCCCGAGCGGCGGGTCGTGCTGTCCGACACCGGCAACTTCCCGACCGACCTCTATATCGCCGACGCGCTGACGCAGGCGCTGAACCGCGGGCTGGAGGTGAAGGTCGTCGCCCCCGAGGAGGTCGCCGCCGCGATCGACGAAACCGTCGCGGTCGTGATGCTCACGCAAGTCGACTATCGCACCGGCCGGCTCCACGACATGGCCGCGCTCACCGCCCGCGCGCACGCGGCGGGCGCACTGACCGTCTGGGATCTCGCGCATTCCGCCGGCGCGCTGCCGATCGATCTCACCGCGGCGCGTGCCGATTTCGCGGTCGGCTGCACCTACAAATATCTCAATGGCGGCCCCGGCGCGCCGGCCTTCATCCATGTCGCGCCCGCGCATGCCGATGTCGCGCAGCCGATCCTTGCCGGCTGGTTCGGGCACGACGCGCCGTTCGCGTTCGAGCGCGGCTATCGTCCCGCCCCCGGCGTCGCGCGAATGCGGGTCGGCACCCCGCCGATCGTCGCGCTGTCAATCCTCGACGCCGCGCTCGACGCGTGGGACGAGGTCGACATGGCCGACGTCCGCGCCGCCGCGATCCGCCTGTCGGAGCGCTTCATCCGCGACGTCGAGGCGCACTGCCCGCAGGTCGCCCTCGCCTCGCCGCGCGACCCGCACGCGCGCGGCAGCCAGGTCAGCTTCACGCACCCGCACGCCTATGCGGTGATGCAGGCGCTGATCGCGCGCGGCGTGATCGGCGACGTCCGCGCGCCCGACGTGCTGCGCTTCGGCTTCACGCCCTTGTATCTGACCGAGGACGAGGTCGCACAGGCCGCCGCGATCCTCGCCGATATCCTCGCGACAGGCGAATGGAACCAGCCGCACTTCCACCAACGCGCCAACGTGACATGACCGACACCCACCACGACGCCGAACTCAACTTCGCCGAGCGCATGGGCTATGGCGATTATCTCGCGCTCGACCGCGTCCTTGATGCACAGCATCCGCTCAGCGACGCGCACGACGAACTGCTGTTCATCATCCAGCACCAGACCAGCGAATTGTGGATGAAGCTGGCGGTCCACGAACTCGAAAGCGCGCGCGACGCGATCCTGGCGGGCGCGCTTCCGCAGGCGTTCAAGCTGCTGGCGCGCGTGTCGCGCATCCTCGAACAGCTCAACGGCGCGTGGGACGTGCTGCGCACGATGACGCCCAGCGACTATACCACCTTCCGCGACGCGCTCGGCCAGTCGTCGGGCTTCCAGTCGTGGCAGTATCGCGCGATCGAATATCTGTGCGGCAACCGCACCGCCGCGACGCTCGGGCCGCACCGCCACCGCCCGGTGACGCTCGCGCGTCTGGAGGCGATCCTCGCCGCGCCGAGCATCTACGACGCCGCGCTCACCCGTCTCCACGCCGCCGGGCTGCTCGTCGACCCCGCGCGCGACTGGCGCGCGCCGCACGCGCCGGCCGAGGCGATCACCGCCGCCTGGGCGACCGTCTACCGCGATCCGCAGGCGCACTGGCCGCTCTACGAGCTTGCGGAAAAGCTGGTAGATCTCGAGGATTACTTTCGCCGCTGGCGCTTCAACCACGTCACCACCGTCGAGCGCGTGATCGGACTCAAGCGCGGCACCGGCGGCACCGCCGGCGTGTCGTACCTGCGCCGGATGCTGGAGGTCGAGCTGTTCCCCGAATTGTGGGCGGTCCGCACGCAGCTGTAGCAAGCCGCTACCCCTGCTTCGTCGCGGCTGTTACGATCGCGGCCGAGAAGGGGATTGATCCGATGAAGACCTTGCTGCTCGCCTCCGCGGCGTTGCTGTTCGCCGTGCCCGCCGCCGCACAGACGTCGGAGGTGCCGCTCGGCCGGCTGACCGACGCCGCGCGCCCGACCGCCTATCGCCTCGCGCTGACCATCGACCCGACGCAGCCGCGCTTCACGGGCCATACCGAGATCGTGACGCAGGTCGCGCGCGCCACCCGCACGCTGTTCCTGCACGGCAACGACCTGACCGTCACCCGCGTCACCGCGACCGACGGAAAGCGCACGCTGACCGCGCGCTACACGCAGGTCGATGCCTCGGGCGTCGCGCGGCTCGACTTCGACGGCGACCTGCCCGCCGGGCGCGTCACGCTGACCTTCGACTATGACGCCCCCTTCATGACCGGCGGCGAGGGACTGTACCGCGCCAAGGTCGGCGACGACTGGTATGCCTGGACGCAGTTCGAGCCGATCGACGCGCGCCGTATGTTCCCGTCGTTCGACGAGCCGGGCTTCAAGACGCCGTTCGAGCTGACGATCACCGCGCCGACCGCACAGAAGGTGTTCGCCAACACCCCCGAGATCGCGCACGGCACCGCAGGCGGCGGGCTGACCGTCCACAAATTCGCCGCGTCGAAGCCGCTGCCGACCTATCTGGTCGCGCTCGCGGTCGGCGCGTTCGACGTCGTGCCGGGCAACGCCCCCGCCAATGCGGTGCGTAAGGCCGCCCTCCCCTATAGCGCGATCGCCACCAAGGGGCAGGCCGCGCGGCTGCAGCTCGCCGCCAGCGAGGGGCCCAAGATCCTCGCGCTCCACGAGGACTATTTCGGCATCGCCTATCCGTTCGAGAAGCTCGACCAGATCGCCTCGCCGGTGATGAGCGGCGCGATGGAGAATGCCGGGCTCGTCACCTACAACGACACGCTGCTGCTGCTGGCGTCCGACGCCCCGGCCGCGCAGCGCCGCGACTTCGGCATGGTCGTCGCGCACGAACTGGCGCACCAATGGTTCGGCGACCTCGTCACGCCGACGTGGTGGACCGACATCTGGCTCAACGAGAGCTTTGCCGAATGGGCCGGCAATCGTGTCGGCGAGATCTGGCAGCCGGGTCTCGGCACCGAGGTCGGGCAGCTCGCCGAGGCGCTGGCGGCGATGGACACCGACAGCCAGTCGGTCGGCCGCCCGATCCGGCAGGAGATCACGCGCAGCGACGAGGTGTCCAGCGCCTTCGACTCGATCACCTATCAGAAGGGCGGGCAAGTGCTGACGATGGTCGAACGCTATCTCGGCGCAGACCGCTTCCGCCGCGGCGTCCAATATCACCTCAAGCGCTTCCGCTACGGCAATGCCAATGCCGAGGATTTCTTCGCGTCGATGGCCACGGGCTCGGGCGACGCCGGGATCGTGCCCGTCTTCCGCAGCTTCGTCGAACAGACCGGCGTGCCGGTCATCAGCATCCGGCAGGACGGCAATGGTTGGCGGGTCGCGCAGGCGCGCTACCGCCCGATCGGCGTCGCCGCGGTCGCACCGCAGACATGGAACGTGCCGGTCTGCGCGCGGCAGGGCGAGGTGCGCAGCTGCACGTTGCTGACCGGCGCGACCGGCACGCTCGCGCTCAAGGGCAGCGGGCTGGCGGTGCCCAACGCCGATGGCGCCGGCTATTGGCGCTACAGCCTCGACGATGCCGGCTGGCAGACGCTGATGGCCGGCGCCGCCGCGCTCCCGGCGCGTGAAGCGATGGCGGCGGCCGACAGCCTGTGGGCGGACTTCACCGCCGGCAATGCCGGCTTCGCGCGCGTCGTGGCGAGCGCGCGCATCCTCGCCGACCATCGCGAGCGCTCGGCGACCTTGCTGCTGCCCTCGGCGATCGACGGCGTCGAGCGCTTCGGGCTCACCCCCGCCGCCGACGCGGGCCTGCGCCGCCTCGCCGGCGAACTGTCGCTGCCCAGGCTGCGCAGCCTCGGCGCGCTCAAGCTCACCAGCGGCGCCTACGCCGGCGAGGAAAGCGGGCAGAGCCAGTTGCGCCAGTCGCTGGTCTCCTATGCCGCCTTCGTCGCCAAGGACGCGGCGGTGCGCCGCCAGCTCACCGCCGCCGCGCAAGCATCGCTCGGCGGCGACGCGCAGGCGCTCGACCCGAGCTACCGCGCGATCGCGTTCGTCGCGGCGGTGCAGGATCTCGGCGTGCCGTTCATGGACACGCTCCGCACTGCGCTGCTCGCCAGCACCGACCCGCTGTTCCGCCAGCAGGCGGTGCGCGCGCTGGGGGCGGCCGATACCCCGGCAGCCGTGACGCGCGCACTGGCGCTCACCGAGGACCAAGCGCTGCAATCGAGCGAGCGAGTGTCGATCCTGCGCACGTTGCCCACCCGCCCGGTCGGACGCGACGCGGTGTTCGCACGGTGGCAGCAGAATTTCGACGCGATCGCCGGCAGCATCCCCGCGTTCAGCCGCCCGCGCCTGCCGCTGTCGTTCGCCGGCTATTGCAGCGCCGACAAGGCGACGGCGGTCGAGGCGCTGTTCCGGCCGAAACTGGCGGTGCTCGGCGGCGGCGCGCTCGAACTCGGCCAGACGCTCGACGCGATCAACCAGTGCGTCGCGCTGAAGGCCGCCAAGGGCGCCGAGATCGAAGCGGTGCTAACGAAGGCCGGATAATCAAAGCCCTTCCCCTTCAGGGGAGGGGTTGGGGTGGGGAAGTCGCAGGCGCTGCTCTCGGTGAGACACAGCCCCACCCCCGTCCCCTCCCCTAAAGGGGAGGGGCAAGTTCATTTCACTTGGGCTCTACCCCTGCATATCCTCCAGCTCGCGCCCGCGCGTCTCGTGCACCATCTTGCGCACGAAGAAGAACGAGATCGCCGCGAACAGCGCATAGCCGGTATAGGTCACCGCCAGCCCCGGCGACACCGCCAGCGCCGGGAAGGTCACCGAGATCGCGGCATTGGCGATCCACTGCGCAAACCCCGCGACCGCCAGCCCCGATCCGCGGATCTGGTTCGGGAACATCTCGCCCAGCATCACCCACATCACCGGGCCCCAGCTGGCGTTGAAGAAGATCACGTACAGGTTCGCCGCGACCAGCGCGATCACGCCGTTGTTGCCCGGCAGGCTCACCGCGCCCGCCGCGTCGGTGACCGCGGTCGAGAACGCCCAGGCGACCACCGCCAGCGTCACCGCCATGCCCGCCGATCCGATCAGCAGCAGCGGCTTGCGCCCGATCCGGTCGACGGTGAAGATCGTGAACACGCACGCCGCAATCGACAGCACCCCCGACAGGATGTTGGTCTGGAGCGCATAATCCTCGGAGAAGCCGACCGCCTCCCACAGGGTCGCGCCGTAATAGAAGACGACGTTGATGCCGACGAGCTGCTGGAACACCGCCAGCCCGATCCCGGCCCAGACGATCGGACGGATGCGCCCGGTGGCGCGGTCCTTGAGGTCCGACAGCTTGGGACGATGCTGATCGGCGGCGAGGCTGCCGCGGATCTCGCGCACCTTGCGATCGGCCTCGGCGGTGCCGAACAGCCGCGTCAGCACCTTGTGCGCGTCGTCCTCGCGCCCGCGCGCGACCAGATAGCGCGGGCTTTCCGGGATCACGAGCAGCGCGAGCAGATAGACCAGCGCCGGCACCGCCTGCAGCCAGAACATCCACCGCCAGGCGGTAAAGCCGAACCAGAAGCTCGCGGTCGAGCCGCCGGCATAGCGCGCCAGCGCGAAGTTCGCGACGAACGCGCCTGTCAAGCCGGTGATGATCATCACCTGCTGCAGGCTGGACAGCCGCCCGCGGATCGCGGCTGGCGTCACCTCGGAAATATAGACCGGCGAGATGACGCTCGCCGCGCCGACGCCGAGCCCGCCGACGATGCGCGCGAGGATGAAGATGAACGACGACGAGGCCGCCCCCGCGACCAGCGCGCTGACGAGGAACAGGAACGCCGATCCCATCATCACGCCGCGCCGCCCGATCCGGTCGGCGAGCCGCCCCGCCCCGAACGCACCGATCGACGAGCCAATCAGGATCGCGCCGACGTTGACGCCGATCCCCAGCTTGCCGAGGTCGAAGGCGCTTTCCAGCCCCTTCTGCGTCCCGTTGATGACGCCGGAATCATAGCCGAACATGAAGCCGCCGATCGTCGCCACCGCGACGATCGCGGCGATGAAGCCCATGTTCACCTGCCCCATCGCGGCGTCGCGATCCGCCGGTCCGCCCGGCTCCATCATCACCATCGCCATGCCCATCCCGCTCCTGTGTTATTTTGCTTTGCCGTAACGTCGGCTGGATCAGCGCCAGCCCGCGTCGACGAAATATTCGTGCCCCGTGCACATCCGCGCGTCGTCGGAGGCGAGGAACAGCGCCAGCGCCGCGACGTCGGCGGGCTGGATGCGCCCGTCGAGGCATTGCGCCGCGACGATCTCCGCCTCGCCCTCGGGCGTGTACCATTTCTCCTGCCGCGGCGTCTGGACGTTGCCGGGCACGATCGTGGTGACGCGGATGTTGTCGCGCCCCAGATCGCGCGCCATGCTGCGCGTCATCCCCTCGATCGCCGCCTTGGCGGTCTGGTAGAGCACCAGCTCGGGCAGCCCGAGGTGCCAGCTGATCGACCCGAAATTGACGATCGCGCCGCCGCCGGCCGCCTTGAGGTGCGGCACCGCCGCCTGCGCGGCGAAGAACAGGTGCCGCAGGTTCACCGCCATCCGGTCGTCCCAATAGGCCGGCGTCACCTCGGCGATCGTGTGGCGATCGTCGTTGGCGGCATTGTTGACGAGCACGTCGAGCCCGCCGAGCGTCTCGACCAGCGCCGCGACGGTCCCCGGCAGCGCCGCGACATCGGTCAGGTCGCAGCGCCGGAAATGCGTCTGCGCGCCGAGCCGCCCGGCGAGCGCCTGCCCCGCCTCTTCCGCGACATCAACGAACGCGACATGCGAGCCCTGCGCCGCGAACGCCTCGACCAGCCCCGCACCGATCCCGGTCGCGCCGCCGGTGATCAGGACGCGCTTGCCCGCCAGCGACGGATAGGTCGCGCGACCGCTCACTTGGTCGCCCCCAGCAACCCGCGCGCCGCGAGGTTGCGGAACAGCGCGCCGATCCCGTCGGTCCACGGCGCGGCGTCCTTCGAGGTCACGACGCGATTGGTGAGCCGGCCGAGCTTCGCGCTCTCGATCGTGACGACATCGCCGACCTTGTGCGTGAAGCCACGCCCCGGCTCGTCGCGATCCTGCACCGGCGCGAACAACGTGCCCAGGAACAGCACGAAGCCGTCCGGATACTGGTGTTCCGACAAAGTCTGGCGCACCAGATCGAGCGGATCGCGGCTGATTTCGGCCATGTTGCTGACCCCGTCGAGGTCGTAACCGTCCTCGCCGTGGATGTTCAGCCGCACTTCGGCGTGCCGGACGTCGTCGATCGTGTAGTTTTCGTCGAACAACCGCACCAGCGGCCCGAGCGAACAGGACGCGTTATTGTCCTTGGCCTTGCCGAGCAGCAGCGCCGACCGCCCCTCGAAATCGCGCAGATTGACGTCATTGCCCAGCGTCGCGCCGACCGCCTCGCCACGGCTGTTCACCAGCAGCGCCACCTCGGGCTCGGGATTGTTCCAGTGCGAATCCGACCGGATGCCGATCTCGGCCCCCGCGCCGACGGTCGCCAGAACGGGCGCCTTGGTGAAGACCTCGGCGTCGGGGCCGATCGCAACCTCCAGATATTGCGACCAGAGTCCGTCCTCGATCAGCGCGCGCTTCAGCTCGGCCGCCTCAGGCGTGCCGGGCACGACCGAGCGGATCGACCCGCCCATCCGCGCTTCGAGCCGCCCGCGGATCTCTGCCGCCGCCGACCAGTCGCCGCGCGCGCGCTCCTCGATGACACGCTCGATCGCCGACACCGCGAAGGTGACGCCGCACGCCTTGACGCACTGAAGGTCGACCGGGCTGAGCAGCTCGAGCCCGGCGGCATCGAGCGCCCCGAGCGAACGCCCGCCCGCCCCCGACAGGTCGCCGCCCTCGACCAGCATCGACACGGTCGGCGCGACCGCCGACATGTCAAAAGCTTCGCCGGCGCTCACCAGCAGCGGGATCGGCCCGGCCGGAGTCGCGGCACGCCCGAGGAACCGCCCCGTCCGCCAGTCCTGCGGCAAACCCGACGCGATCGCGTCGTGCAGCTGCGCCATCATCCCCTCCACCTTCTTCGCCTGATAGCGCTAACAACACTGCCTCGAAGCCAGTGTCAAGCGGCGGCCGCCACAATGCGACGCGCGGACGAGCGGTAGCGTCCCGTCGGAGGACGGGTCAACCGGAACGATCGGGCAGCGCGGGCGCGACCGTGCCGCGCCCGGTCAGGTCAGGATCGCGCGACCCAGTGCGGAGCGGCCGCCCGCGCGCTCAGCAAGGCCGCCGGATCGGCGCAATGGATCGCCTCGCGCGACGGGCGTCCGATCAGGAAGCCCTGCACCTGCGGAATGTCCCATTCGCGCAGCCGCGCCAGCTGCGCCACTTCCTCCACGCCCTCGGCGACGATCGGGATACCGAGGCTCGCGCCGAGCGCGGCGATGCTGCGCACGATCGAGCCCGAAGGGGCATGATCGAGCATCGTCGCGACGAAGCTGCGGTCGACCTTCAGCTTGTCGAAGCGGAAGTCGCGCAGATTGCCGAGCGAGGAATAGCCGGTCCCGAAATCGTCCATGACGATCGCGGCGCCATGATGCTGCAAGGTGCGCAGCACCGTCAGCACCGGCTGCCGGCGCTTGTCGAGCAAGGTCGCGCTCTCGGTCACCTCGAACTCGAGCCGTCCGGGTGCGACCCGGTGGCGCCGCGCGAGCGCGAGCAGCTCGTGCGCCAGCGCGGGCTGACGGAACTGGATCGCCGACAGGTTGAGCGCCAGCGTCATATGGTCCGGCCAGCGGCTCGCCGCCGCCAGCGCCTGATCCGCCATCCACAGTCCGATCGAATCGATCCGCCCGCTCGACTCGGCCAGCGGGATGAACCGGTCGGGGCGGATGTCGCCCAGCTCGGGATGCGCCCAGCGCAGCAGCGCCTCGTGCCCGATCACCTGCAACGTGTCGGCGTCGGCGATCGGCTGGAAGGCGAGATACAGTTCGCCGCGCTCCGCTGCGCCGTCCAGATCGCGTGACAGCCGCCAGCGCAGCCGCACCTCTTCCTTGAACTGGTCGTCGAAGAAGCGCGCCGTGTGCCGCCCCTCCGCCTTGGCGCGGTACATCGCCATGTCGGCGAGATTGTAGAGCTCCTCGCCCTCCTGCTCGACGCCCGACAGCGCGACGCCGATGCTCATCTGCACCGGCACCGCATCTCCCGCGGTCGCCTCGCAGGCGCGCAGAATGCGCTGCACGAGCAGTTCGGCGGTGGCGGGCTGGTCGCCGCCGATCTGCACAATCGCGAATTCGTCACCGCCCAGCCGCGCGACCATGTCGCTCGCACGCACGCAGCCGCTGAGCAGTTGCGCGGCGGTGCGCAGCGCCGCGTCGCCGCCGGCATGGCCGAAGCGGTCGTTGATCGATTTGAAGTCGTCGAGATCGATCGCGAACACCGCGACACGCTCGCCGGTCCGCGGCGCGCGCAGCAATTCCTGCGCCAGCCGCTCCTCGAACAACAACCGGTTGGGCAGTCCGGTCAGCATGTCGTGATGCGCCAGAAACTCGACCCGGCGCTCGGCGCGGCGGCGATCCTCGACCGCGCTGCGATAATCGGCGATCCCGCGCGCGAGGTCGCCGACCTCGTCGCTGCGCGTCGCCCCGGGCACATCGGGCGCGGCATCCTCGCCGTGGCTCAGCTGGCGGACGCGCTCGGCGATCGCAATCATCGGATGGATCACGCGCCGGCGCAGCCACGCCATGCAGCCCAGCAGCACGCCCAGCACCGCGATCGCGCCGACCAGCGCACGATCGAGATTGCGCGCGAGGTCGCCGGTGCTGCGCTTCAGCTCGACCGTGATCCGCTCGATCAGCCGGCCGCGCAGCGTCGAGCGCGCGCTCTCCAGCCGGCGCAGCGCGGCGAGGAACGCCGGCATCCGGCGGGGAATGTCGGCGCGCGCGTCACGGGCATCCTGCAGCAGGCGCAGGCTCAGCGCCGCGAAATCGGCCTCCGCGCGCTGGCGCGCCTCGACCGCGACGCGCAGGTCGTCGGGCACCGGCAGCGGCGGCGAGAGATGGACGCTGCCGCGGTGGAAGTCGGTCAGCGTGCGCGTGACCGCCACCCATTGTCGCGGCGCGACCGGCTGCCCCTGTTCGGCGAGGCGCGTCACCTCGCCGACACCGAGCCGCAGCTGCCGCTGCACCTTGTCCTGCCGCTCCTCCAGCTGGAGCAGCGCGGTCAGTTGCCCCAGCGTCGCATTCTCGACGTAGATCGCGCGCCCCAACATCAGCCCGCCGCCGAGCAACGCCAACCCCAGCACCAGAACGGCACCGAAGGCAGCAGCGACTCGGGTCGATAGGGATGTCGGCAGCACACAACCTCCGCGGTCGTCTGTCGTACATGGAGAAGTCTTACCGGTTTATGAGCGATATCAGAACCGCCGCAAGTAACCTGCGTCATGGCGTGGCGCTGCCTGAACGTTCAATGTACGAAATCCCGGCGATCCGGGCGGAGCTTTGCTTGACTCGCTGGTTCGCTGACGTGAAAACGGAGTGATTTTAAGGGGATGCGCTTGAATGCTCATGGCAGGGCCGATGATCGTCGCCGATGAGGCTGCACGTCAGGCTGCGGTGGACAGCCTCAATCTCCCGTCGAAGCGTTGGGACGAGCGGCTGCAACGCATCGCCGAACGCGCCGCGGACATCGCCCGCACCCCGATCGGCGCGATCTCGGTCGTCGATCGTGCCCGCCAGTGGATGATCGCGAAACGCGGACCGGTCGAGGATGAAGTGCCGCGGGCGCTGTCGTTTTGCGCGATAGCGATCCACCGCCCCGGGGAGGCGCTGATCGTTCCCGATGCCGCGCTGGATCCACGATTCGCCGACAACCCGTATGTCAAGGGCACGCCGGCGATCCGCTTCTATGTCGGCATCCCGCTGGTCGACCGGTCCGGCTTTCCGCTCGGCGCTTTGTGCGTGATCGACCACGAACCGCATCAACAGATGCCTGACCTCTACGATCTCAGCGCACTAGCCCGCGAGGCAGAGCGGATCTTCATTCAGCCGAACTGATTGGCCTCGGCGACCCGCTCGCTTTCCGGCTTGCGATCCGCGAAGAGCGCGGGCAGCTAAGCGTATGACAGGCCGCGGACGGCTCCGCGCACGCTAACGGAGGACGGGTGCCGAACCGAAAACGAATCATGCTGGTCGAAGACACCGCCAGCCACCGCAAACTCTATTCCTCGTGGTTGCGGATCGGCGGCTACGATCCGCACGTCCTCGCCGACGAACGCACCGTGCATCAGATGGCGGAGGAGGTCCGCCCCGCTGCGATCATCGTCGACATTCGCCTGCCGAACGTCAGCGGACTGGATGTGATCGAGGGATTGAAAACCGACGAGCGCACCCGCGCGATCCCGGTCATGGCGCTGACCGTGCTCGACAGCGCGACCGACCGCCACGCCTGCCTGGCCGCGGGCGCCGACGTGTTCGTCACCAAGCCGGACCGGATCGCGACCTTCCTCGACCGGATCGCCGATCTGGTCGCCTGAGCGCGGCTCAGCGCCGCGCGCGCCGCAGCCGCGGCTCGGTGAAGCCGGCCTCCATCAGATTGGCGACCAGCAGGTCGCGCTCGGCACTGGTCGGCGCGCCCATCACTACCACGATCATCCGCTTGCCGCCGCGCCGCGCCGACGCCGCGAGGTTGAAGCCGGCCTCGACGGTATAGCCGGTCTTCAACCCGTCTAGTCCCTCGACCTTGCCGAGCAACTTGTTGTGGTTGGGCCGAACCCGCCGCTCCCAGGTGATCGAGCGGGTCTTGAACAGCGCGTAATGTTTCGCCTCGGCGCGGATCAGGTGCCGCGCCAGCGTGGCGATATCACGCGCGGTCGTGCGCCCCGCGCTCGGCGCCAGCCCGGTCGCATTGCCGAAGCGCGTATGCGACATCCCGATCTCGGCCGCGCGCGCGTTCATCCGCGTCACGAACGCACGCTCGCTCCCGGCGAGACGCTCGCCGATCGCCACCGCGATGTCGTTGGCGGAGATCACCGCCACCGCGCGCAGCGCCGCATCGACACGGATCGTCTTCCCGCGCCGCAGCCCCAGCTTCGACGGCTGCTGCCGCGCGGCCGCCGCGCTCATCGTCACCGGCGTGCCCGGTTTGAGCGTTCCGGCGTCGAGCGCCTCGAAGGCGAGCAGCAGCGTCATCATCTTGGCGAGCGAGGCCGGCGGCCGCTCGCGATCGGCATTGTCCTCTTCGAGCACCTGCCCGGTGCCCGCATCGATCACAATCTCGGAAACCGGAGCGCGGGGGGCGGCGGCCGTCGGTGTGGCGGCGAAGAGCGCCAGCCCCGACATCGCGATACGCAACACATTCGACATGGCACCGACGCCTAACCGCTCGGTGGGCCGACGACAACGCCGCGCCGCGGTTCACACGCCGTCGCGAGCCACCATATCGACCAAATGAACCGTGCCTTCTTCGCCCGCGATGTCGTGACGGTGGCGCGCGCGCTGATCGGCGTGACGCTGACGATCGACGGCGTCGGTGGGACGATCGTCGAGACCGAGGCCTATGACGCTGGTGACCCTGCCTCGCACAGCTTCTCCGGGCCGGGGGTGCGCAACGCCGCGATGTTCGGCCCGGCGGGCGCGGCCTATGTCTATCGCATCTACGGGCTGCACCATTGCCTCAACGTTACCTGCGGCGACGGTGCGGCGGTGCTGATCCGTGCGCTCGCGCCGACCAATGGCGTGGAGGTGATGCGCGCGCGCCGCGCAACGATGCAGCCCGAGGCGCTGCTCTGCGCCGGTCCCGGGCGGCTCTGCAAGGCGCTCGGCGTCGACCGGTCGCTCAACGGTGCGCCGCTCGACGCACCGCCGTTCGCGTGGCGCGAGCGCGTGGCCGAGCCGCCGATCGCCGCCGGACCGCGGATCGGCATCACCCGCGCCGCCGACGTGCCGTGGCGCTTCGTCCTCCCCGGCTCGCCGTCACTCAGCCGCACCACTCCGTCATCTCGGATTTGATCCGGGATCCCGCTTCCTCATCCGGTCGCCAGATTGAAGCGCGGCCCCGGATCACGTCCGGGGCGACGATCAAGGCTCAATCCTTCAGCTCGCGGACCCAGATGTTACGGTAGCTGATCGGCTGGCTCGGATCGCCGTGGTCCTGCAGCTTGATCGGCGCGCGCCCATGCGCGACATATTTTGGCTGGCCTATATAGACCGTCCCGCCGCGCACCTCGGTATGGTTCTGCGTCAGCACGCCGTTGATGTACGCCGTGACATGGGCCGGCCGCGTCACCGTCCCGTCGGCGCCGAACTGCGGCGCGGACCAGGTGACGTCGACCGTCTGCCATTCCCCGGGCTTGCGCGCCGGATTGGCGAGCGGCGGCGTCTGCTTGTAGATCGCGCCCAGCTGCCCGTTGACGTAGGTCGGGTTGTTGTAGCTGTCCATGATCTGCATCTCGTACCCGTCGTCGCCCTTGCCGGTCGACGCCAGGAACAGCCCGCTGTTGCCGCGCGCCTGTCCCTCGCCGGTGATGTTGGCGGGGATGCGATATTCCAGATGCAGCTGATAGCTGCCGAACGCCTGTTTCGTCTGGATATTGCCGGTGCCCTTCTTCACCGTGAACACGCCGTCCGCGACCGTCCAGCCCGCCGCGCCGCCGGTGTTGACCGCCGACCATCTGTCGAGGTTCTTGCCGTCGAACAGCACCACCGCATCCGCGGGCGCGTTCCAGCCGGCGAAGGCGCCCGGCGTCACCACCGGCACCGCGGGCGACCATTGCCCGGTCGCCTTCGGATCGCCCTGCGGCGTCTGCGCGACTCCGGCGGAAGCCGCGAGCAACAGCCCGCCGCCCAGCATGATACCCTTCATAGCTCCCATCCCTTTCGATACTCCCGATCCAGATAGCGGTTCGCATCCGCGACGTTGGTAACGCGGGACGCGTTGCCGTCATAGTCGATTGGCTGCCCGGCCTTGAGCGCGACGACGCCCAGCAGCATCGTCTCGGTGAGCGGCACCGCAGTGGCGAACGGGCTGGAAATCGCCTCCTGCCCGCGGATCGCGCGGATCCAGTTCATCTCATGGCCACCCATCCCGCCCTGAATGCGCGGCAGCGTCTGCGCCACCGCCTGGGCGCGCTCGGCGACGCCGTCACCGATCAAGGTCGGCTTCTCGCCATAGGTTTCGTGCATCAACATGCCCTGCTCGCCGATGTAGAGCACGCCCCCGCCCGGATCCATCCGCGCGCCCGCCGGCATTCCCGGCGGCGTCGGCGGCATCAGCCCGCCGTCGTACCATGTCATGCGAATCGGCCCGCCCTTGGCATTGCCGAAGTCGAAATAGGTGACGGTCGCGAGCGGATAGCTGCCGTCGCCGGGGTTTTTGGGATTGCCCCACACGCTGTGGCGCGTCTCGACGCGCGTCGGCAGCCCGAGTTCGAGCGCCCAGACCGGGAAGTCGACCAGATGCGCGCCCATGTCGCCCAGCGCGCCGGTCCCGAACGGCGCCCAGCCACGCCAGTTGAAATGCGCGTACATCGGGTTGTAGCCCCAGTCGACCGGCGCCGGCCCGCGCCAGGCGTCCCAGTCGAGCGAGGCCGGCGCGGCCACCGCGTCCGGCCGGGCGACGCCCTGCGGCCAGATCGGACGGTTGGTCCACACCTGCACCTCGCGCACCCGCCCGATCGCGCCGCCGCGCAGGATCTCGACCGCGCGCCGCCCGTCGTCGCCGGAATGGCCCTGATTGCCCATCTGCGTGACGAGCTTGGCATTGTCGCGCGCCAACTGCGCAAGCACGCGCCCCTCGCGCACGGTGTAGGTCAGCGGCTTCTGGACGTAGACGTGCAATCCGCGCTGCATCGCCCATTTCGCCGCCACCGCGTGATGATGGTCCGGCGCAGCGATCACCACCGCCTCCAGATCCTTGCGGCTGTCGAGCATCCGCCGATAGTCGCTGTACTTTTCGGCCTTGTCGTAGGCGGCCTTGAGCGTGGCGCGCTTCGGATCGGACACCGATTTGGCGACATGCGCCAGATCGACGTCGCACATCGCGACGATGTTCTGCGAGGTCAGGTTCGCCATATTGGCCGCGCCCATCCCGCCGGCGCCGATCACCGCCAGGTTGACGCGGTCGTTCGCGCCACGCCGCCGCGTGCGCGCTGCGGCCGAGACGGGCGACGCACCCAGCCCCGCCGCCATCGCCGCCGCCCCGCCCAGCCAGCTTCGCCGGTCGATCGTCATTCGTGCCTCTCCCGCTATGTTGCCGGCACGATGATCGGAAAGGACAGCAAGCACAACCCATTGTGCAAGTCTCCCCTCCCCTTCAGGGGAGGGGCCGGGGGTGGGGGAGTCTCGCAACGATAGCGCGCGCGGATCTGCCCCACCCCAACCCCTCCCCTGAAGGGGAGGGGCTAAGCAATCGCCCTCACGGCAACGGGTACGGCCCCTTGCCGCCATCCTTGATGAAGCGGTCGACGCGCTGGTCGATCATCGGCAACGGCACCGAGCCGAGGCTGAGCATCGCATCATGGAAGGCGCGGATGTCGAACTTCTCGCCCAGCGCCTTTTGCGCCTTCGCCTTGGCGTCGAGGAACGCCAGCTCGCCCATATAATAGCTCAGCGCCTGCCCCGGCCAGGCGATGTAGCGATCGACCTCGGTCGTGATCTCGTGGTTCGACAGAGCGGTATTGTCGCGCAGGTACGTCTGCGCCTGTTCGCGCGTCCAGCCCTTGGCATGGACGCCGGTGTCGACCACCAGCCGCGCCGCGCGCCACATCTGATACGACAGCATCCCGAACGTCTCATAGGGCGTTTCGTACATCCCCATGTCCTCGCCCAGTGCCTCGCAATACAGCGCCCAGCCCTCGCCGAACGCCGAGATATATTCGTCGCGGCGATAGGCCGGCAGGTCGGTCAGCTCCATCGCGAACGGCATCTGGAAGGCATGGCCCGGCGCGCTTTCGTGCAGCGTCAGCGCCGGCAACGAATAGAGTCCGCGCGACGGCAGGTCGTAGGTGTTGACCAGATAGATGCCCGGCCCGCCGCGCCCGCTGGTGTAGAAGGGCGCGATGTCGGGCGCGACCGGCTTGATCGCGAAGCGCATCCGCGGCAGCCGCCCGAAATAGGTGCCGGCCTTGCCGTCGAAGGTCTTGGCGATCCACGCCGCGCGGTTGAGCAGGTCCTGCGGCGTCTTGGCGTAGAATTGCGGATCGGTGCGCAGATAGTCGAGGAACGCGGGCAAATCCTTCTGCCACTTCACCTCGCGCATGACGTCCAGCATCCGCGCGCGGATCTTGGCGACTTCCGCCAGCCCGATCGCGTGGATCTGCTCGGGAGTCAGGTCGCGGGTGACGAATTCGCGAACCTTCGATTGATAATAAGCACGACCGTCGGGCATGTCATAGGCGGCCAGCGACACGCGCGCGTTCGGGATGTACTCGTCGCGCAGGAACGCCTGCAATTTCTGGTGCGCGGGCACCACCGCGGTGGCGATCACGCGCTTGGCCTCCGCACGCAGCGCCGCCTGCTTGTCGGCGGGGATTGTCGCGGGCAGCGTCTTGAACGGCGCGTAGAACGGCGACTCCTCGCCCGCCCCCGCCGCGACGATCTCGGCGACGCCCTTGTCGCGCCCGTCGAGCGTCACCTTCGGCGGCGTGAAGCCGCGCTTCAGCCCGGCGCGCATATTGACGATCTGCTGGTCGTAATAGCGCGGCAGGCTGGCGAGCTGCGACAGATAGCGGCGCAGCGCCGGCTCGTCGCGATACGTCTCGCGCGCCATCCCGCCGACGCTCATCCAGAAGCTGGTGTCGGCGTTGAGCGGCTTCTCGAACTCGCGATATTGCTGCTCGGCGAGCAACGCGCCGATCTGCCCGCGATAGACGATGTAGTCGTCGCGCGCCTGCGGTGACAGCCTCGCCGGGTCGATCCGGTCGAGCGCCGCCATCGTTTCGGTCCAGCGCTTCGTCATCGCCGCCTGCGCCGCCGGGCCGACATCGGGCAGCGTCGCATTCTGGCTGGCCGGCGCGTCCTCGTCGGGGCCGTTGAGCGTCCGCCGCCACGCATATTCGCTCTCGGACAGCTTGCGGAACGCCGCATCGCCCGCCGGCACCGCCTTGCTCTTGGCCGCGGGCGGCGTGGCGGCCTGCGCCGCGGCGGGCGCCGCCAGCAACAGCGTCAGCGCAAGCGTGATCGTCATGCCTTCTCCTTCGTCACGTCGTCGATATCGTCGAGCAATTGGCGCGAGACGAGCACCCCGTCGCGCATGCTGACCGGGCGCAGCGCGTGCCGCCGTGCGCCCGAAACCCTTGCCCCCTGCTCCTCGATCGCCGCGAACACCGTCTCGGCGCGCGCGAGATGTTCGCCGGCCGCCGCGCCGAGGAAGCCGGCCGGATCGAGCGCGAGGATCAGCTCGCCGCCCAGCGGCGAGCCCTTGCGCCCGGCATCCCAGGCGATCGACTCCGCGCTGGTCAGATCACCGATCAGCGGCCCGGCGAGCAGCTCGACCATCAGCGCCAGCGCGGAGCCCTTGTGCCCCCCGAACGTCCGCATCGCCCCCGCCAGCACGGCGGCGGCGTCGGTCGTGTCGCTGCCATCGGGCGCGTGACCCCAGTCGGTCGGCACCGGCTTGCCCGCACGACGATGCAACTCGATCTCGCCGCGCGCCACCGCGCTGGTCGCGAAGTCGAACACGAACGGCGCCTTGCCCGCGCGTGGCCAGCCGAAGGCGATCGGGTTGGTCCCGAACACCGGCTGCGTGCCCCCGGCGGGCGCGACCCAGGCATGGTTGGGCGTCACCGCCAGCGCGACCAGCCCTTCCTCGACCAGCGCCTCGATCTCCGGCCACAGCGCCGCGAAATGCACGACATGGTTGATCGCCAGCGCGGCGATGCCGTTCGCGCGCGCCGCCGTTATCAACGCTTCCCGCCCGGTCTCGAACGCGAGTTGCGCGAACCCGCCCTTGCCGTCGACCCGCACCACGCCGCTCGCACGCTGTTCGAGCACCGGCACCGCGTCGGGCACCACCACGCCCGTCGCCACCGAATGCGCCGCGACGAGCAGCCGGTAGAGCCCATGCGCGCCGCATCCGTCGCGCTCGCCGGCGACGATCGTCTCGGCGACCGCCGCGACATGCGCCGGCGCCAGCCCGACGCGCGTCAACGTGGCGCGCGCATAGGTGCGCACCGCGTCCAGCGTCATCCGGACCTGCCCGTCACTCATGCACGCGTCTCCGGCTTCGCGGTGAACAGCCGCACGCCGAACACCGGCCCGGCGCTGTTCTTGTCATGCGGCACGAAGCGCACCTTCACCGTCGACTTCCCCTTGGTCAGCGCCTCGGGCACCGGATAGTCGACGTCGAAGAACGACCCCGGCTTGTCGGCGTCGAGCGTCTGCGTCGCGATGCGCTGGTTGTCGACCAGAATGTCGAAGGTCCGCTTGCGCTCGTCGCCCCAATAGGTCGCCTGCAACACCAGCGGCCCCGGCTTCACCGCCATCGCGAACTCGAAGAACCCGCCCGTCCGCGCGTCGCGGCCGTTGCGTCCGCGATAGGCGAGCGGATAGGAAATCTCCGACGTCAGATTGTGGTCGCGCTCCGGCTGCATCTCGCCGAGGTGCATCACGTCGACCGAGCGCGCCGCCAGATCCTTCTGCCGCGCCTGTTCGGCGAGGAACGCCGCTTCCTCCACCTTCCACTGCGCGTCGGTGAAGCGCTTGAAATAGACCGCGCTCCTCCGGTCGTACTGGCGATAGAAGGGCACGAACGTCAGGTCGGCGGGGCGGATCAGCCCGGCGGTCGCATATTGCGCGCTCTCCTCGTCCACCGGGCGAAAGGCGGCGAGCAGATCCTGCCCGACCATCGCCGGCTCGGGATGATCCCACTCGCCGTCGGCACGCCCAAGATCGGCGGCGAGCACCAGCGGCCCGCGCAGCACCGCGATCGTCTGCTCGTCGCCGGGCGTCGGCTCCAGCCGCAGGTCGAGCGGCAGCCGGATCGTCACGCTGTCGCCCGCCTTCCAGCGCCGCGTGACGATCGCATAGCCACCCGCCTGCGTCGCGTCCGCGGGCTTGCCGTTGACCAGCAGCTCGTGCCGCTTCGCCCAGCCCGGCACGCGCAGCGCGACGGGGAAGCGTCCGGGCTTGCCGAGCCGGGTGAAGGTCAGCGTCGCCGCGCCGTCGAACGGATAGACGGTGTCGAGCCCCAGCGTCGCGTCGCGCTCCTTCCACGTCGCGTCGGCGGGGATGTAGAGGTTGACGATCAGCGTGTCGTCGCCGCTCCAGAAGATGCTCTCGCCATGCTTGGAATGGCTCTCCATGCCGGTGCCGACGCAGCACCAGAATTCCTCGCCCTCGCGCTCCGAATAGGCGCGCTTTGCCCCCGACATCAGCGGCATCATATAGGTGAAGCCGCCGTTCACCGGCTCCTGATGCGCCATGATGTGATTGAGATGCGCGCGCTCGTAGAAGTCGAACAGCGCGCCGTCGGGCTGCCACGCGAACAGGTGCCGCGTCAGCTTGAGCATATTGTAGGTGTTGCAGCTCTCGCACGTCTGGTCGGTGATATGCTGCGCAATCGTGTCCGCGCCGCTGAAATATTCACGGTCGGCATTGCCGCCGATCACGTAGCTGTGATGCCGCGTCACCTGCTCCCAGAAGAAGCGCGCCGCGGTCGCCTGTTCGGGCTTGCCGGTGATCTCGTGCAGCCGCGCCAGCCCGATCAGCTTGGGCACCTGCGTATTGGCGTGGAAATTGGCGAGCTGGTCGCGCTTCTGCGTCAGCGGATCGAGGTTGCGCTTGTCGTAGATGCGCTCGGCGAGCCGCAGCCAGCGCGCGTCGCCGGTGCGCGCGTGCAGTTCGGCGAAGCTCTCGTTCAGCCCGCCATATTCGCAGGCCAGCATCACCTGCACCTGCTCGTCGTTCAGGCTGGCGAACACGCGCTCGATATAGCCGCCGAGCGCGACCGCGATCGCCATCGCCTGCTCGTTGGGCCCGATATGGTCGACGATGTCGAACAGCCCGGTGTAGAGCTTGTGCCAGTTGTAATAGGGCACCCAGCAGCCGTTGAGATCGAACCCGGCCGAGCGGATGTCGCCGCGCATGATCTCGGGGAAGATCTCCTTGCCGTTGACGACCGTGCCGTCCTTGCGCTTGCGCGAGAAGCCGGCGACATACCCATCCCCATGCGCCGCCTGACAGCGAGTCAGTTCACCGAGGATGTAATTGGCCCGCTCGACGCAATCGCTGCAGCCGGTCTGCGCATGCATCAGCGCCAGCGCCGACAGATAATGGCCGAGCGTATGGCCGGCGATCGTGTCGCTCTCCCACCCGCCATAGACCTCGGCCTTCGGCACGAGCCCGGCGAACACATGATAATTGTGCAGCAGCCGATCGGGTGATAGCCGCAGCAGATAGGCGCGGTTGACCTCGACCGCGCGCGCATAGTCCGAGGGCCGCAGTCGCACCGCCGACAGCGGGAACGCCTCCGCCGCCGCCGGCAGCCCGGCCCCGGCCTGTGCGGCCGCGGGGACGGCGAGCATCGGCAATGTCGCCGATGACATCAGGAACGCGCGACGACCAACTTGCATTTCCATCTCCCCGGAATATGGTATACGATAGATCGCGCGGGTGCGAAGTCAATCGAACTGCGCAGAAAAAGGGTGAGCGATGCGACGGCTGGCATATTATCTCGCGGGCGCCGCGCTGGCGAGCGGCGCGCTGCTCCACGCCGCGCCGCGGCGCGCCGTGCGCGACACGGGCGGCGCGCTGACCTTCACGCTCGACCCCGCCAGCCAGACGCTGCGCACGCTGTCGCCGCGCGCCGAACCGGGGTTCGACTTCGTGCCCAGCGGGCGGGCGGCCGCGCGACAGGGCGACGGGTTCAACCAGATCGGTGACCTGCATCTGCGCGTGCGCAGCGCGGATGGCGCATGGCGCGACTTCTCCTCGGCGCAGCACCGCGTACCGGTTCGCGCCTTGCCGACGAGCGGCAACGTCGTCGCCCGCGCCGACATCACCGCGACGATGGGTGACGGCTTCCCGCTCATCGTCGAGCGCACGTGGCTGCGCGACGCGGGCGCGCCGGTGCTGCGCTTCACGCTCAGCAACCGCGGCACCACGCCGGTCGAGGTCGGTGCGCTCGGCATGCCGATGGTCTTCGACAACATCATCACCGATCGCTCGCTCGAACAGGCGCATGCGCAGGCGAGCTTCGTCGATCCCTATATCGGCAGCGACGCCGGCTATCTCCAGGTGACGCGCCTCAACGGCAAGGGGCCGGCGCTGCTGGTGCTACCGGACGGCCGCACCCCGCTCGAACAATATCGCATCCTCGACGATGCGCGGCGCAAGACCGCTACGCCGATCTTCACCGACCGCACCCCGCGCCAACAGACCTTCGAGGGCTTCTACGACTGGATGGTCGCCAGCAGCGCGATGGCCGACAAGGGGCAGCCATGGAACCCCGCGACCGGCTTCACGCTCGCGCCCGGTGAGCAACGCACCGTCGGCGTGCGGCTGGTCGCCGCGCCGTCGATCCGCGCGATCGAGGCGACGCTGCAGGCGGAGCGCCGTCCGGTCGCGATCGGCATCCCCGGCTATGTCGTCCCCAACGACAGCCCCGCCGACCTGTTCGTCCGCGCGGCGCAGCCGGTGCGCGACGTCAAGGTCACCCCCGCCGACGCACTGACGCTGACCAAGGTGGCGGGGCCGGAGGGCTGGAACCGCTGGCGCGTCACCGGCACCGGCTGGGGCCGCGCGCGCGTCGCGATCACCTATGCCGACGGCAGCGTGCAGAGCGTCCATTATTACGTCACCAAGCCGCTGGCGCAGGCCGCCGCCGATCTCGGCCGCTTCAGCACCACGCAGCAATGGTTCGACGACGCCGGCGATCCGTTCAAGCGCGCGCCGTCGATCCTCACCTACGATCGCGAGGCGAACCACATCGTCACGCAGGACCAGCGCGTGTGGATCGCGGGGATGAGCGACGAGGGCGGCGGCGGCGCATGGGTCGCGGCGACGATCAAGCAGCTCGACAATCCCGACGCGGGCGAGGTCGCCAAACTGGAGCGGATGGTCGACGAGACCGTGCTCCCCAAGCTGCAATCCCCGGACGGCGGCGTGAAGAAGAGCCTGTTCTACTACGATCCCAAGGCGTTCGGCTCTTACTATGACAAGGGCATCGACTGGTCGACCTGGGCGTCGTGGGACAGGAAGCAGGCTGACGATCTCGGCCGCTCGTACAATTACCCGCATGTCGCGATCGGCCATTGGGTGCTGTACCGGCTCGCGCGGCATCATACCGGCCTGGTGACGCGCCACGACTGGCGCTTCTATCTCGACCATGCCTATCGCACGACCGTCGCGATGATGCGCGACGCGCCGCATTATGCGCAATTCGGGCAGATGGAGGGCGAGATCTTCCTCGAGATCCTCGCCGACCTGAAGCGCGAGGGGCTGACCACACAGGCCAGTGAAGTCGAGGGGCTGATGAAGGCGCGTGCCGACCATTGGCGCACGCTCGCCTTTCCGTTCGGCAGCGAAATGGCGTGGGATTCGACCGGCCAGCCCGAAGTCTATGCGTGGATGCGTTACTTCAATCACCCGAAGGAAGCGGCGGTCACGCGCGAGGTGATCCTAGGGTACGACCCGACGATCCCGCACTGGGGCTATAACGGCAATGCGCGCCGCTATTGGGACTTCCTGTACGGCGGCAAGGTCAAACGGATCGAGCGACAGCTCCACCATTACGGCTCGGCGCTCAACGCGGTGCCGCTGTTCGACGCCTATCGCCGCGATCCCGCCGACCTCCACCTGCTGCGCGTCGCGTACGGCGGGTTCATGGGCGGGATCACCAACATCGATCGCGAGGGCTTCGCCGCGGCGGCGTTCCATTCCGAGCCGGACATGATGCGCTGGGACGCCTACACCGGCGACTATGGCATGGGCTATTTCGGCCACGCCTATGCCGCCGCGACCTATCTGGTGAAGGATGCGACGTTCGGCTGGCTCGGCTTCGGCGGCACCGTGCGCGAGGACGGTGCGGCGGTCGAGATCGTGCCCCACGACGGCGCGCGCACGCGGCTGTTCGTCGCGCCGGCCGGGCAGTGGATCACGCTGGCGGCGGGCACGATCGCCAAGGCGCGCTGGCTGCCCGCGACGCGGCGCATCGAACTGACGCTCGACCCGGCGACCGCGACGACGCCTAACGCGCAACTCTCGGTCGAGGCCCCGGCGGGCGGCGCGGCCTATGCGATCGACAAGGGCGCGGTGGAAGGCGGCTTCACGACGATCGCGCTCTCGTCGTCAGCAACCACAGTGATCCTCATGCCACGCTAACCGCCACCGTCGCCCCGGGCTCGACCCGGGGCCCCGCTCCTTCTTCTCGATCGACCAAGTAAAGCGGGATCCCGGATCAAGTCCGGGACGACAATGATGGAAGGTGCGCCGTCAACTGTCGTCATTGCGAGCGCAGCGAAGCAACCCAGAGCCGGATCAGGACGCCCTGGAGTGCTTCGCTACGCTCGCAATGACGTTTGAGACCTACCGCGCACCACCCAGCGTGCGCAGGAAGAAGTCATATTCGCGCCGCTGCCCGTAGGCGACCGGCCCGGTCGACCGCCCGACCGCATGTTCGCCGTTCGGCACCACCAGCAGTTCGAAATCCTTGTCGGCGCGCACCAGCGCATCGACCACCTGCATCGTCGAGGCCGGGTCGACGTTCGAATCCTGCTCGCCGACCACCAGCAGCAGCTTGCCCTGCAATTTGTCGGCATGGACCACCCCCGACGCCGCCAGATAGCTGGCGTCGACCGGCCAGCCGAGCCATTGTTCGTTCCAGTCGATCTTGTCCATGCGGTTGTCGAAGCACCCCGCGAACGCCACCCCGGCCTTGTAGAAGTCGGGATGGAACAGCAGCGCGTTGAGCGTGCTCTGCCCGCCCGCGGACCCGCCATAGATGCCGACCCGCGAAAGATCGACCGACGCGTCCTTCGCCGCCAGCGCCTTCATCCATGCGATGCGATCGGGAAAGCCGCTGTCGGCGAGGTTCTTCCACGCGACGTCATGGAACGCCTTGGAGCGGTTCGCGGTCCCCATCCCGTCGATCATCACGACGACGAAGCCGAGATCGGCGATCTGCTGCATTCCCATCGCCTTGTCGCCGCCGGAAAAAGCGCCGAACGGCCAATAGCCCTTGGGCACGAAGCTGTCGTGCGGCCCGGCGTAGATGTTCTCGATCACCGCATAGCGCTTGGCCGGATCGTAATCGCGCGGCCGCACCACCAGCCCGTAAATATCGGTCGTGCCGTCACGCCCCTTCGCGACGAACGGCTCGGGCGGTCGATAGCCGGCGGCGGTCAGCGCGCGCACGTCGCCGCGCTCCAGCGTCGCCAGCACCTTGCCGTTCATCGCATCGCGCACATCGGCGACCTCGGGCACGTCCGTGCGCGAATGCACATCGACGAACGTCCGCCCGTCCGGCGCGAAGCTCGCCTCGTGCGTCTCGTCGCCATCGGTCAGCCGCGTCAGGTTGCGGCCGTCATAATCCACGCGAAACCAATGCTTGTGATACGGGTCCTCGCCCGGCGTCACCCCGCTCGCCGAGAACCAAATCCGCCGCTGTTCGTCATCGACGCGCGCGATATCCCGGACAACCCACGAACCGCGCGTGATCTGCCGCTTCACCCGTCCGGTCGTAGCGTCGATCAGGTACAGGTGCCGCCACCCGTCGCGCTCCGACGCCCAGATCAGCTCGCGCCCTTCGTCCCCCACGTCATGCGCATAGCGTCGCTCGTCGAAGATGAACGTCTTCGCCTCCTCGCGCACCGCCTCATGTGCCGCGCCGGTCGCGGCATCGACCGCGATCACCGCGGCGTGCTGGAACCCACGCCGCATATAGTCGAACGCGAAGCTGCGCCCATCCTTGCGCCAGCTGATCGCGCCGAGCTGCCACGGGTTCGGAAACAGCGCGTCCGACACGTCGATGCGCCGCCCGGTCGCGGCCTCGAAGAGCACCGGGCGTTCCTGATCGATCGCGTCGCCGGGCTTGGGATAGAGCTGCTCGGCAAGCACCGGCTGCACCTGCCCCTTCGGCGACGAAACCACCCGCGTCACGATCCGCCGATAGCCGGGCCGCACGCGATACAGCGCCACCCACTTGCCGTCCGGCGACCAGCTGATCGTCTCGGGATCGTAGAAATCGCCGGGGCTGCCGTCCTGGCTACGCCACGCCTCCGCGCCACCACCGGCCGTGCGCAGCACGAGATTGTCGTCGATCACCAGCGCCTCGCGCGCGCCATCGGGTGAACGGTGCGGCACATTAAGCGCGGGCACCTTCAGGTCGCGCACCACCCCGAAGCCGCGCGGCCGCGAGCCCTCCCCCTCGACCGGCCCGCAGACATAGTCGGTCAGCGTGCACCGCCACGGCGCATAATCGATCGCGAAGGCGATCGCGCGCCGCTCGCCCGCGAACGCGAAATGCTCGAACGGCAGCCGCTTCGGATCGACCGTCTGTCCCAATGCCTTGCCGAGCCCCTTCGCGACCGCTGCCGCATCGAACGCGCTCGTCTTGGCGCGCGTCGCGACATCGACGTCGACAAACGCGAACCCGCCCGCGACGGTCTTGCGATAATGGAAGTGCCGCCCGTCCGCGTCCCATTCCGCCGGGAAGGCGATGTCGCGCGTCAGCCATTGCCACTGGTCGCGCAACGCGATCGAGCGCGCCACGCGCGGGTCGGTCTGCGCCAGCGCCGGCGTGGCGAGCAGCGCGAGCGTCAGCAACGCACGCCTCATTGCGCCGCCCCCAGCGTATAGGTCCATTCGAGCGGTGCGAGCGGCACGCGATATTTCATGTGCGGGCGTCCATCGAGGCTCCAGCCGGTATCGCCGCCCACCCCGCTCTGCGCCGCGTCGATCAGCAACGTGCCGTCGCCATGCGCGCGAATGTCGCTGCTATGCGCCTTGGCCGGCGGCTTCTCCATCAGATCGGCATAAGGGAACGGCAGCGCGTTGATCGCCAGCGGCCGGTCGCCGCTGACCCGCACGCCTGCGCCGTTCGCGCCGGTCACGTCCAGCCAGCGCACGTCCTGCTTGGTCCCCGATTCCTGCGGCCGCGCGTAATCGTGATATTGATCGGCCAGCGCGCCGCGCCACTCGCCGATCAGCGCCGCGGTTTTGCGATCGACGTAATTCTCCCACGGCCCGCGCCCGTACCAGTGCAGCCGGTCGAGCGTCGGCGTCATGTGGAACTGCACCCCGACGCGCGGCGGATCGGGCAGATCGTCGCGGATCGGCACGAAGCGCACCGCCGCCCGCGCCTGCCCCTTGCTATCCATCGTCCAGCGCGTGATGACCTTCACCGATCCGACGCCCATGTCGTGCGCCACGACGATCGCGTCGCCATCGACCGCCAGCGCGTCGAGGCGGCGGTTGTTGCTGAACTGCTCCCAGACCTTGTGCGTCTTGGTCACGCCGATGCCGACGTCATTGTCGGTCGGTGCGCGCCAGAAATCCGGCGCACCGCCGGTCAGCAACGTCGCCCCGCCGCGGGCATAGCGCTTCACCAGCCCGGTCGCCTTGTCGATCTCCAGCACCGCATCGCCCGCCGCCAGCCGCCACGCATCGCCGCCATCGACCGGCGCGACGCTGCCAGCGGGCGCGGCGAGCGCACGCGGCGGCGACAAGGCGAATTGCTCGTATCCGACGACATGCCCCGCTTCGACCAGCGGGATCGCGCCCCTGGTGGCACGCGCGCGCAGCACCAGCATCCGCTCCGCCCCGGCATCGCGCGCCGCCGGCAATGCCAGCGATAGCGGCGCGCGCGCGCCCGGCGCGACCTGCGGCATCGCCACCGACCCGCGCGCCACCTCGCGCCCGTCCTCCAGCACCGTATAGTCGAGCGTGAAGCGCGACAGATCGATATGATCGTGGCGGTTCACCACCGCATAGCCGACACCGGCGCGCTCGAACTGGATCGGCGCATAGACCTTGGCCAGCTCGTAATATTCCGGGTCGGGCGTGCGGTCGGATTGGATCACGCCGTCGCCGACCGGGCTGTCGTCACCGTTCGGGACGAAGTCGCGCCCCTGCGCCCAATAGTCGCGGCCCTGCGCATCCTTTTTGATGATCGTCTGGTCCACCCAGTCCCAGACGAACCCGCCCTGCAGCTTCCTGTGCGCGTGGATGACGTCCCAATAATCCTGGAAATTGCCCAGGCTGTTGCCCATCGCATGCGCATATTCGCACAGGATCAGCGGCTGGGTGAACTCGGGCCGCTCGGCATAATCGACCAGCTTCTCGACATCGTCGTACATCGGCGCGAAGATGTCGACATAGGCGTTGGTCGGATGCCGCCACCCGCTCATGCTATGTCCGAGAAAGTTGATCAGCCGCGTGTTGTCGCGCGCCCTCACCCACTTCGCCGCCGCCTCGAAGCTGCTGCCGATCCCCGTCTCGTTGCCCAGCGACCAGAAGATGATCGACGGATGGTTCTTGTCGCGCTCGACCATCCGCTCGACGCGGTCGAGATGCGCCGCCTTCCATTCGGGCTTGTAGCCCAGCAACGTATGTTCGGGATCGCCGTTCTGCTGCGCCTCGGCCAGATAGCCGTGGCTCTCGATATTGGCCTCGTCCATCACGTACAGACCGACCTCGTCGGCGAGATCGTAGATGCGCGGATCGTTGGGGTAATGCGACAGCCGCAGCGCGTTGACGTTCGCCGCCTTCATCAGCTCCAGGTCGCGGCGCAGCGTCGCGTCGGACACGACATGGAAGGTGTGCGGATCATGCTCGTGGCGGTTGACGCCGCGGATCGTGATCCGCCGTCCGTTGACGCGCACCTCGCCATCCTCGATCGCGACGGTGCGGAAGCCGATCTTGCGCGCGGTCGCCTCGACCACCTTGCCCTTCGCGTCGAGCAGCTCGACCAGCAGCGAATAGAGTTCCGGCGTCTCCGCGCTCCACGCCCGCACCACCGGGACGGTCCCATCGAGTCGCACGTTGCGCTCCGCGTCGGGCGCGCCCTCGCGCCTGAGCAGCACGCGCCCGCGATCCATGACGGTCGCGCGCACCCGCACCGGCGCCGCGCCGCCGCCGACCGCGACGGACAGCGCCAGCGTGCCGTCGCGATAATCGTTCGCCAGCCCCGCGCGCACGTCGACGTCGCGCAGGTGCGTCGCGGGCGCGGCATAGAGCGTCACGCTGCGCTCGATGCCGTTGACCCGCCAGAAATCCTGATCTTCCAGATAGCTGCCATCGGCATAGCGATAGAGTTCGATCGCGACGGTGTTCCGCCCGGGGTGCATTGCCTTCGTGACGTCGAACTCGGCGGGCAGCTTCGAATCTTCCGAATAGCCGACCCGCTGACCGTTCACGAACAGATAGTAAGCCGCGCCCGCCGCGCCGACCGTCAACAACAGCCGTCGACCGGCGAAGTGCGCGGGCACCACCACCTCGCGGCGGTACGAGCCGACCTCGTTCATGTCATGGTCGATCCACGGCTGGTTGCGCGGAAAGGGATAGCCCGCGCCGACGAACACCGGAATCCCCTGCCCCTCGGCCTGAAGGATGCCGGGCACCGCCACTTTGCCCCATTTGCTGACGTCGTAATCGGGCTTCTCGAACCCGATCGGCCGTGCCTCCGGGGTCGGCGAATGGTGGAACGACCATTGCCCGTCGAGCGACAGGTGATAGCGCGAGCGCGCCGCATCGTCGCGCAGCGCCGCCTTGCCGTTCTCGAACCCGGCGAAGGTCGCGTGCATCGGCTCGGCGCCGACGCGGATCACCTCGGGCTGCTCCCACTCGGCAGGCGGCGTCGCGAGCGGTGCCGCGCTTTGGGCGGTCGCCTGCGCGATCGCCAGCGTTGACACCAGCACGGCAAGTGCGACCCGACCCGTCATCGTCTTTCCTCCCACGACGACGGCCGACGCGAGCGCGCGCCGGCCGTCTCCCCGTTTGCCTTCCTCAGAACTCGGCCGACAGGCCGACGAAGAAGGTACGCCCGGCGACGTCGTACACGCCGGGATAGGTGTTGCCATTGCCGAATGACGCCAAAACGCCCTGCGCGATCGCTGGTGGGTCACGATCCAGCAGATTGTTGACCCCGGCACGCAGCGTCAGCGCCTTGGTCACGCTCGCGGTCGCGGCGAGATCGAAGTAGTTGGCGACCGGCAGCCGCGAGTTGACGACATAGGTCGCGCTGCCCGGGAACTGCGCCTTGTCGTTGAACGACACCTTGGTCGGACCGATGTAGCGCCAGTTGAGCGAGATCGATCCCTTGTCGTCCGGCGACGACCAGGTGAAGCGCGCCTGATGCCGCCACTCGGGGCTGGGCTGGCCGCAGGTGCCGCCGAACAGGCCCTTGCAGTCATAGGAGGCGAGCCCCGGCAGCGGCTCGGTGGTCAGATCGTGCAGCCAGGTGCCGACCAGACTGGTGCTCAGCGCGCCGATCGCGGTGCGGAACGTATAATCGGCGGTGAAGTCGATGCCGCTGGTCGCCAGCGAGCCGGTGTTCTGCGTCGTCGACAGGACGTAGCCCGCGGTAGTCGCATCACCCGAGAACAGCACGCCGTTGCGCGGGTTGCGGTTGAACAGCGAGCAGAAGAACGGATTGCCGGTGCCGATGCACTGATCGATCGTCAGCTGCATCGGGATCGAGTTGATATAGTTCTTCACCTTGATGTTGTAATAATCGACCGACAGCGTCAGCCCGCGCACGAAGGTCGGGGTCAGCACCACGCCGGCAGTGTAGGTATCCGCCACCTCGGGCTTCAGCGCCGGATTGCCGCCGAAGAAGCCGGTGCACTGCTCGCTCGGACATTCTGGAATACGGCCGTACTGCGCCGCCGTCACGCCGGTGAGCGCGCACTGGGCGGCGGTCGCGGTCGGCGTCGTGCCGGCGCACGGATCCTGCGTGCCGACGTTGCCCGGATATTGCGGCGAATAGAGTTCGGTGATGTTCGGCGCGCGGATCGCGCGATTGTACCCGCCGCGCAGCCGCAGGTCGCGCGACGGGGCCCACGCCACTTCGCCCTTGTAGGTCGAGATGCCCTTGCCGGTGGTGCTGTACTTGGAGAAACGATAGCCGCCGGTCAGCGAGAGCTCCTCGAAGAACGGCCGGTTCTCGACCAGCGGCACGCGGACCTCGGTGAACCCTTCGGTCACGTTGAACTTGCCCGCATTCTCCTTGGTGCCCTTGGCGAGCGCGAGCGCATCGGCCCGGAACTCGAGGCTTTCGCGGCGGTGCTCGACGCCAACCACCACGCCGATCCCGGTATCGGCCCACGGCAGCTTCGCGCCATATTCGCCGCCGTCGAAGGTGACCGTGCCCGACAGCACCGTCTCCTTGTCGACCCCCTCGGTGCTGGTCGGCGCGTAAATGTAGCCGAGCGCCTCTGCGGTCGGCCCGCCATATTGGAAGACGTTGAGCGGGACGCAGCTCGGGTCCGACTTGTCGATCACCGACTGGCAGGTCGGCACGCCATTGACGAGGCTGACCTTCAGCGCGCGATTGGCGCGCGCCGGATCGATGTCGTTCTGGTAGGTTTCGTTGTAAAGGACGGTCGAGAACAGCGCATTCGCATCATAGCGAATGCCCTTGGCGATTTGGCCGCGCACCCCGCCGGTCACGCGATAATCGGTGTGGCGCAGATCGTCGCGACGCGGCTGTGCCGGGGCGGCGACCGGGCGATACCCGATATAGGTGTCCTGGTTGACGCTTTTCCCGGCATTGTCGCCGCAGAGCAACCCGGCCTGCTGCACGCTCATCAGCGGATTGTCGCAGTTCACCGAATAGCCATAGCCGTAGAACAGCGCCGATGGCGCGACCTGCGAATTGGTGCGGTCGTCCATGAACATGAAGCTGCCGTACATTTCGACGGCGGGGGTTACCTCATATTTCGCGAACGCACCCGCGGTGATCCGCGTGTCGTTGCGCTGGAAATAGTTCAGCGGCGAATAATTGTAGCGGAAGCTGTTATCATACGGCACCCACGTCTTCTGGCCGTCCTTGGTGTTATTGAAATCGCCGGCGCCATCGCGCTGCGGCGTGAAGCGACCATATTCGTTATTCGACGAACCGCCGCAGATCAACGCGGTGCGCGTGCCGTTCGGGTCGAGCGCGCAGGCGGAGACGTCGCGATTATACTGAAGGATCGGCTTGACGTCGCGATAGCCGAAATAGGCGGTCACGTTGCCGCGATTGTCCGCGAAATTCGCGCCCATCGCGATGTTCGCGTCGAAGCGCTGGCCATCGACCGGCGTGTCGGGCGCGCGGTTGAAGCCCGCTCCGGCGACGCGATCCCGGTTGGTGGTGTTGTCGTTGTGGTGCGCCGAGAAACCGTATTGCACATTGCCGAGCACGCCGTTCAGATCGTCGCGCAGCACGAAGTTGATGACGCCCGACACCGCGTCCGACCCGTAGACCGCCGACGCGCCGCCGGTCACCACGTCGATCCGCTTGACCATGAACGCCGGGATGAAGTTGAGATCGGTCGCCTGGATCGGCAGCAGGCGCTGCCCGTTGACGAGCGTCAGGTTCCGGTTCGCGCCGAGATTGCGCAGATTGACCTTGGCGGTGCCGTCCGAGCCGTTCGACACATTCTCGTTCGCATCCGGGGTGATTTGCGGCAGGCGGTTGAGCACGCTCTCGACGTTGGTCGCGCCTTGCAGGCGAATCTCGCCCGCGTCGACCGTCGTGATCGGGCTGTTGCTCATCACGCCGGGCTGCGCGAGGCGCGTGCCGGTGACGACCACACCCTCGCCTTCCACTTCGCCCTGCGGATCCGCCGCGGCCGTCGCCGCGCCGCCGGCCGCCACCTGCGCCGCCGACGGCAACGGCCCGCCCAGCACCAGCGCCGTCACTGCGGCCGATGCCAACCATCTCTTCGAGCGCACCATATCTACCCCCTATTTGCTTGTTTGATCGCGCGACCATACAGGCAGAAAAGGGTACATCAAATATATTATACGAAACTACTCAATAAAGCTGTCGTTTTGTCAGTGTCTTACTTCGGTAAGCTGCTCGTTAAGTCAGCAGACTAGGTAGTCGGTCGGCACACCTGCGCAAAAATCAGGCAGCGCCATCGTTCGCGCTACCACTGCGAAACTCGCGCCGCAGGTCGAGCACCGTCTGCTCGATGTGCGCGAACATCCGCTCGCGCACCGCCGCGGTGTCGCGCGACAGCCAGCTTTCCAGCAATTGCGCATGTTCGTCGTTGGCGCGCTGGTCGCGTCCCAGCGGCTCGAGATGCTTGCGAACGTAACGCTCGCCGAGCACGTGCAGCCGCTCCAGCATCGTCGTCGTGATCGGCTGGCGCGACGGGCGCAGCAGTGCGACATGGAAGGCGCGGTTGAACGCGCCGACGCCGTCGCCATGCGCATTGGTCGCCTCGTCGAGCTGGGCCAGCGTCTGCATCGCCACCGCGCGTTCCTGCTCGCTGGCATTGGCCGACGCCTGCGCCGCCACTTCGGGCTCCAGCTTGAGGCGCAGCGCATAGACTTCCTCGGCCTCGGCGATCGTCAGCTCGCGGACGAAATAGCCGCGGTTGGCGCGCGAGCGGACCAGCCCTTCCTGTTCCAGCCGCGTCAGCGCCTCGCGCAGCGGGATCTTGCTGACCCCCAGTTCGGCGGCGAGCGCGTCCTGACGGATCGCGCGATCGACATCCACCTGACCGGCCAGGATGCGGTCGCGGACGAGGTCAACGAGTTGTTCGGAAAGGTTGCGGACGATGATACCGGTCATGAAAAACCCCAACCGGCAGAGATATACCGGTAAATCACTTAACCCTCGCGTCAGCCCGCGCGCAATGGCCCGCGCGATCCCGTTCCGCGACGCAACAGAAAATCACCGTCCCGCGCGGGGCCGGCGCCGCCGCGGCACCCGTCCCTAGCCGAAGCGCGCGAGGTCGAACGGCGCCAGATCATAAGCCGGCGTCTCGCCGTGCAGCAGCGCCGCCAGCGTCTCGCCGCTCGTCGCCGACAGCGTCAGCCCGAGATGCTGATGCCCGAACGCATAGGCGACCGCGCCCCGCCGCCCGAGCGCGGGGAGATAATCGGGCAGGGTCGGCCGCGCGCCCATCCACGGCGCGACCGGCTCGCGCAGCGGCAGCCCCAGAGCGGCGACGTGCGCGCGCAGCCGCGCCCATTTGCGCGGATCGGCGGGCGTCTCGACCGCGGCGAACTCGACGATGCTCGCGGCGCGCAGCCGGTCCGCGAAGCGCGTGACGATCATCGCGCGATCCTCGAACACCACCGGCGGCTGGTCGACGGGCCAGTCGCCCGGCTCGCCTTCGATATGATAGCCGCGCTCGGCGATCAGCGGCGCGCGCAGCCCGAGCGGCGCGACCAGCGGCGCCGACGCCGCGCCGGCCGCGACCACCACGCAATCGGCGTCGAGCGGCGCCCCCTCGTCCAGCGTGACCCGCGCCCGGCCGTCATGCTCACGCACGCCGCGCGCGCGATCATGCACCCGCGTGCCCCCCGCGGCGACGAAGCGCTCCACCAATACTGCACCGAGCGCGGCGGTGTCGGTGATCTGCCCGCTGCCCTCGAAGCGCACCGCCCCCGCGATCGGCGTGGTGCAGAGCGCACGCAGCTGCGCGAGTTCCGCGCCGGTGGCGTTGCGCACGCTCGCCGTCCCGGTGTCCGCCGCCAGCCACGCCGCACGCCCGCGCGCCGCCGACGCGGGCGTCTCCCAGACGACATAATGACCGTCGACGCGCAGCAGCTCCGGCGCCCCTGCCTCCGCCAGCACGCGCTGCCACGCCGGGATCGCGGTGGCGAGCATCGCGGACAGCGCCGCCTTGCCGCGCGCGAAACGCGCGGGCGTACTGGCGCGCAGCAGCCGGAGCGTGAACGGCAGCCACTGCCCCACCGCCCGTGGCGGCAGCGCCAGCGCCCCGCCACGCGAGAACAGCCGGCGGGGCACGCTCGCGATCGTCGCCAGCGATGCCAGCGGCTCGACCTGCTCGACCGCGATATGTCCGGCATTGCCCCATGACGCCCCGCGCCACGGCGCATCGGGGGCGACGATCGTCACCTGCGTGCCGCGTCGCTGGAGTGCGAGCGCGACGTTCAGCGCGACCACGCCATCGCCGACGACGATCGCCGAGCGGATCATGCCGCTGCCCGCACCAGGCTGCGCGCGCGGCCGTAGCCGAGATAGAAGACCACGCCGAGCACGTTCCACAACGCGAACCGCACCAGCGTATGCGTCGGCAGGCTGACCAGCAGATAAATGCAGCCGAGGATCGCCAGCGTCCCGACCAGCATCGGCGCCGGGCAGCGGAACACGCGCTTCAGCTCGGGCGCGCGCTTGCGTAGCACCATCATGCACGCCGCCACCGCGATGAACGCCAGCAGCGTGCCCGCATTCGCCAGCTCGGCGATCTCGTCGAGCCGGAAGAACCCCGCCACCGCCGCGACGAACACGCCGGTCACCATCGTCACCAGCGCCGGCGAGCCGGTGCGCGCCGACACGCGGCTCAGCGCGCGCGGCAACAGGCCGTCGCGCGACATCACGAAGAAGATCCGGCTCTGCCCGTACATCATCACGAGGATCACCGACGGCAGCGCGATCAGCGCCGCCAGCCCGATCGCCCACGCCGCAAACGGATGCTGGAGCGTGCGCAGCACATAGGCGAGCGGCTCGGCCGATTTGCCGAGGTCGATATAGCTCACCGCACCGATCGCCGCGACCGCGACGCCCATATAGATGGCGGTGCATGCCGCCATCGATCCGACGATCCCGATCGTCAGGTCGCGCCCGGGATTGCGCGCCTCCTCCGCCGAGGTCGCGACCGCGTCGAAGCCGTAGAAGGCGAAGAACACGATCGCCGCCGCCGCCATCACCCCGCGCGTCGCGCCATTCTCGACATGGCTGCCGAAGCCATAGGGCATGAACGGCTCGAAATTGCCGCCGTTGAACGCTGGGAGAGCGAAGACGACGAACACGGCCAACGCGACCATCTTGATCGCAACCAGCACGATGTTGAACGTCGCGCTCTCTCTCGTGCCCGCGACCAGCATCCCCGCGATCCCGAGCGCGACCAGCACCGCGGGCAGATTGACGATCCCGCCGCCGTGCGGCCCCGACAGCAGCACCGCGGGCAGATGCACGCCCGCGCTCTGCAACCAGCCGACCAGATAGGCGGACCAGCCGACCGCCACCGTCGAACAGGCCAGCGAATATTCGAGGATCAGGCTCCACCCGACGATCCAGGCGATGCTCTCGCCGATCACGGAATAGGTATAGGTATAGGCACTGCCCGCGGTCGGGATCAGCGTCGCCATCTCGGCATAGGCCAGCGCCGCGCACGCGCAGACCGCCCCGGCGATCGCGAACGACAGGATCACCGCCGGCCCGGCGCGATCCGCGCCGACCCCGGTCAGCGTGTAGATGCCGGTGCCGACGATCGCGCCGATCCCCAGCGCGATCAGATGCGGCCAGCTCAGCGTCTTGCGCAGCTTGCGGTCCGGATCGGCTTCCCGCGCGTCGAGCGGCTTCAGCGGCCCCAACAATCCTCGTGCCAAATGCCTCTCCCGTCTTGTTGCCTAGCAAGCCGTCATTGCGAGCGCAGCGAAGCAATCCAGGGCGTCACGCGCCGGGCTCTGGATTGCTTCGCTTCGCTCGCAATGACGGCAGGGTCGATCACACCACCGTGAACCCGCTCCAGAACGGATCCTCGCGGTCGACCCAGATCGTGTTGAACCCGGTCGCGATCGCCGAGCCTTCGATCGACGGCACGATCGCCGCCTGCGCGCCGATCGTCGTCTCCGCCTCGACCCGCCCGATGAAGCGGCTGCCGATATAGCTTTCGTGGACGAAGCGGTCGCCGACCTTCAGCCGCCCGGTCGCCGCCAGATGCGCGAGCCGCGCCGACGTGCCCGTCCCGCACGGACTGCGATCGATCGCGCGCTCGCCGTAGAACACCGCGTTGCGCCCGTCCGCACCTTCGCCCCTCGGCGCGTCGGCCCATAGCACATGACTGACCCCGCGGATCGTCGGCTCGAGCGGATGGACCGGCTCATAGACCGCGCGCACCAGCTCGCGGATCGTCCGGCTCAGCTCGACGATCCGCGCCGCGCCCAGATCGTCGAGCCCAATGTACGCGCCCTGCGGTTCGATGATCGCATAGTAATTGCCGCCGTACGCGACGTCGATCGACAGCGGGCCGAACCCCGGCACGTCGATCTTCAATCCTTGCCTTGCGAGGTACGCCGGCACGTTGCGGATCCTGACCGAGCGGACGCGGTTGCCCTCCGCGACATAATCGATGTCGATCACCCCGGCGGGCACCTCGACGCGCAGCCGCCCCGGTTCGCGCGGGGTGATCAGGCCGTTTTCCAGCCCGAAGGTGATCATCCCGATCGTCCCGTGCCCGCACATCGGCAGGCACCCGGACGTCTCGATGAACAGGATCGCCGCATCTGCATCGCCGCACGGCGGATACAGGAACCCGCCCGACATCATGTCGTGCCCGCGCGGCTCGAAGCACAGGCCGGTGCGGATCCAGTCGAACCGCGCCAGGAAGTCCTGCCGCCGCTCCGCCATGCTGGCGCCCCGCAGCAGCGGGGCGCCCCCGGCCACCAGACGGACGGGATTGCCCGCCGTGTGGCCGTCGATGCAGAAGAAGGTGTGGCGCATCAGGCGGCAGCCGTCTCCAGAGCCGCCGCCTTGAGTGTCGGCCGCGTCGCCGCGCATTTCTCGACCATCGCGATGACCTCGGCGCGGCGCGCGCCTTCCAGCGGCAGGCGCGGCAGCCGGACGCGCTCCGACCCGCGACCCATGATCTCCTCGGCCAGCTTGATCGACTGTACCAGATCATGCTCGGCATCGAGGTGGAGCAGCGGCATGAACCAGCGATAGATGCGGCGCGCCTCTTCCCAGTCGCCGCGATCGACCGCCGCGATCAACGCCACCGATTCCTGTGGGAAGGCGCTGGTCAGCCCCGACACCCAGCCGCTCGCGCCGAGCAGCATGCCCTCCAGCGCGACGTCGTCTAGCCCCGCCATCACGACATAGCGGTCGCCGAAGCGGTTGATGACGTCGGTGAAGCGGCGCGGATCGGGCGCGCTTTCCTTGACCGCGACGATGTTCTTGACCGGCTCCAGCAGCTCCAGCGTGTTGAAGTCGACCGACACGCGGTACGCGGGCGGGTTGTTGTAGAGCATGATCGGCAGCCCGGTCGCCTCGGCGACGGTGCGGAAATGCATCGCCAGCTCGTTCGGAGTCGGGACATAGACCATCGCGGGGAGCAGCATCAGTGCGTCGATGCCGATCGCCTCGGCCTCCGTCGCGAACGCCGCGGCGCGGCGCGTCGTGAACTCGGACACGCCGCACACCAGCGGCACGCGCCCGCCGACCGCCTCGACCCCGGCGCGGAGCACCGCATGCTTCTCGTCGACGTCGAGCGAGTTGTTCTCGCCGCAGGTGCCGAGCAGGATCAGCCCGTCGACCCCGTCCTCGACCAACGCCACCAACCCGCGCTGCGTCGCGTCGATGTCCACCGAACCATCAGCCGCGAACTGCGTCGTCGCCGCGGGATAGACGCCCGTCCACATGCTCGAACCAGAAACCACATCGTCCTCCTGAAGAATGAGGTTCGTATACGATATAAGCTGTGGCTTACCAAGCTATTTGTTGGGCGATACCGCGAAGGTGCGCGCGAGGCCGTGGTACAGTTTCTCGCGGCAAATGAACTGGCTGGCACCATCGGCGACGAAGGCGGTGGCGAACATCGGCAGCATCAGCCCGCGACTCCCGGTGGTCTCCGCCAGGATGATGACCGCGGTCAGCGGCGCGCGGACCACCCCGGTGAAATAGCCGACCATCCCGAGGATCACGACCGCCGACGCGGGCGAATCGGCGAACAGCGGGCGCAGCAGGTTGCCGACCCCGGCGCCGACCGCCAGCGACGGCGCGAAGATCCCGCCCGGCAACCCGGCGACTGCGGTGGCGAGCGTCGCCAGCAGCTTGGCCGGGCCGAACCACAAGGGCGCGTCGACCCCGCCGATCATCGCGCGCGCCGCGCTATAGCCGGTGCCCCAGGTCAGGCCGGTGCCGCACCCCAATGCCGCGACCATCGCGCCGCACCCGATCGCGAACCACACCGGACGGCGCTTGCTCCACGCCGCCAGCGGGTGCACGCCCCGGGCCAGCGCCAGCATCGCGCGCGCGAAGGCGCCGCCGGATAGCCCGCCGATCAGCCCCGCCGCCCCGGCGACGATCAGCGCCGAGCCGATCGGCATATGCGCGCCGACCAGCCCGAAATAGAGATAGTCGCCTTGCACCGACTGCGCGATCATCCCCGCGATGACGATCGCGCCGACCACCAGCAAGGTCACCTTCTGCTCATAGGCGGCGGCGAGTTCCTCAATCGCGAACAGCAGGCCCGCTAGCGGCGTGTTGAACGCCGCCGCCACCCCCGCCGCGCCGCCCGCGATCAGTACGCCCGCACGCAGCGGCGCGCGCAGGATGCGGTGCGTCAGTCCCATGATCGCGGCGGCGATCTGCACCGTCGGCCCCTCGCGCCCGACCGACGCGCCCGCCAGCACCGCCGCGAGCGTCAGCCCCGCCTTGCCGATCACGGTGGGAAGCGACACCAGCGAGCGCGTCGCCGCTTCGGGATCGGCCTGCGCCGCCATCACCTGCGGGATGCCCGAGCCGCGCGCCAGCGGCACGTAGCGCCGCGTCAGCCACACCAGCGCGCCGAACGTCAGCGGGGTCGTGATCAGCGGCAGCCAGCGATGCGTCCGCGCGAAGCCGGCGAACAGCTCGCCGCACGCATCCGCCGCCAGCGCGAACACCGTCGCCGCCAGCCCGATCGCCACCGCGCCCGCGAGGAGCGCGAGCCGGGCGCGCAGTCGCCGGGACCGCGGGCGCTGCGAGCGGAGCAAGGCGCGCAGCCGCGCGGGCGTCCAGCCGAACCGCCCGCGCCGCGATGAAGATTGCCCCGTCATATCGACGCCTTACACGCGCGCGCGACGAAAAGGCCAGCGCCGCGCCGCCGCGATCACGTCGTCGGCGAGGGTTCGCCTACATCTCGCCGCGCGCATGGCGGATCGCGTACCATTTCTTCACATTGGCGTTATGCTCGGCCAGCGTGTCGGCGAAGACATGCCCGCCGCTGCCGTCGGCCACGAAATACAGCGCCTTCGTCTGCGCCGGGTCGAGCACCGCGTCGATCGACAGCCGGCCAGGATTGGCGATCGGCCCGACCGGCAGCCCCGGCGAGGCATAGGTGTTATACCCGTTCTTGGCGCGCAGTTCCGACTGGCGGATCCGCCGCCCAAGCGGACGCCCATTCGTGATCGGGTAGATCACGGTCGGATCCGCCTGCAACGGCATGCCCAGCCGCAAGCGGTTGCCATAGACCGCGGCGACCGTCCGCCGTTCCTCGGGCTTGGCGGTTTCCTTCTCGACGATCGAGGCGAGGATGATCGCCTGCGCGGGCGTCTGCACCACCGCGCCCGGCTTGCGCGCCTTCCACGCCGCAGCGAGATACGTCTTCATCGCCGCCTGCATCCGCGCCAGCACCGCCGCACGCGGCTCGCCACGCTCGAACGCATAGCCGTCCGGCAGCACCGATCCCTCGGCGGGCACCGCGACGTCGCCGGTCAGCGTCTCCGCCTTCATCAAGGCGTCGCGCACCATCACCGACGGCAGCCCCTCGGGCACCACCACCAGCCGCTGCACCGCCTTGCCGCCCTGCAGGATCGCGAGCACCTGCGCGGCGCTGGCGTGTTTTGGGAAGGCATATTCGCCGGCCTTGATCGGCGCATCCGACCCGAAGATCCGCGCCTGCACGCGGAAGCGGCGAGCCGAGCCGATCACCCCGGCCTTCTCCAGCGTCCGCGCCGCGGCGGCGAGGCTCGACCCCTCGGCGATCTCGACATTGGCGGCGCGCGGCAACGGCCCCGCGCCCTTCCAGCCGTAACCGACCCAGAAGCCGGCCGCGATCAGCAGCAGGCCGGCGACGAGAGCGAAGCAGCCGAGCCTGCGCATGGGTCGAGCCTCAGATCGCCTTCATCACCAGCGAGGCGTTGGTGCCGCCGAAGCCGAACGAATTGTTCAGCACCGCGCGCACCGGGCGCTTCCTGGCATGATGCGGGACGAGATCGACGCCTTCGGTGCCCTCGTCGGGATTGTCGAGGTTGAGCGTCGGCGGCACGATCTGATCGCGCAGCGCGAGGATGCAGAAGATGCTCTCCACCGCACCCGCGCCGCCCAGCAGATGCCCGATCGCCGACTTGGTGCTCGACATCGACGCACCCGACAGATCGTCGCCGAACACACGCTTCGCCGCCGCCAGCTCGATCGTGTCGGCCATCGTCGAGGTGCCGTGCGCGTTGATATAATCGATGTCGGACGGCTCCATCCCCGCCTTGCGCAGCGCCATGCGCATCGCCAGTTCCGCGCCCTTGCCCTCCGGATGCGGCGCGGTCACGTGATAGGCGTCGCCCGACAGGCCGTAGCCGACGACCTCGGCATAGATCTTCGCGCCGCGCGCCTTGGCGTGCTCATATTCCTCCAGCACCAGCACGCCCGCGCCCTCGCCCATCACGAAGCCGTCGCGATCCTTGTCATACGGCCGGCTCGCCTCGGTGGGGCGGTCGTTCATGCTCATGTTCAGCGCGCGCGCCTGCGCGAAGCCGGCGACGCCCAGCGGGTTCACGGTGCTCTCCGCGCCGCCCGCCAGCATGATGTCGGCATCGTCGTCCTTGATCATCCGCGCCGCGTCGCCGATCGAATGCGCGCCGGTCGAACAGGCGGTGACGACCGCATGGTTCGGCCCCATCAGCCCGTATTTGATCGAGACCTGGCCCGAGATCAGGTTGATCAGCCGCCCGTGGACGAAATGCGGGCTGACGCGGCCCGGCCCGCGCTCATGCAGATTGACCGACTCGATCTCGATGCCCGGCAGGCCGCCGATCCCCGAGCCGATCGACACGCCGGCGCGCAGCTTCGTCGCCTCGTCCATGTCGGTCAGCCCGGCATCCTCCAGCGCCTGCCCGGCGGCGTCGATGCCATAGACGATGAAGGGGTCGACCTGCCGCTGGATCTTGTGATCGACGCGCTTGCCCGGGTCGAAGCCATATTCATGGTCCGCCGGCTTCACCTCGCAGGCGATCTGGCATTTCTGATCCGACGCGTCGAAGCGCGTGATCGGCCCGGCACCCGACTTGCTGGCGATCAGATTGGCCCAGACGGTTTCCACGTCCGCACCCAGCGGGGTGACGAGGCCAAGTCCGGTGACGACGACGCGACGCATAGGCTTCCCTTCTTGCCGCCCCTTGCGCCTCTCCTACGCAGGCGACGGTCTTGCAAAACAGAACGGCTCCCCATCCTCTAGCGAAGGACGGGAAGCCGCTCAAATCATTCGACTGCCGGGTGCGGGCCGGATGATCCGGCCTGCGCCCCGCACTTCGGGCTCAGCCCTTGTGCTCGTCGATATAGGTGATCGCGTCCTTGACGGTCGAGATCTTCTCGGCGGCGTCGTCCGGGATCTCGACCCCGAACTCTTCCTCGAACGCCATGACCAGCTCGACGATGTCGAGGCTGTCCGCGCCCAGATCGTCGATGAAGCCGGCGTCCTCGGTCACCTTGTCGGCCTCGACGCCGAGATGCTCGACGACGATCTTCTTCACGCGGTCGGCGGTCTCGCTCATAACTTTCCCTCTTTCGATTGGGGGGTAGATTTCAAATTCCTGAACGCAGGTAGAGCCGGTCGGCCCGCCTGACAAGTCCGTGCGTGTGTCTCGACACACGCATGGCTCAGACCATCGCCATACCCCCGTTGACGTGGATGGTCTGCCCGGTGACGTAACCCGCCTCCTTCGACGCCAGGTAGACGACCGCCGCGGCGATGTCATCTCCGCTGCCCAGGTCGCCCGCCGGGATGCGCGCGGTCAGCGCGCTCTTCTGCGCCTCGGGCAGCCCGTCGGTCATCGCCGAGCGGATGAAGCCCGGCGCGACGCAATTGACGGTGATGTTGCGGCTGGCCAGCTCCTGCGCCAGCGCCTTGGACATGCCGACCAAGCCGGCCTTCGACGCGGCATAATTCGCCTGACCCGGATTGCCGGTCTGTCCCACCACCGAGGTGATCGAGATCACGCGTCCGAAGCGCTGCTTCATCATCGGCTTCGCGGCGGCGCGGATCAGCCGGAACGCGGCCTCCAGGTTGACGCGGATCACCTGATCCCATTCGTCGTCCTTCATCCGCATCGCCAGATTGTCGCGCGTGACCCCGGCATTGTTGACCAGGATGTCGATCCGCCCGCCCAATTTCTCCGCCGCCTGCGGCACCAGCGCATCGACCGCCGCCGAATCCGACAGGTCGCACGGCACCGCGAC
>CAJYLV010000015.1 GCA_913776255.1 uncultured Sphingomonas sp. | reverse complement strand
GCGAGCGCCTGGTTGACCGGGATCGTCCACGGCGTGGTCGTCCAGATCACCGCCAGCGTGCCCGCCAGCCCCGGATATTCGGGGCAGTCGATCACCTCGAACCCGACGTCGATCTGCGTCGAGACGACGTCCTCATATTCGACCTCGGCCTCGGCCAGCGCGGTCTTCTCGACCGGGCTCCACATCACCGGCTTGGCGCCGCGATACAGCTGGCCGCTCTCGGCGAACTTGAGCAGCTCGCCCGCGATCGTCGCCTCGGCCGCGAACTTCATGGTCAGATAGGGATCGTCCCAATCGCCCATCACGCCCAGCCGCTCGAACTCGTCGCGCTGCACCGCCACCCATTTCTCGGCATAGGCACGGCATTCGGCACGGAATTGCGCGACCGGCACCTGATCCTTGTCGAGCTTCTTGGCGCGATACGCCTCTTCGACCTTCCACTCGATCGGCAGCCCGTGGCAGTCCCAGCCCGGCACGTATGGCGCGTCATAGCCCATCAGCGAACGGCTGCGGACGATCACGTCCTTCAGCACCTTGTTCATCGCATGGCCCATATGGATGTCGCCATTGGCATAGGGCGGGCCGTCGTGGAGGATGAACCGCTCGCGCCCCAGCCGCTGCTCGCGCAGCTGCTGGTACAGCCCGATCCGCTTCCAGCGGTCGAGGATCGCAGGCTCCTTCTGCGCCAGCCCGGCCTTCATCGGGAAGCCGGTCTGCGGCAGGAATACGGTGTCGCGCCAGTCGCGCGGGGTGTCGGATGCGTCGGCCATGTGTCTCTTAGCCTTAACGGCGGGTTAGTCCGCCAGCAACTCGCGCGCGCGGGCGCAGTCCAGGTCCATTTGCGCGACCAGCGCGTCGAGGCTGTCGAACTTCGCCTCGGCGCGCAGCCACTCGATCAGCTCGACCTCGAGCAGCTGACCGTACAGGTCGCCGGCAAAGTCGAAGAAAAATGGCTCCAGCAACTCCTTGGGCGGATCAAAGGTGGGACGAACGCCCAGATTCGCCGCACCGTTGAGCAAGCGCCCGTCTGCCAGCCGCCCGCGCACGGCATAAATCCCATAGGCCGGACGCAGATACGGCCCCATGTCGAGGTTGGCGGTCGGATAACCGATCGTTCGCCCCAGCTTGTCGCCGTGCTGGACGACGCCCTCGATCGCGAACGGCCGCGTCAACAGCCGCGCCGCGCCGCGCGGATCGCCGCCCTTCAACGCCGCACGGATCCGCGTCGACGACACCGGCTCGCCATCCAGCAGCACCGCCCCGACGGTATCGACCGAAAAGCCGGCGCGCGCGCCCGCCGCGCGCAGCGTCGCGATGTTCCCGCTCTTGGCGTGACCGAAGGTGAAATCCTCCCCCGTCACCACACCGCCGACCCGCAACGCACCGATCAGGCGCTCGGCGATGAACACGTCGGCGGGCAGCGCGGCGAGCGCGGCGTCGAAGTGGAACACCACCATGCCGTCCGCCCCCGCGTCGGCGAACAGCCGCGCGCGCTGGTCGAGCGTCGTCAGCCGGAACGGCTCGGCATCGGGGCGGAAGTGGCGGACGGGGTGCGGATCGAAGGTCGCGACCAGCGCCGGCCGCCCCTCGGCGCGCGCGCGATCGACCGCCCGCGCGACCACCGCCTGATGCCCCAGGTGAAAACCGTCGAAATTGCCAAGCGCGACGATCGCGCCCGCCAGGGCGTCAGGCACCGCCGCGCCGCCGTCAAGCCGCTGCATCGGCCGCCCTTAGCGTTTCGGCCCTCACCGTACCAGCGTCACGAAATCATAGCCGGGCCGCTCGCCCGCCGCCGGATGCGCGACGCGTGCCACCTCGCGCCAGCCGGTGAACGCCGGCACCACCGCATCGCCGTCCGGCGCGCAATGGACCTCGGTCAGCTCGATCCGGTCGGCGCGATCGAGCAGCAACGCGTAGATCTCCGCGCCCCCGACGACCGTGACGTTCCCCTCTCCCGCGAGCGCCAGCGCTTGCTCGACATCATGCGCCACCTCCGCTCCGGCGGCGGACCAGTCGCGATCGCGCGTTAGCACGATATGCCGCCGGCCGGGCAACGGCGCGGAAAAGCTCTCGAAGGTCTTGCGCCCCATCACCATCGGCGTGCCCATCGTCAGCGCCTTGAAGCGCTTGAGGTCTTCCTTCAGCCGCCACGGCAGCCGGCCATCGACGCCGATGACGCCATTGTCGGCGCGCGCGAGAACGAAGGTCATCATGCGCGTCGCGCTAGGCGCGAACGGCCGGCGAGGAAAGCGTGCATCACGCCCGATCGAGCCGGCTGGTCAGCGTCCACCGCGCCTCGCCCTCCAGCCCGAGCGCGGTCAGCCGCCCGGTGCGATAGGCGCCGGTGTCGATCGCGATGCGATTGCGGCGATACTCGACCTTCGGCACGATCGTATGCCCGTGCACCACCACCGGCCCGTGATCGGCGTGGCTGGTCAGGAACTCCTTGCGGATCCAGCGCAGATCGCGCCCGGTCTGCGCGTCGAGCGGCACGCCGGGGCGGATACCGGCATGGACGAACAGGTAATCGCCGATCCGGATCTGGTCGCGCATCGCGCACAGGAACGCGCGGTGGCGCGACGGGATCGCCGAGCGCAGCACGCGCGGCAGTGCGTCGGGATCGTCCCAGAAGCGCGCCGGGTCGACGCCATAGCTCTCCAGCGTCTCGGCGCCGCCGTGGTCGAGCCACGCCACCACCCCCTCGCTCTCGCCGCCGAGGATCGCCAGCAGCATTTCCTCGTGATTGCCGCTGAGCACATGCTGTTCGGCGTCGGGACGATCGGCACCGACCAGCAGCTCGATCACCTTCGCCGACGCCGGTCCGCGATCAATCAGATCGCCGAGGAAGACGAGCTGGAGCGTCGCGTCGCCGCCGCGCCGGGCATGATCCTCGGCGATCCAGCCGAGCAGCGGCTGCAACAAATCGGCGCGGCCATGCACGTCGCCCACGGCATAGACGCGCGTCCCGGCGGGCACCGCGGCGCGACGCGGCGGGGGCCACCCCAGCCATTCGCGGAATCGTCCCACGCTCAGCCGAACAACCGCGCGTCGATCCGGTCGAGCACCGGCGAGTCGGGCGCGAACTTGCGGGCGAAATGCGCGTCGGAGGCGAAGATCGCGGCGAGATCGTCCTCGCCGAGCGTCTGCGGATGCGCGCCACCGCCGTTCCACTGCGCAAAGCGGCGATTGTCGCGCACCAGCCGCACGCCGGGCGTGTTGCGGAGCACGGTCTGGAAGTAGCATTCGTCCGGGCTCGTGCGCGTCGTCAGATGCCGCTGCAAGCGCAGGTGCTGCGGCGTCGGGGCGAGCAGCAGCCCCGCGACCCGCGCATTGCCCGTGAACCAGTGATCGCCGTAGAAGCAGCGAAAATCGCGCGAGAACGGGCCGCGCGGTGCGGCGAAGGGCAGCGGCACGGTCAGCCGCCCGGGCCGCATCCGACGACCGCCGTCGTTGAAGCGGACGATCGGCAACCACAATTCCGCGCCCTCGTAGCGCGCGCGCGCCAGGCGGCGATTGCCCGCGCTCTCGAAATGACCCAGTTCAGGATTGCGCGGACCGTAGCGCGCCGCCGCCTCGGCGGCCGTGTCGTCCGTCGCCCGAAAGTCGATCAGCGCATCGGCGTCCAGCGCGGTCAGATCGGCGCGCACTGCCGCGGGGTGGCGGACGGGATAGTCGCCGGCGCTCAGCAGCACGAACCAGTCGGGTGCGTCGTGCCCGTACAGCAGCCGCAGCGCGGCGAGGAAGCCGCGCACCACCGACCATTTTGCCCAGCCGGTGCGGATGCTCGGGTCGACGAAGCGGACGTTGCCGGGAAACGCGCCGACGTCGATCGCGCTTTGCGCGCGGTCGTGATGGCAGGCGATCGGCGGATCGTCGTACAGGCGGTTGAGCGTCGCGACGAGTCGCAGCAGCTGCGCCGGGTCGCGATGCGACAGGATGACGAAGCCGATCTTCATCGACGCCCGGTCCGGCCGGCGGCGGAATGGCGGCGAGCACGTCGGGTCGGATGATTCGGCAGGGAACGGGCTCCGGTCACGACGGCGGGATAGCAGCGCCATCCTAACCGCACCCTACCGCCATGGTCGATTCCGATGTTCATCGTCCGATACGTCGCGTCCGGCGCGATGGCCCCAAACGAAAAAACGGCGGCGTACCCATCGGGGTACGCCGCCGCTTCATTCTTGCCATCGCTCCGGCGCCGAAGCGCCGGGCGCGATGCCGCGATCAGATCGCCTGCGCGAAGCGGACCGACGGACGGCGACGCATCGCGTAGCCCACCACGCCGAAGCCCAGGATCATCAGCGCCCAGGTGCCCGGCTCCGGAACCGCCGGGGTGTTGGTCCACGAGACGTTGCCGGTGTACGACCCGGTCTTGGTCACGCCGTACACCACCGAGAGCGACTGCGGGTTGGTGCCCGACGGCAGCATCGAATGCGACGCGCTGTAGACGTTCTTCGACGCGTCATAGGTGACGCCAGTGCTCTTGCCGTTGATGATGAAGTCGAGCAGCGTGATGCCCGCATCGACCGTGACGCTGATCGTCGAAACCGTGCCGGCGATAACCCCCGAGCTCGGGACCTCGAAGGTGTAATAGTCGGTGTACTTGGCAATCGTGCCGACGTAATCGTTGCCGAAGCGGCCGTTCTGAATGTCCGACGTGCCCACCATGTTGATCTTGCAGGCGGCATCTTCGGTGCAGATGTTGGTCGCCATCGCAAACGCGGGCGAAGCTGCCATCATGGAACCCGCCATTGCGACGGTCGCGAAAATCTTCTTCATGCTCGAAACTCCCCTTGCACCCTGTTGACGTCCGTCCGTACCACTCACGCGACCCGCCCCGATCAGGCGGTGGTGAACCGTTTTTGACCGGCCACCTGATGATTCGATGTATCGCAGCTTAACGACACGAAAACCATCATCTTTTTATCGAGGTCTCGCTTTCCTTACGCGGTGCTGGTTTTGCACTGCCCGAACCGCGACACCCAGCGATACGACCCGATAAACAGGCTTCTACCCGATCTGGATGCGTCGCAACATTCTCGTCATAGTCCAGATTTGGGACGCCTGGCGCAGATGGGACGATAAAAGGTTGCTGAACCTAAACGCGTGGATTGACGCGGCTTTCAGCAGGGCACCGGGCCGGGCGGCCAGCGGCGACGCACGCACGCAGCGCGGCGATGATGACGATCGCAATCCCTCCGATTTCAAGAACCCAGTTCCAGCGCGCACCGAATATTGCGGCGTTGATGAAACGATCGACATGATGAAACGAGGCCGCACGGATCAAGACATAAGTAAAGACCAAGCAAACACCCCAAGCCGCCATCCGAATGTTGCGATGCAACATCCTTAGTCGGCGCCAGGCGAGCAGTGCCATTACCACACCGCCCGCGGCCACTCCGACGATGAACGCAAGCTGAAGCAGCCGGCGCTCGGCAAACCAGCCATGCCGTAGCGAATCGTCGCGCATCAACTGGGTAAACAACGTCTGGAGATCCAGCTGCTTGTTCACACCAAGCGCGAGCATCGCCAGCGCCATCGCCGCCCAATATCGCCCCGCGCCATCCCGGTGGCTGGAAGCACGAAGCGCCGCCACCGCGCACGCACCCGCCGCCAGCAAATAAAGGGCCACCGTCAGCCAGCCGATCACGCCCGGATCACCGATCCCCGGCGTCCAGCGCCCGTTCACCCGCGCCGCTCGCGGTGCCAGCGGCGCGCGAGGCGAAAGATCTTCGGCCCGTCGACGAGGTAGCGTCGCCACAGCCGTCCGGGCTGCGATGCCAGCCGGTGCGCCCATTCCAGCCCCAGCCGCTGGACCACACGCGGCGCGCGGCGTTGCCGGCCGGTGATGAAATCGAGCGACGCCCCGATACACAATCCGCACCCGGTTGCGTCGCTGGCCTCGGCGATCAGCGCCGCCAGGAGCTCCTGCTGCGGCGAGCCCACGGCGAGCAGCAGAAAGCGCGCCGCCGAGTCGCGCGCGAACGCCGCCGCCGCGGCCAGCGCCGCGGGATTGTCCCGCATCCCCATCGGCGGAATATGCTGGACGAGCGCCAGCCGCGGGAAGCGCGCCTGCAGCCCAGCGAGCAACGCCGCATCTCCTCCGATGATCGCGATCCGGTCCCCCGGCTGCGCCACCTTCGCCAACAACCGCACGGTGAGGTCGCTACCCGGCGCGACCGGCAGCGCGACGCCGTAGAAGCGGGCGAGGCGCGCGAGCACCCGGCTGTCACACAGCACCAGCGCCGCGCCGCGGTACGCGCGCCACAACGCGCGACCGTCCGGCGCCTGCTCGCCGAGCGCGTCCAGCCGCACGATATGGTCGACATTGGGGGTGACGACATAGCGGAACGGCGTGTCAGGCGTGATCCGCGCCAGCCACGCCGCCGCTGCCGCGGTATCGAGCGGATCGAAGTCGATCCCCGCGAACGCGCGCCGTAGCGCCGTTGGTGGCTCAATAGGCATTCTTGTCGAACGCCAGGTTGACGATCGTCTCCACCATGATCCGCAGATCCAGCATCAGCGACCAATTATCGATATAATAGCGGTCCAGTTCGACCCGGCGCTTGGCGCGGTCGATGGTCTGGATCTCGCCGCGCAGCCCGCGCACCTGCGCCAGTCCGGTGATCCCCGGCTTGACGCGATGGCGGGCGGCATAGCCGCGCACCGCGTCGAAATAATAATGATCGCCCACCTTCATGTGCGTGGCGTGCGGCCGCGGCCCGACGATCGACATCTCGCCGCGCAGGACGTTCCACAGTTGCGGCAGCTCGTCGATGCTCAGCTTGCGGATCCACCGGCCGACCGGGGTGACGCGCGGATCGCCCTTGGTGGTGCGCGCGGCGCCGCTCACGTCCTGCCGGTCGGTGTACATCGACCGGAACTTCCAGACCATGATCTCGCGGTTGTTGAACCCGAAGCGCGGCTGCTTGAAGATCACCGGCCCGTGGCTGGTCAGCTTGATCGCCAGCGCCGTCACCAGCAGCAGCGGCGACAGGAACACCAGCGCCACGGTCGCGACGACGAAATCCTCGACGTCCTTCACGATCGTGTTGCCGTCGCGCATCTGGCGCTGCCACAGCGTGAGCACCGGGATCTGCCCGACGAAATTGACCCGGTAATCGGGCGCGAGCGCGATCGCCTCGCGCGGGATCAGCGACACGTCGACCGCCACCTCGCTGAGCTTCTCGATGATCAGCTCGATGCGCTCGCGCGTCATGTCGGACAGCGCGATCAGCACCTGATCGACCTCGCCGTCACGCGCCATCGCGAGCAATTCCGGGAAGCCGCCGATGAACGGCAGCTCGTCGACCGGGGCCGGCGCGGCGGCGCGGGTATAATCGTCCGCCACCCCGACCAGCAGCAATTGCGGCAGCGCCTGCAGGTCGAGCATCCGGCACGTACGGGTCAGCGTTTCCTTGTCGGCGCCGTAGAGCACGACGCGCTGACGGATCCGGCCGCTGTTGGCCAGCCGCCGCAGCGTGGCGCGCAGCACGAAGCGGCTGACGAACAACAGGCCGATCACCGAACCGACATAGGCGAGGGTCAGCCCGCGCGAGAATTCGTCGACCAGCCCGAACTGCCAGACGATCGCGCTGCTCAGCAACGCCGACATCAGATAGTCGACCGCGACGCCGGTATCGCCGGATTGCAGGATCACGAACGACTGGCTGTAGACGCCGCGCGACTGGCGGATCAGGAAGAAGGCGACCCCTGCGATGAAGCCGGCGGCGGTATGCACGCCGGGCACCACCGTCTGCTGAAAGACCAGGGTGTAGAGCACCACCGCGATCGGTGCGGCGAGCAGGAGGCAGAGCAGATCGACCGCCACCACCATCGACGGAATGACGTTCGATGTGAAGCGTCGTCCCTGCACCGTTCGCGAACCCGCCACCTTTTGCTGCCCCGACTCGGTCGGGCCGTTGCCGCCCCGCGCTACCATTGCGCCCGCGCTAACCGCTTTTGCTCAACAAATTGCTGCTGAAGGTCGGGAAGTTCGTCCGATCGTCCGGCCTTGACCAAAAATTGCCGCAAGCCGCCGAACAGCAACGGGTCAGCGCCGCCGATCGCCTGGATGCCGGCGCGATAGGTGTTTTCGGCGAGCTGCGGCTGCCCCGCCAGCGCATAGGCGCGTGCCAGCCGGACGCGGTCGTCCGCCGACCGCGGCTTGCTGGCGACCAGCCGCTGAGCGTCGAACACCGCCTGACGGCCGCGGCCGGTCCGTAGATACAGATCGGTCCGCGCGCGCAGCGCCAGGATATTGCCCTCGTCGAACGCCAGCACCGCGTCGAGCAGCTTCAGCGCCTCCGCGTCGCGGCCCTGCATCGCCTGGGCCTGCGCCAGCAGCGCCAGCGGCGCGGCATTGGCGGCAGTGACCGGCAGCGACACCACCGGCGCGACCAGCGCCTCCGCCGCGCCCGGCTGCCCGGCGAGCATCAGGAAGTAGGCGTAGCGCATCTTGTCGGCGGTCGACGCCTGCGGCGCCAGTTGCCGGACCTGCGCCACCGCTTCGTCACGCGGCTCATATTCAAGCCACAGGCCGAGGATGTCGATCAGCCGCCCGCCATGCTCGCCGCTCTGCGCCATCGGATAGGTGAGGTCGTGCGCCGCCGCGCGCTCGCCGAGCCGGTAGAGCGTGCGAGCGTAATTGATGCGGAGCGCGACGTCGTTCGGACGCAGCGCCAGCTCGCGACTCTGCGCGTCCTTCTGTCCTTGCAGATTGCCATAGCGCCCCGACAGGTCGCCGAGCGCGTCGAGCGCGGTGGCGTCGCTGGGATGACCGGCGACGAAGTCGCGCAACAGCGTCAGCGCCGCGTCGGACTTGTCGAGCCCGGCCAGCGCGCGCGCCTTCAGGATCGTTGCGTTGGCATCGTCGATCCGCACCGCCAGCACCTTGTCGGCATGCTTGAGCGCGGAGTCATAGTCGCGGTTGCGCAGGGCGACGAAGCCCAGCGTCGTCTGCGGGGCGGGATCGTCGGGCCGCAGCAGCAGGACCTGCCGCGCATAACGCTGCGCATCCTCGGTATGTCCGCCGACCACCGCCAGATCGGCGAGCGCCTGCAACACCGCCGGGCGGCTGTGATCGAGCTCGTTGGCGCGCAGATAGGCATTATACGCGCCGGAATAGTCGCCCAGCGTCAGCTCGACTCCGCCCAGCTGCTGCCAATAGTCGGGGTTGCTGTCGTCGAAGCCGACCGCCTGCTGCAACGCCAGCCGTGCCATAACGGGATCGTTGTTGGCCATCGCGGCCTCGTAGACCGCGGCGAACTTGGCCGCGCGTTCCTCACGCGAACGACACCCCGCCAGCAGCATCAGCGCGATCGCCGACGCCGCGAGAAACGGCCGCCTCTTCGCCCGTCGAACCGGGGTCCGCTTCACCATTGCCCCCCGCACAAGAATGCTGCCCATCCCCAACAATCTCGTACGTACTTCGTAAGGAAAATGCTGTAAGGCACCTGACGGTCGGCGCATTACCCGATAAGGGTCGGGCTGGCAAACGATGGAAGCGGCCGTGTGCAGGCAGCGTCGCGGGCGCCGGCACGTCGGCATGGGGGAACGACATGAATACGAAGCTTTTTTGCGGCATCGGCCTGTTGCTGCTCCAGGCGACGCCGGCGCTGGCGCAACAGGCGGGCGGCGCGTCGGCACGTCCCGCTGCCGCGTCGGGCGCGCTGCTCCCGTACCGCATCAATCCGGGTGACGAACTCGACATCTTCGTGTGGGGCGAGGAGCGGCTTCAGCGGACCGAGCGCGTCCTGCCCGACGGGACCTTCTCCTTCCCGCTCGTCGGCAAGGTCGACGCGCTCAACGCACTGCCCAGCGAGATCGAGGCACGGATCACCAAGGGGCTGGAATCGCAGTATCGCACCGCGGTCCCGCAGGTGACCGTGTCGGTGAAGACCCCGGCCGGGCTGCAATTCTCCGTGCTTGGCAAGGTGAAGAGCCCCGGATCGTTCAATCCCGGACGCTATGTCAACGTCCTCGAGGCGCTCAGCCTTGCCGGTGGCCCCGGCGAGTTCGCGCAGCTCAGCAACGTCGTGATCCTCCGCAAGACGCCGACCGGGGTCCAGGCGATCCGCGTCCGGCTGAGCGACATCCTCAAGGGTCAGGTGAGCGACGTGAACGGTGACACCCTGCCGCTGGTCCGCGGCGGCGACACGGTGATCGTCCCGTGATGTCCGACCGGAGTGTCGCCCGCAGCGGCGCCGCGCTGCTGCTCGGCGCAGCGGTCACCGTCGCGCCGCTGGCGCCGGTCGCCGCCCAGGAAACCCGTGCGTCGGTCGATGTGTCGGCAGGCGGTGCCTATTCGACCAACCCGTTCCTGGTCCGCGGCGGCGGCGATGGCGCGCTCTCGACCGAGCTCGCGATCACGCCGCAGGTCAGCTTCGTCGACGAGCGCGACCAGGCCTCGCTGGTCGCGCACTATCGCCGCAGCGATTATCTGACGCGCTACAATTCCGCCGAGGCCTATGGCTTTTCCGCGCTGGGGCAGCGCGCGATGAGCACGCGGCTCAATTTGCGCGCGAACCTGTCGTTCGAAAGCTCGATCATCGGGCAGAGCGGGCTGGGCGTGGTCGGCGTCGTCGATCCGGTTCTTACCCCTGCGCCAGTCGTCGGCACGCCCGACATCACGCTGATCGGGCTCAACCAACGCCAGAACTCGATCTTTTCCTCGTTAGGCGCGGACTATCGCCTCAGTGCGCGCGATTCGATCAATGGGCAGGTCAGCCTCACCCGCATCAGCTACGGCGGCGGCAGCAACCTCGCGCTGCTCTCGTCGCGCACCACCGCCGCGAGCGTCGGCTATAGCCGCTCACTGTCGGAAAGGGTCAGCATCGGCGTGCAGGGCATGGGGTCGTGGATCGACTATGACAATCCCGCCTATGCCGGTCACACCTATTCGCCGCAGGCGACGCTGAATTACCAGCTCAGCCAGCAGGTGAATTTCTCGGCCGGCGCCGGGGTGGTGTTCGTCTCGTCGACCACGCCGCGCGGCACCTCCACCACCACTGGGTTCGCCGGCAATTTCAACGGCTGCCGCAGTGCGGGTCGCTCGGTTCAGTGCGTTCGCGCCAGCAGCGACGCGCAGCCGACCGGGCTCGGCGACGTCTCGCGGCGGATGGCGGCGTCGGTCGATTATTCGTATCGGCTGCGGGAGTCCGATTTCGTGCGCGGGTCGCTCGAATATTCGCGGCTGACCACCACCTCCGACAATACGTTGCAGGCGCCGCGCACCGACTATCTGACGGCGCTGGGCACCTATGAGCGCAGCTTCACGCGGCGCGTCTTCGCGGGCGCGTCCATCGGCTATCGCCGGGCCAGCGTTTCGGGCTTCGGCACACCGAACGACGTGACCTTCCGGCTTTTCCTGCGAACCAGATTGGGCGACATCCGGTGAGTGACAGCGTAGACACCGAAGATCAGGCCGCTTCGGGCGGCGGCTTCATCAATTACATCCCCCGCATCCTGTGGGAGCGCAAATGGTTCGTGATCGTGCCGTTCGTGCTGCTCTCGATCGCCGGGGTCGCGACCGCTTTCGTGCTGCCGCGCATCTACCGGTCGAGCGCGACGCTGCTGGTCGAGTCGCAGGAACTGCCCTCGACGCTCGTCACCTCGCCGATCAACACGATCATCGACCAGCGGATCGCCAAGATCCGTGAGCAGGTGCTCAGCCGCGGCGACCTGATCCAGCTGATCGAGCAGAACAACCTCTACGAGAAGGAACGGCGCTCCAAGCCGCTGTCGTCGATCGTCACGACGATGCAGCAGGCGACGAAGCTCGACGCGGTCAGCGGTGACCTCGGCGGCGGCGGGCCGGCGGGCGGCACCAACACGATCGCCTTCACGATGAGCTACGATTATGCCGATCCTGCCAAGGCGCAGGCGGTGATGCAGAGCTTCGTCAGCCGGTTCCTCGAAATCGACGCCACGACGATGGCGGCGCAGGCGAACAACACCGTCGACTTCCTTCAGGATCAGTCCCGCAAGCTGACCGACGAGATCAACCGCATCGAAGGCCAGATCACCTCGATCAAGGCCCGCAACGGCAGCACGCTGGCGAGTGGCGGCGGGATGATCATGCCCGCGAACACCGGCACCTACAGCGCGCAGATTGCGCAGTTGCAGAGCGAGAACCGGCAGCTGATGGCGCAGGTCCAGCGCAGCGGCGGCAAGGACCCGATGGTCCAGCAGGCCGAGTCGGCGCTGGTCGCGGCGCGTGCGGTGTTCGCCGAGAGCCACCCCGACGTGGTGCGCGCCAAGGCCCGGCTGCAACAGGCCAAGGAAATCGCCGCCTCGCAGGGCACCGGCTCCGACAGCTCGCTGGTCCAGAGCCAGATCCAGGCGAACAACGCCCAGATCGCCCAGCTTCAGCAATATCGGGCTTCCGACGAGGCACGCGCGGCCGCGGGTCTGGCAGCGCAATCGCGCGCGCCGGTCTTGCAGGAAGAGGTGTCGCAGCTGGAGGCGCGCGCCTCGACGCTGCGCGACCAGCTGCGCGAAGTGTCGGGCAACGTGCTGCGCGCGCAGAATTCGGCGCGGATGGCGCAGGAGCAGAAAGGTGAGCGCCTGTCGGTCGTCGATCCGCCCTCCGCTCCTGACAAGCCCGTTTCGCCCAATCGTCTGCTGCTGATCGGCGGCGGGATCGCGGGCGGGCTCGGCTTGGGCGTGGTGCTGGCGCTGGCGCTGGAATTCCTGCTGCGCCCGATCCGCGGCGTCGCGCAGATCCAGAGCCTCGGGCTTGAGCCGCTCGCGCTGGTCCCGACGTTCGTCGCCGATCTGCCGCCCGGCCAGAAATCGCGCCGCCGCTTCTTCCGCCTGCCGGCGCTGCGCCGCCGGCGCCGGGCGGACGCCGAGCCGCAAGGGGCGCTGTGATGACCGAGAATGTGATGACCAAGATCGCCAGCGACCTGCGGCCCGAAACCCCGCTGCCGACCCTGCAGGAGGCCCGCCAGTTCAGCTGGTCGGTCGCCGAGGCCAAGCAGCGCGGCATCTACGGCTTCGACAGCCGCGACGTCCGCTCGCGTCCCTTCAACCTGCTGCGCTCCCGCTTGCTCAAGCTGCACCGGAACAAGGGCTGGCGGCTGTTCGGGATCGTCTCGGCGACCCCGGCGGTGGGCAAATCGTTCGTCGCGACCAATTTGTCCGCGGCGCTGTCGCGCACGCCCGGCATCGACACCACGTTGGTCGACCTCGATCTGCGCCGCGGGTCGATCGCCACCAATTTCGGGCTGACCGTCGAGCGCGGGATGCGCGACTTTCTCGAGGGCACGGTCCCGGCGCTCGGTGACGTGGCGGTGCATCCGGAGGGCGAGCGGCTGGTGATCCTGCCGACCGACAATGCGCCCGCGCGTTCGGCCGAGCTGCTGTCGTCGCCTCGCATGGACGCGATGGTCGCGGCGATGCGCGCGCGCCCGACGCACAGCATCTTCCTGTGCGACCTGCCGCCGGTGTTCGCCAACGACGACGCGACGATCGTGACGACCAAGCTCGACGCGTTCATCCTGATCGTCGAGGAAGGCCGCACCACGCGCAAGCAGATCCAGGACGCATTGCACGTCCTCGATCAGGCGCCGTGTGCGGGCGTCGTGCTCAACCGCTTCGACGGCGGCTTGCTGACCGACAATTACGGCTATGGCTACGGCGCCGGTTACAGCGACTATTACAACAAGTGAGCCAATTGGCGGGCGCCGTTGCGGCGCCCGCCCCGGTCAGCGCAGCACCTTCTCGGCATCGACCAGCCGAACGTCGTGCATCTGATTGAGATACGCCTCGTAATAGCCCTTGTGCGAGGCACCGACGATCGCCAGCAGCCGGGTGCCGGGATGCAGCCCCAGCACCTCGCGGATATTGGCGACCATCCGCAGGTTGCGCGTCTCCCAATAGCCCAGATACCCGCGCCCGAACCGCTGCGGCGATGGCTCGACCAGCGCCGCGCCGAAATCGCCCCCGAACGCAAGCGCCTGCTCCTCAGGCCGGTTGTAGTGCCGATAGAGCGCCAGCAAGCCGCCCGGCTGCGCGATCCCCGCCTCCAGCCGCTCGGACAGGGCCCGCCGTCGGCGCGAGGACGGATTGTCCCAGGCGCGCGTGATCGCCTCGGCATAGGGCTTTTCCTGTTCGGGCGGTGTCGCACTGTCGGCGCTATGATCGTCGACGCTGTAGACCCGCTCCAGCCCCAGCCGCGCCGCCAGCGCCGCGCCGATCCAGGCAGTCTCGTCCGGCCGCCCCCAGCGCCGCTCGATCCCGGCCAGCATCGCCGCGTCCAGTCCATCGCCGGCCCGGCGCTCCGTGTCGGGCAATCTCAGCCATTGCACCAGCGACGATCCCGGTTCGCCCGCGGCGAGGAACAGCGCCGCGAGCCGCCGCCGCTGCGCGGGGGTCGGCGCCGCGGGCCAGGTCGCCAACGTCCGCTCCACCGCCTCGTTCGCGGCCGGCACGTCGAGCCCCTGTGACCTGCCCGCCGCGCCCGGATCGAAGCAATAGCCCGCGACGCTGTCGGCGTAGCGCGCCGGATAGCGTCGCATCGCGTCGCACGACAATCCGGAGACATTCTCGGTGGCGATCGCCTGCGGTTGCCATGCCGCGAGCCGGTCGAGCAACGGCGTCACCGCGTCGCGCGACAAGGTCTTGTACGAGGAGAGGTGCGGGCTGCCGAGCACCAGCACCTGATTGAGCGGTCCGGGCGGCGGTCCCTTGAGCCGATCGGGGTGGAAGGTCGGCGCGTAAGCCTGTGCCGCTACCGCGATTGGCGCGCCGCCGGCCACCAGCACCGCCACGCCGCGCAACCATCGTCTCACGTTCCGCATCATCCACTCCCCAAATGGCAGAGGTGTATCATGCAGACGACATGCAGCACCGCAAGCTGCCCACGTGGCCGGAGCCGGCGAAACCGCCGGCCCCGTCACGCCTCACTTCTTGGCCGCACCCGCCGCCGGGGTCGCGTTGGCGACCGGCGCATAGCCCGGCTGATATTCGATCTTCGCGGTCGAGCGCAGCTGTTTGACGTCCGACGCCAGCGCGCTGCGGGTATTCTGCTGACGCAGCGCGCCCAGCGCTGCCTTACGCATCTCGTCCTGCGACATCTGCACCGGCTCGCGCCCGGTGATGATGTTGGCGTACAGCTTGCCATTGGCGGGCAGCACGAACGGCTCGGTCGCGGGCAGCGCGAAGATGCGCTTCAGCGCCTCGGGCGGAACGCTGGCGGTGTCGAGCCGCCCGCTGGTGCGCGTGAAGGGGATCTTCAGCCGCGTCAGCGTCGCCGCGACCGCGTCGAGCGAGTGCGCGTCCGCCAGCGGTGCGAGCGCCTTGGGATCCGACGGCGCATCGATCGCGATCTGCTGCAACGCCAGGATCTGGCGCTGGCCGAACTGATACGGGTTCTGCGCGATGAACGCGTCGACCGCGGCCTGATCGGGGAGCTTCTGGCTGCCGGCCTGCCGCTCCGCGTTCATCGCGATCAGCAACTCGTCGGTCAGCCGGCGCTGGCGGCTCAGGAACTCCGGCGACTTGTCGACGCCGTTCTTGCGCGCGGCCTGCGCGAGCAGACGGCGGTCGATCAGCCCCTGCAGCAATTGCTGACGCGCCAGCTTCTGGTCGGCGCCCGGCGGCACGTTCGCCAGCTGCAGCTCGCCGTTCAGCTCGCCGGCGGAGATCTCCTCGCCGTTCACCACGGCGACGCTCTGCCCGGTCGGCTTGCGATCGCAGGCCACGGTGACGAGCGACAGGGCGGTCACGGCCAGCAATGCACCACGCTTCATCATTTTGATTTCCCCCTGGGACACTTCGACATTGCGCCGTTACTAGCACCGGCAGATCAAATCCTGTAGTGCCTCACGACGGTAATTGGGAACCTTCCATGGAAACGGTCTACGATTGGGTCACACTGGCCATCTTTGCCGGCCTCGTCGTGCTGTTTCTGCAGCGTTCGATGGCGGACGATCATCAGGATTCGATGATCGCCTATCTCGCCGGCGCGGCGATGTGCGCGCTCGCCAACTATCTCGGCAACGCCGGGCACGACCTGCTGGCCAGCCTGCTGATCGTCGCCAACCTCGTCTTCATCCTGCTGGTGCTCAAGCCGATCGAGCTGCCGCGCCGCTCCTGACGGCGCGCCGCCGCGCGGGTCAGCGCGCGTCGATGTCGAGGAAGCGGCGGACGTCGGGCGGGACCGCGGCGAACATCGCCTGCACGAACCGCGTCAAGGCCGCCATCCCCGCTTCGCGGTCCGCGGTCAGCGCCGAGACTCGCACCAGCACCGCGTCGGGAACATCGCCCTTCAGATTGGCGCGCGCCACCGACCAGCGTTGCCGCGCCCAGGTGAGCGGCATGTCCTCGCCGACGCGCGTCCAATACAGCAATTGCTCGGTGCGGTCGTCGGCCTTGGCGGTGATCGCGGTCGCCTCGAGCTGGCTGCCCGGCAGGCCGATCGGCAGCACGGTGCGTTCCATCAGCGTGAAGCCGCTGGCGGGATAGCAATATTCGGGGCGATGGACCTGCAGGACGCCGGTCTGCCCGCCGCTCTGCGCGATCAGCAGCATGATCGGCAACGCGTCCGCCGCGACATAGACGCGCGTCATCAGCTGCGAATAGAGCGCGTCCTTCAGCTGGTCGGCCGGCGGCACGACCAGCCCGCTCTTGGAATAGAAGGCCCATTCGCCGATCTTCTGCGGGATCAGCTTGTCGATCTTGCGGTCGCCCAGCAGGTCGATGTGGTGCCGCGGCACCCGCGCCACCGCCGTACCGGCGGTCAGCAGGAAGGCGCCGCCCAGGATCGCCTGCCGGCGGCTGAGCGCGGGCTCGTTGCCCGCGCGGTCACTCGTCGTCATGGCCATCCCCCAGAGCGCGGCGCAACGGCGCGGCCATTCCGTCGATCGCGAAGATCGTCAGCACCGAGATCAGGAACATCACCAGCCCGGCGAAATCGTGCGCAAAGCCCTGCGCAGCGGCGTCCCCGAAATAATAGGTGATGAGGATCAGCAGGATGACCCGCACGAAATTGGCGAAGACCGCGATCGGAATGATCGTCAGCATCAGCAGCACGCTGTACCGCCAATTGGCGTGGTGCCGGACATAGATGTAGAAGAGGCAGATCGCGGTCAGGCTGATGATCGAGTTCAGCCCCGCGCAGGCCGCCGCGACCAGCAGGTCGTATTGCGCGATCTGAATCGATACGCCGGAGCTGCCGATCGGATAGCCGAGCGCATAGAGCAGGTTCACCGCCTGCTCGGAGATCGCGATCTTGATCGGCTGGGTGATGATCGCCACCGCCTGATCGGGCGGCGGGAAGACGAAGCCCAGATAGAACAGCGGGAACCACAATTCGCGCAGCACCGGACCGCCGAAGAGCAGATAGCCCGCGCCGAGCAATGCGCCGTAGAAGGCGAAGCCCTCGATCTCGATGATCCCGGTGATGTGCGCCACCAGATAGGCGAGCAGGCACAAGGCGACGAACGCACCGCCGAGCCACGCATTGCCGGGCGTCCGCAAGCGCAAGGCGCGCGGCACCTCGCGCCACATCAGCCACAGGCCGGTCGCCAGCACGAGCGGGCCGTGGCCGCCCTGCTCGGTCGACCAGCTGACGCGCGCGACGGTGAGCATCGTCGGGATGCCCAGCGCGATCATGCCGGCGATCAGCAGCCATGCGGACGGTGGCAGCTTGGGCCGGCGCAACGTCACGGCGCGTCGTCGCGACGGCTTGCGGTCCGCAGCCTCCCATGTTCCGACGGCTTCGTTGTTCACCTTGTCTGCTTCCGACGCGCGGGCACAATCCTGGCTGGCACCGGCGCCCCTTCCGGCCTGATCCTTCTAGACATTCCCGCCCCCCGCTGCAACCGACGCGACGTGGCGGCCAGCGCGGCGCTTCCCGTCCCGGGACGTCGACCATGCGGGCATCTTCCTCAAGGTTCGGTAAACTCGCGCCGTGGCATGGCGGACCGGCGCACGACCGCCTACAGGCGGACGCGGCGGCATGGGTCAGGAAGCGGGGGCGAGACGATGGAGGTGATCGCAACGATCGTGGCGGCGGTGCTCGCCGCGCCGCTCGTGGTGCTGACCGCGGCCTTCGCGATCGAGGTGATCGCCGGGCTCCGCGCGATGTCCCCTCAGGCCGGCGCGAACGCCGCGGCGGGGCCGGTCGTCATCGTGATGCCCGCCAACGACGAGGCCGCAGTCATCACCCGCACGCTGACGCTGCTCGCCGCCGAACTGCCGGACGGGTTCGAGGTGCTGGTGGTCGCGGACAATTGCACCGACGACACCGCCGTGCTCGCGGAGCGGGCCGGGGCGCAGGTGCTGCGCCGCGACGATCCGTCGCATCGCGGCAAGGGCTTCGCGCTCGCTCATGCCCGCGATCATCTCGCCGCGCGCGCGGACTCCTGCGCGGTCGCGATCGTGCTCGACGCCGATTGCACGATCGATCGCGCCTCGCTGGTCGCGCTGGCGGCGGCGGCGCAGGCGACGCCGGCGCAGGCCAGCTATCTGATGCGGCCAGAGCGCACCGCCGCGCCGATGGTCCAGGTCTCCAATTTCGCGTTCGCGATCAAGAATCTCGTGCGACAACGCGGTCTTCAACGGCTGGCCGGGCGCGTCAATCTGACCGGAACCGGCATGGCGTTCCCATGGCCGGTCTTCCGCGCGGCGCCGCTGGCGACCGACGACATCGTCGAGGATCTCGCGCTCGGCCTCGATCTCGCGCGGCAGGGCACCCCGGCGCGCTTCGCCGCCGGCGCCACCGTGTGGAGTGCGGCGAGCAGCGCGGAGGGCACGCTCAAGCAGCGCACCCGCTGGGAGGGCGGGTTCCTCGCCACCTCGCGCCGCCACGCCTTGCCCGCGATCGCCGCCGGGCTGCGCACCGGCGCGCTGCGCGACATCTGGGCGGGGCTGAGCCTCGCGGTCCCGCCGCTGACGTTGCTGCTCTTGCTCGACGTCGCCGGATTGGCGGCGCTGGCGCTGCTCGCGCTCGCCGGCGCAGCGGCATGGCCGGCGTTGCTGCTCGGCGTGGTGCTGGCGATCGCGCTGGCCGCGCTGGTCGTTGCATGGGCGCGGGTCGGCCGGCCGTTCCTGTCGGGCGCGGCCGCGATCCGGCTGCCGCTCTACATCCTCTGGAAGATCCCGCTGTATCTCAGGCTCGCGCGCAAGCGTCCGACCGACTGGCTGCGCGCCGGCCGCTAGATAGCGGCGGGCACGCGGCGCCGCTCGATCCGCTTGCCGAGCGCGATCAGCGGATGTTCGAAGCGGAAGGTCGACAGATGCGCCGCCGCGAACGTCGCCGCGAACAGCAGCGGGCGCTTGGCATATTTCACCAGCGTGTCGCCGCTGCCCAGCCAGGTCGCCGCAAACATGCCGTGGAAGACGTAGAGCGCGTAGGAGATCTCCGCGATGTAGCGGGCCGGCCGCGCCGCGAAGAGCGTTTGCATCCACGCCGGCGCCGCGACGATCGACGTGCCGATCGCGGCCGCCGCCAGATACGGCCGGAAATAGTTGAGCACCCCGCCCGCCTCGTTCGCCGCCGCCACCGTCAGCACCAGCAGCACCAGCGGCAGCCACGCCGGCAGCGCCCGCCGCAGCGGCGCCGCGACCAGCCGCGCATGGAGCAGCGCCAGCGTCGCGCCCGCCAGGATCTCGTCGATGCGCTGCCATGTGTAATTGCTCATCAACGCGCCGTCCGCGACGCGACCCAGCGTCACCGCGACGCAGAGGACCGGCAGGATCGACAACCCGCGCGCGCCGCCCAGCGCGACGATCAGCGCCACGCCGGCGTAGAACTGCACCTCGACGCACAGGCTCCACAGATGCTCCCCGCCGTGCAACATCCGCACCGGCGGCAGATTGGCGACGAACAGCAGGTTGGCGAGCATCGTCTGCACGTCGGCGCGCGTCGCGATCGCCAGGCTCAGCATCGCCAGCCACGCCAGCGGCACGATCCGGAACAGCCGCCGGATCAGGAAGGCGCGGACGTCGGGGCGATGCAGCATGAATTGCGTGATCAGGAAGCCCGACAGCGTGAAGAACAGCGCCATGCCCGTGCCGGCCACCGCCGCGTTCATGCTCCAGCGGTGCGGGCCGAGCGGCAGCAGATGCCCGGCGAGCACCAGCAGGATGCTGAGCGCGCGCCAGCCGTCGAGGATCGGGATCCGCTGCATATCCATGTCCCATAACAGTGTTTGCGCAAGGCGTAACGCCTCCTTAGTAGCCGGAGACTAACGCTTTGCGCGCGACGCCGGACGGCGCTCGCGGACAGGCGAACGAAGCAGGGGATCGGGTCCGAATGGCGCGGAATTATCAGTCACGTAAGCGCATCCTGGTGACCGGCGGCGCCGGTTTCCTGGGCTCGCACCTGATCGACCGCCTGCTGGAGCGCGGCGACGAGGTGGTGTGCGTCGACAATCTGTTCACCGGCGCCAAGCGCAACATCGAGCATCTGCACGGCAACCCGCGCTTCGAGTTCATGCGCCACGACGTGTGCTTCCCGCTCTATGTCGAGGTCGACGAGATCTACAATCTCGCCTGCCCGGCCTCGCCGATCCATTACCAGCACGATCCGGTCCAGACGACCAAGACCAGCGTGATCGGCGCGATCAACATGCTCGGGCTGGCGAAGCGGCTGAAGTGCAAGATCTTCCAGGCCTCGACCAGCGAGGTCTACGGCGATCCGCACGTCCATCCGCAGACCGAGGATTATTGGGGCAACGTCAACCCGATCGGCGTCCGCTCCTGCTATGACGAGGGCAAGCGCTGCGCCGAGACGCTGTTCTTCGACTATCACCGGCAGCTGGGGCTGGAGGTGAAGGTCGCGCGCATCTTCAACACCTACGGCCCGCGCATGCACCCGGCCGACGGCCGCGTCGTCTCGAATTTCATCATGCAGGCGCTCAAGGACGAGCCGATCACCTTGTACGGCGACGGCGCGCAGACGCGCAGCTTCTGCTATCGCGACGATCTGGTCGAGGGCTTCCTGCGGCTGATGGACACCGGGCCCGACTTCGCCGGGCCGGTCAACATCGGCAATCCCAACGAATTCACGATCCGCGAGCTGGCCGAGCTGGTGATCGAGCTGACCGGCTCGCGCTCGACGCTCGATTATCGTCCGCTGCCGCAGGACGATCCGATGCAGCGCCAGCCCAACATCACCGTCGCGCGCGACAAGCTCGGCTGGGAGCCTAAGGTGCAGCTGCGCGAGGGGCTGGAGCGCACGATCGACTATTTCCGCGACTTCGTGAACTAACCTCAATGCCGTCATTGCGAGCGTAGCGAAGCAATCCAGCGCCGGATCAGGACGCCCTGGATTGCTTCGTTACGCTCGCAATGACGACGTCTGCGCCGCAATCACCTCGGCCAGGAAATCGCGATATTGCGCCGCCACCCGCGGCCACGCGAAGTTGGCCGCACGCGCCACGCCGCGCGGCACCAGTGTCTCACGCGACGCGATCGCCTGTTCCAGCGCGCGCGCCACCGCCTCCGGGTCGGACGTATCGAGCAGCACCGCATCGTCGCCGACGATCCAGCGCAGCCGCGCCGAATCATGCCCGACCACCGGTGCGCCACAACCGAGCGCCTCGATATAGACGTTGCCGAACGATTCCTCCTTCGACAGGTGCAGGAACACGTCCGCCGAGCGATAGAGCGCCGGCATCTCGGTCGCAGCCACCGTCAGGCGGCGGAACCGCCCAGGCAGCAGCTCGCCGGCCAGCCGATCGACCGCCTCGCGCTCGGGTCCGTCGCCCGCGACGACGAGCTGCGCGCCCGGCAGGTGGCTGACCGCGCGCACGCCGTCCTCGACACGCTTCGACGGGATCAGCGCGCTGACCATCAGCACGATCGGTCCCTGCTCCGGCAACCCCAGCCGCGCGCGCTCCGCCGCGCCCGGCGTGAACCGCGCCGCGTCGATGCCATTGGGGATCAGCGCGCAGCGCCAGCGGTCGCGATTGCGTTCGAGATAATCGGGGTTGGTGCACACCAGCCCCTCGCAGCCGAAGGTGCGGAACTCCGAATCGTTCGAGATCGCCGGCCAGTCGCCGTTCTGCGTCACGAAGACGTGCGGCGGGCGACGGCCCCCCGGCACCGGGCGTCGCAGCACCCAGTTGGTGAACGGGAACGAGCACGTGACGGTCACGTCATGGTCCGCGGGGCGATAGGCGCGGAACAGCCCCGGCGCGAAGGTCGCCTCCTCCCAGCCGGTGTCGCTGCGCAGCGCCGGAACTCGCGGCAATTTCTCCAGCCGCTCGCGGCGCACCGATCCGGCGTGCAGGAAGCGATAGGGCGTGCCGGCGCGCGCCTCGCCCGAGCCGATCACCGTCACGTCCTCGCCCGCCCGCCCCAGCTCGGCCGCCAGCGACAGCAACGCGATCTCGGCGCCGCGCTCGAAGCGGTGGAAACCGGGCAGGGCAAACAGAATCCGCATCGTGATGTCCTTATCCCGCACGCACGCTCCGCGATCCCTCGAATTTAACCTGTGCGATGCTAGAGGCGTGGGCGGTGGATCAATCCGGCTTGATTCGCAACGCTCACTGGACGACCGCTGCGGCTGCATGACCTTTCCTTCCCCCCTTTCGCCGACCCGGATCGGTATCGTCGCGATCGGGCGCAACGAAGGCGAGCGACTGGTCCGCTGCCTGCGCGCGCTCGACGGGAGCGGCGCAAACGTCGTGTACGTCGACTCGGCGTCGACCGACGGCAGCGCCGATCGCGCCCGCGCACTGGGTGCGACGGTGGTCGATCTTGATCTCACCCTGCCCTTCACCGCCGCGCGCGCGCGCAACGCCGGGCTGGCGGCGCTTCCGGACGTCGAGCTGGTGCAATTCGTCGACGGCGATTGCGAGCTGGACGCCGGCTGGCTGGCGACCGCCACCGCGTTCCTCGACGCGCACCCCGATGTCGCGGTGGTCTGCGGCCGGCGGCGCGAGCGCTTCCCGGACGCCTCGGTCTACAACCGGCTGTGCGACATGGAATGGGACACGCCGATCGGCGAGGCGAGCGCGTGCGGCGGCGATTCGCTGATGCGCGCCGCCGCGGTGCGCGCGCTCGGCGGCTTCACCGATACGCTCACCGCCGGCGAGGAACCCGAGCTGTGCGCGCGGCTGCGTGCCGCCGGGTGGCGGGTGTGGCGGATCGACGCCGAGATGACCCGCCATGACGCCGCGATGCTCCGCTTCAGGCAATGGTGGTGGCGGGCGGTGCGCACCGGGTTCGGCTATGCGCAGGCCGGCGACGCCACCGCCGCGTTGCCGCAGCCGCTCTACCGCACCGAGGTGCGGCGCGCGCAGCTCTGGGCCGGGATCATCCCGTTCGTCGGCGTCGCGCTGGCGCTGCTCGTCCACCCCGCCTTCCTGCTGCTCCCGATCGCCGCCTTCGCGGGACAGGTGGCGCGGATCGCGCTGCGCGGCGGGCAGCCGCGCGGGATGGCGTGGCCGCATGCCTTCTTCACGATGCTCGCGAAATTCCCGGAGCTGCAGGGCGTCATCCGTTACCGGCGCGCGCGTCATCTCACCTCGGCGATCACCTACAAATGACCGACCCGCGCATCGCCTATGTCGTGAGCCAGTATCCGGCCTCGTCGCACACCTTCATCCGCCGCGAGGTCGACAGCCTGCGCCGCCACGGCGTCGATATCCGCACCTACAGCATCCGCCGCCCGTCGCCCGCCGAGCTGAAGGCGCCCGAGGACAGAGCGTCGTTCGACACCACCCGGTTCGTGCTGCCGATGCGCATCGCCACCCTGTTCGGCGCGCACCTCCGCGCGATCACCACGCGCCCCGGCGCGTGGCTCGCGCTGCTGCGGCTCGCGCTGCGCCACCGGGCGCCGGGGACGAAGGCGTTGCTGTGGTCGCTGTTCCACTTCGCCGAGGCGGTGGTGCTTGCACAGCTGCTGCGCGAGGACGGCATCACCCGCGTCCACAACCATTTCGCCAATGCCGGCGCGACGGTCGGGATGCTCGCGGCGCGCTTCGCCGGTCTGCCGTGGAGCCTGACGCTGCACGGTATCTCCGAAACCGACTATCCCGCCGGGCTGACGCTGGGCGCGAAGCTGGAGGCGGCGGACTTCGCGGCCTGCGTCTCGTGGTTCGGGCGCGCACAGGCGATGCGCGTCACCGCGCCCGCGCACTGGCACAAGTTCGCGACCGTGCGCTGCGGGCTCGACCTGCCAAGGCTCCCCGCCGCCCCGCCGCGCACCGGTCCCCGGCGCGAGATCGTCTGCGTCGCGCGGCTTTCCGCCGAAAAGGGGCATCTCGGGCTGCTCGAGGCGATCGCGCCGCTCGATGTCGCGCTGACGCTCGTCGGCGACGGTCCGATGCGCGACGACATCGAGACCGCGGTCGCCGCGCACGGGCTGAACGACCGCGTCCGCCTCGTCGGTCGCCTCGACGAGGGCGCGACGCTGGCGGCGATCGCGCGCGCCGACCTGCTCGTACTGCCCAGCTTCATGGAAGGGCTGCCGATCGTGCTCATGGAAGCGATGGCGATCGGGGTGCCGGTGGTCGGCAGCCGCGTCGCGGGCGTGCCCGAGCTGATCGAGGACGGCGTCGAGGGCTTGCTGTTCCGCCCCGGCGACTGGGACGATTTGCGCCGGGTGATCGCCCGGCTTCGCGACGAGCCCGCGCTCGGCGACCGGCTGGCCGGCGCCGCGCGCGCGAAGGTCGAACGCGACTTCGACATCGCCACCGCGGTCCTGCCGCTCGCCCGCCGGTTCGGAAAGGATTGACCCGATGCTGTTCGACCATTTCGACCACGTCCGCATCGTCAACCTCGCGCACCGCACCGACCGGCGCGCCGAGATGCTCGGCGAGCTGCGGCGGATCGGCGCCGAGGGCGATCCGCGCGTCGGCTTCTTCGCGGCCTGCCGCTTCGACGATCCCGGCACGTTCGACTCGATCGGCGCGCGGGGCTGCTATCACAGCCATCTCGACATCCTCGAGGCCGCCGCCGCGGCCGGGGCGAGCGTGCTGATCCTCGAGGACGATGCCGATTTCACGCTCGCGGCGCGCGACACCGCGCTGCCGGACGGGTGGCAGATCTTCTACGGCGGCTACCAGGCCGCCCGACCCGACGATCTCAAACGGTCGGACATCATCGGATCGCATTGCATGGGGTTCAGCGCCGACATCGTCCCGGCGCTCGCCGCCTATCTGCGCGGCTTACTGGCGCGCGACGATCACCCGACCATCGACGGCGCCTATGTCTGGTATCGCCGCGCGCACCCGGAGGTCGTCACGCATTTCGCGGCGCCGCCGATCGCCGACCAGCGCCCGTCACGTACCGATATCGCCGAGCTGCGGTTCTTCGACCGCTGGCCGGTGCTTCGCGAGGCCGCGCAGGCCGCGCGCCGCCTCAAGCGCACGCTGGCGCGACGCGGCAATCACGCGTGAGGGACGGCCGGGATCTCGCCATGTTTACCGCCGCGTAACCACGACGCTTCACCGACCCCTAACCACCAGACGGTAGAAAGAGCCATCCCGACCGGACGCCTTCCGGTCACTCCGGGCATGGAGCTTCTCGATGACATCGTTGCTGCGTCACGCGGCACCGGGGGCGCTGACGCGTCGCACCGGCCGAACCCTCGCGCAACTTGCCGGTGCGCTGGCGCTTGCATCGTGCGGTGGCGGCAGCGGCGGCGGTGGCAGCAGCGCGACCACGCCGGCCGCCGCCGCGCCGGTCGCGGTGGCTCCGGCGGCGACGCCGACCCCCGCTCCGTCACCGACCCCCAGCCCGTCGCCGATTGCGGTGAGCCCGGGCAGCCTCTCGGTCGCCGACAGTTATCCCGAGATTCCCAGCAACTTCGACGTCAATTCGGAGCTGGTGCCTTCATGGGGCACGGGCGAGATCGCGCAGACCGGCAAGCCCGATCTGGTCGGCGCGTTCCGCTTCGTCTGCAATCCCAGCCATGAGCTGCGTGACGATCCCGTCGTCTTCCCCGGCCAGCCCGGCCGCTCGCACCTGCACCAGTTCTTCGGCAACACGCTGGCCAACGCGAACTCGACCTACGAAAGCCTGCGCACCACCGGCAAGAGCACCTGCAACAGCCCGCTGAACCGCAGCGCCTATTGGATCCCGGCCATGCTGAACGGCAAGGGCGGGATCGTCCGCCCGGACTTCATCAGCATCTATTACAAGCGTCTCCCTGTTGACAGCCCCGAATGCCAGCGGATGGGCAAGGGCTGCGTCGATCTGCCGCGCGGGATGCGCTTCGTGTTCGGGTTCGACATGGCGAAGATGTCGGTCAAATACGGGGCAGGCTGGTTCAACTGCCAAGGACCGACCGCCAAGCCCGACCATTATGAGGATATCGTCGAGGCAGGGAAGAACTGCCCGATCGGCAACCAGCTGGGGGCCGTCATCACCGCCCCAAATTGCTGGGACGGCAAGAACCTCGACAGCGCGGATCACCGCTCGCACGTCGCCTTCGCCGACTATGGCGACTGGGGCTATCTGAAGTGCCCGGCGACGCACCCCTATGTAATTCCGTCGTTCACGCTCGGCGCCTGGTACACCGTCGACGAGGATCTCGACACGTCGGGCACCTGGAACGGCAGCAAGACCAGCTGGCATCTCGCCTCGGATGAAATGCCGGGGATGCCGATGATGCGTCCCGGCAGCACGCTGCATGCCGACTGGTTCGGGGCGTGGGACGATTCGGTGATGCGGATGTGGACCGAGAATTGCATCAACAAGCTGCTCAGCTGCAACGGCGGCGATCTCGGCAACGGCAAGCAGCTGAAGATGTTCGACGGCTTCAGCTTCGTGGCCAAGCCTCACGTCGTGCCGGTGAAGAGCTGACCATGTCGCACACGTCACCCGATCGCGCGCCGCGAGTTCAGATCAGCAGCGCAACCAGCGTCATCCAGAGCAGCGCCGCCAGCGCCAGCCCGGTCGCCAGACCGCGCGCGGTCGCCAGCGGATCGACCACCTCGGCCACGAACGGTCCGATCAGTCCGAAGCGATCGAAGACCAACGGCACACCGCTGGTGGCAAATTGTTCCGTCCGATCGAAGCGCACCTGCCCCTCCATTTATCGCCGCTCGCGCCACTCCGTCCCGGAACGGCACATAAATCTTGCACGGCGATGAACGAACTTTGTCGATCTTGTTTCCGCGGGCGGAAAAACGGCGGCGCATTAACCCGCTGGTAGCCCTGCCCCGACTAACTTCTGGTGCTTAGCGAAAGGCGCGGCGATGCTCATACCGGCAATATTGCTCCCCAGCGATTCGGACGACCGTCGCTCGGCCGAGCGGCAGACGATCAACCAACCCTCGACACTGCGGGACGACCGCGCGGAAGCGACCGACGTCTACGTCCGTGACCTGTCAGAGACCGGGTTCAGCGTCGCCACCGATTCGCGCCTGGAGATCGGCAGCATGGTGACGATCGGCCTGCCCGGCAAAGGCCGCGCCAGCGCGCGGGTCGTCCGGCAGGTCGCGGGCGGCTACGGCTGCGAGTTCAACGAGCCGCTCGCCCGTGCCGAGGTCATGCAGACGTTCCGCGGCGGCACCGTTATCCAGATGATGACGAGCGGGCCGGTCGCCCATCCGGCGCCCGAGCCGGAGATCAAGCGCTTCCCTGGGGCGGTGCGGCTGGGCGTGATCGTCGGCAGCTCGGCGCTGCTCTGGGCGGGGCTGGTGAAGGCGATTTCGGCGCTGCTGTGACGGCGTGAGACGCCCGCGGGTTCCGGCTTGACCTCTTCGGTCAGGCACCCGATGCCCGGGGCGGAGAATCGTTCCTTGTCGTCAACATCGCTACCCGGCGCAGGTTCGCGCGCCCTTCTCACGAACCTGCAATATATCCGCGCGCTCGCCGCCTATCTGGTCGTGCTGTACCATGCGCGGCTGCTGACGCCGCTCGGCCAGACGCTGTCGCTCGATTTCGGGCGCGCGGGAGTCGATATCTTCTTCGTTATCAGCGGCTTCATCATTCAGCATGTCGCGGCGCGCGACGATGCCGGACGGCCCGGCGCGTTTCTCGTCAAGCGCCTGATCCGGATCGCGCCGCTCTACTGGATGCTGACGCTGCTGATCGGCCTCGCCGGGCCGATCGCGCCCGCGCTCGCGGGCAAGGCCGGCGTGCCGGACGCCGGGATGATCGTGCGGTCGCTGCTGTTCATCCCCTATGTCGACGGCGCCGGCGAGATCCATCCGGTGCTCTTCACCGGCTGGACACTCAATTACGAGATGTTCTTCTACGCGCTGTTCGCGCTCGGGCTGCTCGTCATGGACGAGCTGCGGCGGCTGATCGCGCTGAGCGTCACGCTGGTGGCACTGGTGGTGATCGGCGCGGTGAGCGACCCGGACGGCGCGGTCGGCGTCACCTACACGAGTCCGCTGCTGCTCGAATTCGGCGCCGGGCTCTGGCTCAACATGGTCTGGCAGCGGATCCGCCACGTGCATGCCGCGACGCGGACCGCGGCGGGGGCGGCGATGGTCGCCGCCTTCGCGGCGCTGGTGCTCGGTGATATTTTCTGGCCGGATGTTCCGAATGTCCTGAAATGGGGCATTCCGGCGGTCGTGATCGTCGCCGCCGCGCTGCTGTGCGAGCGCGCCGATGGCGGCGACCGGCATCGGCTCATGCTGCTGCTCGGCGAGGCGAGCTACGCCATCTATCTGATCCATCCGTTCGTCATCAAAGCCGCGTCGGTGGTTGGCGCGCGTTTCTTCCGCGATGCAGCGCTGCCGCTGCAGGTGCTGCTGTTGTCGGGGACATTGGTAGTGGTCGGCATCGCCGGGGTCGCCCTGCACCTGCTCGTCGAGCGGCCGATGGTCGCGGCGTTGCGCCGGCAACTGCTGCGCCGCAGTTCGTCCCGCCTCGCCCACGGCTCGTCGCCACCACGGAACTAACTGGGTAAATTCAATTTTAACGATCGCCGCGGCGGATCGCAGCGATCGCGGGGTGAGGCGAGGAAAGTGTGACTTTCTGCCTGTTTTCATTTCCTTCGGTTTGATCTAATTGTTGCAATGCAGCGTGACGTCAGGGAGCGAAGCCGTGCATGAAGCGACCGTGATGGTTGCGCCGGACCGGACCGGCGTGGCGAACGGCATGATCGATAACGCCAGGTGGCAGCGGCTGGACGATATCGCCAGCCGGGTGCTCGACGTGACGCTGGCCGTCACCGCGTTGATCATCCTCGCCCCGTTGATGGCGATCGTCGCCGCCGTGATCTACATCCTCGATCCCGGCCCGGTGATCTTCGCGCACCAGCGGATCGGACGCGGTGGGCGCTCGTTCCCGTGCCTGAAGTTCCGCAGCATGGTGGTCGACGCCGATGCGCGCTTGCGCCATCTGCTCGAGACCAGCCCCGAGGCGCGTGCCGAATGGGAGCGCGATCACAAGCTTCGCGACGACCCGCGCGTGATCGGCATCGGCCGTTTCCTGCGCAAGACCAGCCTCGACGAGCTGCCGCAGCTGTGGAACGTCGTACGCGGCGACATGAGTCTGGTCGGCCCGCGTCCGATCGTGGTCGGCGAGATCAGCCGCTACGGCCGCTATTTCGAACATTATTGCGCGGTGCGGCCGGGCATCACGGGCCTGTGGCAGGTCGGCGGCCGCAACGACGTGTCCTATCGTCGCCGGGTCGCCTACGACGTGACCTACAGCCGCGCACGGTCCTGCGCGATGAACGTCAAGATCATTGCCTACACCGTGCCGAGCGTCCTGTTCCAGCGCGGCTCTTACTGACGTTCGTCCGGGCGGGCCGGCGAGGCCCGTTATTCGTCACCCGCCTTGAAGCTGGGTGCGAACGGCGGTCAGTCGTCCTTCGGCGCGGGCATGTTCGCCGTTCGCCAGCGACATCATCCGGTCGTTGAGCACGTTCATCTCGCGGTTGGCGAGCGCGATGTCGCCATTGGCCTTCGCCGCTTGAACCTTCAGCGCCATCACCTCGGGCTGCTGTCCTGCCTCGGTCCCGCGCTGCTGCGCCTTGAGATAGGCCTGTTCGATCTTTAGCGACAACACGACGCGCTGCGATTCGTGCAGGTCGCGATCGGCACGGACCTCGTCCATCCGTTGCAGCACGACATGGCGTCGCGCGGCGGCGGCGGAGCGGTCGGCGGCGAGCTGATGCTGCGCTTCGGCAAGAATCGCGGCGATCTTCGGGTCCGCTCGTCGCGCCAGCAACGGCGCCGGGAAAGCGATGGCCGGCGCGCCATTTACCTCAGCCTGCCAGAGCGCCTCCTGTGCCATCAGTCGGTCGGCTGCGACCCCGCTGACGGGCTGGGGATTGCGCGCTGTGCAGGCGATCGCCGCTACCGCCGTAAGCCCGAACAGTCCCGCGAAGCCGATCGCCCGGCGCAGCGCCGCCGATACATCCTCCTCGACCGTCGTACGCCGGCTCATTGCTTCCATATCGCCGCCCGTCCTCAATCATTGCTTCGTTCGCACAGGATAAGGGGAAGACATTAACAAGCGGTAAGCCACGATACTTCGCATCGATCCATGATCGTTACGCCATGATAACGTAGTTGCGACGCCAAATCCGGTCCTTTTACTCTCGCAGCATTAACCTCGTCTTCAATCGATCCGCGTAGCTGCTGCCTATCCGCCAAACCGGCGGCAGCAGATCAGATTCGGGCAGATGATCGTGGCGATGACGCGGGTACGGACACATCTTCTTCTGGCGACCGCGTCGCTCGCGCTGGCGAGCTGTGGCGGCGGCGGCAGTGACGGCGGGGGCGCCACGTCGACGACGCCAGTCGTCGTCGTCCCGGCGGCGACGCCGACGCCTTCCGTCGGGTCGGGGAGTGCGGGGCCGGGGGTCGCGCCGACTCCGACGCCATCGCCGACCGCGACGGACGGCGGCATCGTCATCGTCACCCCCACCCCCGCCCCGGCGCCCACGCCGGCTCCGGCAGCCACGCCGGCCCCGACTCCCGCACCGACACCGACCCCTGCGGCTTTCCCGACGCCGACGCCGACGCCGACCCCTACCCCCTCCATCGGCACGCCGGCCCCGACGCCCACGCCCCCGCCGATCGTCCTGCCCGAGGAAGCGGCGCCCACAGACGGCTTCGGCTATCTAGCTGCCCGCGCCAGTGAGCTGGCCGCGTCGATCGTCGACGCCTTCTGGCGCTTCCTCGCGCTGTTCACCGCCAACGGCGACAGCACGCCGTGGTCGACCGGGCTCAGCACCTTCAACCAGCCGGTCACCACCGTCGGCGGCGCCGCGGCGGTGCCGGTCGACGTGCTGCGCCTGACGCGCCAGGCGTCGTTCGGTCCGACCCCCGCGCTGGTGTCGCGGATCACCGAGCTGGGCATCCCCGGCTGGATCGACGAGCAGTTCCGCGTCCGCGGCAGCACCTACACCGATCTGATCAAATGGGTGCCGAACGATTACTGCTCGGATCGCACGATCGTGAACTGCTGGCAGAACAATTTCACGCGCGTGCCGGTCGCGGCGCGCTTCTACGCCGATGCCGCGCTCGCCCCCGACCAGCTGCGGCAGCGGGTTGCCTTCGCGCTGTCGCAGATCCTCGTGATCTCGGGCAATGGCGTGAACAGCACCTCGGGGATCGCCGCCTATCAGCAGCTGCTGCTCGACGGCGCGTTCGGCAACTACCGCGACCTGCTCGGCAAGGTGACGATGCACGGCTCGATGGGCTGGTATCTCAACATGGCCAACAGCGTCCGCAGCGCGCCGTCCGAGAATTATGCGCGCGAGATGCTGCAGCTGTTCACGATGGGGCCGATGCAGCTCAACGCCGACGGCACGCCGGTGCTCGCCGGCAACGGCGCGCTGGTGCCGAACTACGGGCCCGATGACATCAAGGGCCTGTCGCGCGCGCTGACCGGCTGGACCTATGCGTCCGGCAACGGCCGCACCGACTGGGCAAGCAACGACTTTTCGCAGCCGATGATCGTGCGCCCGGTCAACTGGGCCTATGACACGCAGGCCAAGGCGTTCCTCGGCGCCACCGTGCCGGCCGGCGCCGCGCCGGCCGAGAGCGTGCGCATCGCGCTCGATGCCGCGTTCAACAACCCCAGTACGCCGCCACGCATCGCCAAGCTGCTGATCCAGCATCTGGTCAAGTCCAACCCCTCGCCCGGCTATGTCGCGCGGATTGGCGCCGTGTTCGTCGACAATGGCAGCGGCGTGCGCGGAGACCTGAAGGCGGTGGTGCGCGCGATCCTGCTCGACCCGGAAGCCCGCGGCGACGAACCGCGCGGCGGCGGCTTCGGCAAGGTCAAGGAACCGGTGCTCGCGATGATGGCGCTGGTCCGCGCCGGGGGCTACCAGACCGATGGCGCGGCGATGACGATGCGCGACACCGCGCTGGGGCAGCCGGTGTTCCAGGCGCCGTCGGTGTTCAACTTCTATCCGTCCGACTATCCGCTGCCGCGCAGCAACGGGCTGGTCAGTCCGGCGTCGAAGCTGTTCTCGGCCGGCGGCACCGTCGCGCTGCAGAACCTCATCTACGACTGGTCGATCAACGGCAATGCCAACCGCGGCGACTGGAACTTCAACAATCTGCTCAACAACACCAGCAGCTCGGCGAACACCGTGCCGCTGTGGGGCGGTTGGGAGGCGATCGCCGCCGACCCGGACCGGCTGGTCGCGGTGATCAACCTGCTGATGCTCAACAACACCGCCACCGATGCGCAGAAGCAGGCGCTGCGCAGTGCCGCGCTGTCGATCACCAACAGCAACGCGCAGCTGCAGGCGCGCCGGCGCGCGCAGGCCTTGCTCTACATCGCCGCGTCCAGCCCCAATTTCCTCGTCGATCGCTGAGGATCATCCGATGACCCTGATCTCCCGCCGCCACTTCCACCATATGGCGATGAGCGCCGGCGCCGCCGCCGCGCTCGGCATGTTCGGCCGCGGCGTCGCTTACGGCGCGCCCGGCAGCGGTTTCCGCGCCATGGTCGGCGTGTTCCTGTTCGGCGGCAACGACGGCTGGAACATGCTCGTCCCGACCGATCCTGCCACCTATTCGGCCTATGTCAGCTCGCGCCAGACCGTCGCGCTGCCGCCCTCCGGGGTCGTGCCGCTAGCGGGCAGCGGGCTCGGACTGCACAAGGCGATGGCCAGCCTCGCGCCGATCTGGGACAAGGGCGCGATGGCGCTGGTGCTCAACACCGGCACGCTCGCCACGCCGCTGACCAAGGCCACCTATCTCAGCCGCCCGGACCTGCGCCCGTCGAACCTGATGAGCCATTCCGACGAGCAGGAGCATTGGCAGGGACTGCGCGCGCAGACGGTCAATCGGGACGGCTTCATGGGGCGGCTCCACGATCGCATGAGCAGCGGCGGAGTGCCGCCGGTGATCTCGTTCGCCGGCAACAATGTCGCGCTGATCGGGCAGCAGGCGCAGCCGCTGGTGTTGCCGTCGAAGGGCGTGCTCACGCGCGCGGGCGCCAACAACAGTGCGATCGATGCCGCGGTGAACAGCCTGGCGGGGGGCACCGGGCTCGACGACATCACCGCCGCCACCGCCGACACGATGCGCGACGCCTATGCGATGACCGCCGCGACCGGCGCAGTGCTGGGCGCGACCGGGAGCGTCGAGGCGTTCTTCGTCGACCCCGCGACGGGCGCAGCGCTGACCTCGGACGTGTCGCAGCAGCTGAAGCGGGTCGCGCGGATGATCGAGGCGCGCTCCACCTTCGGCCACACGCGCCAGTCGTTCTTCGTCTCGCAGGGCGGCTATGACACGCACGACGCGCAGGTGAACAACGGCGATGTCGTCGCGGGCACGCACGCCAATCTGCTCGGCGAGCTCGCGCTGGCGCTGTCGGCCTTCTACAAGGCGATGGAGGCCCTTGGCCTGCAGGATAACGTCACCGCGTTCACGATGAGCGATTTCGGGCGCACCTATCGCGGCAATGCGCAGCTCGGCTGCGACCATGCCTGGGGCAACAACCATCTGGTGATCGGCGGCGGCGTCACGGCCGGCGGCGTGTTCGGCCGCTACCCGGACCCGACGCTGGGCGGCGCCGACGACATCAGCGGTGAGGGGCGCTTCCTGCCGACCACCGCTACCGAGGAATATCTCGGCGCGATCCTCAAGTGGCATGGCGTCAGCGACGCCGACCTGCCCTATGTCGTCCCGAACTGGGGCACCTGGTCGAGCAACGGGCGCGGGCCGATCGGGCTGTACGGCTGAGGCCATGCGGCGCGCAATTTGTCGGGACGCCGCCCGCCGCGTATAAGGCCGCGGCTTGCTGGAGACCGATCGTGTACTGCCGCCTCATCATCGCCTTGTCGCTGCTCGGCTGCGCGGCCGCGACTCCGGCGCAGCGCGCGCTGCTGCGCGCCGACGAGACGGTCTACGAACTGCGCGGCCCCGACGAAGCCGCCGCGACGAAGAATGCCCGCGCGTCGCACAATGTCGGCAGCCAGCATGGCGATCAGACCCGTCCGCAGCTGAGCGGTGACGTGGTCGACGTGCCGCCGCCGGTCCCTTCGACGGTGCCGGCGCGCACCTTGATCCAGCCGACTGGCGGCACCGGCCTGCTCGCCCCGACCGGCGCGCCTGACACCGTCGGCGCGTTTCGCTTCATGTGCGAGCCGGGGCAGATCAGCTATGACGATCCGATCGTCTATCCCAACCAGCCGGGCAAAAGCCATCTGCACCAATGGTTCGGCAACACCGCGGCGAATGCAGGCAGCACCTACAAGAGCCTGCGAACGTCGGGTGACAGCACCTGCGTCAATATCCTCAACCGCTCCGCTTACTGGATGCCGGCGATGCTCGACGGGCGCGGGCACGTCGTCCGGCCGGATTACGTTGCGGTCTATTACAAGCGCTTGCCCAAGGACAGCGCGGAGTGCCGACGGCAGGGCAAGGAATGCGTCGCGCTGCCGCGCGGGCTCCGCTTCATCTTCGGCTACGACATGGTGACCGGCAAGACCCCGACCGGCGGCGGCTATTTCAACTGCGACGGGCCGACCGCCAAGCCCGGCCATTATACGACCATCACCGAGGCGGCCGCCAATTGCCCGGCCGGTAACCGGCTCGGCGCGGTGATTTCCGCGCCCGGCTGCTGGGACGGCGCGCGGCTCGACAGCCCAAACCACCGCGACCATACCGCCAATCCGAGCTACGGCTCGTGGGGCTATCTCAAATGCCCCTCGACCCACCCCTATGTCATCCCGTCGTTCACGATGGGCGCCTGGTACACGGTCGACGCGCAGCGTGCCGACAGCTGGTACCTGTCGTCGGACGAGATGCCGGGCATGGAGCGAATGCCCGCCGGCTCGACCTTCCATGCCGACTGGTTCGGCGCGTGGGACGACGACGTGATGGCGATGTGGACCGCGCATTGTATCGACGCGCTCAAGTCGTGCAGCAGCGGCGATCTCGGCGACGGCCGCCAGATGAAGGAGCTCGCCCCGTTCGTCTGGACGACGCCGCGCCGGCTGGTGCCGATCCCGCCGCGGCCGGCGGCGTCGGCTGGCGCGGGCACGCCGGCGACCGCGCATCAGACACATTCCTCCGCGCATACCGCACCTTAACGGTTGCGGCCCGATGAGCGGCGGACTAGCCGCGCCCGACCCCCTGATGACGGACACCCACCGGTTCATGGCCGACACCTCAACGCTGCGTACCCGGATGCTGGCGCGCGTCCACGTGCCCGAGGCCTTGCTGAAGCGGCTCGGCTGGGCGACCTCCGGCTATGTCATCGTGCAGGTCTTCCGCTTCGCCACCAATCTGGTGCTGACGCGGATCCTCGCGCCCGAGCTGTTCGGGATCATGATCCTGCTGACGTCGCTGCGCGTCGGGCTGGAACTGTTCACCGACATCGGCATCGCGCAGAACGTCGTCAGCAGCCCCAACGCCACCGATCCGCGCTTCTACAACACCGCCTGGACGTTGCAGGTGGTCCGCGGCGTCGCGCTGGGGCTCGTCGCGCTGCTGCTGATGCCGGTCATCAGCCACTTCTACGGTGATCCGACGCTCCACAAGCTGCTGCCGTTCATGACGGTGTTCTTCGTGCTGACCGGCTGCACCTCGATCGGCCTGCCGCTGGCGATCAAGGAGCTCGCGATCGACCGCACCGCGAAGTACGAGGCGGCGGTGGCGGTGATCGCGTCGATCGGGCTGATCGTGTCGGCGTGGCTGTCGCCCAACATCTGGGGGCTGCTCACCGGCAGCATCCTCGCCTCGGTGACGCCGACCGTCGCCTCCTATTTCATCAAGCCCGACATCCAGCACCGGCTGGTGATCGACCGGCGCTACGCTCGCGAGATCATCGGCTTCGGCAAGTGGGTATTCGTCTCGTCGGTGGTGTTCTTCCTCGCGCTCAACTTCGACCGGTTGATCCTCGCGCGCTACGTCAGCTTCGCGGCGCTGGGCATCTACGGCATCGCGCGCTCGCTGTCCGACGTGTTCGCGCAATTCAGCGTGAAGCTCGGGTCCGAAGTGGTGTTCCCCAGTGTCGCCGCGGCGACGGTGCGCGGTGCCGAATTGCAGCGCAAGCTGGCGCACCGGCGCCTGCAATTTCAGGCGGTGGCGCTGGTCGCGATCGCCGGGTTCATCGCGACCTCCGACTTCGTGATCCGCATCTACGATCCGCGCTACCATGACGCGGCGGAGCTGATCCCGTGGGTGGCGGTCGCCGCATGGCTGATGATCCTCAGCACGCTCAACGAGAATCTGATGCTCGGGCTGGGCAAGCCGCATTACAGCGCGTTCGGCAGCAGCGCGAAGCTGCTCGGGCTGGTCGTGTTCCTGCCGCTCGGGCTGACGCGCTACGGGATCGCCGGCGCGGCCGGGGCGACCGTGCTGGCGGAGATCATGCGCTACGTCTGCCTGTCGATCGGCCAGTCACGCGAGAAGGTGACGTTCATCCGGCAGGATCTGCTCGCCACCGTGGCGCTGATCGCGCTCGCCTATGCGATCCGCTGGGTCACCTTCATGATCGGGCTGACCGGCGCGCCCGGCGAGCTGTTCAGGATCACCATGCACCGTTGACGCCCGCCGTCCCGGACCGCAGCCGGGACGGTGGCACGCCGATCAGGCGGTCGGCCCGTAATAGCCGCGATACCATTCCGCGAACCGCTGCAGCCCCTCGCGCAGCATCACCTTCGGCTGGTAGCCGGTCAGTGCGTGCAGCTTCGACACGTCGGCATAGGTGGCGGTCACGTCACCGGGCTGCATCGGGCGCATCACCTTCTCTGCCTGCTGCCCGATCGCGTCTTCCAGCGCCTCGATCATCTCCATCAGCCCGACCGGGTGGCTGTCGCCGATGTTGAGCACGCGATGCCCGCCCGCTTCCGGCGGATGGTCGAGCGCCCCGACGATCCCGTCGACGATGTCGTCGATATAGGTGAAGTCGCGCGCCATCTTGCCCTCGCCGTAGACCTCGATGGCCTCGCCGCGCATGATCTTCTGCGTGAACGAGAAATAGGCCATGTCCGGCCGCCCCCACGGGCCATAGACCGTGAAGAACCGCAACCCCGTCTGCGGAAAGCCGTACAGCTTCGCATAGGACTGGCTCATCAGCTCGCACGCGCGCTTGGTCGCGGCATAGAGCGAGACCGGATCGACCGCCGCCTCGTCCTCGGTGAACCCCTCGCCGCCCATCGGCTTGTCGCCATAGACCGAGCTGGAGCTGGCATAGACGAGATGCTCGAACCCCTCGGCATGGCGGCACGCCTCCATGATCGACAGGTGCCCGGCGAGGTTCGACCGCTCATAGGCGAACGGGTTTTCGAGGCTGTAGCGCACCCCCGCCTGCGCGGCGAGGTGGACGACGCGGCGCACGCCCTGCTCGCGGACGATCTTCGCCATCGTCTCGGCATCGGCGATGTCGGCGCGGTGGAAGGCGAAGGTGTTGCGCCCCTGAAAGGTGGCGAGCCGCGCTTCCTTCAGCTTGGGGTCGTAATAATCGTTGACGATGTCGACGCCGATCACGCGCTCGCCGCGGTCGAGCAGGCGATGCGCGACGGCATGGCCGATGAAGCCGGCAGTCCCGGTGACCAGGATCGGATCGGTGCGGCCGCTCATGCTGTCATTCCTCGGTTCGCGCCGGGGCCGGCGCCTCTATGCTGCACCGCCTCCTAAAGATTCGCGCCCGTAACGGCAACTCGCCCCGTCTCAGTCGCGCACCGACTCCGCGGGTTGCCACACCGCATATGTCTTTCCGCCCCATACGGAATCCACCACGCCCTGCCCCACCCCGACCAGGCTGAGCAGCGCGGCGACCACCTTCTGCGCGATGCCAATCCGCAGCCGGTTGCCGACGAACAGCGCGACCGCGCCGCCGACCGCAAGCACCAGGATCGGCCCGGCCCCGACCAGCGCCACCGCGACCGGCAGCGCGCACAGCCCCGCGCCGGCCAGCAGGAACGGCGTCACCCATTTGAGCATCCGGTGCGAGGCATAGCCGTAGAACGCCGGCCACGGCAGCCGCCGCAATTGCGGCCACAGCGCGCGATGGACGTTGATCGCCTGGCACGCAATCCGCCGCTTGCGGACCAGTTCCTCCTCGGCCTCGGTGGCGCTGCGCTCGTGGACCAGCGCGTCGGGCACGCTGATCAGCCTTTTGCCCTGCGCCAGCACGACGAGGCTCAGGTACAGATCGTCGATCAGATGCGGCGGCGGCGGGCGGTGCAGCTCGCGGCGCAGCACGAACATCGCGCCGTCGACGCCGATCAGCCCGACGGTCTCGCTCTCGATCGCCTTGATCGCCTCCTCGGCGCGCCAATAGGCCGCGCCGGTCGCCGCGGCGGGGCTGTCGTCGGCATTGTCATAGACCAGCCGCGCGCTGGTGCAGCCGACGCTGGGGTCGACGAACGGCGCGACCAGCGGCGCGATCACATCGACGTCGTGCATCACATTGGCGTCGGTGAACATCAGCAGCTCGGACGTCGAGCGCTCGACCAGCAGGTTCATCCCATAGGTCTTGCCGTTGCGCCCGTGCGACACGACCAGATCGATGCGGTCCGCGAATTCGCGCAGGATCTCGATCGTCCCGTCCTGCGGTCCGTCGGCATAGACGTGGATCGTGGCGTTCCCGTAGGCGTCCGCCGCCTCGATCAGCCGCTCCAGCCGCCGGCGGATCGAGCGCGCCTCGTTGTACGCCGACATGCAGATCGCCAGCGACGGCCGACCTGTCCCGTCATGAGACAGATGCGACGGCGGTCGACGACGGAAAAAGCGCAGCGAAACGGGGTAGATGATGAATGGATGCACCGCCAGCAGCAGCAACAGCCCGGCAGCGATGGCATACACCCAGATCATGCTCGCGTCTCGCTGGCCCCTTTTACAGCGCAACAGACGGTACGGTGCCCGCCTTTTGTCGCCCCCTGCTGCGTCCCATGAGCCATAACGAGTAAAGATATTCCTGCAAGAAGGCTCGTGGCTGTCCCACGTCCTCGGCGAGATCGCTTGCATTTGGAGGAAGTTCGCTTACCAAGTCGCCACTTCGCACGTGCGGCATAGACCCGGGGGAACCATCAATATGACCAGGCTGGCGATGATGCTGTCGGCAGTGGCGCTGCTGTCGGGCTGCGCCGGACGCGGCGGCGACCTGCCGCTGCAACCCGCCTCCGCGTTGGGGCGCGAGCGGGCGACGCCGGTCGACGCCACCTATCAGCTGGGCGTCGGCGACCAGATCGCGCTCGCCGTCTATGGCGAGCCGGACCTCACCCGCACCTATGCGATCAACCCGAACGGCACGATTGAGGTGCCGCTGGCGGGCACGATCAAGGCGCAGGGGATGACCATCGATGCGGTCAGCGCGCTGATCCGCGACCGGCTCGCCGACGGCTTCCTGCGCAATCCCAGCGTGACGGGCTCGATCGTCACCTATCGCCCGTTCTACATCCTCGGCGAGGTCAACAAGCCGGGCCAGTATCCATACCAGACCGGGATGACGCTGGAAGGCGCCGTGGCGCTGGCCGGCGGCTACACCTATCGCGCGCAGAAGAATCACGTGTTCATCCGCCCCGAGACCGGCGGCGGTGAAACCAAGGTCGAGGCGACGCCGGAGATGGCTGTCCGGCCCGGCGACACGATCCGCTTCGGCGAGCGACTCTTCTGACAGCGATGATGCGCAGCATGGTGCCTGCTCCTGCCCGTCCCGCGCGACGGTGGCGGATGGTGATGCCGCGGCTGCTGGCGGCGGCGTCGCTGCTCGCGGCCGGCGCCCCGGCCGCGCACGCGCAGACGTCGCGGTCGGTGCTCGACACGGGCATCCCCTTCGACCTGCCGCAGACCGATCGCGTCACGGTGTTGCAGCGCCCGCATCCCGAACTCGATGCGCTCGGCGTCCATGCCGGCGCGTTCCTGATCTTCCCGCAGATCGAGCTGGCCGCGAACGCGACCAACAACGTCTTTGGCGCGACCACCGACAAGGACTCGGACGCTTATGCGACGATCGCGCCGCGGCTCGACGCGCGCAGCGACTGGACGCGGCACCAGCTCGTCGCGCACGCGCGCGGGACGCTACGCCGCTTCCTGAACTTCCCGATCAAGAACGAGGATGGCTATGACGTCGGCGTCGAGAGCCGGCTCGACATCATTGGCGATTCGAACCTGCGCGCGGCGGTCAACGCCGACCGCATCTACATCAACCAGCTGTCGGGTGACTTCCCGCGCTTCGCCGCCGCCTCGGTCCCGCTCGACCGGCAGGTGGCGTCGCTTCGCGGCACGGCGGCGTTCAACCGCCTCCAGCTGATCGGCGACGTCAACGTCACGCGGCTCAACTACAGCGACACGCGCGCGCGCGACGGATCGGTGATCGACCAGGACTATCTGGATCGCACCGCCACCCGCCTGACCGGCCGCGCCGAATATAACATCTCGCCGGTCACGTCGCTGTTCGTGCAGGGCGTCTACACGCTCCACGACTACAAGGTCGCGAATTTCGACTTCAACCGCAGCGGCGACGAGCTGCGCGTGATCGGCGGCGCGGCGTTCGACGTGACGCCGCTGATCCGCACGCGGCTGGGCGTCGGCTATCTGACGCGGCATTACGACACCGCCGGGGTCGCGGACCTCAGCGGGCTCGCGCTCGATGCGCAGGTCGATTATCTCGTCACCGAACTGACCACGGTCAGCCTGTCGGCGCGCCGCGACGTGCGCGATGCGATCGTCATCGGCTCGCCGGGCTATGTCGCCTCTCGGCTGACCGCGGAGGTCGACCACGAATTGCTGCGCAACCTGATCCTGATCGCGCGCGCCGATCTGGAGAAGGACGACTTCTCGCGCATCGACCGCACCGATACCCTGTATCATGTCGGGGCGAGTGCGCTGTATACGCTCAACCGGTCGATGGTGCTGACGCCGTCGATCGACTATTCCAATCGCGACAGCAGCGGAACGCAGATTGGACAACGTTTCAACGAACTGCGCGCAGGGCTTAGCCTGACGTTGCGGCGCTGAGCCGCGGCGAAGGCAGAACAAAAGGGTAAGCGATGGCGGAAGCGACGAACATGCGGCCCGAGGAACGCCAGGATCTGGCCGGCCTCTTTTCCCGCCTGAAGCGGCACTTGCCGATCATCCTGGCGTGCGTCGTCGGGATGGTGCTGATCGCCTGGGGCATCAGCAAGGTCCTGCCGCGCCGCTACACCGCCGCCGCGCAGCTCGAATTCACGCCGCAGAGCCCGGTCGCCGGGGCGCCGCAGCCGCAATTGTCCGATCTGGCGCGCGACGCGAAGATCGACGCCGAGGTGCAGACGATGAAGTCGCTGCCCGTCGCGACCCGCGTCGTCGATCAGCTGAAGCTGGACCGCGATCCCGAGCTGCGCGCTGCCGCCAAGGATTTCACCACCAACGCCGCGACCGGGAAGCAGGCGATCGCCGGCGCGCTGCTCACCAACCTCAGCGCCGCGCGCGTCGGCACCACCTCGCTGTTCGAGGTCGGCTATACCGACAAGAACCCGCTCAAGGCGATGCAGATCGCCAATGCCTTCGCACAGGCGTTCATGGCGGAGGATCTCCAGACCAAGGCGTCCGAGTTCAACGAGGTCGATTCGCGCCTCAACGGTCAGCTCGAAACGCTACGCCGCCGGGTCGAGCAGGCCGACGCCGCGGTCGCCGCGTTCCGCCTCCGCAACAACCTGCTCGGGCTGCCCGATTCGGTGACCGCCGAACAGGAGATCGCCTCGATCCGCGGAGCGCTCGCCTCGGCGCGCGCCGAAGAGGCCGCTGCGCGCGCGCGCAGCAGCGCGAGCGGCTCGACGATCGTCGGCGGCGGCAACAACAGTCCGTACAGCACCGCCACCATGACGTCGCTGCGCCAACAGCGCGCGCAGGTCGCGGCGCGCGTCGCCGCGCTCCAGTCGCGCTACGGTGAGCGCTATCCGGCGCTGGCCGACGCCCGCAAGGAACTCGACGCGATCGACGCGCAGCTGACGCGCGAGATGCGCGACCTGTCGCGCTCGGCGGGCAATGCCTCGCAGGCCGCCGGTTCCAGCACCGCCTCGCTCGAGGCGAGCCTCGCCGCCGCGCAGGCGCGACTGACCAACAACGTGCGCTCGTCGGTGGAACTCGCCGACCTGCAGCGCACCGCGCAGAACGCGCGTGACGCCTATCAGCAGTTGCTCACCACCAGCACGCAGCAGAATGCGCAGCAGTCGATTGTCCGGCCGGACAGCCGCATCGCCGCACCCGCGTCGCTGCCGCTGACTCCCAGCTCGCCGAACGTGCCGGTGCTGCTGTTCATGGGCGCGGTGCTCGGCCTCGCGATCGGTCTCGCCATCGCCTATGTCCGCGAGCGCTGGGTGCAGGGTCTCGACACCGTCGACGATATCGAGACGATGCTCGGGGTCGATTACTTCAACAGCGTGCCGACTCCGGCCAGCGCGATCGAGAAGCCGCGCACCAGCGATCCGGCCGAAGCGACGCTGCTCCACCCGCTCTCGGCCTATACCGAGGCGTATCGCAACCTCGCCACCAGCCTCAGCTTCGCCGCCTCGTCGGTGCAGGGCGGCAAGATCCTCGGCATCACCTCGGCGCTGCCCAAGGAAGGCAAGACCACGACCTCGACCTCGGTCGCGCGCGTCCTCGCCACCGGCGGCTCGCGCACGCTGCTGCTCGACACCGATCTGCGCCGTCGCTCGGTGTCGGTCGCGCTCGCGCCGCAGGCGCGCGTCGGGCTCGGCGAGGTGCTCGCCGGCACCGCGACGCTTGACGAGGTGATCCTGCGCGAGGAGCAGACCGGACTCGACGTCCTGCCGCTCGCCCCCACCGCCGGAACCTCGCCGCATATCTTCGAGACGCCGGAATTCACCGCGCTGCTCGCCGAACTGCGTCGCCGCTACGACCTGGTCGTGGTCGATACCGCGCCGGTGCTCGCGGTCGCCGATACCCGCGTGCTCGCGCATCACTTCGATGCGCTCGCGATGCTGGTCCGCTGGCGCTCGACCCCGGCACGCGCCGCGCGTGCCGCCTTGCATCAGATCAGCTCGGTGGGCTCCGGCGTCACCGGCGTCGCGCTGACGATGGTCAACCTCAAGGTCCAGTCGCAGTCGGGCTACGGCGATCCGTCCGGCTATGCCGATTACATGAAGGACTATTACGCCCAGTCGTGATCCGGCCGCGACCGGATCACCAGCGCGCCGCCCGATGGCTTCCTTTCCTCTCCAGAGCCTGACCGGGCGGCTCCGCGACCGGCGGCTGGCGCGGCTGTTCGCGCTGGCCGACCAGGGCTTTCAGGGGCTGGGGAGTATCGCCGCGAGCGCGATCCTCGGCCGCCACCTGCCCCCCGCCGCGTTCGGCGCGGTCGGCGTCGCGATCGGCGCCTATTATTTCGTCGCGGGCTTCCACCGCTCGCTCATCACCCTCCCCTATGTCACCGAGCATCGCGAGCATGGCGATGCCGCCGACGACCGTCGCTACCACTCCGACTGGTGGTGGCTGAACGTCGCCGCCGCGCTGGTGCTCGCGGTCGGGCTGGTCGCGATCGCGGCGCTGGTGCAGGCCGCGCTGCCCGCGCAACGCTGGCTGGCCGAGCCGCTGCTGCTCGGCGCCGGCATCACCCCGCCGCTGCTCGCCGCCGACTTCGTGCGCCGCTGGTTCTACAAGCAGGAACGCGCCTGGCTGGCGGCGCTCGTCTCGGCGCTGTTCTTCGTCGCGCTGATCGGCGGTGCGCTGATCGCCGCGGCGACCCGTCCGGATGCCGTGGCGGGCGCGCTCGCTTGGGGCGTGTCGGCGACGCTCGCGACCGTGTTCGCGCTGCTGCTGCTCCGCCCCGCCGCCCCCGCCGCGACCCGCGCGTGGCAGCGCTTCGCCCCGCACGGTCGCTTCGCCGGCTGGCTCGCGCTCAACATCTTCCCCTATACCGTCTACAGCACCGCGACGGTCGTGATCCTGATCGGTGCGCTGCTCGGGCCGGGCGCGGCGGCGGTGTTCACCGCGGCGCGCACGCTCACCAACCCCGCAGTCAGCATCGTCTCCGCGATCGATTCGACCGACAAGCCGCGCGCCGCCGCGGCGCTCGCGAAGGATGGCGGCCCCGGCCTGCGCCGCGCGATCGGCAACACCCGCCGCACGTTGATCCTGCTGACCGGCGGATACCTCGCATTGGTCGCGCTCTTCGCGCACCCGCTGATCGCCCTGGTCTTCCACGGCCAATATGCGGGCGTCGAGCAGAACGTACAGCTGCTGTGCGCGGCGTTCTTCCTGTTCTGCCTCAACCAGCCCTCGGAGACGCTGCTGATCGTGCTGCGCGCCAGCCGGACGATGTTCGTCACCCGCGCCGCGACCGCGCTGGTGACGCTCGCCGCGCTGGTGCTCGCGATCCCGCACGGCATCCCCGGCATGGCGATCGCGATCGCGGTCAGCCAGCTCGCCAATATCGTGCTGCTCACCCTTGCCGAGCGCCACGCCCTCACCCGCCTCGCGCTGTCGGAGCCAATGGCATGACGATCCGCTTCTCCGTCGTGGTGCTGACCTACGCCCGCGACCAGATCCTCGCCGACACGCTGGCCCGGCTCCACGACTGCCTCGGCCCGCGCGACGATTACGAGCTGGTCCTCGTCGACAACAATGCCGAGCGCGGCACGCGCGAGACGCTGCTCGCGCCCTTCGCGCATCGCCAGTATCTGTTCTCGGGGTTCAACAAGGGCGTCCACGCGCGCAACGACGGCTTCGACGCGGCGCGCGGCGCGATCATCGTGCTGCTCGACGACGACGTGCTGGTCGAGACGCCGGCAATGCTCGACCTGTTCGCGGCGCGCTTCGACGAGGACGCGCGGCTCGGCGCGATCACTGTGCGCAAGCACGTCCGCGGCGAGACGCGCCGCCGCGTCGACCTGATCCCGCACACCCGCAAGGACGTCGACCTCACGCAGCCGTTCCTCACCTTCCGCTTCGTCGGCGGGTGCGTCGCGTTCCGCACCGCCTGCCTGCGCGCGGTCGGCGGCTTCCTGCCCGATTTCTTCTACGGGCTGGAGGAGATCGAGCTGTCGTACCGGATCATCGATGCCGGCTGGCGGATCCGCTACGACCCGGCGATCGCGTGCGAGGAGCTGGAGCATCCCGCCGGCCGCGACGCGAAGAAGCGCGTGCAGACGCAGCGGCTGGCGAACAAATATATCATCAGCTACCTTCGGATGCCTTTCCCGGAGGTGCTGGTGAACGCGGCGCTCTTCACGCCCTATCTGCTGATGCGCCAGCGCGGCCAGGCCAGCGTGACCGGCGCGGTGCGCAAGTTCCTCGACTGGCGCAAACGCAGCGACCGGCCGCAGCGCAAGGCGATCTCGCGTGAGACCGCCGCCTATATCCGCGCCTGCGGTGGATCGGTGTGGAAATGATCGTGCGCGTCGCGCTGCTCGCCGCGGCGATCTGGGCGGGCTGGTCGGCAACGCCGGAGGGCGGCGCGACGCTCGACCGGTCGCGGCTGCGCCCCGCCTTCGCCGAGGAATTCGACCGCGCGCCCGATTTCTGGCACGCCGAGAAGAACCCGAGAGGGCGCTGGAAGACCAATTACTGGTTCGGCGTCCAGCTGACCCGCGCCGAAAAGGGCTGGGAGCCGCGCACGCTCGTCCCCAATGGCGAGCTGGAATATTATGGCGACCCCGCCGAGGGCATGTCGGCGTTCGAGTGGACGCCGGGCGTGCTGACGATCGCGGCGCGCCCCAACCCCTATCGCGCCGATCCGGCCACCAACCATTTGCCGTACCTCTCGGGCCTCATCACCACCGAGCGGTCGTTCCACTTCACCTACGGCTATGTCGAGGCGCGGATCGCCTTTCCGTCGGGCAAGGGCATCTGGCCGGCCTTCTGGCTGCTCCCCGTGCCGGCGGTGAAGGACGGCAAGCCACAACAGCCCGGACCGACCGAGATCGACGTCTTCGAATCGATCGGCGAGCCCGGCAAACTCTATTTCACCTATTTCCCGAACCTGCCCGGCAACCAGAAGAAGGGTGACGGGATGCCATGGCAGAGCGGCACCGATCTGGCGCAATTCCACACCTATGGGATGATGGTGACGCCGAAGGAGCTGGTCTGGTATTTCGATGACCGGCCGGTGCGCCGCGTTCCGAACAAGGATTATCACCAGCCGCTCTACCTGCTCCTCAACCTCGCGATCGGCGGCAATTGGCCGGGTGCGCCGCGCGGCGACCAGAAATGGCCGGCACGGATGAAGATTGACTGGGTGCGCGCGTACCGGATCGCGGGCAAGTGACCGCCGTCTCGCGCCTCGGGCTGGGCGGCAGCAAGTTCGGCTCGTTCGCCAACCCCGCCCCGGCCGCCGACAGCGAGCGGCTGGTGCGCACCGCGCTCGATCTCGGCGTCACCGTGCTCGATACCGCCAGCATCTACGGGCAGGGCGACAGCGAGCGGATCATCGGCCGCGCGATCGCCGGGCGGCGCGACGCGGCGTTCGTCGTCACCAAGGGCGGGCAGACCTTCTCCGCCAAATATCGCGTGCTGCGCACCGCCAAGCCGCTGATCCGCGCGGTGCTCGCGCGGCGCGGCGGCGCGGGCAACGCCGTCACCGCGCAGCGCGCCGACGCGATCAGCGCCGACTGGCGGCCGCGCACCGTCGTCGCCAGCCTCGAGGCGTCGCTCCGACGGCTGCGCACCGACCGCGTCGAGGCGTTCCTGCTCCACAGCCCGCCCGCGCATGTCGCCGCCGATGCCGAGCTGGCGTTGGCGCTGGTCGCCGCGCGCGCCAGCGGCAAGGCATTGCGGATCGGCGTGTCGTGCGATGATCTCGCCACGCTCGACGCCGCGCTCGACCAGCCCGGCTATGACGTGCTGGAGCTGCCGTGGGACGTGCTCACCGCGCTCGGCAAGCGCGCCGAGACGATCCGCGCCCGCGGGCACCTGGTGCTCGCGCGCGAGGTGGTGACGCTGCAGCCCGGCCTCACCCCGGCGCAGGCGGTGGCGCGCGCGATCGCGCATCCGACCGTCGACTGCACCGTGGTCGGCACCGGCAAGGCCGAGCATCTGCGCGCGCTCGCCGCGATCGCGCGGGGATCGGCGCGATGATCGTCGACGCGCGCCGCGCCGCGCTGCCCGCGCGAATCGAGGCCGATCTGGTCATCGTCGGCGCCGGCCCGGCCGGGATCACGCTCGCCCTGACGCTGGAAGATGCCGGCTGGGACGTCGTGCTGGTCGAGGCCGGCGGCGACAAGTTCGACAAGGCCGGGCAGGACTTCCTGCGCGCGCAGACGGTCTCTCCTTCCTCGCACTCGCCCGGCGAAATGTACCGGCGTCGCCAGTTCGGCGGCACTAGCGCGGTGTGGGGCGGGCGCTGCATCCCGTTCGATCCGATCGACTTCGAGACGCGCGACTGGATGCCCGCCGCGCGCTGGCCGATCGCGCATGACGAAATCGCGCTTTTCTATCCGCAGGCGATGGCGCTCGCCGAGGCGGGGGCTTTCGACGTCATCGCCGCCGCCGCCGACCCGCAGGAGCGCGATCCCGCGCTTCCCGGCACCGGCGACGATGCGATCACCGAGCGCATCGAACGCTTCAGCCACCCGACCGATTTCGGCGGCTGGTATCGCAAGCGGCTGGCCGCCGCGCCGCGGCTGCGCGTCCTCACCAACGCGCCCGTAGACCAGATCCTCACTGTCAGCGACGGCGCGATCGCCAGCGGCGTCCGCCTCCGCCTGCCCGATGGCGCGAAGGTCACGGTCGCTGCGCCGCGCGTCGTGCTTGCGGCGGGCGGGATCGAGACCGCGCGGCTGTTGCTCGCCAGTGACGAGGCGCGCGCGTGCGGACTCGGCAACGAGCACGATCTGGTCGGGCGCTATTACCAATGCCATCTGGAGGGCACGCTCGGCACGATCGCCTTCCACCCGCCCGCCGGGCACGACCGCTTCGACTATTTCCGCTCGCACGACAGCGTCTATTGCCGCCGCTATCTGTGGCTGTCGCCGGAGGCGCAGCGGCGCGAGCGACTCGCGAACATGGTGCTCCGCCCCGCGCATCCCAGCATCGTTGACCCCGCGCATCGCCATCCGGTGCTGTCGGCGATGTACCTCGCCAAGAACATGATCGTCCCCGAATATGCGCGCAAGATGACCGCGCTGGAGCATGACGCGCGCGCGCAGCGCGGCGGCTCGTCGGCGGCCTTCCATGCCGCGCATTTCCGCAACGTGCTGCTCGGCGCGCCGCGGCTGGCCGGCTTCGCGCTCGACTGGACGCGCCGCCGCATTCTCGCGCAGCGCAAGCTGCCCAGCGTGCTGCTCGCCGAGCCGGGCGGCGTCTATCCGCTCGACCTCAACGGCGAGCAGGAGCCGCATCGCGACAGCCGCGTGCTGCTGGGGAACGAGCGCGATGGTGCGGGGACGCGCCGCGCGATCATCGACTGGCGCTGTACCGCGGCGGATCGCGCGCGGATGATCGACGGCGTGCGCGTGATCGCAGCGGCCGTGAACCGCAGCGGTCTGGCCACGATCACGCTGACCGACGAGGAAGCGCAGGCGTGGAGCGACCATCCGGTCCCGGTCGGCGGCCATCATATCGGCACCGCGCGCATGGCCGACACCGCCGCCGACGGCGTGTGCGACGCCAATGCCGAGCTGTTCGGCACGCGCGGCGTGTTCATCGCCGGGGCGGCGAGCTTCCCGACCTCCAGCTTCGCCAATCCGACGCTGACGCTGCTCGCGCAGACGCTGCGGCTCGCGGCGCATCTTCGCAAGCACTGACCCGGTCGCTCCAAAGCGGGACAGGCGGGTAGGTGTCGCACGATCGTCGTACGATCGTCACGGCTGCGTAACAGCAAAACGTCAGGCGCGCGGTTAACAGGAGGTTAACCCGATGCGCCGCTTCGCCTTGCTCGCCACTGCCGCCGCCACCCTCGTCCTCGCGCCGTCGACGGCGGGTGCGGTGACGCTGATCTCGTCCTATTCGGTCCCCAACGGCACCGATTTGTCGGGCTTCGCCAATGTCGGCGACAATCGCCTCGGCGGGTTCGGGTCGGATCTCAGCTACGACGCCAGCACCGGCACCTTCTGGGCGACCACCGATCGCGGCCCAGGCGGCGGCGTGCTGTCCTATGCGCCGCGCTTGCAGGGCTTCACGCTCAACCTCGACGCGGGCGGCAAGATCAACGGCTTCACGCTGACCAACACCGTCCTCTACCATGACGGTGCGAACAATTATAACGGCCTCAACCCGCAATTGCTGAACGGCAGCGTCGCCGATCTCGGCCGCTCGCTCGATCCCGAGGGGCTGGCGCGGCTGCCGAACGGCAATTTCCTCGTTTCCGACGAATATGGCCCGTCGGTGCTCGAATTCCGCGCCGACGGGCAGTTCATCCGCGCGTTCGAGGTGCCGTCCAACCTCGTCCCGCACGACGGCAAGGGCGGCGTCGATTACGTCGGCGGCGCGGGGACAATCGTCACCGGTCGGCAGGACAATCGCGGCTTCGAGGGGCTGACCGTCAGCAAGGACGGCAAGACCGCTTATGCGATCCTCCAGGATCCGCTGGTCAACGAAGGCCGCGCACCCGATGGCGCGGCGAACGGCGTCTACAGCCGCAACACCCGCATCGTCGAATTCGACGTCGCGACCGGCAAGCAGACCAAGCAATATGTCTACCAGCTCGCCGCAGTCGACGAGCTCAACGCCGGGCTGACCAAGAACCTGTTCGACGCCGAAAAGCAGGGCCGCTCGATCGGTGTCTCGTCGTTGCAGGCGGTGGGCGACAACAAGTTGCTGGTGCTGGAACGCGACAATCGCGGCTTCGGCGTCGACGATCCCAACGGCAAGAAGCAGGTCGCCGACAAGCGCGTCTATGAGGTCGACCTGACCAACGCCACCGACGTCAAGGACCTCAGCCTCGCCGGAACCAACGAGCTGCCGGCCGGCGTCACCCCGGTCGCCAAGAGCGCGACCCCGTTCCTCGACATCGCCGCCGCGCTCCAGGCGGCCGGCTATCCGGTGCCCGAGAAGATCGAGGGCTTTTCGTTCGGCCCGCGGCTGGCGGACGGCAGCTATGCGCTGATCGTTGTCACCGACAACGATTATTCGGTCACCCAGTCGGGCAGCGGCGAGCAGTTCGACGTCTGCACCGGCGGCCTGACCGGCAAGGGCGGCAGCGCGGAGGTCAAGCTCGGCGCCGCCTGCCCCAAGGGCAAGACGCTGATCCCGAACATGGTCTACAGCTTCAAGGTCGGCGCCGACGAATATGCGAAGCTGACCGGCGCGGTGCCGGAGCCGCAGACCTGGGCAATGATGCTCGCCGGCTTCGGCGCGGTCGGCGCGGCGATGCGCCGTCGCCGCAAGCCGATGCCGCGCGCACTGGTATAAGGCCACCGCTCCTCGCCTCGCATGTCGCAGGCGAGGAGCGTCTCCCTACCGCACCCGGCGATCCGGCAGCACCCGGTCGACCCACGCGCCCAGCCGCCCGTGCGACCATGCGACCGCGCGGTAGACGGCCAGCACCTTGCGCGCCCAGGCGGTGTAGAGCCACGGCCGCCCGGTCCGCAGCGCGGCGCGCGCGATCCGGTGGCTGTCGCGCGCGATCATGTAGCGCATCCGGTACACCAGCTTGCGCCGCACCGGCAGCGTCGCCGAGGGCGCGACGCGCTTCACCGGCCGCACCGCATCGCCGCCGCGCCGCCACGTCAGCCGGTACGCCAATCCCTCGCGGCGATGCCGAAACCCCGCCGCCTGCGTCTGCTCGACGAACGCCGCATCGACCGCGCTGAGTGCCAGCCGCCCGTCCGCCACCGCCGCCGCGATCATCGCATGGATCGCCGGCGAGCGCGCGATCACGACATTGGTCCCGCGCCCGTCCGACGAATGGGGCTCCACCCACGCGTCGCCGAACGCGACATCGGCGGTCTCGGCGACGACATCGTCGCACCAGTCGCACGCCGGATTCTGGAAGAACCCCGCCCCCCAGTCGCCGTCGGCGAGGTGCCACCAATCCTCGGCGCGCGCGCTGCCGTCGTCGAGCGTCAGATGCGCGCGATACCAGTTGGCGGGGCGCGTGGCGTCCTTGATCCGGTAATCGACGGCTCGCACCCGCGCGATTGGCGTGTCCAGCTGCCACGCGAAACTGTCGACCAGCCGCGCGCTCTTCTGATGCCCGCAGAACAGCCCGAGCAGATGCGTCACCCGCGCCGCGATCACCGGATCGGTGCGCCGCAACAGGTTGAGCGCCTTGATGAAGCACGGCACCGCCACCACCGCATAGCGCCCCGGCGTCGCGCGGATCGCCGCGATCACCGCCGACAGCTCGACCGGATAGTAACGCGACTTCGCCCCGCCCGCGATCTCGCCGATGCTGCGCGACAGCCGGTAGGTGAAGAACCGCCCGTCCGCCTGCGGGTCGGCGACCGGCGCGGCATGCGCGACCGCGTCGACCGCGCCGGTGCGCAACAACTCCGCCGCGACCCAGCTGACCATCCCGCCCGAACTGCCGTTCTCGCGAAAGCCGTCCTCCGCGACATGCCCGACCCATGTCGATTCGAATCGCCCGAGCAACTCGCTGTGCGCCGGCGCGACGGGAAAACGCTCGGCCGCCAGCACATCCTCGTCCGCCGCGACGGGCGAAAACGGACAGCGCGCCGCGAAGTCCGCGCCGCCCGGCGTGCCCGGTTCCGGTTTCCACAGCCCGTCCCCGTCCATCCGCATCGCCGCCGCGCACCCGCCGCAGCCGATGCACAGCCCCGCGCCGACGATGTCATCCGGGCGCAGCGCCTCAGCCAAGCGCGGCGGCCAGGAAGGCGGTCGATTGCGCGCGCAATGCGACGATCCGCTCACCGATCCTCGGATCATGCGCCGCGGTCAGCAGTGCGTCATACTCCGCGTCCGACGTTTCGGGCGCGACGATATGCCGCTGCGCGTCCAGCGCCGCCGCCAGATCGCGGACCTTGTTGAACCGATAGGAGGACGGCGCGGTCACAAACGGCGTGCCGTGCACCAGCGCGAAGACGCAGCCGTGGAAGAAGTTGGTGACCAGCGCGCTCGCCCCCGCGACGCGCTCGGCAAAGGCTTCCGGCCCGGCATCGATCTCCTGTGTGTCCGCCCAGTCGTTGCGATAGCCGATGCTGTGCAGCCGCACGTCGTGCCGCGTCGCCCACCGCCGCATCGCCTGCGCCAGCCAGTCGGGAAAGCCATGCCCATAGACCAAAACATAGCGCTCCCCCGGGGGTGCGCCGCGCGGCACGCGGTCGGCGAACTGCAGCACCGGATCGAGCACCAGCGGCGGCGTCGCGCCCAATGCGCCGCCGACCAGCGCCTGCGCATTGGCATCGCGCACCGAAATCGCGGTGAAGCGCCGCAACCGTTCCGCCCACGCGTCGCCGATCCCGTCGGCGGCATCGTGATTGCCGAAGCTGGCGGCATAGGACACCAGCCGCGGCGCGCTCAGTCCCTCGCCGAAGAACAACGGCGTCGACGCATACCAGGGGTGGCGGAAATTCCACACCTCGTCGCTGCCGACCACCACCGCATCGAGCGGCGCGAGCGCGCCGGGTTCGTCGAGCGCGAACGGCGCCGAGCGCGGCAGCCGCTCGATCGCAGCGACGAACTTTCGCGCCTTGTCCTTGTACGCGCCGAGATCGGCGGCCCGCGTCCGTTCGGGCAGCGTCGGCTGCAACGCGCACCGCCATTCGGCGCGCACCGCCGCATCGCTGTGATGATCGAGCAGCCGCGCGTCATGCCCCAGCGCGCGCAGCCCCTCGACCAGGCAACGCGCCTGCCAATAGGAGCCGTAATTGATGCAGCGGTGAAAGGTCAGGACGCCGACCTGCGCGGGGGATGCGATCATTACCCGCGACAATCTCCGGGACCGGCCGCGGTTCCGGACCCGCCCGCCCCGGTCACGCTTCCTAAACCTATATTGGCCAGATCGGTGCGATGGAATTCGTGCACCTTTACAAGTCGCTGATCGACCAGATCGTCGCGCGCGCCGGCTCGGCGGCGCTGCTGCACGTCCATGTCGGCATGGCGATCTACCTTGCGACGTTGCTGGTGGTCCGCCAGCGGCGCGGCGGTACGGTCGCGTTGCAGGTCGTGCTCGCCGCCGAACTGGGCAACGAGGTGCTGGACTGGCTCGCCGCCAGCCCGCAATGGAGCTGGGCGGACACGATCTCCGATATCGTGCTAACGCTGATGTGGCCGGCCGCGATCACGGCGGTCAATGCCTGGCGCCGCCGCCGCTGGCGCAAGACCGTCGCGCAGACGGTGCGGACCGCCGCGATTCCGGTTGCGGCAAGCGGACGTGTGCCAATTGCAACCACCTGAACGCTTGCCAGACGGGCGGTCGAGTCGCTAGCGGGCAAGGCTGGGATGCCGCCCGGAGGCGGTTCATTCAAGGGAGCGACCGTCTTGCGCATTACCATGATCGGTTCGGGCTATGTCGGCCTGGTTTCAGGCACATGCTTTGCCGACTTCGGCCATGACGTGATCTGCGTCGACAAGGACAAGGGCAAGATCGACCGGCTGCTGGCCGGCAAGATGCCGATCTACGAGCCGGGTCTGGAGGACCTCGTCGCGCGCAACGTCGCGGCCGGGCGGCTGAAGTTCACCACCGACCTCAAGGAAGCGGTCGCGGGCGCGGACGCGGTGTTCATCGGCGTCGGCACGCCGACCCGCCGCGGCGACGGCCATGCCGACCTGTCCTACGTTTACGCCGCCGCCAAGGAGATCGGCGAGGCGCTGACCGGCTATACCGTGATCGTCACCAAGTCGACCGTGCCGGTCGGCACCGGCGACGAGGTCGAGCGGATCATCCGCGAGGCCGCGCCGAACGCCGAATTCGGCGTCGTCTCCAACCCCGAATTTCTGCGCGAAGGCGCGGCGATCGACGACTTCAAGCGTCCCGACCGCATCGTGATCGGCTCGGGCGACGACCGCGCGACCGAGGTGATGCGGCAGGTCTATCGCCCGCTGTATCTCAACGCCGCGCCGATCCTGGTCACCGCGCGCCGCACCGCCGAGCTGATCAAATACGCGGGCAATGCGTTCCTCGCGACCAAGATCACCTTCATCAACGAAATCGCGGACCTGTGCGAGAAGGTCGGCGCCGACGTGAAGGACGTCAGCCGCGGGATCGGGCTCGACAACCGCATCGGCTCGAAGTTCCTGCACGCCGGTCCGGGTTACGGCGGCTCGTGCTTCCCCAAGGACACTTTGGCGCTGCTCAAGACCAGCCAGGATTATGACGCGCCGCAGCGGATCGTCGAGGCGGTGGTCGCGGTCAACGACAATCGCAAGCGCGCGATGGGCCGCAAGATCATCCACGCGATGGGCGACGACGTCCGCGGCAAGACGATCGCGGTGCTGGGGCTGACCTTCAAGCCCAACACCGACGACATGCGCGATTCGCCCGCGATCGCGGTGATCCAGGCGTTGCAGGATGCCGGTGCGAAGGTGAAGGCGTTCGATCCCGAGGGCACCGAACAGGCCAAGCTGGTGCTCGAGAACGTCGACTATTGCGACGGCCCGTATCAGGCGATCGAGGGCGCCGACGCGCTGGCGATCGTGACCGAGTGGGACGAGTTCCGCGCGCTTGACCTGCCGCGCGTCAAGTCGCTGCTCAAGGAGCCGATCCTGATCGATCTGCGCAACATCTACACCCCCGCCGAAGTGCAGGCGGCGGGCTTCCGCTACACCAGCATCGGTCGCTGATCGAGGAAAGCGGGGCGACGCGCCGCGAGGTACGTCGCCCCGCTCCTTCCGCCACCATCGTCGTCCCCGCGACGGCGAGACCTCTGCGAAAGCCTCCTTCCTGTACCCCGGCGAAGGCCGGGGCCCAGTTGGGGAACGCTGATGATGTAGGTCGCGGCCTATTTCGTAGGCCTTCCCAACTGGGCCCCGGCGTTCGCCGGGGTCCAAGAAGAGGGCGGTCGCGGAGATCCTACCTCCGCAGGAACGAAGGGTCGCCCTGACCGCCCTACCCCGCCGGCAGACACTCACGCCGCTGATCGACCCTGTCCGCGCCACCCGGCGCGCGGGTCAGTATCGACAGCGCCCGACACGTCCGTCCGCTGTCGGCCTCCGCCTCGCCCGCGACGACGAAGCCGTGCACCTGCCCGGCCGACTCATACCATTCCTGCACCTCGCCGCTGCGCAGCGCCGCCGCGATCGCCGTCGCACGGCTGCCGGTTTCCAACGGTAGATCGCCGGCGGCCGGCTTCTGAGCCGCTCGCGTCACGTGTGCAACCGGCCGCACCGCGCGCGCCACCACGACTGGCGGCGGCGGCGCGATCACCTGCTGCGGCACCGGCACGCTGACCGCGTACGTCACCGGCCGCGCCGGCGGCGCATGGGTCGCCGCCATCGACAGCCCGCCCGCGCTCACCGCCAGCACGACGCCCAGCACCCCGGCCGCGCGCCAGCCGCCGCCCGACCGCGCCCGCACCGGCTCGTAGAAAGGGTAATGCGGCCCCGGCGACCCGCAGCGATATTCACGGGTGATCCGCAGCGGCCCCAGCTCGATCGTCGTGCGGCGGATGATGTCACGCGCGTCGGTCACTGTCGCTCCCCAGACCAGCGCCCTTCATCGGTCGCCACGCCGCGCTTGGCAAGCAAACTCACCGCGCCATCGGACCATTGAACAACAGACCGAAATAATCGCCCTTGTTCCACACCGGCCGCTGCGGCGCATCGGCGATCTCGCGCGCGATCCGGTAATTGGCGTCGACGAACCGCACCCCCTGATCCCACAGGATCGGCTGCGTCAGGTCGTCGCACGGCTTGTGGTAGCAATTGTCCATGAACGTCGCGATCGCCGCCTTGCCCGGCCCCTTCTCGCCCGGCCACAGGAACACCGAGGGCACGCCCTTCTGCACGAAGCGATAATGGTCGGAACGCACGAAGATCGCCTGCTCGGGCATTGGATCGGGCGACAGGCCGACGTCGATCCCCGCCACCGCGCGCGCGATGATCGGCCCCAGCGTCGAGCGATCGCCGCCGAACGCCACCATGTCCTCGAACTTGTAGGTCAGGATCGGCATGTCGAGGTTCACGTCGGCGACGATGTCGCGGATCGGCACGGTCGGGTGATTTGCGAAATAGTCGCTGCCGACCAGCCCCTTCTCCTCGGCGGTCACCGCGAGGAAGATGATGCTGCGCTTCGGCGGGGTCGCGGTCTTGAAGCGCTTGGCGGCTTCGATCAGGCTCGCGATCCCGATCCCGTCGTCGAGCGCGCCGTTGTAGATCGTGTCGCCGTTCACCGCCTTGCCGACGCCGACGTGGTCGAGGTGCGCCGACAGCACCACCGTCTCCTTGCCCAACACCGGGTCGCTGCCGGGGATCATGCCGACAACGTTGCTGCTCGGGATCGCGCGGAAGTTGGTCGCGCTGGCGATCGACAGCGTCCCCGCGGCGGTGGCGGGCCGCACCTTCAGCGTCTTGCGCGCCGCGCCCTTGGCAAGCGCCGGCCACTGCCGCCCGAACAGCTTCGCCGCGCCCGCCGGGGACAGCGTTCCCAGCAACGGCACGCCGCTCGCATTGCCGGTGCCGTCGGGCCGCGCCCACGTAATCCGCTCGGCGGCATAGCTTTTGACCACCCCCGCGAACGACGGCGCACCGCGCCCCGCCTTGCGGAGATCGGCGACCGCGATCACCCCGACCGCGCCATGCTTGGCCGCCGCGCTCTGCCGCGCCGCGGCGCTGCCGAAGGTCGCCGCCACCTCGCTCGGCAACCCCGCGGGCGCGCCGCCGACATAGGCGACGATCTTGCCGCGCACGTCGACGCCCGCATAATCGTCCAGCCCATATTGCGGCGCTTCCAGCCCGTAGCCGACGAACACCACCGGCGCGGCGACATCGGTCGCCTTCGCCGCCGGATTGGCCGCCGGGGTGAAGTCCTTGCCGAACGCCAGCGGCACCGCCGCCCCGCCAGCCGCCGCGGTCCACGACGCCTTGCCCTCGCCCGCGATCGTGTAGCCGGTCAGCGGCACCTTCTGCAGATAGCCGCCGTCGTCGCCCACCGGCTTCAGCCCGGCGGCGTAGAATTGCGACGCGACATATTGCGCGGCGATGTCGAACTCGGGCGAGCCGACGTCGCGCCCCTTCATCGCGTCCGAAGCGAGGAACATCACATGCGCCTTCATCGCCGCCTGATCGGCGGGCAGCGGCGCATTCAGCGCGGCGTTACGCGCGGCGGGGGTCGTCTGGGCGAGCGCGGTGGCGGAAAGCGCGAGCAAGGGCAGGAAAGCGAACGAACGAAACATGGACACGCCCGGGTGGAAGAGGAAGGATCACTGACCTTAAGCGCCGAGATGGTTGCCGTCGAGACGATCGCGTGGCTTTCGGATGGAACCATCGCCGCGATGTCGTCATAGTCCACCGCATGGCCGATGCCCGAACCACCCCCGTCACGCCCGCCGCCACGCGCCGCAGCGATTATACCCCGCCCGCGTGGCTGGTGCCGCAGGTCGCGCTCGACTTCGCGCTCGATCCGGTCGCGACCCGCGTCCGCGCCCGGCTCGACGTCACCCGCAACGGCGCGCACGACACCCCGCTACGGCTCGACGGCGCCGGGCAGGTGCCGCTGTCGGTGACGATCGACGGGCAGGCGACCGACGACTGGCGGATCGAGGGCGAGCAGCTGGTCGTCCCGCTCCCCGGTGATGCGCATGTCGTCGAGACCGAGGTCGAGATCGCCCCCGACCGCAACACGCAATTGATGGGGCTTTACGCCTCGGGCGGCAACCTCTGCACGCAATGCGAGGCGGAGGGCTTCCGCCGCATCACGTGGTTCCCCGACCGTCCCGACGTGCTCGCGACCTATCGGGTGACGATGACCGCCGACAAGGCGCGCTTTCCGGTGCTGCTCGCCAACGGCGACCCGATCGCACAGGGCGACAATGCCGACGGCACGCACTGGGCGGAGTGGCACGATCCGTGGCCCAAGCCGTCCTACCTGTTCGCGCTGGTCGCGGGCGATCTCGCGGTCAATCGCGGCACCTTCACCACGCGCTCGGGGCGCGAGGTGCGGCTCGGCATCTGGGTGCGCACCGCCGATCTGCCCAAGACGCATCACGCGCTCGACGCGCTCAAACTGTCGATGGCGTGGGACGAGCGCGTCTATGGCCGTGAATACGACCTCGACGTATTCAACATCGTCGCGGTCGACGATTTCAACTTCGGCGCGATGGAGAATAAGGGGCTGAACATCTTCAACAGCCGCTACATCCTGGCCGATCCCGACACCGCGACCGATTACGATTATGACGCGATCGCCGCCGTCGTCGCGCATGAATATTTCCACAACTGGTCGGGCAACCGGATCACCTGCCGCGACTGGTTCCAGCTTTCCCTGAAGGAAGGCTTCACCGTCTATCGCGACCAGTGCTTCTCCGCCGATCAGGGATCGGCCGCGGTCAAGCGGATCGAGGATGTGCGCGGCCTGCGCGCCAGCCAGTTCCCCGAGGATTCGGGTCCGCTCGCCCATCCCGTGCGCCCGGAAAGCTATATCGAAATCAGCAATTTCTACACGGCGACCATCTATAACAAGGGTGCCGAACTGATCCGCATGATGGCGACCATGCTGGGCCCGGTGACGTTCCGCGCCGCCACCGACCTGTATTTCGATCGCTTCGACGGCACGGCCGCCACCTGCGAGGATTTCGTGTCCTGCATGGAGGAAGCGGGCGGTGTCGACCTGTCGCAATTCCGCCTGTGGTACAGCCAGGCAGGCACGCCGCGCGTCTCGGCGGGCCTCAGCCATCAGCCCGGCGGCGGTCGGGCCGAGCTGCGCCTCGCCCAGCATGTCCCCGCCACGCCGGGGCAGACGACCAAGCAGCCGATGCTCCTCCCGCTCAAGGTCCGGCTGTTCGGGGCCGAGACCGGCCACCCGCTGACCGACGAGACGCTGGTCCTGCTCGATCAGGTGGCCGAGACGATCGTGTTCGAGGCCATCACCGAGCGTCCCGTCCTGTCGATCAATCGCGGCTTTTCCGCCCCCATCGTGGTCGAGAGCGACCGAACGGCCGAGGACCTGGCCTTCCTGTCGGCGCATGACGACGATCCCTTCGCCCGGTACGAGGCGATGCAGCAGCTGATGCTCGACACGCTGGTCGCGGGCACGATCCATGGCGAGATGAAGGGCGCGGCGGTGATCGACGCCGTCACCCACACGCTGGAGGCCGAGGGACTGGAAACCGCATTCCTCGCCGAGGCGGTGCTGCTGCCGTCGGAGAATTTCGTCGGCGACCAGCTCGCCACGGTCGACCCGGACGCGATCCATGCCGCGCGCGAGGCGCTGCGCACGCAACTGGGCCAGGCGCTGCTGCCGACCTGGCGGCGGCTCTATGC
>CAJYLV010000014.1 GCA_913776255.1 uncultured Sphingomonas sp. | reverse complement strand
ACCGACAGGCCGATCATGTCCTCCAGTCCCTTCAGCGCGCGGACGATCATCGTGCGATGCGCCCAGGGGCAGGCATAGGAGACGTAGAGGTGATAGCGCCCCGCTTCGGCGCGGTGGCCGGTCTGGCCGTCCGGGCCGGGTTCTCCGTCCGCCGTCACCCAGTCGCGAAAACCGGAGTCGGGACGCTTGAAGCTGCCCTTGTCGTCCGACTTGAACAGCCCGTCGGCGTGCCACACGCCGTCCACCATATTGCCCATGCGTGATCTCCTTTGATGGAGGGTACGCATGGGGCAGGGGAGCGATCCCGATCCTCCCCGTGCCGGGAGGATTAACGCCGTTTGCCGTTGTGGCGGATGTTCGCCGGCCGCCCGCGCCGTTTCAGCACCCGGCGCGGTTCGGGTGCCGCGCCCTTGCCGTCGGGCAGTTCGAAGCGCAGCGCGCCCGACACCGGGTTCGCCTCGGCCAGGCGGAGCGGCAGGCGCTGGCCCAGCTTGTAGATTTCGCGCGTCTTCTCGCCGAGCAATTGCTGCGACGACTCGTCATAGTGGAAATAGTCGCCGCCCAGGTCGCGGATCGGCATCAGCCCGTCGCCACCCACGCCGTCGACCGTGGCGAAGAAGCCAAAATTGGTGACGCCGGTAATCCGCGTCTCGACCACCTGGCCGACATGCTCGGACAGATAGGCCGCGACGTAACGATCGATCGTCTCGCGCTCCGCCTCCATCGCGCGGCGCTCATATTGGCTGATCGACGTGCCTAGCCGCTCCATCTCCTCGCCCTCGGGCAGCAGGCCTCCGTCACCCAGCTTGTACGCCCCGACCAGCGCACGGTGGACGACGAGGTCGGCATAGCGCCGGATTGGCGAGGTGAAATGCGCGTAGGACCCCAGCGACAGGCCGAAATGCCCCTGATTGACCGGCGCATAATAGGCCTGGGTCTGCGAGCGCAGGATCTGTTCCATCACCTGCGGCTTGAAGTCCGCGTCGCCGATCTTGTCGATGATCCGGTTGAAGGTCGCGGGACGGATCACCTGACCCATGGCGAAGGGGATATCGAAGGTTTCGAGATATTCCTTCAGCGCGACCAGCTTGGTACGGCTCGGTACCTCATGGACGCGGTACATGACCGGGGCCCTCTTCGCCTCCAGCGCCTTGGCGGCGGCGACGTTGGCGGCGATCATGAAGTCCTCGATCAGCCGGTGCGCGTCGAGCCGCTCGCGCGCCGCCACCGACACGATCCGCCCCTGCTCGTCGAGCACCACGCGCCGCTCGGGCAGGTCGAGGTCGAGCGGCTCACGCTTGTCGCGCGCCGCCGCCAGCGCGCGCCAGCAATCCCACAGCGGCACCAACGCCCGCTCGGTCAGCGCATCGTCCCACCCGAAACCGCCGCCGCCGTCGATCGCCGCCTGCGCCTCCTCATAGGCGATATTCGCCGCCAGCCGCACCACCGCGCGCGTGAACCGCCAGCTCTTGAGCGCCCCCGCCTTCGTCACCTGCAAGTGACACGCCAGCGCCGCGCGATCCTCGCCCGCTTTCAGCGAGCACACGTCCGCCGACAATATTTCCGGCAGCATCGGCACGACGCGGTCGGGGAAATAGACCGAATTGCCGCGCGCGCGCGCCTCGCGGTCGATCGCGCTGCCCGGCCGCACGTAGAAGCTGACGTCGGCAATCGCGACGATCGCCTTCCACCCGCCGTCATTGGCGGGATCGTCGTCGGGGGTCGCCCACACCGCATCGTCATGGTCGCGCGCGTCGGCGGGATCGATCGCGACGATCGGCAGCTGCGTCAGATCCTCGCGACCGTCCCCGAGCGGCTGCCGCGCCGCACGCTCCGCCGCCTCGAGCGCGTCCTGCGCGAACGTGTCGGGGATCCCATGCTTGTGGATCGCGATCAGCGAGAAGCTGCGCGGCGCGAACGGATCGCCGAGCCGCGCCACCACCTTCGCCATCACCCGCGGCGGTCGCCCGGCGATCTCGGCGCTGACCAGATCGCCCGCCGCGGCGCCCGCGGCGTCCGACACCGGATATTCGCGCCGCTCCTTCTTCTCGACCCCTTGCAGCCAGAGCCGATCGCCCTCGCGGCGCAGCACCCCGATCACCTGTTCGGCGGCGGGCGCGAGCACCTTCATCGGATGCGCGGTCCAGCCGCCGCCCGTCTCCTCGGTCCGCGCGAGGATGCGCTCGCCCACGCCCAGCGCCCCGCGCTGGCGGTCGCGCACGCGGATGCGCGGCATCGGCACGTCGGCCTCCCAGCGCTCGGGCACGCCCCAGACGTTGCCGCCCTGATCGACGTCGACGATCCGCAGCACCGTCACCTTGGGCAACCCGCCCATCTTGTGGAAGGCGCGACCGGGCGCGGAGTCGATCAGCCCCTCGTCCCCCATGTCCTTGAGCAGCGCCTTGAGCGCGATCTTCTGCTGCGCGGTCAGCCCGAAGGCGCGCGCGATCTCGCGCTTGCCCGCGGGCGTCGCGGAGGAGGTGATGAATTCGAGGATCTGCTCGCGCGTCGGCAGGCCGGGGCTGGGTTTCTTGGGCACGGACGGGAGATAGGGGGTGTGGCGCCCGAAAGCCATCGCGGGATAACTTAAGCCCTCTCCCCTCCGGGGAGAGGGTTGGGAGAGGGGCAGGTGTCTCACGGAGTGGTCGGTCTCGGTGAGACCCGAACCCCTCACCCAACCCTCTCCCCAAGGGGGAGAGGGCTTTAACCTACCGCCCCGTCCCTGCTCCCCGCCGCGCTCATCTCACTGATCGGATACACCGGCTGCGCCGACATCGTCCGCACCAGCGTCTCGAACCGGTCCCCCTCGACCCGGATCTCGTTGAACGCCGGCGGCGAGTTGCGCGTGCGCTTCGACAGCGTCCCCGCGCCGATCATCCGCAGCCGCCAGCCGTTGCGCTCATAGGGCATGTCGAACGGGTCGTGGACATGCCCCGACAGCACCGCATGAACCCCGGCATCCGCCAGCGCCGCCAGCGCGACATCGCCGCGCCTGGTCTTCGCGGTCCCCTGGCTGCCGCCGTCGATCAGCGGATGATGCCCGGCGACAAAGATCAGATTGCCGCGCGGCGCCGCCTCGACCAGCGCCAGCGCGCGGCGCAGCGAGCCGTGGCTCACCCGCCCCTTCGACCAGTTCCAGCGCCATTGCGCGCGCGCGGTGGTCTTGAGCGGGACGATCGTGATCCCGTGGATTTCCAGCGGCCGCTCGATCATCTTCTCGACCGCGGCATAGCGCGAATAAGGCGCGAACAGCCGCCGCAGCGGATCCCAATAATAGGGGATGTCGTGGTTGCCGACCTCCAGCGTCACCGGCACCCCTAGGCTCTTCAGCCACGCGCCGCCGTCGTCAAACTCGCGCTTGGTCGCGCGCATCGTCAGGTCGCCGGTCATGATGACCGCATCGGGCTTCTCGTCCGCCACCACGTCGCGGAACCACGCGACCGCCGCCGGGTCCTCGGCACCGAAATGAACGTCGCTGACGTGGAAAAGCCGGGTCATTCGTGTCCTTTATTGCTCGACCTCAGCGCGAACGCATCACGCGCCGATCGGCTGCGTCACCCGCCGCCGCTCAGCCCCCAAACGAGCGCCCGCCGCCCCAACCGCCGCTGGAGCGCGCCGAGACCCGCCCGCCGAACCCGCCGCGCGATACGACCGAGCTGCGCGTCTGGATGCGCTGCGTGGTGATCGGCGCGGTGACCGCGCGCGACCCGACCTGATAATTATACCCACGCCCGCCATAGCCGCCGCCGTACAGCCACGCGCCCGACGGCGTATACCAGCTGCCGTCACGCCGGTTCTGGTAGAGCCCGTTGTAGCGATAGCCCGACCCGTCGAGCAACCGCCCGATCATGAACCCGGTCAGCAACGGCACGAAGAAGCTCTGCCCGCCCTCGTTGCGCGCCAGACATTGCCCGGACCCGAACTGGTCCTCGCACAGGTCCTTGGCCTCGAAGCGCGGCGCAGCCATGCTGTCGGTGCCCGCGGCTTGCTTGGCGGCATCCTCGCACGTCACCTTGGCGAACGCACCGCTCGCGACACATTCGTCGACGGTCTTGAACGCCGACACTTCGGTGGGCGGGCCGAACTGCTGTTGCTGGTCGGGGGTGCCGTCGCAGCCGGACAGCATCGCCAGCGCGCCGGCGGCGGTCAGCCCGGCGGCGGCGGAACGCTTGCGGCGGAGGGGAGAGGAATCGGTCATCGCGTCGGCCTCAATAGCTCATGCAGGCGGCGTTGAGCAGCCCGACCGCGATCGACGTCGCCGCCATATAGACCGCGCTCGCGACATTGCCGGTCTCGATCCGCGCCACCAGATCGCGGATCACGATACGCCGCACCACCAGCGACGCCACCACCTGGATCACGCCCGCCAGCACGCCCCAGGCCACGAACTCCAGCGGGTCGGCGGTCACCTCCAGCGCCGAGGCGAGCGGCAGCGCGAAGCCGACGATCGCCCCGCCGAAGGTGATCGCGGCGGCCATATTGCCCTCCGCGACCAGCCGCCGTTCGTCATAGGGCGTCGAGACCTGATACAGCCATTTGAAGATCGCGAGGAACAGGCACGCGATCGCGAAGGCGATCAGGAAATGCCCGGCCCCGAACAGAAAGGCGGTCGTGTCGAACATGCGTGCTCCCCTATTTTGCGTGATCGATGATCCTTCTTCCGTCATCCCGGACTTGATCCGGGATCCCGCTTCTTCTTGCCACGCTCGCGAAGAAGAAGCGGGGCCCCGGATCAAGTCCGGGGCGACGATGGAAGGAGGCGTCCGTCGCTGAAACGCCGACCTTTGATCGACCCTAGCGGATAAGCTCCTCACTCCAAAATCGTCATTGCGAGCGTAGCGAAGCAATCCAGGGCGTCCTGGTCCGGCACTGGATTGCTTCGCTACGCTCGCAATGACGGCTGAAAGCAAGCGCCGTCCCACCCGCTACGCACTGAACTCCGCCGGCGACAGCGGCAGCCCGATCATGATGTCGTGCGTCGTATCGCCCCCCTCCGGCCGCGCCGACAGTGCGAGCAGCAGCTCCTGCCCCTCCGGCGCCAGATCGCGGACGTAGAGCATGCATTGCTGGCGGATATGCTTCACCGGGTCGCCGTCGCGCTCGTAATAGAGCGCCTCCCAAAGCTGCACCGGCGGCTGCACCCGCTCGTCGCCATCGTACCAGAAGCGGCGGAAGGGCGGCAGCCCGGCCTCGTTCCACACCGGCTGGCTCAGCCGCTCGCGGAATGCCGCATCGTCCCACCCGCCGGTCGCATAGGTCGAGGACCACGGCCGGAACAAGGTGAAGTCGTCGGCGTCCGATCCGTCGGGCTGCTGGCTGACCGCCTGCAGCATCAATTCGTCGTCGGTATAGAAACGGTGGACGTACCCGCCGCCGTCATCCAGCTTGATGATCCCCTGCGCGGTGATCTCCAGCGTGTCGCGGTCGAGCGTGAAGGTGCCGCCGGCCAGACGCCGCCACGCCAGCGCGTCGAGCCGCACCATCCGTCCGATCGTCACGTCGCGCACCACCGCCACCGCGCTGCGCGCTTCGTCGCGTCCGCCGCCGAACAGGCTGCCGAAGATCATGTCGCGCGCATTCCCGTGTGCCCATCCACCTTGCCAAAGGCTGCGGGCTTATGCTTGGAGTGTCAAGCATACCGAGAGGACGAAGAGCGTGGACGACACGGCACGGGTGTGGACGATCGGGCGGCTCGCCGAGGCGCTGGGCGCCGGCGAGCATGCCGCGGAACTCAGCGTCGAGCGCGTCGGCGACGTGCTGCGCGTCACGATGCACGAACATGGCGACCTCGCGGTATTCCTGAGCGTCGCAGGCGAGCAGATCGTCGTCTCCAGCCTGTTGTGGCCTGTCGCCGAGATGGACGATGCCGCCGCCTTCAACCACTTCCTGCTCAAGGCGCAGAAGCTGGTCCCGCTGTCCAATTTCGCGATCACCGAGGTGGACGGGCGTGAATATTACGAATTGATCGGCGAGCTGTCGATCGAATCGACGCTGCGCACGATCCTGATCGAACTGCGCGTGCTGGCGCACAATGCGCTGGATGCCGCGGCCGATCTGCGCCACGCCTTCGCCGCTGCCTGAGGAATACTGACCGATGTCGATGTGGAAGCAATTCGTCACGCTGATCCGCGGCACCGCGCACGAGGCGGGCCAGTCGGTGGTCGACGCGCGCGCACTGACGATCCTCGACCAGCAGCTGCGCGACGCCGGCACCGCGCAGGCCAAGGCGCGCGACGATCTCGCCACCGTCACCGCCAAGCGCCGGCTGATCGAAAAGGACATCGAGCAGCTCTCCGCGCAGCGCGACAAATACGAAGCCTCGGCGCGCGCCGCGATGGGCCGCGGCGACATGGACCTCGCGCGCGAGGTGGCGGAGCGGCTCGCGCAGATCGAGCGCGAATTGAACGCCAAAAATCCGCAGGTCGCCGACATGCGCGTCGCCGAGGACAGGATGCGCGGGATCATCAAGCAGGGCGACGGCAAGATCGAGGCGCTGCGCCGCGAGGTCGACGTCGTCCGCGCCAACGAGAGCGTCCAGCAGGCGCAGGCGCAGATCGCCAGCAACACGCACGGCGCACAGTCGCAACTCGGCTCCGCCGCCGACAGCCTCGCCCGCCTCAAGGAGCGGCAGGCAGTGCGCGAGGAAAAATTCCGCGCCGCCGCCGAGCTGGAGGACATGCGCACCGGCGCCGACCTCGACGCCAAGCTGGAGCGCGCCGGTCTGTTGCCGGGCGCGTCGAGCGCCGACGACATCCTCGCCCGCCTGTCCGCCCCGCGCGACGGCGGCGAGGCGAAACGCCTCGACGATAAATCCGGCGGCTGATCGTCGGTGGAACGCATCGTCACCGGGGAGCGCGCCGGCTGGGAGGACACCGCCCGATCGATGGGATTCACCTTCCACCACATGGAGGGTCAGCGTTACTGGGACGAACGCGCCTATTACCGCTTCTCGCTCGACGAAATCGAGGCCGGGATCGAAACGCCGAGCGCCGAACTGCACGATTTTTGCCTCGATCTGGTCACCGAGGTGGTCGCCAGTGACACGCTGATGGACCGGCTGGCGATCCCCGCGGCGATGCGCGACGTCGTCGCCGCCTCGTGGAAGGCCAACGCGCCCTCGCTCTACGGCCGCTTCGACTTCGCCTATGACGGCGCCGGCCCGGCCAAGCTGCTGGAATACAACGCCGATACCCCGACGAGCATCTACGAGACCGCGCTGTTCCAATGGCAATGGCTCGAAGACCGCATCGCCGACGGCACGCTTCCGCCGGACGCCGACCAGTACAACCGCCTCCACGACGCGCTGGTCGCGCGGTTCGGCGCGCTGCTAACCCCCGGAAGTGTGCTGCATTTCGCCAGCGTCGCCGATCACGAGGAAGACCGGCAGACCGTCCGCTACCTCGAGGATACCGCGCGTCAGGCCGCGCTCGACCCGGCATTCGTCGCGATCGACCGGATCGGCGTCGACGAAGACGGCCAGTTCGTCGATGAGGAAAATGTCCTGATCGCAGCGCTTTTCAAGCTCTACCCGTGGGAAGACATGCTGCGCGAGCCCTATGCCGCGCATTTGCCCGCGACCAAGACCATGTTCCTCGAACCGGCGTGGAAGGCGATCCTCTCGAACAAGGGCATGCTCCCGCTGCTCTGGGAACGCCACCGCGGCCACCCCAACCTCCTCCCCGCCGCCTTCGCCGACGATGCCGATGGTGTGGCAGCGATCGGCGCGCGCTACGTCCGCAAGCCGCTGTTTTCACGCGAGGGCTGGGACATCGAACTCCATGACGGCACCGCGGAGGATCGTGGTCCGGAGGGCGGCTATGGCGAGGAAGGCCATATCGTCCAGGCGCTCAACCCGCTGCCGGTGTTCGACGGCCAACATGCGGTGATCGGCTCATGGATCGTCGGCGACGAGCCGGTCGCGCTATCGATCCGCGAGGACGACGGCCCGATCACCCGCGACCTCGCCCGCTTCGTCCCGCACGCGATCGTCTGACACGTCATTGCGAGCGTAGCGAAGCAATCCAGGGCCGGATCAGGACGCCCTGGATTGCTTCGCTACGCTCGCAATGACGATTTTACCCGTTCGCCGCCACCCCGCGGCTGTCGCTGACCTCTAGCCAATAGCCGTCCGGGTCCTGCGTATAGATCTGCCGCACGCCGTCGAAGCGCGTCTGCATCGTGCGCGGCTTTCCCGCCAGATCGGTCCACGGCCGCTTGTGCGCGTCGAGCCACGCGGTCACGCTCGCCAGATCGTCGACATGGATCGCGACATGCTCGTTGATGTTCGACGGCTTGGGCGCGGTCCGCCCGTCGAGGATGTGCATCGCGAAACCGTTGCCGAGATCGATCCAGCGTCGGTTCGGCAGCGGCTGCTTGATGAGCTGCAGCCCGAACGCCTCGTGATAGAAGGCTGCGCTGCGATCGATGTCGGACGCCTGGATCGCGACATGCTCGCCCTGCGCGGCGGCGGCGAGGACGAACAGGGCAGATAACAACGACATAAACGGCACGCTCCGACAGGGATCAGGTCAGCCACGCTACCGCATTTCGCCGCCCGCGCCACCCCGGCGAAGGTCTGTCCTACACCGTCCCACATCCGGCATCACGCCGTGATGATGCCGCCGCCGTCCCTCAACATTCACCCCGCCAGCGTCTCAACATTCGCAACATTCGCGGGTGCGGTCACGCCGCGGCGCGCAGCGGTTCCGGTGTCGCCGCGCCCGTGTCGTTCACCGCGACGCTGCCGGTCCGCTCCAGCTTGCCCCAGCCGACCTTCGGCCCGGTCGCGGCGACGTACAGGGCGCGCAGCACCACCGCGTAGAGCAGCTGGCGATAGCCGAACCGCTGCATCAACAGGCGGATAGCCGGGAAGCGCGCCTCGCGTCCGTCGAGCCGGTAGGCAATCCACCCGCACGCCAGATCGACCGCCGCGAACGCCGCCCAGAACGCGACCACAGTCAGCGCATCGCCACCCGCCGCCTCCCAGCCGCGATCATAGACGCGCCACGCGGTCCCGCCGACGCCGAGCAATAGCGCCATGTCGATCAACGGTGCCGCCAGCGTGAACAGGAACTGGAACACCAGCGCCTGCGGCAGCCCGATCCGTCCCAGCCCGCCGTGCCGCCCGAGCGCACCGCGATGCTTCCACAGGCATTGCAGCGTCCCGAACGCCCAGCGGAAGCGCTGCTTGAACAAGGCGCGCACCGTCTCCGGCGCCTCGGTCCAGGCGATCGCGTCATTGTCGCACGCGACGCGCCACCCGGCGCGCTGCACCGCGATCGTCAGATCCTGGTCCTCGGCCAGCGTGTCCTCGGGATATCCGCCGACCGCGTCGAGCGCGGTGCGCCGCCACGCGCCGACCGCGCCCGGCACCACAGTCACCGCGCCGAGCGCCAGCAGCGCGCGCCGTTCGAGGTTCTGCGCGGTGACATATTCCAGCGCCTGCCAGCGCGTGATGGCGTTGGTGCGGTTGCCGACCTTGGCATTCCCCGCCACCGCGCCGATGTGCGGATCGGCGAACCAGCGCGTCAGCTTGCCGATCGTGTCGGCCTCGAACTGCGTATCGGCGTCGAGCGCGATCACCACGTCGCCGCGCGCCTGCGCCAAAGCGGTGTTGAGCGCGCGCGCCTTGCCGCCATTCTCCAGCGACAGCAGCCGGACGCGCGGGTCGATCCCGAACGCCGCCTGCACGACGTCGCTGGTGCCGTCGGTCGAGCCGTCGTCGATCACGATCACCTCGATCCGCGGCCCGGTGCTCGCGAGGATGCGGCGCACCGACGCCTCGATCACGCGCGCCTCGTTGAAGGCGGGGATCAGCACCGAGACGAACGTCTGCACCAGATGCGGTGCATTGTCGGGCACCGCCTCGCGACGCCGCCGCCACAGCGCCAGTCCGGTCAGCGCCACCGCACGCGCCATGCCGATCGCGATCACCACCGCGAACAGCACCGCTCCGGCATCGCGCAGCCACGCCAGCCCGTCGAACAATCCGCGCGTCCCCGCCGCATCGGCCGCCGCATGACCCTGCAACCGCGGCATGACCGTGGCGCGCGGCAAGCCGGCAAGCGTCGAGACCGGGACGAAATCATACCCCCGCGCGCGCAACCCGCGGATGATGAGCGGCAGCGCGCGCAGCGTCTGCGTCCGGTCGCCGCCCGAATCGTGGAGCAGCACGATCTGCGCCGGGCGCTCGGCGGTGCCCGCGGCGACCTGCGCGATCACGCGCTCGGCGATCACCTCCGCCTTCGGCCCCTGCCAGTCGAGCGGATCGACGTTGAGCCCGACCGTCAGATACCCCAGTCGCGCCGCGACCCGCGTCGCATGGAGTTCGTCGCGGCGATCGGGATCGGCGTCGCCGAGGAACGGCGGGCGGAACAAGGTCATCGCGCGGCCGGTGTACGCCTCGACGATCCGCGCGGTCGCCTTCAGCTCCAGCGCGATCGCCGCCTCTGAGCGGTGCGACAGATCGGCATGCGAGGTCGAGTGATTGCCCAGCTCGCTGCCCTGCGCGACGATCCGGCGCAGCAGCGCGCCCTGCCCCAGCGCGTTGGTGCCGGTGACGAAGAAGGTCGCAGGCGCCTGCTCGCGCGCCAGCACGTCGAGGATCTTCGGCGTCCACGCCGGGTCGGGACCGTCGTCGAAGGTCAGCGCGATCTGCCGGCGGTGCGCACCGGTGCGCTCGACGGTGTCGGGCTGCGGCAAGCGGACGAAGCGCGCCGCCCGGACCAGCCCGTCGCGCCACGTCAGCTCGCGCACGCCCGGCGTCGCCTCCGCGCTCATCCGCATGATCTCGCCCTGCCCGCGCACCGCAATCCCGGCCGGCGCCGGCAAGGTGCGCAGATCGGGCCGCGCCGCGCCGGACAGCGCGCGCCACACCGCCGGGTCCTCGCTACCCAGCCGCCACAGCGCCACCCCGGCTGCCCCGGTGCGCCGCATCACCGCCATCTGGTTCGCGGCACTCGGCGCGTCGAGCATCCAGACCTCGTGATGCTGCCCGTCTTGCTCATAGGCGAAATGGCTGTTTCCGCTCGCGGCGTCGAACACCGGCGTCACCCCCGCCTGCGCGGCGAGCGCCAGTGCGTCGGCGATCGCGAGCGGCACCGTGGTGCGCCCCTGCCAGTCATAGGCATAGCTGCCGATCGCGACGATCGCCTTGCCCGCCCCGGCCTGTTCCACCGCCTGCGCGACCACGCGCGCGAACCACGGCTGCGAGGCGATCGGCCCCGCCGCGCCGCCCATCCAGTGCTCGTCATAGGCCATCAGCACCAGCCGGTCGGCGACCGCAGCATAGGCGCGCAGGTCCCAGTCCGGATCGGCGACCGGCGTCGCCAGCGCCACCGTCCAGCCGTGCGGGGCGAAGCGCGCGCGCAGCTCGCCGAGGAAGAGGCGATAGTCGCGATGCGCCGACGCCGGCAGGCTTTCGAGGTCGAGCATCACCCCCGCGCCGTCCTCGCGCGTCACCAGCGCCACGATCTGGTCCGCAAACTGCGCCCGCGCGACGCGATCGGCGAGCAGCGCAGCGGTGCCGCTGCCGTCCCAACTGCCGTCGGCGGCGGCATTCTGCACCATCGGCAGCACGCGCGGACGGCGCGCGGCGCGCGCCAGCACCTGCCGCATGAATGGATCGTCCTCGGCGACGAAGCGGTGATCCGCACCGGTGACGGTGGCGAGCCCCGGGACGAGCCATTCCAGCGCATCGACATGCGCCGCCAGCGACTGCCGCGACGGCGCGTCCCACGGCATGTAGAAGCCCATCGTCCCGCCGGTCAGCGCCGCGCCGCTCGCCGCCGGCAGCCACGCACCGGGCGCGCCGTCGCGCGTCGGCGCCGCCGCGGCGGCGTGCGGCGCACCGGGCAGCGCGAAGCGCGGCGCCACGGCGGCGACCGGGCGAACGATCGCTGCGATCAGCAGCGCGGCGAGGAGCAGCGGCACGAGCACCGCCGCACCCAGCGCTACACGCACCCGCCGGGCGCGTCGCCCGCTGGCATCGTAGAAAATCGCCACGCCTGTGTTCGTCCCACCGTTCCGACCGATGGCACGCCGTTACTCGGCGTTGGCAAAAAAGCGGTTAACTACAGCGTGTCACGCGTCGGCGTCGCCGAGCATCCAGCCGGCGTCCTTCGTCATCACGCGTTGCTGCCGCGCCGACATCGACCGCAGCCGTGCCGGATCGAGCAGCACGATCCGCTGTCGCTCGCGCGTGACGAGCCCGGTTTCGCCCATCTGCCGGAAGACGCGGTTCACATGCACCGCGGTCAACCCCAGATGGTCGCCGATCTGCTCCTGCGTCAACGGCAGGTCGAAGCTGTCGTCACCGGCCCTGCCCAGCGCACGCAGCCGTTCCTCGACGTCCAGCAACAAGGCCGCGACCCGCGCGATCGCCGGGGTGCGACCGACCGCGGCGAGCCGGTCCATCAGCGCGACGCGCTCACGCTGCACGCTGAGGAACATCGCGGCGGCGAAGCGCGGCGAACTGGCGAACAGCGCGCCGAACGCCGCCAGCGGCACGCGGCTGATCGTCACCGGGGTCAGCGCGGTAAGCGTATCGGCCGCCTGCGCCAGACACATGCTGGGGGTGCCCAGCATGTCGCCCGGCAGATGGAATTTGACGATCTGCCGCTCGCCGCCGGGCAGCAGCACCGACGCGCCGACCCAGCCGCTGAGCAGCAGATAGATATGGCGCGGCGCCTCGCCCTCGCGGCGCAGCACCGCATGCCGCGGCAACGACGCCGGCGGCTCGCCCAGCAATCGTACTCGCTCCCTATCCTCTTCGGACAACGGGATAAATTCCTCGAAACGATGGAGAGGCAGAGGTTCGGCCACACAATCTTCCTGCAAAAACGAACCCGCATCCTAGACACGGTTCGTCGCGGCTAGTGCTGATCCATTTTATGGCACCGACGACTTTCGCGGGCCTGAGACGCAATGATCGTGCGGACGGCGATTTCGGGCGTGACGCGCCGCGCGGATCGCGGCACGGTGGCGGAAGTATCAGGGGAAATCTTCCATCGTGACCTTCCGCGCCATGACCGCCGTCGCCTTGTGCCTGCTCGCCGCACCGCTCGCCGCGCAGGACAAGCCGGTCGAACAAACCCAGCTGCCCGAGAATGCGGCGACCGCGCCGACGCAGGAGCCCGCCGCCACCCTGCCGCCCCCCGCCCCGGCGACCACCGCGGCCGGCACGAAGGACGCCAAGCCCGCCAAATGGGACGTCAACGCGCCGCGCGGACTGCGCACGAAGCAGGTGCGGATGACCACCGACGAAGGCAGCTGGATGAACGTCGACGTGTCGCCGGACGGACGGACGATCGCCTTCGATCTGCTCGGCGACATCTACACGATGCCGATCGCGGGTGGCACGCCGACGCGCATCGCCGAGGGGCTGGCGTTCGAGCATCAGCCGCGCTTCTCGCCTGACGGCCGGCGGATCGCGTTCACCTCCGATCGCGGCGGGGGCGACAACATCTGGGTGATGAACGTCGACGGCAGCGACAAGCGGCAGGTGACGAAGGAGGACTTCCGCCTGCTCAACCAGCCGACGTGGAGCCCGGACGGGCGCTTCATCGCCGCCAAGAAGCATTTCACCACCGGCCGCTCGCTTGGCACCGGCGAGGTGTGGCTCTACCATGTCTCGGGCGGCGGCGGGGTGCAGCTGGTCAAGCGCGCCAGCGAGGTGCTGCAAAAGGAACTGGGCGAGCCGATCTACGCGCCCGATGGCAAGAGCATCTATTACACGCGCAACGTCTCGTCGGGGCCGATCTTCGAATATGCGCAGAATTCGCGCACCGACCTGTTCGACATCGAACGCTACGACATCGACACCGGCGAGGTGACGACCGCGGTCAGCGGAGTCGGCGGCTCGGTGCGCCCGACCCCGTCGCGCGACGGCAAGCGGATCGCGTTCGTCCGCCGGGACGACAATGTCACGAAATTGTGGGTGAAGGATCTCGCCAGCGGGGCGGAGCGGATCGTCTACGGCCCGCTCGACCGCGATGTGCAGGAAACCTGGGCGGTGACCGGCGTCTATCCGAACATGAGCTGGACGCCCGACGATAGGGCGATCGTCTTCTGGTCGGGGGGCAAGCTGCGCCGCGTCGGCGTCGACGGCGGTGCCGCGAGCGTGATCCCGTTCCGCGTCGACGACACGCGCGTGATCGCCGAAGCGGCGCATCCGCAGGTCGAGGTCGCACCCGCGCGCTTCATGACCAAGGCGACGCGCTGGGCGACCGTCTCGCCGGACGGCAAACAGGTCGTCTTCGAGACGCTCGGCAAGCTCTGGATCAAGCCGCTGGCGGGCGGCGCGCCGAGGCGGCTGACCCGCGCCACCGACGAGCTGGAGCTGTGGCCGAGCTGGTCGCGCGACGGGCGCACGATCGTCTTCACCGGCTGGACCGATGCCGGACTCGGCCAGATCCGGACGGTCGCGGCGAGTGGCGGCGCGGCGAAGTCGGTGACCACTGTCGCCGGCCATTATTGCCGCCCGCGCTTCTCGCCCGACGGCAAGATGATCGTCTTCGAACAGGGCGAGGGCGGCGAGCTGACCGCGGCGCGCGGCAATCCCGGCACCGGCGTCTACCGCGTCGCGGCGGCCGGCGGCGCGCCGGTCCGCGTCGCGAAGGACGCCGCCGCGCCGCAGTTCGGCACCGCCAGCGACCGCGTCTTCCTGATCGTCAACGAGGGCAACAAGCGCCAGCTGGTCAGCACCGACCTGTCGGGCGAGAACCGTCGCGTCCATGCCGCGGGCGAGCTGGTCAACGACTTCCAGGTCTCGCCGGCCGGCGATTACGTCGCCTTCCGCCAGAATTACGAAGCCTTCGTGATGCCGCTGATGCCCGGCACGCAGGCGGTCGAGGTCGATACCAAGTCGGGCGCGCTGCCGGTGACGCGGGTCAGCGCGGACGGGGCCGACTTCATCAACTGGTCGCAGGACGGCAAGCGCCTCCACTGGAGCGCCGGCCCGACGCTCTATTCCGCCGACACCGCCGCCTTGTTCCGCACCGCGCCGGCCGACGAGGACGCCGCCAAGTTCATCGCGCCGCGCACCGGCGTGTCGCTGTCGATGGAGGTCGCCGCCGCCAGGCCGGCCGGCACGGTCGCGCTGACCGGCGCGCGCGTCGTGACGATGGCAGGCGCCGACGGCGGAATCGTCGATGACGCCACGGTGCTGATCCGCGGCGACCGGATCGTCGCGGTCGGGCCGCGCGCGTCGGTGCAGGTTCCCGCGGGCGCGACCACCGTCGACGTCACCGGCAAGACGATCGTCCCCGGCTTCGTCGACGCGCACGCGCACGGGCCGCAGGGCGACGACGAGCTGGTCCCGCAGCAGAATTGGTCGGCGATGGCCAATCTCGCGCTCGGCACCACCACCGTCCACGATCCGTCGTCGCGCTCGGCGGAGATCTTCCCCGCTGCCGAGATGCAGGCCGCCGGTCTGGTGCTCGCGCCGCGCACCTTCTCGACCGGGGAGGTGATCTATGGCGCGAAGAGCCCCGACGTCTATGCGCAGATCGACAGCTATGACGATGCGCTGTCGATCGTCCGCCGGCTGAAGGCGCAGGGCGCGCACAGCGTCAAGAACTACAACCAGCCCCGCCGCGAACAGCGCCAGATGGTCGTCGCCGCCGCGCAGGCCGAGGGGATGGAGGTCGTGCCCGAGGGCGGCTCGCTCTACACGCTCGACATGACATTGGTGTCGGACGGCAATTCGACGCTCGAGCACAATGTGCCGCTCGAACGTTTCTACAATGACGTGCTCAGCCTGTGGGCGCAGACCACGGTCGGCTACACCCCGACGCTGGTCGTCGCTTATGGCGGCTTGGCGGGCGACCCGTACTGGCGCGCGCACAGCGACGTGTGGCGGCACCCGTTGCTCACCCGCCATGCCCCACCCGCGCTGCTCGCCGCGCAGAACGCCCGCCGCCCGATCGCGCCCGAAGAGGATTATGTCGACGGCGCCACCGCGCGCGAGGCGAAGAAGCTCGCCGACAGGGGCATCCCCGTCGCGATCGGCGCGCACGGCCAGCAACCGGGGCTCGGCGCGCATTGGGAGCTGTGGAGCTTCGTGCGTGGCGGGATGACCCCGATCGAAGCGCTGCGCGCCGGGACGATCGCGTCGGCAACCTCGCTCGGCTATCAGAAGGACGTCGGTTCGCTCGAACCCGGCAAGCTCGCCGACCTGGTGGTGCTGGACGCCGACCCCACCGCCGACATCCGCAACAGCGACAAGATCAGCCGCGTGATGCTCGGCGGCCGCCTCTACGACGCCGCGACGCTCAACGAAGTGGCGACCGGCAACCGCAAGCGCCTGCCTTATTGGTGGGAAGCGGGTAGCGGCCGCGGCGCCGACACCGGGGCGAAGCTGACGACCGGCCACGGCCACGGCAACAGCGATCTCGACTGACAGCCGGTGCCCGGCGCCGTCCTCCCGACGCTGGAGGAGCGGCCGCCGGGCGAGCACGACCGACCGGCGGGGCGCGGCGACACTTCAGTCGGATTGCACGACCGCGCCGACCCGTACCGCTTCAAGGCCAAGCCACGCCGCCATGCGATCCAGCTCGATGCGGAGCCGCTCCAGCGTATCGGGAGGCGCGCCCGGCTCCAGCGTGATCCGGTGCGCGCGGAGCGCCTCTGCTTGCCGATCGGCCTTCAGGTCGACCCGCGCCACCAGGACCTCGTCCAGCAGGAACGGCAGCACGTAATAACCGTGCCGGCGACGGTCCTGCGGCACGTAGATCTCGATGCGATAACGAAAGCCGAACAGTCGCTCGGTACGCGCCCGTTCCCAGATCAACGGATCGAAGGGCGCGAGCAGCGCCGCCCCCCGCACCCGCCGCGGCGCGGCGGCGTCGCGATGCCGCCACGCTTTCTGACTCCAGCCCGCGACCCGCACCGGCACGAGCACGCCCTCCTCGGCCAGATCGGCGATGGCGTGATCGCCTTCCGCCGGCTTCAGCCGGAAATAGTCGCGCAGGTCGCTCGCGGTGGCGACGCCCAGCGCGCGGGCGCTGCGCTCGATCAGCGCGCGCTGCGCCGCCGCGTCGGACGGCGTCGGCAACGCCATCACCGCCGGCGGCAGGACGCGCTCGGTCAGGTCGTACACGCGGGCGAAGCTGCCCCGCCGGGTTGCGGTGGTGATCCGCCCCGACCAGAACAGCCATTCGAGCGCATGCTTGACGTGGCTCCATTCCCACCAGCCGCTCCTGCTCGATCCGTTCTCGAAATCGGCAGCGGTCAGCGGGCCTTCGGCGGTGATCCGCTCCAGCACCGCATCCGCTTCGGCCCGCCGCTCCGTGGCGAAGCGACGCAGCGCCTGATAGCCGATTTCGCCGTGCTCCGCCTGCGCCATCCGCCAGCGCAGCAGCGGATGCAGGTCGAGCGGCAACAATGACGCTTCGTGCGCCCAATATTCGAACAGCCGCCGCTGGCGCCGGGGCCCCCACGCCTCGTCCTCCAGCAGGGCGCGATCATAACTGCCCAGTCGCGAAAAGGCGGGCAGATAATGCGCCCGCGTCAGCACGTTGACGCTGTCGATCTGGAAGAGGTGGAGGCGATCGACAAGCCCGCGCAGCTGGCGGCTCGCTGGCTGCGCAGGTCGTGACCGACCAAAGCCTTGCGCCGCCAGGACGATCCGACGCGCATCGTCGCGGGAGATGCTCATGGCTGCCGAAGATCATGGCAACCGGTCGGCGGTCAAGGCGCTGGCACAAAGCGCACCACCCTGCGCGCACCGCGATACACTTGACGACGTCAACTAACATGCGCCAGCCTGGTGACATGGAAGATCCCGACATCACCGCGATCCGCCGGTTCAACCGATTTTACACGCAAACGATCGGCGCGCTGGACGCGCGCTTCCTCGGCACTGAGGCAAGCCTGCCAGAGGCGGGTGCTGTTCGAAATCGCGACGCGCGCGCCGGTGACCGCGCGGGTATTGCAGGACGTGCTCGGGATGGATGCGGGCTATCTCAGCCGGCTGGTCGCGCGGTTCGAGAAGCGCGGCTGGATCGTGCGCGTCCGCCGCGACGACGACGCCCGCGCGCGCGACCTGCGACTGACCGCGGCGGGGCGAGCCGCGTTCGCGACGCTCGACCAGCGGCAGCGCCGCGCGGTTGACGATCTCCTCGGCGCGACGTCCGGCCAGGCGCGACGCGATCTGGTCGAGGCGTTGACGCGCGCCCGGCTGCTGCTCGATCCGGGATCGGGCGGGCCGTTCGTCATCCGGCCGTTCCGCACCGGGGAGCCCGCCCTGATCGCCGCCCGCCAGTCGATGCTTTACAAGGAGAGCCACGGCTGGGGTCGCGAGCTCGAAGCGATCGAGAGCGAGGTGACCGCGGCCTTCCTGCGCGGCTTCGATCCGGCGCGCGCGCAATGCTGGGTCGCCGAGATCGACGGCGTGCTGGCAGGCGCCGTGTTCGTCACCGACGAGGGTGGCGGCGTCGCACGGCTCCGGTTGCTGCACGTCGAGCCCTTCGCCCGCCGCCGCGGGATCGGCGACGCGCTGGTTGCGCGCTGCATCGCATTCACGCGGGAGGCGGGCTATCATGCGCTGGTGCTGTGGACCCATACGGTGCTGGAGCCCGCGCGGCGCCTGTATGCCGCGCACGGTTTCACCTGCATCGAAACAGCGATGCACGAACGGTTCGGCGTCCCGCTGCAGGGCGAGACATGGCGACGGGAGCTGGCGGCATGAGCGGTGCACTGACGATCCGCGTCGCGACCGAGGCCGATCTTCCGGCGCTGCGCACGTTGATGACGCTCGCGATCGACCGTGGGCAGGCCGCGGTGCTCACGCCGGCGCAGGTCGCCGCCAGCCGCGCGGTGATGGGCCTCGACTCGCAACTGGTGCGCGACGGCACCTATTTCATCGTCGAGGACGATGGCGTGCCGGTCGGTTGCGGCGGCTGGAGCCGGCGCGCGACGCTGTACGGCGGCGACCACAGCACCGCCTTGCGCGATCCGGCGCTGCTCGATCCCGCCACCGACCCCGCCCGCGTCCGCGCCATGTACACCCATCCAGACCACGTCCGGCGCGGGATCGGGCGATTGGTCCTCGGCCGCTGCGAACGCGCGGCGCGCGACGACGGCTTCGGCGCCGTCGAACTGATGGGCACCGCCGGCGGGGTGCCGCTTTATGCCGCATGCGGTTACGCGCCGGTCGAACGCGCCGATGCGGAGATCGACGGGGTGACGGTGCCGTTGACGCGGATGCGCAAGCCGCTGCGCGAACCGGTCTAGCGCTGGGTAACGCAAAATTCTGCGGCGGCATGTCACACCGGGCGCGCGTGTCTCGTCATGGGGGCGGAAACCAAGGAGACCGACCATGACCCCGCGTATCGCCAACCCCCATGCCCTGGCTCCCGAAGCGATCAGGGCGATGATGACGCTGGAACAGAGCTTCGCGAAGAGCGGGCTCGATCACGATCTGCTCGAGCTGGTCAAGTTCCGCGTGTCGCAGATCAACGGCTGCGCCTTCTGCCTGCACATGCACGCGACCGACCTGCGCCGGCACGGCGAGCGCGAGCTGCGCCTCTACCTGCTGAGCGCGTGGCGCGAATCGACGCTCTATTCGGCGCGCGAGCGCGCGGCGCTCGGCTGGGCGGAGGCGTTGACGCTGTTGCCCGGGACCGGCGCGCCCGACGCCGACTACGAAGCGCTCAAGGCGGTCTTCTCCGAGGCGGAGCAGGTCTGGCTGACGCTGGCGATCGGCGCGATCAACACCTGGAACCGCCTGCAGGTGGCGTTCCGCGTCGCGCATCCGGTCGATGATGCCTGACGCGGCGCGCTTCGAGGCGGAGCGGCCGCGGCTCGTGCGACTGGCCTATCGCATGACCGGTTCGCTCGCCGAGGCGGAGGATCTGGTGCAGGATGCGTGGCTGCGCTGGTCGCGGGCGGAGGGCGTCGACGCGCCCGCCGCCTGGCTGACCCGAGTGGTGACGCGCCTCTGCCTCGACCATCTGAAGTCGGCGCGGGTCCGGCGCGAAAGCTATGTCGGGGCGTGGCTGCCCGAGCCGCTGCTCGGCATCGCCGCGCCGGACGAGCTGGGCGACGACCTGACGGTGTCGTTGATGCTGGCGATGGAGCGGCTGTCCCCGCTCGAACGCGCCGCCTTTCTGCTCCACGACATCTTCGAGGTCGACCTGTCGGAAGTGGCGGCGACGCTCGATCGCGCGCCGGCGACCGTGCGGCAGCTTGCGTCGCGTGCCCGCCGGCACGTCGCCGCGGCGCGCCCGCGCTACCCGGTCGATGCGCAGGAGGCGGCGCGTATCACCCATGCCTTCTTCGCCGCGGCGCGGGACGGCGATGCCAGTGCGCTCGCGGCGCTGCTGGCGGCGGACGTGGCGATCCACTCCGACGGCGGCGGGCGGGTGCTGGCCGTCCACAACGTCATCCGGGGGCTCGCGAAGGCACAGCGGCTGTTTGCCGGGCTGCGGCGCAAATATCGCGACGTGCCGCTCGAGCTGCTCCGCTTCGCCACGATCGACGGCCTTCCCGGCTATGTCAGCCGCACGGGGGGCGACGTGCTCCAGACCACCGCGCTCGACATCCGCGACGGCCGGATCGCGGCGATCTACATCGTCCGCAATCCCGACAAGCTCACGCGCGTCGCCGCCGCGCTTCAGGTCAGGGAGGCGGCGGCGCGCGGCTGACCGCTAACCACCAGCAGGATCGCAAGCGCGAGCGCCGCCATCGCCGCGCCGGCCGCCGCTACGGCAGGCAAGCCCAGTCCGACACCGATTACGCCGCCCCCCACCGCGGCGCCGATCGCATTGCCGAGATTGAACGCGCCGATGTTCATCGCCGAGGCAAGGTTCGGCGCCTCGACGGCAGCGTCCATCACCCGCATCTGCAACGGCGGCACGATCGCGAAGCTGGCGATCCCCCAGATCAGGATCGCGATGGCAGCGGGGATCGGCCACCGCATCATGCCGGTGAACCCCAGCAGCGTGACGGCCAGCACGACCAGCATGATCGTCAGCGCCCGCTCCGCGGAGCGATCGGCCAGCCGTCCTCCGAGCGCATTGCCGATCGTCGCACCGACGCCGAACAGCATCAACATTGCCGTCACATAGGCCGTGGAGCCGTGCGTCACGTTGCGCAGGATCGGGACGATGTAGGTAAAGACGGTGAACACGCCGCCGAAGCCGATCGTGGTCAGCGCCAGCGCCATCACGACCGGGGCGCGCTTCAGAACCCGCAATTCGGCGCGCATGTCGCCGCCCTCCGCCGCTGGCAGTGCCGGCAGCGCGAGGCGTAGCGACAGCATCGCCACCGCGCCTACCCCCGCGATCCCGGCGAAAGCGGTGCGCCAGCCGAGGACCTCGCTCGCCCAGGTCGCCGCCGGGACGCCGCCGATCGTGGCGACCGTCAGCCCGGTGAACATCGCCGCCACTGCGCCCGCACGCCGCTCGGGCGGAACGAGCCCTGCCGCGACGACCGAACCGACTCCGAAGAACGCGCCATGGTTGAACGACGTGACGATCCGCGCCGCCATCAGCATCCAGTAATCGCCCGCCAGCGCCGACAGCGCGTTGCCGAGCGTGAATATCGCCATCAGCACCACCAGCAACGTCCGCCGCTCCAGCCGCGCTGTGGCCAGCGTCATCACCGGTGCGCCGATCAGCACGCCCAATGCATAGGCGCTGACCAGCAGCCCGGCGGACGGAATCGACACGCGCAGGTCGGCGGCGATCACCGGCAACATGCCCATCGGCGCGAACTCGGTGACGCCGATGCCAAAGGCACCCACCGCCAGCGCGACCAGTCCGGGATTGTGCTTCATGACCGGCTTCCCTCAAGCGAGCGCCGGCCCGAGGTGCCCGATAACCTATATTCCATGACAGACCCTTTGCGCTTTGCAGTATCAGACGCGTAAATGGATGGCGCATGAGCGCAGTGGAACCCGCCGCGACCGCAAAGGATCTGTGCATTGAACGCAAAGTCGTTCGCCAGTGAGGACCGCGCCCGGTCGCTCGCGCTTTTCGCAGAAGTCGTGGAGCGAGGAAGCTTTTCCGCCGCCGGACGCGCCTTGGGACTGACGCCGTCTGCGGTGGCGCGCGCGATCGATCGGATCGAGGCGCGGCTTGGGGTCCGGTTACTACTCCGCTCCACCCGCGCGCTAACGGTGACCGCCGAGGGACAGGCGTATCTGCTCGCCGCGCGACGGATTCTTGCCGATCTCGACGATGCCGAGCAGCAGATCGCCGATCAGGGCGCGCCGCGCGGACGGCTGCGGATCAGCGCCGCGCTGTCGCACGGCCGGCTGTACGTCGTGCCGCTGCTCGATGAATTCGCGCGAGCCTATCCGCATATCCTGATCGACATCGCGCTGACCGATACGTTGGTCGACGTCGCCGCCGGACAGGCGGATGTCGCGATCCGCTTCGGACCGCTCCCCGACAGCGGACTCACCGCGCGCAAGCTGGGCGAGAGCCGACGCGTGATCGTCGCCGCGCCCGCCTATCTGGCCCGCGCGGGAACGCCGACGATCCCCGAGGACCTGCACGCGCACAATTGCCTCAGCTTCAACTTCCGCCGTGCCGAGCCGATCTGGCCGTTCCGTCGCGACGGCAAGGACTTCGCCCTGAGCGTCGGCGGAAATGTCATCGCCAACAATGGCGAGACGCTGGGGCAGCTCGCGACGGCAGGCGTCGGCATCACGCGGGTCGGCCGGTTCAGTGTGGCGGCGGACATTGCCGGAGGTCGGCTGATCCCGTTGCTGGAGGACTATAACCCGGGCGATGTCGAGCTGATCCACGCTGTTTTCATCGGCGGCGCGACCACCCCGGCGCGCGTCCGGGTCTTCGTCGACTTCCTCGTCGCGCGGCTGGGCGATCCGATCCGCTGACCGGCCGCCGGCGGCCGACGCGAGTGGCGCCCAAGAAGGTTTGGCGGCCGCACCGGACGCAAGCGGTGAATCCGCATGATCGACGTTGACGAAACCATCAGGAATGTGGCACTCGGCCACCGCAGCGATGACGGACCTCCTGACCGGCGATCCGCTAGCGGCCGAACAGCGTGATGACGTTGCTTCGCGGGTGTAGCTCAATGGTAGAGCAGAAGCTTCCCAAGCTTACGACGAGGGTTCGATTCCCTTCACCCGCTCCAGCACAAGTCCTCGGCTTTTTGCGGTTTTGGCTCCTGGCCTCCCAAGTCCGTACCACTTGAAATTCCAAGTCTGCCGGATGGCCCCGCATTTCGGACATGGCGACGCTGCTCCTGACCCAACCCGAGATCGATCGCGCCACCTTTGCTCAGCGCGCCGATGAAAGACGAGCCAGGAAATCATCTTCTTAAGATTTCACGCCGAACCAAGCCGCATCCAGTTATAACAGAAGAAACCATTTAATCTCATTTCATCTTCATCGGAGAGTCGACCGACAATCTCATCGCTTAATACCACTGTCATCTACCGGTTCTAGCGCGCCCCACATTCATTCTCACGGGGGAAGAACCGATGAAACGCTCGGGTTTGCTGGCGACAACGCTCCTGCTGACGCTGGCGGCGACGCTGTCCGCCTGTCACGACGGTAACGGAAAGACGCCGCTCGCGGTGGCCCCCACCCCGACGCCAAGCCCGACGCCGCTCGCCGCGACGCGAACGATCGTGTTCGTGTGGGACGGGCTGCGCCCCGACGACGTCAACGCCACCGAGACACCGAATCTCTACGCGCTGCAACAGGCCGGGGTGCAGTTCACCGACAATCACTCCACCTATCCGACGTTCACGATGATGAACGGCGCGAGCTTCGCGACCGGATCGTTCCCGGCGACCACCGGCTTCTACGGCAACACTTTCTGGACCCCGCCGCAGGGCAGCGGCAACACGATCCCGGCCGGCAAGAACGCATCGGGGTCCGACGCGGATTATGTCGCGCCGGTCTTCACCGAGGATTATGCGATCCTCGACACGCTCAACGATTATTACGGCAAGCAGCTGCTGCTGGTGAAGAGCCTGTTTGCGACCGCCCAGGCCGCCGGGATCACGACCGCCACGATCGGCAAGACCGGCGCCGCCTATATCCAGGATCTTGGCCAGAACAGCCTCTTCGTCGACGAAAACACCGTCCGTCCGCGCAGCCTCGTCACCGAGTTGCAGGCCGCCAATATTGCGGTGCCGTCCAACACCATCAAAACCTACGGCGACGTGACGCTCGCTGCCGCCAATGGTAACCCGACCGGGCGCTCCGGCTATGCAACGTTCAACACCACCGCCTTCGATCCGGACGGCAAGCTGGCAATCGCGGCGCGCGACTCCTCGGACGCGAGCGGCGCGCCGGAGGATTCCGCCAACAAATATATGATGTCGGTATTCACCAGCTACATCCTGCCGAAGAAGAACCCGATGTTGTCGCTCATCTGGTTTCGCACCCCCGACAATGTCGAGCACGGCTATGGCCCGGGCACGGCGAACGTAAAGGCCGGGCTGCGCTCGCAGGATGCCCGGCTCGGCGAGCTGCTCGCCGCACTGAAGGCGCAGGGGCTCGACCAGACGACCAACGTCGTGATCGTCTCCGACCATGGCCATTCGACCGTATCGGGGCCGACCAGCCTCTATCCGCTCCGCGCGATCAATCCGGCGAGCAACGGCGCCGCGGCGACGTTGGGTGGCGTCAGCGGCACCGGTTACTCCTTCTCCGGCGACGTGCGCACCGCCGATCTGTTGACCTATCGCGGCATCGCAGCCTTCGACGGCAGCGGCTGCACCACCAGCGCGATGTACGGGCTGCGCGCCGATGGCACGCCGACCGTGCCGCTGCGTAGCGACACAACGGGCGCGCTGTGCGGCACCGCGAACGCCAAATATCAGGCGATCAGCGCGACGCTCGCCAAGCCGGTCGCCAGCTTCAAGGTCCCCGCGCCCGGCGCACTGCCCGCCAACGGCGTGGTGGTCGCCGCCAACGGCGGGTCGGATTACCTGTACGTGCCCAGCCACGACAAGGCGCTGGTCCAGCAGATCGTCGCGATCCTGCAGCGGCGCGAGGAATATGGCGCGATCTTCGTCGACAGCCGCTACGACGGCATCCCCGGCACCTTGCCGCTCAAGGACATCAACCTCGAGAACAGCGTCCGCCGCGACAAGGGCCAGCCCGACATCGTCGTGTCGTTCAACTGGGACGAGAACACGGTCGTGCAGGGCAAGCCCGGCATCGAGTTCGAGAGCGCGCAGGGCCAGCGCGGGATGCACGGCAGCTTCGGCATCACCGACGTGCACAACACGCTGATCGCCGCCGGCCCCGGCTTCCGCAAGGGGCTGATCGTCAGCGGGCCGAGCGGCAATGTCGACGTCGCGCCGACCGTCGCCTGGCTGCTCGGCCTGTCGATGCCGCAGGCCGATGGCCGGGTGCTCAACGAGGCGCTGGTCAATCCGCGCAGCACCGCGATTGCGACGGTGTGGCCGCACGTCCTGAACCCCACCAGCCCCGCGACCGGGCTGACGTTCGAAACCCCGCTCGACCCGACCGGCGCGACCAAGGACACCGCGCGCAGCGGCGGCAGCTATACGATCCAGCTGGTCGTCAAGGACGTGAAGATCGATGATCGGACCTATCGTTATTTCGACTATGCCCGTGCGATCCGCCAGTAAGCGGCGCGCGCTCCTGTTGTCGGCGGTGGCGGCGGTGCCGGCCGTCACCGCCGACGCGGCGGCAGCGGCTTGCGCCGCGCCGCGCTTCGATCAGGCGTTCGCGACCGGCGCGGCGCCCGCTCATTTCCACGCCCGCTTCGCCTATCGGGCGCCGGATGGCGTCCACCATGTCGAGCTATGGCGTGACGGTGCGGCACGGCTGCGGCGGGACACCGACGGGCGGCTGGTCACGATCGCGACGCGTGCCCGCGCGCGCGACGCCGACTTCCGGCTGGACCTGCTCGACCGACCCCGCCGCCTTCACACGGTCGTCGACCGCACCAGCCTGTACCAGGTCGGGCGTTTCACCGACTGGGACGATCTCGCGTTCGGGTTGCGCCGGCCGGCGGGTCGCTATCGCGTGATCCCGCTGGCGCCGGAGGGCGCCGGGCTGGCGCCGTGCCGCTGGTTCGCGCTCGAAAGCGCGGGCCGGCAGACCCGGATCTGCTGGAGCCGCGAACAGGCGTTTCCGATGCTGATCCGCGATGCCCACGGACAAATCATCTGGCGCGTCACCGCTTTCGATCATGCCGCGCCCGCCGCGGCGCTGTTCCGCCCCGACGACAAGGGCTATATCGTCAACATCGCCACCCGCGACATCGCCGGCGACCGAGCGGCTTTTTTGTTACACCCTCCCGATTGACAGCGCGCCGGAGCCCGTGCGAGCAATAATACCAGAACATTACAAATTGCTCTTCAGGGAAGACCAATTCGTGCCGTGATCGCCCCGGCGACCATTCCGTCGGCGCGTGAGGCCGCACGCTCGTCAGGGAGGGAAGACTTGGGCGATCTCGATCCGCGCCGCCGCTTGGGGCGCGCAATGCTGCTCCCGCGCGCAACCGCACTGCTCGCAGCATTGCTGTCGACGCCACCGACCAGCGCCCAAACCGCGGCGGATGCGCATGCCGCGCTCGTTCGGCTCGGGATCCCGGCACCGCGCGTGTCGGTGACGCTCGAATCCGGCCCCGAGGCGCGTTATCGGGTGCAGGTGGCGCACGATCGCGTCGCCGTCACGGCCTCCTCGCCGGTCGCGGCGGTTCGTGGCGTGACCGCGGCGCTCACCGCACAGGGGCGTTTCCATGCCGCATGGGAAGGAAATCGGGTCGGTTCGCTGACCGGACTGGCCACGCAGGACAGCGGTTGGGTGACGTCACCGTTCGGTTTCCGCGCCTATCTGAACACCTGCACCTATGGGTACACGACGCCGTGGTGGGATTGGGCGCGCTGGGAACGCGAGATCGACCTGATGGCGGTACATGGGGTCGACATGCCGCTCGCAATGGAGGGTCAGGAGCACGTCTGGCGCGCATTGTGGCGCGAACAGGGGCTGACCGGTGCGCAGCTCGATCGGCTTTTCGCGGGCGCGCCGTTTCTTCCGTGGGAGCGGATGGGCAATATGGCGGGCTATCGCGCACCGCTGTCGCGCCACTGGATCGAGAAGAAGCGCATCCTGCAAAAGCGCATCCTCGTCCGGATGCGCGCGCTGGGGATGACGCCGATCCTCCCTGCCTTCGCGGGCTACGTCCCAGAGGCATTCGCCAAGGCGCATCCCGAGGCGCGCATCTACCGGATGCGCGAATGGGAGGGCTTTCCGGGGACCTATTGGCTCGACCCGTCCGACCCGCTGTTCGCGAAGCTCGCGGCACGTTTTCTGAAACTCTACACCGCCGAATATGGTGCCGGGCGCTATTATCTCGCCGATGCGTTCAACGAGATGGTGCCGCCGATCGCCGACGACGGCAGCGACACCGCGCACGCCAGCTACGGCGACAGTAGCGCCAACACCGCCGCAACCCGCGCCGCCGCGCTGCCGCGCGCGGTGCGCGACGCGCGGCTCGCCGCTTACGGCAAGCGGCTCTATGCCGCGATCGCCGCGGCGCAGCCGGGCGCGACCTGGGTGATGCAGGGGTGGCTGTTCGGCGCCGACAAGCAGTTCTGGACGCGCGACGCGATCGCCGCCTTCCTGCGCGACGTCCCCGACCAGCGGATGCTGATCCTCGACATCGGCAACGATCGCTATCCGGGCATCTGGAAGCAGACCGAGGGCTTTGACGGCAAGGACTGGATCTACGGCTACGTCCACAATTACGGCGGCAGCAACCCCGTCTATGGCGCGCCCGATTTCTACCGGCGCGACCTCGCCGCGCTGCTCGCCGATCCGGCGCGCGGGCGGGTGCGCGGATTTGGGATGTTCCCGGAAGGATTGCACAACAACAGCCTCGCCTATGACTATGCGTACGACGCGGCCTGGCCGGCCGGCGACATGGCGCTGGCGCCGTGGCTGGCGCGCTACACCCGCGCGCGCTACGGCCGGAGCGACCCCGCGCTGGTGGCGGCGTGGCAGGACGTCACCGCGGGCGTCTACGACGTAAGCTACTGGACGCCGCGCTGGTGGAACCAGCGGGCGGGCGCCTATCTGTTCTTCAAGCGCCCGGCGGCAGATGCGCCGAGCTTCCCCGCCGCGCCGGGCGACCGCGCGAAAGCGCGCGCCGGGATCGACGCGCTGCTGACGCTGGCGGCGCAGCATCGCGACAGCGCGCTGTTCCGCTACGATCTGGTCGATCTCGTCCGCCACGAGGCGAGCCTCGCGCTCGACGATCATCTCAAGGCCGCGGTCGCGGCGTATCAGCGCAGCGACGTCGCCGCGGGCGACCGCGAGACCGCGCGCATCACCGCGATGGCGCAGGCGATCGACCGGCTGATCGGCGGACAGCAGGAGACGCTCGCCAGCTGGATCGGCGCGGCGCGCGCTTACGGCGACACCCCCGCCGAGCGCCGCCGCTTCGAGGAGGATGCCAAGGCGCAGGTGACGATCTGGGGCGGCGCGGGGCACCTCGGCGATTATGCGTCCAAGGCATGGGCGGGACTGTACGCCGGCTTCTATCTGCCGCGCTGGACGATGTATCTCGATGAGGCGCGGGCCGCGGCGCGTGCGGGACGGACGATCGACGAGGCCGCGTTCCTCGAACGGCTGCACGCGTGGGAGAAACGCTGGGTGCGCGACGGTCGCAGCTATCACGCCGCCGCGCCTGCCGATGCGGTCGGCGACGCGCGCGCGCTGATGGCGCAGGTGGCGCGGCCATGACGGCCGTGGCGCGTCCGGAACGCTTCGCCTCGCTCGACATGTTCCGCGGCGCGACGATCTTCCTGATGATCGTCGTCAACACCGCGGGCGCGGGGCAGCCGTTCACGCAGCTCGTCCACGCGCCGTGGATCGGCTTCACGCTCGCCGATCTGGTCTATCCGTCGTTCCTGTTCGCGGTCGGCAATGCGATGAGCTTCGCGCTGACCCGCCCGATGGCCGATGGCGTGTTCCTGCGGCGCATCTTCAAGCGCGCCGCCCTGATCTTCCTGCTCGGTTTCCTGATGTACTGGTATCCGTTCGTCACGCACGCTGCGGACGGCAGCTGGACGGTCAAGCCGTTCGCCGGGACGCGGGTGACCGGCGTGCTGCAACGGATTGCGCTCTGTTACCTGCTCGCCGGACTGCTCGCGCGCTATCTGTCACCGCGCTGGCTGCTGGCGGCGGCGGTCGCGCTGATCGGCGTGCACTGGGCGATCCTCGTCGGCTTGAGCCCGGCCGGTGAAGCGTTCGGACGCTATCGTAACGCCGGGACGCTGCTCGATCTGTGGCTGATCGGCCCCGCGCATCTCTATCGCAAGGACCACGGCTTCGATCCCGAAGGCCTGCTCGGCACGCTGCCCGCGACCGCCAACGTCATCGCCGGCTATCTCGCCGGATTGGCGATCCAGCGCTGGGGCAAGCAGGCCGCGACGGTCGGGCGGATGGCGCTGATCGGCACGGGGCTGGTGATCGTCGCGCTGCTGTTCGCGCCGGTGCTGCCGATCGCCAAGAAATTGTGGACAGGCTCGTTCGTGCTGCTGACCGTCGGGCTCGACATGCTCCTGCTCGGGGCGGTGATCGGCGCCGTCGAGGTGAAAAGCGTGCGGTTCGGGCGTGATTTCCTGCAGATGCTCGGACGCAATCCGCTCGCCATCTATCTGTTTTCCGAACTGCTGGTGGTGACGATGGAATTGATCCACGTCCGGCCCGGTGTCGGCCTGTACCGCTGGATCGGCGAAACGTGGTTCCAAGCGCTCGCGCCGGGGCCGGTCGGATCGTTGCTCTGCGCGCTCGCCTACACCTTGCTGTGCTGCTGGTTCGGCCGCGCGCTCGATCGGCGCGGGATCATCCTCAAGGTGTGAGTGCCGGCTCAACGGACGACGCCCGCCCCGGTAGCAACCGGGACGGGCGCCGCACGAAGGCTGGACGATGCCTCAGAACTTGATCGCGCCTTCCAGACCGATCGTGCGCGGCGGGTTGAAGTTGGCGTAATCGCCGAGCACGCCACCGTAATTGAGCGAGCCGTTGTTGTTGAGCGTCGGCGACGAATTGGCATTCGAGCGGCGATAAATGTGCGTTTCGTCGAACAGGTTACGCACCCAGAGTGACAGCGTCACCTTCGTGCCGGCATCGTTGAGCGGCAGATCGGCGAGTGCAAGTCGTCCGTTGACGATGAAGCTGCTGTCGGTCTTCACCGGCTCGTTCTGGAAGCTATACATCGCATCCGAATAATTGCCGTCGAGGTGGAAGCGCGCCTTCGCCTCGCCGATCGCGACCGGCAGTTCATAGTCGAGCGATGCCGAGGCGGCATTGCGCGGCGTGAACACCACGAAGACCTTGGTCAACGCATTGTTCTTGAACGGGTTCGCGGTCGCCGGCACGTCGGTGTAGGTATAGGCGTACGACCCGGTCAGCGTCAGCCCGTCGGCCGGATTGATGGTCACGTCAGCCTCGACGCCGCGGATCTTCGACTTGCCCGGCGCATTGCGCGTTTCCTCGGTGTGGTTGCCGAAGGTCGGACTGGCGGAGTTGGTGTCGACGTTGTCGAAGTCGATCTGCGTGCCGGTGCGATCCATGATGTAGCCGGCAAGGTTCAGCCGGACATGCCGGTCGAGCAGATCCATCTTCGATCCGACCTCATAGGACTTCACCACCTCCGGCCCGAAGGACGCGAACGTCTGCGAGCGCGAGTTGGCGCCGCCGGCGCGATAGCCGGTCGCGTATTTGGCATAGAGATGGATGGTATCGCTGGCGTCGACCGCCGCGGTGACCATCGGATCGAAGCGGCTCTTGTCGAAGGTGAATGGGAAGTTCGTTGCCTTGCCCTGCACGAGGAACAGCGTGCCCTCGCGCTTGTCCTTGGTATAGCGGCCGCCGACCGTCAGGTGGAAGGCGTCGAACGCGTCGGGTGTGAAGGTCGCCTGCGCGAAGGCGGCATAGCTGTGCGCATTGGCGCGGCTGCCACGTTGCAGGAAGCGCGAACCCGGCGCCCAGCCCTGATTGCCGCTGGCGATCGTGCCGGTGACGATCGGGCTCAGCACGGTATAGGCCGTGCCGTCGGCGTTCCACTGGTTGCTGCTCGGCGTCGCCGCCGTCTCTTCGGCCTTTTCGGTATAATAATAGAGGCCGGCGGTGTAATCGAGCTGCGGCACGCTGCCGACCGCCTGGAATTCCTGGCTGAACTGGTGCTGGTCCATCCACGACAGGCTGTAGCGGCTGAACTTCGCGTTCGGCAGGAACACGGTGCGGTGTCCGCCGCCGGAATTGTCCCATTGATCGGTGCTGACCCCGCGCCATGCGGTGATCGAGCGCAGCTCAAGCGACGGCGCGACTTCCCACTTGATCGTCGACGACACGCCGTGAGTCCGATCGACGCTCAGCTGCTGCGGCACGCCGATGTCGGCGCGCGTCATCCGGCGATCACCGGCCACCACCACCAGCGGCGACAGCGGCGCGATCGTGTTCGCCGGCAGCTTGCCGCCGTTGGCGTTGATCTGCGCGAGCGTGGCGACGGTGTACTTGTTGGGATTGTAATTGACCAGCTGGCTGTAGAACGGCGTGTTCTCGTCCTTCGCCTGATCATAGGCGACCGTCACCGACAGGCCGGGCGCGGGCTTCCAGAGCGCGGTCGCGCGGCCGCCGACCCGGTTGTAATAGTTCCAGCCATAGCTGCCGGGCAGCGGGTTGGTGACCGTGGCGTCCTGATGCTGGCTCACGCCGTCGAACTTCAGTGAGACGTTCGCGAACTCCGGCAGGTTGACGTGGAACTGGCCGTTGTACGCACCGTAATTGCCAAAACCGGCGGTCAGCGTGCCGTCGAACTTGCCGGTCGGTGCGGCGGTGACAATCGACAGCGCGCCGCCCTCGGTATTGCGGCCGAACAGCGTGCCCTGCGGCCCGCGCAGCACCTCGATGCGGGCGACGTCGAACAGCGCGGCGTTCAGCCCCTGCGAGCGGCCGAGGTACACGCCGTCGATATAGACGCCGACGCCGGTATCGCGCGCGGTCTGGTTCTGGTCGAACGGCACGATGCCGCGGATACCGATCGTCAGCGCCGATTGGCGCGCCTCGAAGGTCGCGACGCGCAGCGACGGGATCGCCCCATCGCCGAGATCGAGCAGGCTCTGGACGTGACGGTCCTTGATGATGACCGGGTCGATCACCGAAATGGCGATCGGCGTTTTCTGCAGGTTGGTTTCGCGACGCGTCGCGGTCACGACGACCTCGGTGATCCCCTGCGGCTCGGCGGCGTCCGGAGCGCTGGTTGCCGGATCGGCGGTGGCAGCGGCGACCGGCGTCTCGGCCTGTGCGGCGAATGGCAGCGCCAGCGCGGCGATCCCGGTGAGCAGACGCACGCGCATCCGCGAAGTATTCGACATGTTGATGATCCCCTTCCGGCCATTTGGCCTGACGAGGGGCGTCTAGGTCGATTCGGCTGCAACCTTGTGACTTCTGGGTGACAGCCGGACCTCATCGAATTTCACGTTCATTTCATATTGAGATCTTTTTGCACCGGAGCAGGAGACATGATGAACCCGCCTCAGGTCTTTGTAGCAGACCTGGGCAGCGTAAGCTCAGCTTCTTTGAAATAAACCTAGTCCGGCGCAGCGATCCGACCGCCGACCGCCGCGAACAGCGCGACCGTATCGGTCAACCGTGCCGCGCGCGCCTGCACCAATTGGGCACGCGCCTGCGCATCGGCCGCACTGGCGTTGAGCAACGCAAGCGTGTCGATATCGCCGAGCGCCAGCCGCCGCCGCGCGAAGGTCAGCGCCTGGTTCGACGCGTTCGCCGCGCGGGTAGCGGCGTCGAGCGCGACGCCGTCCGTCGACAACCCGGTCAGCGCGTCGGACACGTCCCCGAAGGCGGTCAGCACCGCGGTGCGATACCCCGCCTTGGCGCCGTCCAGCGCCGCTTCCGCCGCGCGTTGCTGATGACGCAGCTGGCCGGCGTGGAACAGCGGCTGGGTGATCCCGCCGATCAACGTCCAGAACGGATTGCCATTTTTGAACATGTCGCCGAAGCGCTGCGCCGAGCCGCCGGCATTGGCGCTGAGCGTGATCGACGGCAGGCGCGCGGCGATCGCGGTCTGGACATCGGCACCGGCGCCTTCCAGCTGCGCGCGCGCCGCCTGCACGTCGGGACGCTGCGCGACGAGGTCGGACGGGAGCACCGCGGGCAATTGCGTCGGGAGCGTCAGCTGTGCGAGCGTGGGCAGTTCGGGCAAGGCGTCGCCGGCGGCGCGACCCAGCAATGCCGCGATCACAACGCGTTGGTGCGCCTCCTGCCGGACCAGCGCCGGCAGCGCGCCCTCGGCGGCGGCAAGCGCGGTCTGCTGCGTGACCACATCGGCGGCACCGACTGCGCCGAGGCGTTGGCGGAGTTGCAGGCGATCGAGGATGTCGCGGTTGACCGTCACCGCGGTGCGCGCCGCGTCGAGCTGGTCGGCGAGCGCCGCGCGCTGGATCACCGCCTGCACCAAGTTGCTGACAACAGTGATTCTTGCCGCGTCGAGCCGGCTGCGCTGCACCGCCGCCTGCGCGCGGGCGGAGCGGACGCGGCTGCGGGTGCCGCCGAAGGCGTCGAGCGTGTAGCTGACGTTCACCTGCGCGGTGTGGAGCGTGTACAATTGCTGGTTCTGGTTCGCGATTACCGGCGAGATCGCGTCCGAAACCCGTGCCCTTTCCGCCTGATAGCTGGCGTCGGCCTGTGGCAGCAGCGCGCCGCCGGCCGCGCGCGCCTGCTCCGCCGCCTGCCGCAAGGACGCGTCGGCGGTGGCGATGTCGTTGTTGTGGCGGAGCGCTTCGGTGACCAGAATGTCGAGTTGCGGACTGGCAAATGTCGTCCACCATGCTGCCGGGGACGCCGACGACCCCGAAAATACCTGCCCCGGTGCGCTTTCCGGCGTGATCGGCGCGGGCGTGGTGGCAGGCGGGAGCGCGATATGCGCGTTTAAATCACGCGGGCCGACGGAACACGCCGCCAGCGCGGTGCAGCCGAGCAGCAGGGCGAGCGAGCGGGTCATGCGATCACCTCCGATCCGCCGTCATGGTGGTGGCCGACGTCGCGGCCGTGCGCGCCGCGATCGGCGGGGGCGACGCGGCGGGAGAAGCGGTCGATCAGCACCGGCAGGATCAGCAGGATCAGCACCGGCGCGAGCGTCATGCCGCCGACCACGACCAGCGCCAGCGGCTTCTGCACCTGGCTGCCGATGCCGTGCGACAGCGCGGCGGGCAGCAGGCCGATCGCGGCGACCAGACAGGTCATGACGACCGGGCGCAGCGAGTGGCGCACCGTCGTCGCCAGCGCACGCGTCCGGTCCAGCCCCTCGTCGATCGCATTGTTGAAGGTGGTGACGACGAGGATGCCGTCCATCACCGCGATCCCGAACAAGGCCACGAAGCCGATCGCCGCCGAGATGCTGAACGCGGTGCCGGTCAGCGCCAGCGCCAGCACCCCGCCGACCACCGCGAGCGGGATCGCGGCGAAGGCGAGCAGGCTGTCGCGGATCGACCCGAAATTGGCGTAGAGCAGCAACAGCATCAGCAGCAGGCTGATCGGCACGACGATCTCCAGCCGCGCGATGGCGTTGTTGAGATTGTCGAGTTCACCCGCCCATTCGAGATGATAACCGGCGGGCAGATGCACCTCGCGCTGGATCCGCGCGCGCGCTTCCTCGACCGCGCCGCCCAGATCGCGCCCGCGCACCGAAAATTTGATCGGGATGTAGCGTTCCTGATGCTCGCGATAGATGAACGACGCGCCAGAGGTCAGGCGGACGTTGGCCACCTCAGACAAAGGCACCTGGATCGTCTGCGCGCTGCCGTCGAGCGCCGGCGCGCCGATCGTGATCCGGCGGAGCGCCTCCAGCGAATCGCGCTGCTCGGGCTTGAGTCGGACGACGATCGGGAAGTGGCGGTCGGTGCCGGTTTCGTAGAGATCGGCGGCGGTGCTGCCGCCGATCGCCGCCGCGACCACGCCGTTCACGTCGTCGGGGGTGAGCCCGTAGCGTGCGGCGCGGGCGCGATCGACGTCGATGCGGACGGTCGGCTGGCCGAGCGACTGGAAGACGCCGAGATCCTCGATCCCGCGCACCTTGCCCATCTGGTCCTTGATCTGGTTGGCATATTTTTCGAGCGTCGGCAGATCGGGGCCGAACAGCTTGATCGAGTTCGCGCCCTTCACCCCCGAGGCGGCTTCCTCGACGTTATCCTCGATAATCTGCGAGAAGGAAAAGTCGACGCCGGGATAGCGGGCGCTGAGCTTCTTCGACAGTTCGTCGATCAGCTTCTCCTTGGTCATGCCCGAGGGCCATTCGTCGGCGGGCTTGAGCGGGACGAAAAATTCGGCGTTGAAGAAGCCGGTCGCATCGGTGCCGTCGTCGGGGCGGCCGTGCGCGGACAGCACCGCGGTCGCCTCCGGATATTGCGCGATGATCCGCCGGATGCCGTTGACGGTCGGCTCGCCCGCCTCGAGGCTGATCGACGCCGGCAACGTCGCGCGGATGTACATATTGCCTTCCTCCAGATGCGGGAGGAATTCGATGCCGAGCGAGCGCACCCCGACCATCGCGACCAGCAGCAGCAGCACGCCGCCGCCGAGCGCCAGCACGCGGTTGCCGAGCGCGAAGGCGGCGGCGGGCTCGTAGACGCGGCGCAGCTTGCCGACGATGAACGTCTCGACCTCCGACAATTTGTCGGGGAGCAGCAGGGTCGCGAGCACCGGCGCGACCGTGAAGGTCGCGAGCAGCCCGCCGGTGATCGCATAGGCATAGGTCTTGGCCATCGGGCCGAAGATGTGCCCCTCGACCCCGGTCAGCGTGAACAGCGGCAGGAAGCTGGCAATGATGATCGCGGCGGCGAAGAAGATGCCGCGGCTGACCTCGCTCGACGCGCCCAGCACGGCCGAGAAGCGGTTGGCGAGCGAATAATGCCCCTTGCCGCTTTCGACATTGGCGGATCGTTCGACCATGTGGCGGAAGATGTTCTCGACCATGATGACGCAGGCGTCGACGACGAGGCCGAAGTCGAGCGCACCGACCGACAGCAGGTTCGCGCTCTCGCCCTGCAGCACGAGGATCAGGATCGCGAAGGCGAGCGCGAACGGGATCGTGGCCGCGACGATGATCGCGCTGCGCAAATTGCCGAGGAACAGCCATTGCAGCGCGAAGATCAGCAGGATGCCGACCACCATGTTCTCGAGCACGGTATGGATCGTCAGCTTGATGAGGTCCGAGCGGTCGTAGATCCGCTCCAGATGCACGCCGGGCGGCAGGACGCCCGAGTCGTTGATCTCGGCGACTTCCTTCTGGACGCGCTCGATCGTCGGCATCGACTGCGCGCCGCGCTGCATCAGCACGATGCCCTGCACGATGTCGTCCTGGTCGTTGTAGCCGGCGATGCCGAGCCGCGGCGTGTTGCCGATCGTGACCTTGGCCACGTCCTTCACCAGCACCGGCTGCCCGCCGGCGGTGCCGACCAGCACGTTCTCGATCCCGCTCGGCGACTGGATCAGCCCGACGCCGCGGACGATCGCGGCCTGTGCGCCGAAGTTGATCGTCTGCCCGCCGACGTTGCCGTCGCTCTTGGCGATCGCCTGCAGCACCTGATTGACGGTGACGCCGTGCGCGGCGAGCCGGTCGTTGTCGATCACCACGTCGTAGGCGCGCAGCTTGCCGCCCCAGCCGGTGACGTCGATCACGCCGGGGATGCGCTTGAAGCGGCGCTGCAGAACCCAGTCCTGCAACGTCTTGAGGTCCATGACCGAATAGCCTTTGGGCGCGGCGATCCGATAGCGATAGATCTCGCCGACCGGGCTGGTCGGCGACAGCGTCGGCTGCGCGCCGCCGGTGAGCGGCGGCAGCTGCGACAGGCGGTTGATGACCTGCTGCCGCGCCTGTTCGTTGGTGTAATCGTAGCTGAACTGGATCTTGATGTCCGACAGGCCGAACAGGCTGATCGCGCGGATCGCGGTCAGATGCGGGATGCCCGCCATCTGCACCTCGATCGGGATGGTGACGTTGCGCTCCATCTCCTCGGCGGACAGACCCTGCGTCTGGGTGATGACCTCCACCATCGGCGGGACGGGATCGGGATAGGCCTCGATATTGAGGTTCATGAAGCCGATGACGCCCGCCACCAGCATCGTGACGAAGACGCCGACGATCAGCAGCCGCTGCCGCAGCGCGAATCCTACGAGGCGGTTCACTCGCCGATCCCCGCTTCGTTGACGAACAGCGCGCCGGCGGTGACGATGCGGTCGCCCGGCGACAGACCCTTCAGGATCTCGACTTGGCCGCCCTCGCTGTCGCCGGTGGTGACGTCGCGCGCCTTCAGCAGGCCGTTCGGCATCAGCACCCAGACGCGCGCATTGTCGCCTTCATGGATGACGGCGGCGGCGGGGACGCTGATCGCGTGATCGACCTGCGCGCGGCGGATCGCGAAGCTGGCGAACATCTGCGGCTTCAGCGCGCCATCGGGGTTGGCGATCGTCGCGCGCACCGGCAGGCGGTGCGTGACCGGATCGAGCGCGGCGCCGATCAGGTCGATGCGCGCCGAGAAGGTCCGCCCCGGCAGCGCGGGGGTGGTGACGGTGGCGGCGTCG
>CAJYLV010000013.1 GCA_913776255.1 uncultured Sphingomonas sp. | reverse complement strand
ACGCTGCTGCTGCAACTCCGCGGCCCCCGATCGGAGCAGGGCCGCTACGCCCGGCTGATCGCGGGCACCATGTTCGCCATGGGCGGGATCATTCTCGCCGGTTTCGCCACCGCTCTGCGCTCCTGGGCGAGCAGCGGCTGAACCGGCCTTCACCCTATCACCTCATTTGATTTGTATCCGGAGTAACCCCGATGCCTCTCCTCCAAGCCTCCAAGCAGTATAAGCCCTTCGAATACCCCTGGGCGTTCGAGTTCTGGAAGCGCCAGCAACAGCTCCACTGGCTGCCCGAAGAGGTGCCGCTGGGCGAGGATTGCCGCGACTGGGCACAGAAGCTGACCGATCACGAACGCAATCTGCTGACCCAGATCTTCCGCTTCTTCACCCAGGCGGACGTCGAGGTGCAGGACTGCTATCACGAGAAATACGGCCGGGTGTTCAAGCCGACCGAGATCAAGATGATGCTGACTGCGTTCAGCAACATGGAGACGGTGCATATCGCCGCCTATTCGCACCTGCTCGACACGATCGGGATGCCCGAAAGCGAATATGGCGCCTTCCTCGAATATAGCGAGCTGAAGGACAAGCACGACTATCTCCAGAACTTCGGCGTCGAAAGCGACGAGGACATCGCGCGGACGCTGGCGATGTTCGGCGGCTTCACCGAGGGCGTGCAGCTGTTCGCCAGCTTCGCGATGCTGATGAACTTCCCGCGCTTCAACAAGATGAAGGGCATGGGGCAGATCGTCAGCTGGTCGGTCCGCGACGAGAGCCTGCATTGCGAGGGCATCATCAAGCTGTTCCACGCCTTCACCAAGGAGCGGAACTGCCTGACCAAGGCGGTGAAGGACGATATCGCCGACGTCTGCCAGACGACGATCCGGCTGGAGGACAATTTCATCGACCTCGCCTTTGAGATGGGGCCGGTGAACGGGATGACCGCCAAGGACATCAAGAAGTATATCCGCTACATCGCCGACTGGCGGATGGGGCAATTGGGGCTGAAGCCGATCTACATGATCGACGAGCATCCGATCCCGTGGCTGACGCCGCTGCTCAACGGCGTTGAGCACGCGAACTTCTTCGAGACGCGCGCCACCGAATATTCCAAGGCCGCGACGCGCGGGCAGTGGAACGACGTGTGGGACAGTTTCGACAAGCGCCAGAAGGCGAAGGTCACCACCGCTGCGGCGAACGAGGATCCGGGCGAGACGGGCGACATGTTCTCGCGCGCGGGCGTCGCCGCCGAATAAGGCGTTCACCCTGATGAACGAGGAAGGCCGCGCGTGGCGACACGCCGCGGCCTTTCGCGTGATGGCGATGGAAGCGTTGCAGCGACGACGCGCAGATCAGCAAGCCGCGCACGCAATAATGGCGGCGGCGGTTCATCGCTCGGCAACTGTAGGATTATAGGCGCCGGAACAACGCGCATGAAAAAAGGGGCAGCTTGCGCTGCCCCTCTATTTCCACCGACTTTCTCCCGGGAGAAAAAGTGGCGCGCCCGGAACGATTCGAACGTCCGACCCTCAGATTCGTAGTCTGATGCTCTATCCAGCTGAGCTACGGGCGCCCTGTGGAGCGGCGCTGTTACGCGGCGAATCGGATACGCGCAAGGGCATTGCGCCACTTTTTTTGCGCCTCTAGTCAAAAAACATGCTCCGCGCCCTTGCCCCGCTCGCCTCGTTCGCGCTCCTCGCCGCCTGTGCGAGCGATCCGACCGTCTATCCGTCGCTCGCGCCACGCCCGGTCGAGAAGCTCGGCTTCGCGGAGCCGGCGACGCCGCCACCCGCCCCTGCGGTGCAAGATCCTGCGCTAAATGGCAAATTGGCGGCGATCACCGCCAAGGGCGCCACCGCCGCGCGCGACTTCGACCGCGCCGCGGCACGGGCCGAGACGCTGGCGCGCGCCGCGAAGGGGGCGAAGGTCGGCAGCGATGCGTGGATTGCGGCGCAGACCGCGATCGCCGATCTCGACGCGCTGCGGTCGAGCTATGGCGACAGCGTGGGCGCGCTCGACGAGCTCGCCAGCACGCGCGCGGCGGCGCTGCAACCGGCCTATCCCGCGCTGGAACAGGCACTTGCCGAAGCCCGCGCCACCGCGCAGGCGCAGACCGCGCGGATCGACGCACTCGCCGGCGCGCTGCCGGGCGCTTAGAAGGTCAACAGCGGCAGGATGCTCGCATATTCGTCGGTCCACGGCGCAAAGCCCGGACGGCGCACCAGATTTTTCCAGTCGCCTTCGCCCCCTGCCACCAGCGCGAGCGTCCACGGGTCGCGGGTCATCACCACCCACGAGGACGGGGTTTCCTCCTCCTGCAGCAGCGACGGGCGGTGGTCGAGGATCAGCGCCTGCCAGCCGTCGGCGCGCGCGGCGGCGGCGACGACGGGGCGCAAATTGACGAAACGGTTCGAGATATGGACCGCCAGAACGCCCTGCGGTGACAGAACGCGCGCGTAAACGGCGAACGCTTCGCGGGTCAGGAGGTGCATCGGGACCGCGTCGGACGAGAAAGCGTCGAGCGCGAGCACGTCCAGACTAGCCGGGGGCGCCTTTTCGAGCGACAATCGCGCGTCGCCGAGCACCATCGTCGCGCCCGGTGCGCAATCCGCGACGAACGTGAAGCGTCTGGTGCGCGTCAGTGCCACCATCGCCGGGTCGATCTCGTAGAAGCGCCAGCGCTGCCCCGGCTGCGCATAGCAGGCGAGCGTGCCCGTCCCGAGCCCGACCACCCCGATCCGCGCGCCCGGCCCGAACAGCGTCGGCGCGGCGCGCATCACGTGCCCGACACCCGAGTCCGGCGTATAATAGGTGGTCGCCGTCCGCTCGCGCGCCGGGGTGCCGGTCAGTTGCACGCCGTGGAGCGTGGTGCCGTGGATCAGCGTGCGACGGCGCGGCTCGTCGGCGACGGTGTAGACGCCGAAATAGCTGCGCACCCGCGCGCCGGGCTCGAGCGAGAGCGACAGCGAGCGGACGCCGCCGAACAGCAGCAGCCCGCTGGCCAGCACCAGCAGATACGGGACGCGCGCGCCGAGCGACCCCAGCCCGCCGAGCGCGACCAAGGTGAAGATAACGCCCGGATGCCGCACTTCGCGAAAGCCGGTCGGATCGCGCGACAGCACCAGCAACGCGAGGCAGAGCGCGCCGACGATCAGCACCGCGCCCGCGACGATCATCCCGCGGCGATGCCAGAACGCGCGCAGCGCCGGGGTCAAATAGGTCTGCGGCACCAGCGCGCCAGCCGCGACGATCAACAGCGGATATTCCCACGTCCAGTCGAACAGCGTCGGCGCGATCAGCCCCGCGAACACCCCGCCCAGCGCCCCGCCGAACGACATGGCGAGATAGAAGCCGGTCAGCCGCGCCGGCTCCGGGCGCAGGCGGTAGAGTTGGGTGTGAAGCGCGACCGAGATCATGAACAGCAGGATCAGCGCGGCGATCGCGCTGAACGTCGCGCGCTCGGCGAACCCGCCCATCAACACGCCGCCGAACAGCACGATCGTCACCGGCGCGGTGTTGGTCAGCAGGTCGGCGACCGCGCGCCGCGCGGCGAAGGCGATCGAGAAGCTGAGCAGGTACAGCGACAGCGGGATGACCCACAGCAGCGGCATCGCAACCAGATCGGTGCTGACGAAGGTGCTGGTCGCCAGCATCATCCCCGAGGGCACGAAGCCGAGCGCGATCCAGCGTGCCACCCGCGCGCGGCCGGGCGCCGGGTCGAGCGCCTGCGCGCGCGCCGGCTCGCGCCCGGCGGGCAACAGCCGCGCACAAGCTGCGACGAGCACGATCAGCAAAAGATAGCCGGCGCTCCACAGCCAGCGCTGCCGCGAGACGCTGAGCAGCGGCTCGACGAGCAGCGGAAAGGCGAGCAGCCCGGCGAAGCTGCCGAAATTGGACGCGGCATAAAGCGCGTAGGGATCGCTGTCGGGCCGGGCGCTGGCGAACCAGCGCTGCATCAGCGGCGCCTGCGCCGACACCGCGAAGAACAGCGGCCCGATCGAGACCACGAACAGATACGGCACCCACAGGGCCGGCTCGGCCCCGGCGGGCAGCACGCGGTCGCTGAGCCCGATCGGCAGGAAGGCGCAGGCGGCGAGCAGCACCAGCAGGTGCACGACGCCCTGCCGCCGTGGCGCGATCCGGCCGAGCAGATGCGCATAACCATAGCCGCCGAGCAGCAGCGCCTGATAGACGAGCATCGCCGAGTTCCAGACCGCGGGCGCGCCGCCGAGCCGCGGCAAGGCGATCCGCGCGATCATCGGCTGGACGAGGAACAGCAGGAACGATCCGGTCAGGATCGTCGCGACGAACAGCGCCCGTCCGCGCGGCGCGGCGGGGTCAGCCATTCAGCGGACGGTCGATGCGGTAGAGGACGTGGCGGCGCAAGGGACTGTCCGGGGCAAGATCGGGATGATCGAAATCACCACCGTCAACGCGCATCATGCCGAGCCGCTCCATCAAGGCGCGGCTGCGGTGGTTGGCGGGGACGGTGATCGCGTAGACCGTGTCGGTGCCGCGTTCCCATTCGGCGGCCAGCACCGCGCGCGCCGCTTCGCTCGCCAGCCCCTGCCCCCAGGCGTCGCGCGCGAAGCGCCAGCCGATCTCGGGCAGGCCCGCGATTGGGCTGCCCGCCGGGCCGGGCTCGCCCCCGCAGAAGCCGATGAAGGCGCGATCCGCTCGCCGCTCCACTGCCCAGAAGCAACGGCCGAAGGTTTGCGCGGTCTCGTTTGCCTCGCGCAGCATGGCACGCGCACCGGCGTCGGTGGTCGGCGGCCCCAGATAGCGCATCACTTCGGCGTCCTGCCCCATCGCGTGAAACGGCGCGACATCCTCCTCACGCCACGCACGCAGGGTCAGGCGGTCGGTAACAATCACGGACCGTCGATCCTGTGGGCGATGGCGCTGGCGCACTTCGGAAGAAAATGTTGAATTACAGCGATCTCCTCATGCTCAAGGCGTCGCCAACGCCGGATAGCGGCGTTGCGGCGCACGCCTGCGTGGGAGGACGCGGACTGATCTCCCCTCCCCTTCAGGGGAGGGGCAGGGGGTGGGGCACATTTGCGAGCGCAGTCTGCGGCGACAGGCCCCACCCCAACCCCTCCCCTGAAGGGGAGGGGCTCGATCGGGTCGATCACGGACGGTCGATCCGGTACGTTACGGTATCGGCGAGCGCAGGGTCGTCGGGATATTTCGGGTGAAGGAAGTCCATCTCTGGCACCGGCCGCATCCCGAGCCGCGCCATGACGCGCTGGCTGGCGACGTTGCGCCGCCCGGTGATCGCATACACCGCATCCTCGGGCCGGTTCGCCCACGCCCAGTCGAGCCAGCCCGCCGCCGCCTCGGGCGCATAGCCCGCCCCCCACCAGGCGCGGCCGATCATCCACCCGATCTCCAGCAAGCCCTCGATCGGCGTGTCCGGCGCACCGGGCTTGAGCCCGACATGGCCGATCACCTGCCCGTCCTCGCGCCGCTCGACCACGCCGAAGCCGAGCGGGGCATAGCCGGCGTGGCGTTCGAGCACCGCGAGACACGCCGCCTGATCCTTCGGCCCGCCGAGGTCGGCGGTAACGACAGGATCACCCCACATCGCGAACAGCGCCGCGTGATCCGCGGGCGTCGGCATCCGCAGGATCAGGCGGGCGGTTTCGATCACGCGCCGAGCAACCGTGCCGCCAGCGGCGCGTGATAGGTGAGCACGCCCGAACAGCCGGCGCGCTTGAACGCCAGCAGCGTCTCCAGCACCATCGCGTCGCGATCCGCCGCGCCCGCCGCCACCGCGGCCTCGATCATCGCATACTCGCCGGACACCTGATAGGCGAACACCGGCACCGCGAACGCCTGTTTCACCTTGGCGACGATATCGAGATACGGCAGCCCGGGCTTGACCATCACGCTGTCGGCGCCCTCGGCGAGATCGAGCCCGACCTCGCGCAGCGCTTCCTCGGCATTGGCCGGGTCCATCTGATAGGTGGTCTTGTCGCCCTTCAGCAGCCCGCGACTGCCGACCGCGTCGCGGAACGGACCGTAGAAGGCCGAAGCATATTTGGCGGCATAGGCCATGATCTGGACGTTGACGAACCCCTCCTGCTCCAGCGCGGTGCGGATCAGCCCGACGCGGCCGTCCATCATGTCGCTGGGCGCGATCACGTCTGAGCCGTTGCGCGCCTGATTGAGCGCCTGCTGCACCAGCGCGTCGACGGTGCTGTCGTTGGTGACATAGCCGCGTGCGTCGACCAGCCCGTCATGGCCGTGGGTGGTATAGGGATCGAGCGCGACATCGGTCAGCAGGCCAATATCGGGCACCGCATCCCTGATCGCGCGCAACGCCTGGCACATCAGATTGTCGGGGTTGATCGCTTCCGCGCCATCGTCGCTGCGCCGGCCGGACTGCGTATTGGGGAAGAGCGCGAGGCACGGGATGCCGAGCGCGGCGGCTTCCTTCGCGCGCGCGACGATCCGGTCGACCGACCAGCGCGAGACGCCGGGGAGCGCGGCGATGGGCTCCTCGACGTCCCGCCCCTCGGTGATGAACAGCGGCCAGATCAGGTCGGCCGGGGTGAGCACATTCTCGGCATGGAGCCGGCGGCTCCAGGCGGCGGCACGGGTGCGGCGCAAGCGCAGCGCGGGATAAGCGGCGTGCATGGGGTGCGCTTTCCCGCAAACCGCCGGGCCATGCAAGCGTTACGGAAGCGAAACGCGGCGTGGTGCGTTCAGCGGGTCATGAGAGAGATCCGCTCCGCCGCTTTGATCGTCAACGCCAAGTCGCGGCGCGGCCGCAAGCTGTTCAAGCGTGCGTGCCGGCGGCTGCGCGACCTGCCGTTCGGGGTGACGCCCTATGCGGTCAAGGATCCGAAGCATCTCGACCGGACGGTGCGCAAGGCGCTGGAGAAGAAGCCCGATCTGGTGATCCTCGGCGGCGGCGACGGGACGATCAGCGGGCTGGTCGACCTGCTGGTCGGGCATGACGTGATCCTCGGCGTGCTGCCGCTCGGCACCGCCAACAGCTTCGCGCGCTCGCTGGGGCTGCCGCTCGACATCGACGGCGCGATCGACGTGCTGCGCGACGGGGTGGCGAAGCGGATCGACCTCGGCATGATCGACGACGATTATTTCGCCAATTGCGCGGCGATGGGGCTGAGCCCTCAGATCGCCGAGACGGTGCCGCACAATCTGAAGAAGGTGGCGGGGCGGATCGGCTATCTCGGCTGGGCGGGGTATCAGCTGACGCGGTTCAAGCCGTTCACGCTCTATGTCGACGACGGGGCGGGCGAGAAGAAGCTGCGCGTGGTCGAGGTGCGGATCTCGAACGGGCCGTATCATGGCGGGACGTGGCTGGTCGACGAGGCCGGGATCGCCTCGGGCGAGATCGTCGTGCAGGCGGTGAAGGGACATTACAAGCGCCGGCTGGTGCGCAACTGGGCGTACAGCTTCCTCGGGCGCAGCGAGCGGCACCACGATACGGTCAGCTTCTCGGGCAAGTCGATCAGGGTGCGGACCGATCCGCCGCTGCCGATCTCGATCGACGGCGAGGTGCTGGCGCATACCCCGGTCACCGCGCATGTCGCGGCGGGGGTGATCGAGGTGATGGTGCCGAAGTCCTGACCGTCATTCGTCATTGCGAGCGTAGCGAAGCAATCCAGGGTTGGACCAGGACGCACTGGATTGCTTCGCTACGCTCGCAATGACGGACTAAGGCATCGGCCCCGCGACCAGCAGCGGGTCGATCCGCGCGCCGTTCCACGTCATCGCCCAGTGCAGGTGCGGCCCGGTGGCGCGGCCGGTGCGGCCGACCAGCCCGAGCGGCTGCCCCTGCCGCACGCGCTGCCCGACCGCCACGTCGATCCGCGATAGGTGCAGGAACGCGCTGGTCACGCCGTGCCCGTGCTCGAGAATCAGCAAGCGGCCTTCGAGCGTGAACGGCGGGTCGGCGGCGAGCGTCACCACGCCGTCGGCGGGGGCGACCACCTCCGCGCCCTCCGGCTTCGCGACGTCGACGCCACCGTGATAGCTGCCCGGCTCGCCGGCATAGATGCGCTGCGCGCCGAACAGCCCGGAGATCCGCCCCCGCGCCGGCCAGACGAAGCGCTGCCGCCAGCCGTCGGCATCGCTGCCGGTCGCGCGCGCGGCGACGATCTGCGCCAGTTCGCCGGACCGTTTCGCGGCGAATTCGGCGCTCGGCACCGGGATCTTGCGCAAGGTCGGCAAGCGTTCGATCCGCCAGTCGCCGGGGGCGATCGCCAGCGTCGCGGTCTGCGTCGTGCCGTCTGACAGCGTCGCGGCGAGCAGCGCCTGCGGCTTGGCATCGCGGTCGAAGGCGATCACGAAGCGCCCGTCCGGGGCGACCGCCACCGCGGCGCCGTCGAGCGTCAGGCGCGTCGTGCCGGCGGGCGCGGTGCCGAGCACCAAAGCGCCCTGTCGCAGCCCGTCGCCGAGCCCGAAGCGCGCGGGCGGGATCGTCTGGGGCGGTGCAGCGGCAGCGACGGCCAGCAACGACAGCAGAGACGCGCTCCGGCGCATCACCGCGGCGCCAGCTCCTCCATCGCGATCGCGCCGCTGGCGAACGGCCGCTGCGTCGCGACGTCCCAATAGCGCAGGTCCTCAAGCGCGATCCGCGCGCCGCTGACCGCACACACCACGTGATCGCCCGGCGTCAGGATGCGGAAGCCATTGGCCATATAGTGCAATCTGGCGGGGCGGTCGGTGTGGGACATCAGCATCGGTGGCGGGCTCTCAGATCAGGCGGGGCTGCTCGGGTTTGTCAGGATAAGCGCGGCGGGGGCTGCGCTCAACCTTTGCCTCGGGCTTTGCCTCCGGTTTGGCGCTCCCGTCGACCTGCACCGCCACCGCTCCGTCGCGGAAGCGCAGGTTGAGCGCACCCGCCGCGCGCGCGGCATCGGCGGTGGTGACGGTGCCGCCCGCCGCCGCCTCGACCCGCGCATAGCCGCGTTCGAGGATGCGGTCGGGGTTGAGGCTGTCGACCAGCCGCCCGACATCGGCGAGCCGCCGCCGCGCCGCCTCCAGCCGCCGCTCCAGCGTCGCGGGACGGATCGCGCCGGCGGCATGGGTCAGCTCGCCGCGCGCGCGCGCGACACGCCGCTCCAGCGCGCGATCGCCGCGCATGCCGAGATCGTCGAGCCGCTGGCGCTGCGGGCCGAGCAGCCGGTCGCGGGTCGGCATCACCCGCACCAGCGCCGCCAGCTGCTCGCGCCCGCGCTCGACATAGCGGCGCGCGCAGCGCTGCGTGCGGTTGGCCATCGCGTCGAGCGACAGCCGCAGCTCGGCGAGCACCGGCACCGCAATCTCCGCCGCCGCGGTCGGGGTCGGTGCGCGCAGGTCGGCGGCATGGTCGCACAGGGTCGTGTCGGTCTCATGCCCGACCGCCGAGATGATCGGGATCGAGCAGCCGGCGACCGCGCGCACCACCGGCTCCTCGTTGAATGCCCACAGATCCTCGATCGACCCGCCGCCGCGCGCGACGATCACGAGGTCGGGGCGCGGGATCGGGCCGCCCGCGGGCAGCGCGTCGAACCCGCGCACCGCCGCCGCCACCTCCTCGGCCGCGCCGGCGCCCTGCACCTTGACCGGCCAGACGATCACATGCGTTGGGCAGCGGTCCTCCAGACGGTGGAGAATGTCGCGGATCACCGCGCCGGTCGGCGAGGTCACCACCCCGATCACGCGCGGCAGGAACGGCAGCGGCTTCTTTCGATCAGCGTCGAACAGCCCCTCGCCCGCCAGCTTGGCCTTGAGCTTTTCGAGCAGCGCCATCAGCGCGCCCGCGCCGGCCAGTTCCATCCGCTCGATAATGATCTGATATTTGGAGCGGCCGGGATAGGTGGTGAGCCGCCCGGTCGCGATCACCTCGACGCCGTCCTCGGGGCGGAACGCCAGCCCGCCCGCGCTGCCCTTCCACATCACGCCGTCGATGACCGCGCTCTCGTCCTTGAGGCACAGGTACAGATGCCCGGAGGTCGCGCGCTTGTAGCCCGAAATCTCGCCGCGCAGCCGGACATGGCCGAACTCACCCTCGACCATCCGCTTCAATCGCCCCGACAGTTCGCCGACGCTCAACGCCATCGCATTGTCGCCGGGCGTCGGCTCGGCTACCAGCCGCCCCGCCTGAGTATCGTAAAGGGGGTCGGCCATGAACATCCTGCTGGTGGGTTCGGGGGGACGCGAACATGCGCTCGCCTGGAAACTGGCGCAGTCTCCGACGCTGGATACGCTCTTCGCCGCGCCGGGCAACCCTGGCATCGCCGAACATGCGACGATCGCCGAGCTGGACGTGACCGATCACCGCGCGGTGGTGGATTTCGTGCGCCGTCATCGCGTCGGGCTGGTCGTGATCGGGCCGGAGGCGCCGCTGGTCGACGGCCTCGCCGACAATGTCCGTTCGATCGGCGTGCCGGTGTTCGGCCCCGGTCGCGAGGCGGCGAAGCTGGAGGCGTCGAAGGGCTTCACCAAAGATCTGTGCGCGCGAATGGGCATCCCGACCGCGCGCTATTTCCGCGTCACCTCGAAGGACGGCGCGCTCGCCTGCCTCGACGATTTCGGCGAGCGATGCGTCATCAAGGCCGACGGGCTGGCGGCGGGCAAGGGCGTGGTGGTCGCCACCTCGCGCGCCGAGGCCGAGGCCGCCATCGCCGACCTCTATGCGCACGGCCCGGTCGAGGCGGTGATCGAGGAGATGCTCGAGGGGCCGGAGGCGAGCCTGTTCGTGCTGTCCGACGGCACCACCACCGCCGCCTTCGGCTCGGCGCAGGACCACAAGCGCGTCGGCGACGGCGACACCGGCCCCAACACCGGCGGGATGGGTGCGTACAGCCCGGCGGCGGTGCTGACGCCCGAGCTGGAGGAGCGCGCGCTCGGCGAGATCGTCCGCCCGACGATCGACTGCCTCGCCGCGTCGGGCACGCCCTATGTCGGGGTGCTCTATGCCGGGCTGATGCTGACCGCCGACGGCCCCAAGCTGATCGAATATAACGTCCGCTTCGGCGATCCCGAATGTCAGGTGCTGATGATGCGCTACACCGGCGATCTCGCCGCGCTGCTGCTCGCGGTCGCCGAGGGGCGGCTGGCCGACGTGCCCGCGCCGACCTTCTCCGATCAGGTCGCGCTGACGGTGGTGATGGCGGCGGAAAACTACCCCGGGACGCCGCGCACCGGCGGCACGATCGCCGGGATCGACGCTGCGCAAGCCGGGGGTGCGGTGGTGTTCCAGGCGGGGACAGCGTTGAAGGACGGGCAATTGGTGTCGGCGGGCGGGCGCGTGCTCGCGGTCACCGCCACCGGCGCCGACGTGCCCGCCGCGCAGCGCGCCGCCTATGCCGCGGTGGAGAAGGTCGACTTCCCGACCGGCTTCTTCCGTCGCGACATCGGAGCCAAGGCGGTGATCGACGGTTGAGCGGGCAGCACTTTCGGCGCAGGACCGGCTCATGAACTCAGGCAGCTTCGACCTCGACCCCATTTCCCAGAACGGCGTGCTCGTCACGATCGCGCTCGCGCTGGTCGCGGTGCTCGCCGTGCTCACGATCATCGCGATGGTGTGGGGCGCACGGCTGAAACGCCAGCGCCGCGCCGCCGAAGAGGAAGAACAGCGCCGGATCGAGGAGCTGAAGGCGGAGGGCGTCGAGGCGACGAACACCGCCGAGGGTGGCTCGCCGGTCGTCACGGCGGCGGCTCCTGCGCCGACGGCGTCGCCGTCGGCCCCTGCTCCGGTCGCGCCCGCGCCTGCACCGAGCGCGCCGACCCCGGCCGCGCGCGTCGCGGACGATCATCAGGCCGCGCTCCCCGACGAGCCGATCGCCGCGGCGGCGCCGCTCGACGCGACGCCGGCCAGCGTCGCCGCCGACGCGCCGGGCGCCCCCGCCGACGAAGGCGGCGCGCAGCCGGTGACGATCCTCAAGGGACTCGGCCCGAAGATTGCGACGCGGCTGTCCGAATTGGGGATCACGCGGCTCGACCAGCTGGCATGGCTCGACGATGCCGAGGCCGAACAGCTCGATGCGCAGCTCGGCGTGTTTCAGGGCCGGATGGAGCGCGACCGCTGGCGCGAACAGGCGCGGCTGCTCGCACAGGGCGATCGCGCCGGGTACGAAGCGCAGTTCGGCAAACTCGGATGAGCGTCGCCTTTCGTCGCGAGAGCGATGACGAACATCTCGAACCCAAGTTCGAGCTGCCGATCCCGCCCGGCCCCAATCTGGTCACGCCGCGCGGGCGCGCGCTGATCGAGGCGCGCGTGGTCGAGCTGGAGGCGGCGCTGGCGGCGACGTCCGACGCGGAGGCGGCGAAGCCGATCGCGCGCGACCTGCGTTACTGGAAGACGCGGCGCGCGACTGCGATCGACACCGCGCCGCGCGGTGACGGCGTGGTCGGGTTTGGGAGTCGGGTGCGGTTCGTGCTGGCGGGCAAGGAGCGTGAGGTCACGCTGGTCGGCGACGACGAGGCCGATCCGCCGGCGGGGTTGCTGTCCTTCTCCGCCCCGCTGGCGCGCGCGCTGATGGGGGCGGAGGTAGGCGAGCTGGTCGCGTTCAACGGGCGCGAGGAGGCGATCGAGGTGCTGGAGGTCGGGGCCGGGGGGTAAGCCCTTGCTTGCCACCCCGGCGTAGGCCGGCGTCCAGCTACGCGACGTTCGTGACGACGCGCATCGCTTCTTTATGACGGCCTTCCCCACTGGGCCCCGGCCTTCGCCGGGGTGACAGACAGACATATCATTGTCTTCCGTCGTCCCGGACTTGATCCGGGGCCCCGCTTCTTCTTTGCACTCACGGAGGAAGCGGGATCCCGGATCAAGTCCGGGATGACGGCTGGATCGTGACGACCTCGGTTCGGCCCCACCCATCGTCATTGCGAGCGTAGCGAAGCAATCCAGTGCCGGATCAGGACGCCCTAGATTGCCTCGCTACGCTCGCAATGACGGGTTGTGTCGACGTCACGGCGCTCCAGCCTCAAGCCTCGCTGACGAGCAACTTGTCGATGCGGCGGCCGTCGAGATCGACGACCTCGAACCGCCAGCCCTGTTCCTCGAAGCTCTCGCCCTCCTCGGGCAGCTTGCGGAACGCCGCCAGCGCGAGCCCGGCGACGGTGGCATAGTCGCGGTCCTCGGGCAGATCGATCCCCAGCCGCTCGGCCAGCGCATCCGCCGCCATCGTACCGGCGACCAGCAGCGAGCCATCGTCGCGGATCACGACGTTCGGGCTTTCCTCCGGGTCGATGTCCGACAGGAACTCACCCGCGATCGCCGCGAGCAGATTGGCCGGGGTGACGATCCCCTCGAAATGGCCGTATTCGTCGTGGATCAGCGCCATCGGCACCTCGGCGCGGCGCAGCGCGTCCATCGCGTCCATCGCGTCGATCTGGTCGATCACCACCGGTGCCTTGCGGACCAGCTTCTCGAGATCGAGCGTCTCGTCGCGGAACAGCGCCGCGGCGACGTCGCGCGCCTGCACCACGCCGACCACCGAATCGATCGACCCGCGCGCCACCGGCAGGCGGCTGTGCGGCGTCTCGCGCAGCTTGGCGCGGATCGCGGCGTCGTCGAGTGCGATGTCGAGCCAGTCGACCTCGGTGCGCGGGGTCATCACCTCGCGCACCGGCCGGTCCGCGAGCCGCACCACGCCCGAGATGATTGAGCGCTCATGCTCCTCGATCACGCCCGACTTGCTCGCCTCGGCGACGATCAGGTGCAGTTCCTCGGCGGTGACCTGCTCCTCATTCTCGCGGTTGAGCCCGAGCAGCCGGAACAGCAGCGCGCTGCTCGCATCGAGCACCCAGACGATCGGCTTCGTCAGCCGCGCGAGCCACCACATCGGCAGCGCGACCAGCGACGCGACCGCCTCGGGCTTGCGCAGCGCGAATTGCTTGGGAACCAATTCTCCCACGATCAGCGAGGCATAAGTGGTGAGCGCGATCACCAGCGCGAAGCCGGCGCTGACCGCCGTCTCGTGCGCCAGCCCGAGCGCCTCGAAGCGCGCCGCGACCGGCGTGCCGAGGCTCGCGCCCGAATAGGCGCCGGTCCCGATGCCGATCAGCGTGATGCCGATCTGGACGGTCGACAGGAACTTGCCGGGATCGGCAGCCAGCTCGATCGCGGTGGCGGCGCCCTTGCGGCCGCTGCGCGCCATCGCCTCCAGCCGCGCCTTGCGCGCCGACACGATCGCCAGCTCGCTCATGGCGAACACGCCATTGAGCGCAACGAGCGCGAGGATGATGATGACGTCGACCCAGGGGAACGGCGGTAGCATGGTGTGCGCCCCTCTTGGCGGCAAAGCGCGCGCGCGACAATCGCCAAATTGTTGCCGGGCGCGCTTCAGCCGTCATTCAGTACGCAGGCGGAACCATAAGCGCGAACGTCGGGTTGACCGATATCAGGTATCGAAAGGGAAGAAGATGAAGCTGTCGTCGAAGCTGGCTGCCGCGCTGGCGTGCGTGTCGCTGGTGGCCGTGTCGGCGTGCACGACGGACCCGGACACCGGCGAGCGGCGCATCTCCAAGACCGCGATCGGCGGGATCGGCGGCGCGCTGGGCGGCTATCTGCTCGGCGATCTGGTCGGCGGGCGGCGCGACCGCACCGAGAAGATCATCGGCGCGGGGCTCGGCGGCATCGCCGGGGCCGGGATCGGCGCGTATATGGACAAGCAGGAGCGCGAATTGCGCGAGCGGACGCGCGGCACGGACGTGGAAGTGACGCGGCAGGGCGACGATCTGCTGCTCAACATCCCGTCGGGGATCAACTTCGCGTACAATTCGGCGAACGTGCAGCCGCAGTTCCGCGCGACGCTCGACAAGGTCGCCGGCGTGCTCGCCGATTACAAGGAGACCTATGTCGACGTCTACGGTCACACCGATTCGACCGGCAGCGATTCGTACAACCAGGACCTGTCGGAGCGGCGTGCACGGTCGGTGGCGGACTATCTGTCGAGCCACGGCGTGCAGGACGCGCGGATCGCGACGCGCGGGTTTGGCGAGACGCAGCCGATCGCCTCGAACGAGACCGAGGCCGGGCGCGCCGAGAACCGCCGCGTCGAGATCAAGATCGTCCCGATCTCGCAGAACGACCTGCCGCGGCGCTGATCCCCGCGGTCAGCGCCGCGCGGCGAAGAAGTCGCGCAGCAGCGCCGCCGCCGCCCCTGCCCCAATGCCGGCGAACAGCTCGGGGCGGTGGTGGCAGGTCGGCTGGGTGAAGAAGCGCGGACCGTGCTCGACCGCGCCGCCCTTCGCATCGTCGGCGGCATAGTAGAGACGCGCGATGCGGGCGTGCGCGATCGCGCCGGCGCACATCGCGCAGGGTTCGAGCGTCACCCACAGGTCGCACTCGTCGAGCCGGCCACGGCCGAGCGCCTGCGCGGCGGCGCGGATCGCCAGCATCTCGGCATGGGCGGTCGGATCGCATAACCGGCGCGGCGCGTTGGCGGCGACCGCGACGATCCGGCCGGCATGCACGACCACCGCGCCGACCGGGACCTCACCGGCGTGCGCCGCGTCGCGGGCGGCGTCGAGCGCGACGCGCATCGGATCGGGCAGCGGGAACATCGTCGCTGCCTACCTTCGCGATACGGGGCGGCAAAGACCCCTGCGTGCGTCACCCCGGACTTGATCCGGGGTCCCGCTTCCTATTCCCGCCGTCAGCAAAAAGCGGGGCCCCGGATCAAGTCCGGGGCGACGATCGGCCTCAGCGCTGTTCGCCGGGCTTCTGGACCTCGACCTTGGGGACCTCGACGGTCTTGTTCTCGGTCCCGACCGTCACCTTGGCGACGTCCGCATCGAACTTCGGCGCCTGCCCGCCCTCGAGTCGCGGCAGTTGCGCGGTCTGGGTCTGGTCGAACTTGACGAAGCCCAGCAGCAGCGCCGCCAGAAAGACGAGTGCGACGATCCCGATCAGCACCAGCAGCCCACGCATCCTTTTTCTCCCGATCCCTGTTGATTCGCTGCCGCAACAACGCTGCCGCGCGGGGCTGGTTGCAGCGCCGGTGACTTGACCGATCGTCGGCCACGCGTTACTGGCGCGCACTTTCCGGGCAACCGAAATCAGGATTAGTCACATGTCGCGCATTTGCGAGCTGACCGGCAAGGGCCGGCAGGTGGGCAACAACGTTTCCCACGCCAACAACAAGACCAAGCGTACGTTCCTGCCGAACCTGCAGAACGTCACCCTGCTGTCCGATTCGCTGGAGCGGTCGATCCGCCTGCGCGTCTCCACCCACGGCCTGCGCTCGGTCGAGCACAACGGCGGGCTGGACAACTGGCTGGTGAAGACCTCGGACGACAAGCTGTCGCTGAAGGCGCGTCGCCTGAAGCGCGACGTCGTGAAGAAGCGTTCGGCCGCCGCCGCGGCCTGACGCTTACGGCTCTGCCCGCATCGCTGCGGCCCGCCGTCCCGTGCGGACGGCGGGCCGCAGTGCGTTGTGGCCTTATCCGCGCCAGCGGAACTTGGCGAGGATCGTCCGCCGCCAGAGCGCGCCGTCGTTGTCGGTGACGAGCCAGATCATCGTCTGACCGCGCTCCTGCGACACGGCCAGTCCCTCGGCATTCTCGCGACCCAGCGTGTCGCCGAACCGCGCGACGACCGAACCGCGGAGCAGCGCCCCCGGCCGGATGCTGTGGGCGGGGATGCGGACCAGCGTCATCTCGAATCGTAGCGGCAGGTGGACGCGGCGATTGAGCACCAGCACGTCGCCATCCGGCAGCACCGCCGCGTCGCTGGGCGAATGGTGCGGCGGCGGAAGATAACGGAGCGCGGCGTTGGGCGTGTCGTAGAGCGCCGGATCGCCGTAAAAGAGCAACGCGGCGCGCGCGCCGTCCTGCCAGAGCCCGCCCTCGCGGAAGGCGAGAAAGCGCCCGTCGTTCAGCCGCACCAGCGATTCGATGCCGCTGTTCACGCCCCAGTCGCGCATCGCCGCCGGATAGCTGGCGGCGTCGGCATGGTTCAGATCGGCATCGTAGCGCCAGATCATGTTGAGCCGCTCATAGCCGATCCATGCGCGCCCGGTGCGCGCGTCGAGCACGAGCGACTCGGTATCGCGGGACGCCTTGCGCCAGCCGGTCTCCGGACCATCGGCCAGTTCGGCGGTGCCGAGCGTCGACAACCTGCCGTTCGCGATCCGCAGCCGCACGACCAGGCCGCCGTCGCTGAGCAGCACCGCCTGACCGTCGCGGAGCGCCAGCGCCGAGATCCCGCCGAACGCGCGCTGATTCGCGGAGAGCGACACGGCACCGACCGGCTCCAGCGCGCCGATCCGCCGCGGCCAACCGCCGCGCGGGACGAAGCGGGTGGCGGTGACGCGCAGGCCGGGATCGAACAGCGCGCGGCGGCCATCGCCGGTCCACGGCGGCACCAGTAGCAGCACCATCGCAAGGGTGATCGGCCATCGCACCGCCTGCGCGTAAACCACCGCTGCGCCTCGGCAAAGGATGAACGCCCGATAACGAGCGCATTCAGCCTCGGCTCAATGCGAATCGGGCAAAAGCTCTTTCATCGACGGGAAAGCCCGCCGACCGGAACAGCAAACGGGAGACTGCTCATGTTCAAGAATCTCGCCCTTGCCGGTGCCGCGCTCGCGATGGGCGCCGCCGCCGTGGCCCCGACTGCCGCCGACGCCCAGCGTTACTACGGCGACCGTTACAGCCGCTACGACGACAATCGTGGCTATTACGACCGTCGCGACTATGACCGGCGCGGCTATCGCGGCAACGACCGCCGCTACAATTACAACCGCCGCTGCTCGAACGGCACGACCGGCACGGTGGTCGGTGCGATCGCCGGTGGTCTGCTGGGTCGCGTGATCGACTCGCGCGGTGACCGGACGCTCGGCACGGTGCTGGGCGGCGTCGGCGGCGCGGTCGCGGGCAACGCGGTCGAGAAGTCGAACAACCCGCGTTACTGCCGCTGACGGGCGACGGCCGGGAGCCCTGCTCCCGGCCGGTGCGCCCGGCGCATCGCCCGGCACGGCCGGCGGGTCGGCAGCGCCGACCCGACCGACGGCGGCTTCGCCGTCGTCTACCCCTTCCCTCGCGTAGCGTATGAGGGCGCGAGCCCGGTGCCGGATGGTGCCGGGCTCGTGTTATTTTTGGGTCAAGCGTTCAGCTAAGTGATCTCGTCATTGCGAGCGCAGCGAAGCAATCCAGCGCGTCCTGGTCCGGCTCTGGATTGCTTCGCCACGCTCGCAATGACGGACGAAGGCTGCCGCGGGTCCTTGGCAACGCGCCGCGGGCGAAGCCCGCGTCGTCGGTCGGGTCGGCGCGGGGCCGACCCGCCGGCCGTGCCGGGCGCTGCGCAGTAGCGCACCGGCCCGCGAAGCGCGGGCCTGCGCCCGTCAGTACATATGCTGCCCACCATTGATGCTCAGCGTCGAGCCGGTCACGAACCCGGCCTCCTCCGAACACAGGAACGCCACGCCGCGCGCGATCTCCTGCGCCTGTCCGAGCCGGCCGACCGGGATCTTGGCGACGATCTTCTCCAGCACGTCGGCGGGGACCGCGGCGACCATGTCGGTGTCGATATAGCCCGGCGCGATCGCGTTGACGGTCACGCCGGCGCGCGCGCCTTCCTGCGACAATGCCTTGGTGAAGCCGTGAATGCCGCTCTTCGCCGCGGCATAGTTCACCTGCCCATATTGCCCGGCCTGCCCGTTGATCGACCCGATGTTGACGATCCGCCCCCATTTGCGGTCGCGCATGCCCGGGAACACCGCCTTGGCCATATTGAAACAGCCGCCGAGATTGGTGTCCATGACCTCCTTCCACATCTGGTAGGTCATCTTCAGGATCGTGCCGTCGCGGGTGATGCCGGCATTGTTGACCAGCACGTCGACCGGCCCCAGCTCCGCGGCGACTTTCGCGCAGCCTTCCTGACAGGCGTCATGATCCGCGACGTCCCACTTGTACGCGGCGATGCCGGTGCGATCGGTGAAGTCGCGCGCGCGCTCGTCGTTGCCGGCGTAATTGGCCGCGACCGTCATGCCCGCATCCCTGAGGGCGACGCTGATCGCCTCGCCGATACCGCGCGTTCCCCCGGTGACGATCGCCACACGTGCCATAACATCCTCTCCCGTCGCCCGCCCGGAATGAGGCGGTATCTCAAATGCAGATCAGGTTAAGCGGGGGTGACCCACCCTTCAAGTTCACGCGCCAGTAACGTCCGCAGCATCGCGATGCCCTCGCTGCTGTCGTTGAGGCACGGCAGATAGGCGAAATGCGTGCCCCCGGCTGCGACGAAGCTCTCGCGTCCGCGGATCGCCAGTTCCTCCAGCGTCTCGAGGCAGTCGGCCGAGAAGCCCGGCGCGAGGATCGCGACCTTGCGGATGCCCTGCGCGGGCATCGCCTCCAGCGTGGTGTCGGTGGCGGGCTCCAGCCATTTGGCACGCCCGAAGCGCGACTGGAACGCGACGGTCAGCGGCCGGCCCAGCGCCTCGCCGAGCAGCCGCGCGGTCTTGCGGCAATGGCAATGATAGGGATCGCCGAGCTCCAGCGTCCGCTGCGGCATGCCGTGGAAGCTGGCGACGATCGCGTCGGGCGCGAAGTCGAGCACGGCGAGGGCCTCGGTGACGTTGCGGGCGAGCGCGTCGATATAGGCGGGGTCGTCGTAATAGGGCGGCAGCGTGCGGATCGCGGGCTGCCAGCGCATCGCGGCCAGCGCGAGGAACGCCTTGTCGTTGGCGGTCGCGGTGGTGGCGGCGCAATATTGCGGATAGAGCGGTGCGAGCAGGATGCGCTCGCAGCCGGCCTCCTTCATCGCGCGCAAGCGACCGCCGATCGCCGGATTGCCGTAGCGCATCGCCCAGTCGACCAACACCTCCGCGCCGAACGCGTCCTTGAGCGCCAGCGCCTGCGCGCGGGTGACCGCCGCCAGCGGCGAGCCGGCGTCGGTCCAGACCTGTTGATAGGCGTGCGCCGATTTCTTCGGGCGGGTGGTGAGGATCGCGCCGCGCAGGATCGGCTGCCACAGCCATTGCGGGATCTCGACCACGCGGCGGTCGGAGAGGAACTCCGCGAGGTAGCGGCGCACCGCGCGCGTGTCCGCCGCATCGGGGGTGCCGAGGTTGACGAGCAGCACGCCGATGCGCGGCCGCGGGATGGTCGGGTGGTCGGGGGGAAGCATCACGCGCTCCTGAACGGCAAGTGGCGCCACCGCGTTCCGCCGGCGGCGAACACCGCGTTGGCGATCGCGGGGGCGGCCGCGGGGACGCCGAGATCGCCGACTCCGCCAGGGTCGGCGGTCGAGTCGATCAGCTCGACGGTGATCTCGGGCGCGTCGGCGAGTATCGGGAGCCCGACCTCGCCATAGCGGCGGATACTCGCCAGACCGTCGCGGTAATGCGCCGCCGCCCCGCGGGTCGTTGCCGCGCCGAAGATCAGCCCGCCCTCGATCTGCTGGCGGACGATGTCGGGGTTGATCGCACGGCCGCAATCGACCGCGGCCACCAGCCGGTCGACGCGTGGGCGGCCGGCGGCGTCGACCCCGGCCTCGGCGAGCACCGCGATCCGGCTGTCGGCCATGCGATGGCAGGCGATGCCCTGCCCGCTGCCCGGCACGCCGCCGCTCCACCCGCCGAGCGCCGCCGCCGTCGTCAGGCAGCGCGCCAGCCGCGGCTCGTCGCCGAGCAGCCCGACGCGGTACGACATCGGCTCGGCGCCCGCGACGCGCGCCAGTTCGTCGAGGAAACATTCGGTGAAGAAGGCGGTATAGCCGTCCGCGCCGCCGCGCAGATGCCCGGTCGGCAGGTCGAGCGCGACCGGATGGTGCCAGACCTCCGCCGCGCCGAGGCGATACGGCGGCACCGCGCCGCGCATCGCATAGCCGTCCGCGCCCGCGGGCAGCGCCGCGGCGAGCCGCCGCAGCGAATCGTCGGGCAGCAGCCGTGTCGCCAGCTCCCGCCCGGTCGCCGGGACCGCAATCCGCGCGCGCCAGCCGAGGATCGCACCGTTGGGGGCAAGCCGCGCCGTCATCCGGGCGCGTGCCGGCGGGCGCACCCGGTCGTGGAGCAATGCCTCGCCGCGCGACCACGCCAGTTGCACCGGGCGGCGCAGTTCCTTCGCGATGATCGCGGCCTGTGCGACGACGTCGACCTCCAGCGCCGCGCCGAACGATCCGCCGCTCAGCATCGGGTGGAGGATCACCTGCGCCTCCGCCACGCCGATCGCGCGCGCCGCCGCGGCGCGTGCCAGCGAGGGTGCCTGTGTCGCCGCCCAGAGTTCCAGCCGCTCGTTCTGCCAGTGCGCCGTCGCGGCGGGCGGCTCGACCGCGGCGTGAAGCGCGGGGGCGACGCGATATTCGGCCTCGACCAGCCGCGCGCCGGTGAACACGCCGTCGACATCGCCGGTACTCGCGATCCGGTGCCCGGTCGCATCGAGCGCCGCGCCGAGCGCACGGTCGATCGCGGCATCGTCGGGCGGCACCGGCCCCTCGAAGCGCGGCGCGAGCGCGGCCAGTGCGCGGTTGGCGGCCCACCAATTGTTTGCGACCGCGGCGATCCAGCGATCGTTGCGGACGACGTGGAGCATCCCCGGCACCCGCCCGGCCGCCGCAATATTCGCCGAGCGCAGGCGCGCGTCGCGGTGCGGGGCCTGGCGGATGCTCGCGAACACCATGTCGGGCAGCCGCACGTCGGCGACGAAATTGGCCGAGCCGTCGACCTTCGCGGGCACGTCGATTCGGGGTAGCGCCTCACCGGTCAGCCGCCCCTCGTCGCCGATGCGGTACGGCAGCTCGGCAGGCAATTTGCCCGATGCCGCCGCTTCCGCCAGTTCGCCGAAGCGCAGCCGCCGGTCGCCCAGCACGACGAAGCCGTCGGCGGTGGCGCAGTCGCGCCAGTCGGCGTCCCAGCGCTTCGCCGCCGCCTGGCACAGCAGCACGCGCGCCGCCGCCCCCGCCTCGCGCAGCGGCGCCTCGAAGCGGCGGATCGAGGTCGAGCCGGCGGTGAGCATCAGCGCGTCGCGGGTCCAATGCTCGTCGCGCAGCCGCTCGGGCACCCCCGCGAAGCCGTCGCCGAACAGAGCGTCGGCGGCGAGCGGGTTGGCGTAGAGCGGCGACATCGGCGCAGCCTCGACCCCGACCGTCCGCCAGTCCGCGCCGAGTTCGTCGGCGACGATCTGCGGCAGCGTCGTGAACACGCCCTGCCCGTGCTCGCATTGCGGAACCGCGACGATGATCTTGCCGTCGCGCGCGATCTTCAGAAAGGCGTTGAAGACGCGCTCGTCGGGCGCGGCGGCGACATTGGGCAGATAGGTGCGCGGCCACGCCGCCCAGGCCACGACCAGCCCCGCGCCGATGCCACCGGAAACGAGAAGCCTGCGCCGCGTGATCTCCGCCATCCGCCGGGGGTTAGCCGGCGCGAGGGTGTCGCGGAAGGGGGTAGGCGAGTTGATCCGCATCGCGCCCGGGATCGCCGATCCGGGCCAGCAGGCGCAAAGCGGGGACTTGCGGGTACGGTGGCCGGACGCGCTATCATCAGTCCATGCGAAAAATGCCCGCCCTGCTCGCCCCCGCCCTGCTCACGCTCGCCGTACCGTTCGCCAACGCGTCGCCGCGCGCGGTCGCCGCGCTCGACACCTGGCGCGCGCATCCGCCTGCGTCGCTCGACGATCCGCGGCTGCGGCTGCCGTTAACCCGCGCGGAGGCGGAGCGCGCGTCGGCGCGGCTGTCCGACGATCGCAGGCGCGAACTGACCGCCCGCTATGCCGGGGTGATCAAGGCGCAGAAGCTGACGATCGGCGACAAGACGCTGCGCTGGACCCACAAGGACTTCGGCAATGCCGCGCCCGGACGCCGCAGCCTGTGGATCTCGCTGCACGGGGGCGGCAATGCCCCGGCCGACGTCAACGATGCGCAATGGGAGAACCAGCTGGAACTCTACACGCCTGCCGAGGGCATCTACCTGACGCCGCGCGCGCCGACCGACACGTGGAATCTGTGGCATGAGGCGCATATCGATCCGCTGTTCCAGGCGCTGATCGACGCGCAGGTCGCGGTGAACGGGGTCGATCCGGACAAGGTGTTCCTGATGGGCTATTCGGCGGGCGGCGACGGCGTCTGGCAGCTCGCGCCGCGGATGGCGGACCGTTTCGCGGCAGCGGCGATGATGGCGGGGCATCCGGGCGACGCCTCGCTGCTGCCGCTGCGCAACCTGCCGTTCGCGATCTTCGTCGGCGGCGACGATGCCGCTTATGATCGCAACAAGCTGGATGCGGCGAAGGCCGCCGACCTCGACCGGCTCGCCGCCGCCGATCCGGGCGGCTACGTCCATATGGCGCGTGTCTATCCGGGGCTGCCGCACTGGATGAGCCACAAGGATGCCGAGGCGGTGCCGTGGATGGCGCGCTATCGCCGCGATCCGTGGCCGGCGCGGGTGATCTGGGTGCAGGACGACGTGCGCAGCAATCGATTCTACTGGCTGAAGATTCCCGAAACCGCGGCGGTGAAGCCGGGCGATACGATCACCGCTAGCGTCGCCGGACAGACGATCACGCTGACCGGCGCGGTTCCGGCGGGCACGACGTTACGACTGTCCGACCGGCTGCTCGATCTCGACCAGGCGGTGCGGGTGGTGGTGAACGGGCGCGAGGTCCATGCCGGCAAGGTGACGCGCACCGCGCGGGCGATTGCGGAGTCGCTGCGCGAGCGGCTCGATCCCGCGGCCGTGGCGACCGCGTCGCTGACGGTGGGATAGGACGGGGGAACTTCTGCCCAGGGCGGTCATCCCGGACTTGATCCGGGATCCCGCTTGTTGCCTCGAACGATCGATCGGGCGACGGCCTCGATTTTTCGCTAGCTTCCTCGCATCCAAGGCTACAGCGGGATCCCGGATCAAGTCCGGGATGACGGGGGCGTGTGATCCGTGGGGCGCGATGGGGCCAGTCCGATCGCCGGCCCTGTCCCTAGCAACCGCGCCCCGGCTGCGTCTCAGCCCGCCACCAAGGCGGCATAGGTGTCGCGCAACGACCGTTTGTCGATCTTCTCGGTCCCCAGCCGCGGCAGCGGATCGCGACTGAGCCACAATCGCTGCGGCACCTTGAAGGCGGCGAGATGCTCGCCGAGGAACGCGATCAGCTCCGCGTCGCTGGTCGCCGCGGGGTCGGCGAGATGGACGACCGCGCACGGCACCTCGCCGAGCCGCTCGTCAGCGAGCCCGAACACCGCCGCCTCCGCGACCGCGCCATGCGTGTAGAGCGCCGCCTCGACCTCCTGACAGCTGATGTTCTCGCCGCCGCGGATGATGATGTCCTTCTTGCGGTCGACGATGAACAGATAGCCATCGGCGTCGAGATAGCCGAGGTCGCCGGTGCGGAAGAAGCCGTCGGCGGTGTAGCAGGCCGCGGTGTCGGCGGGGCGGCCCCAATAGCCCTCGAAGCACGCCGCCGAGCGGATGCCGATCTCGCCGACCCCGCCGAGCCGCACCTGCTGCCCGGCATCGTCGAGGATCGCGAATTCGACCAGCGGCGCGGAGGCGCGCCCGGTCGAGGCGGGCTTGGCGAGATAATTGCTGCGCCAGTTGCCTGCGCCGACCGCATTGGTCTCGGTCAGGCCATAGCCAATCAGCGGCGAACCGGGCAGCTCGGCGTCGAGCCGCCGGACATGCTCGACCGGGCGCGGCGCGCCGCCGGCCGCGAAATCGGTGACCGTCGACAGGTCATAGGCATCGCGGCGCGGATGGTTGAGCATCTCCAGGCTCATCAGCGGCACGCCGACGAAATAGGTGACCTTCTCGCACTCGATCAGCCGCATCGCCTCCTCGGCATCCCAGCGCGACATCAGCACCAGCTTGCGCCCCATCGCGAAGCTCTGCAGGAAGGTCGGCACCATCGCGGTGACGTGGAATAGCGGCACGTTGAGCAATGTCGCGGGCTGCGCGGCCATCGGCTTGCCGTCCTGCGTCGAAATCGCCAGCATCATCATCGCCGAGGCGAGGAAGTTGAAGGTGCCCTGCACGACCTGGAAATGCGTCGACAGTGCGCCGCGTGCGCGGCCGGTCGATCCCGAGGTGAACAGGATGGTCGCATGATCGTCCGCGGCGACAGTCGGCAATGTCGCGCCCTTGGCGCGGGCAAGCAGCCCGTCGAGCGCCTGTTCGAGCGGGAGCGTGTCGTCGAACGGCAGGACCGGTACCGGGCTGTCGCCGAGCCGCTTGACGCGCGGCGGGTCGGCGAGGATCAGCGCGGGCGTCGATTCCGCGACCGCCGCCGCCAATTCCTCGGCCTGCCACCAGCCGTTGAGCAGCGTCGCGACGCCACCAGCCATGACGATCCCCATGTACAGAACGATCCATGCCGCCGAGTTGCGCGCCGCGATCGCGACGCGGTCGCCGGGCGCGATGCCATGGCCGTCGATCAATGCCTGCGCGACGCGGGTCGCGGCGTCATGCGCCTGCCCGAAGGTCAGCCGCTCGTCGCCGCACACCAGAAAGGTCTTGTCGCGATGCTCGGCGCAGAAGTGCGCGAAATAGGCCGGCAGCGTCGGCGGCGCGGTGGCGATGCACGGCAGCGTGCGACCGAACCGCGCAATCGATCCCAGCGCGAGCGGACCGCCCTCCCCCGTCAGGGCCGCCATCGTGGCATCCATGCGCGCGTCAAGCTCGGTCCGCATCACTCTCTCCGCTTGGGTTTGTCTTATTCGCCCCTTATGGAGGCGCGATTCACGAGGGGAAAGCCTTGATCCTGCCCGCGCTCACGGCTGCCGTAGCGGCAAGCCACATACATTTTTCCGATCTGGGACTGCACCCCGACGTCTTCTCGATCGGGGTGTTCACGCTGCGCTGGTACAGCCTGGCGTATATCGCCGGAATCGTCATCGGCTGGTGGTATCTGCTCAGGCTGCTCGACCAGCCGGGCGCGCCGATGGCGCGGCGTCATGCCGACGATCTGGTCTTCTACGCGACGTTGGGGATCATTCTCGGCGGGCGGATCGGCTATGTGCTGTTCTACGCGCCCGAGATGCTGACGCGGCCGCTGTCGATCCTGCGCTTGTGGGACGGCGGCATGTCGTTCCACGGCGGGGTGATCGGCACCTCGCTGGGGCTGATCTGGTTCGCGCGCAAACATGGGCTCAACTGGCTGCGCGTGCATGATTACGTCGCATGCTGCGTGCCGTTCGGGCTGTTCTTCGGGCGGCTCGCCAATTTCGTGAACGGCGAATTGTGGGGCAAACCCGCCGACGTGCCGTGGGCGATCGTGTTCGAGCGGACGGTGCCGTTCGGCGTGCCCGAGCCGGCGCGCCATCCCAGCCAGCTCTACGAGGCGGGGCTGGAAGGCATCCTGCTGTTCGCGTTGCTGTGGTTCTTCTTCTGGCGCACCGATGCGCGCTACCAGCCGGGCAAATTGGTCGGGCTGTTCCTGACCGGTTACGGCCTTGCGCGCTTCACCGCCGAGTTCTTCCGCGAGCCAGACGCGCAGCTGCGCCAGTTCGCCGAGGCGACCGGGCTGCACATGGGGCAATGGCTGTGCGTGCCGATGATCCTCGCCGGGCTGTTCCTGGTGCTGACCGCGCCGGGGCGCCGCACGCGCGTCGCGCCGATCGCCGGGCCGGACGCGGTCGCCTGATGAGCCAGCAGGCGACCGAACCCCTGCTCGCAGAGCGCCTGGCGCGCGCGATCGCGCTGGGCGGGCCGATCCCGGTCAGCCAGTTCATGGCGGCCGCCAACACGCATTATTACGCGACGCGCGATCCGCTCGGTGCGGACGGCGACTTCACGACCGCGCCCGAGATCAGCCAGATGTTCGGCGAGCTGATCGGCGCCTGGGCGGCGGACCTGTGGGACCGTGCCGGTCGGCCGGCGGTGGCATGGGTCGAGCTGGGGCCGGGGCGCGGCACGCTCACCGCCGATGCGCTGCGCGTGATGGCGCACGCCGGGCTGACCCCGCCGGTGCATTTGGTCGAGACCAGCGCGACGATGCGCGCCGCGCAAGCGGAGCGCGTGCCGGGCGCGACGTGGCACGATTCGATCACGACGCTGCCCGAGGACGTGCCGCTGATCGTAATCGCCAACGAGTTCTTCGACGCGCTGCCGATCCGCCAGCTCGTGAAGCGCGGCGAGACATGGCACGAGCGGCTGGTGGCGTGTCAGGACACGTTGTTCCTGCCGATCGCGGGGACCAGCGTTCCCGATACGATCATCCCGCCCGCGCTGGCCTCCGCCGCATCGGGCGCGATCGTCGAAACCTCGCCCGCCAGCGTCGCGATCATGGCCGATCTGTCGGCGCGGATCGTCGCCCAGGGCGGTGCGGCGCTGGTGATCGATTACGGCTATGACGGCCCGGCGGTCGGCGACACGTTGCAGGCGGTGCGCGGCCATGCCTATGCCAATCCGTTCGAGGCACCGGGCGAGCAGGACCTGACCGCGCACGTCGATCTGGCGACGCTGCGGCTGGTGGCGAGCGCGTCGGGGGCGACGACGTTCGGGACGACCGCGCAGGGCGCGTTCCTGCGCGGATTGGGGATCGACCAGCGCGCCGCGGCGCTGGGCGAACGGGTAGCCGGCGACCGCCGCCGGCTGGTGGACGACATGGGGGAGTTGTTCAAGGTGATCGCACTGACACATCCACACTGGCCGCAACCGGCGGGGTTCGGGGCATGACCCGCCGCGCCACCTTGCGCCGCGCAACCCCGAAGGACGCCGCCGATCTGGCCGGCGTCGCGCGCGCGACCTTCACCGAGACGTTCGGGATGCTCTATTCGGCAGCCGACCTCGCCACCTTCCTCGAACAGCATACGCCCGAGGACTGGGCGCGCGAGATCGCCGACCCGGCCTATTCGGTGGCGGTGGTCGAGGAAGGGCATATCGTCGTCGGCTACGTCAAGCTCGGCCCGCCGCGCCTGCCGTTCACGCCCAAGCAGGGTGCGATCGAGCTGCGTCAATTCTACCTGCTCCAGCCCTGGCAGGGCGCGGGCATGGGGCCGAAGATGATGGACTGGGCGCTGGAGGAAGCGCGCGCGCGGGGGATGCGTGAGATGTACCTCTCGGTATTCGTCGACAACGAGCGCGCGCGGCGTTTCTACGCCAAATACGACTTCAAGGACGTCGGCCGCTACGCGTTCATGGTCGGGGATCACGAGGATACCGATATCGTGATGCGACGCGCGCTGTGACGCCGCCGGTGCCGTTCCGCGCCGCGCTGCTGGACGGAGTGGCGCACGGCTTCTTCGGACGGCAGGGCGGCGCGTCGGCAGGGATCCATGCCGGGTTGAACGTCGGCCTCGGCTCGGCGGACGACGAGGCGGTGGTGCGCGCCAACCGGGCCGCGGCGGTCGAGGCGGTCGCGCCGGGGGCATGCCTGTTGACGCCGTATCAGGTCCATTCGGCGACCTGCGTGACCGTCGATGCCCCGTTCGACGAACGGCCGCAGGCGGATGCGCTGGTCACCGACCGCCCCGGCCTCGCGATCGGGGTGGTGACCGCCGATTGCGCGCCGGTGCTGCTGGCCGATACCGCGGCGGGTGTCGTCGGCGCGGCGCATGCCGGGTGGAAGGGCGCGCTGGCCGGGGTGACCGATGCGACAGTCGCGGCGATGGTCGCGCGCGGGGCGCAGGCCACGCGGATCGTCGCGGCGGTCGGGCCGTGCATCGCGCGCGCCAGCTACGAGGTCGACGACGCCTTCCGCCGCCGGTTCGAGGAAGCGGATGCGGCCAACGAACGCTTCTTCGTCGATGCGCGCGCCGGGCATCATCGCTTCGATCTGGAAGGCTATGTCGTCCACCGGCTCGCGGCGGCGGGGGTGACGCGCGTCGCGGCGCTCGGGCTGGATACCTATGCCGACGCGGCGCGGTTCTTTTCGTATCGCCGGGCGACGCACCGCGGCGAGCCGAGCTACGGGCGACAGATCGCGATCATCGCGCCGTCGGGTTAGAGAGGCGCGCGCTGCGCCGTCGTTCTATTTGCGGGCAAGGGCTGGTTCGTCGCTGGGGCCGCTGTGGCGACGCCCGCAAGCGCCTCAATACCGGAGTCGAGCGTACTGCCGCAGTAGGAAGCGGGATCCCGGGTCAAGTCCGGGATGACGATCGGCGGGTGATCGGGCGGTGTCTATTGCGCCTGTTTCCGCACCGCCTGACATGGCCTTGGATTTGGCCTGCGCGCTCTCGCCGCCGAGCCTCCGTGACGAAGGGATCGTTCTCCCGTGCCGCCGGTTGGTACGACGACACGGGAGAACGACCATGGCCGACAATCTCGTCCGCGAGGAATTGCGCGACGGCCCGACCTTTAACCGGAAGGCGAAGCGACCGATCAAGGGCGGGCTCTATTATCTCGCGTTCCTGCTCGTGGCGGCGATACTGGTGCTGTTTTACGCCGGCAATCTGATCTGAGCGCTGCGGCGCTGACGCAGCGCCGCGCCGACCAGACCGAAGCCGAGGATCATCATCGCCCAGGTCGCCGGTTCCGGCACCGCGCCGGTGATGCCGTTCAGCGAGAAGCTGATCGAACGATCGTACTTATAGGCTTGCGTTCCGAGACCGATCACCTGCGCGTCGGCAGTGTCGAAGCCGGCGCGCGGCAGCGTGTTCACCGAAACCTTGTAGGTGGTGTTCGCCGCGAAGGTCTTCGTCGCGGCGGACGCGGCCGTATAGTCGGCGAGTGTGCCGGCGAAAACCAGCGCGTCGTTGACGCCGTAAATGTTGATATAGTCGAGCGCACGACCGGCGAGTGCCCCAGTACGGGTGTCGACGTCGGTGGCCGCGGCGATATAGCCGATGTCGAGCAGGCCGGTCTGGTTGAGCAGGAAGGTCGTCACCGCCGCGTGGCCGATCGACGCCGATGCCGATGCCGCCGCCGAGGTCGAGGCCGCCGACAGATCGTCGACGAAGCGCGCGATCCAGGTGTCGGGCGACGTGGTCGTCACGAAGGTCTGGCCGCTACCGGTCGCGGTGGCGACGTTGCCGCCCTTGAAGGTGCCGGACACGCTGGCCTTGTTCGCGCCCAGACCGCTGAACGAGCCGCTGCCCGACTTCGGGGTCGCATCCTGATCGCGCGTCGCGGCATTGTCGTTCTGCTGCGCGCCGAGCAGCAGATTGACCGAGAAATCGATCGACTTGGTCGACACGACGGTCGCCGCATAGGACGGCACCGCCACCGTCACCGCTGCTGCCGTAAGTGCAGCCCGCATAACGAATTTCATGTTCATTCCCCCCAAAGGATCAAATGCATGGCCCGGAGCTGAACCATCGGAAGGAGCCTTTAAATCCTATTAACGAGTCGTTCCCTCACCTGTTTGGAGTAGGCGGCAGTATTGCACCGGCGATTTACCCAAAACGGGACAGTAATCGCACCAGTTCAGCCTGTCGGGACGTGTGGGTTTTGGCAAATATCTGCCGCAAATGCACACGGATAGTATTGATCGTAATCCCCAGCGCCCCCGATGCTTCCTCAAGCGTCCGGCCCGAAAATAATTCTGCCGCCAGATCGGCTTCGCGCGCCGTCAGCGCGAAGGCGGCGCGCCACAGCGCCACGCGCGGGGTCGGAGCGGCGAGCGGGTCGAGCAGCGTGACCAGCACCGCGGCGCGATCGGGCACCAGCGCGCGCCGTTCCGCGACCAGCGGCCATGCGCACAGCACATAGCCGGGCGCCTCGTCCGCGCGCGCGATCCGCGTGGCGTTCGCGGTCGCGCTCTGCATCGCGGTCGCGCGCTCGAGCAACGCCGCCAGCCGCTGCTGGCTGGCGACGTCCGGCGCGAGCAACCGCCCGTCCCGGACGCGCAGCCCGTCGTCGCGGCGGAGCGCCGCCTCGAAGTCGGGGGTGGCGCGCAGCAGCACGCCCTGTTCGTCGAGCAGCGCCGCGGGCTCGCCGCTCGCGTCGAGGCGCGCGCGCCACCATTGCTCGCGCAGCTTCTCGGCGTGGAGCACCCCGAAGGCGAGCGTCTGCTCCAGCGTCCCGGCCAGCGACGCGAGCCGCCGCCATTGCTCGTCGTCGATCTCGCCGCGCGTCACGGCATTGTGCACCGACAGCCCGCCGACCCAGCGCCCCTCGCCGATCACCGCCGCCGAGGTGACGAAATGCCGCGTGCGGCTGTACGCCTCCATCCAGCGCAGATAGACCGCGACCTGCGGGTCGTCGCGGTCGAGGACGTCGGTGTCGCGGTAGAGCCGGCTGTGCTGAAGCCGCGCGACGACCGGCACCTGCGGGTCGAGCAGGTGCATCCCGTCGGCGGCATAGCGCGCCGGCGCGGCGGGATCGATGTGGTGGATCGCGCTCCACGTCAGCACGCCCTTCGCGCGATCGACCAGCGCCAGATAGCCCGCCGCACCGCCGATCCACTCCGACGCGCGGCGCAGCCACGGCGTCCACCCCTCCGCCCCGTCGTCCATCGCCGCCAGATAGGCGCCGTGGATCAGCGCCTCGCGTTCGTCGTCCATGCCGCCCCCCAGCGATCGCAGGGGGGCTGACGTAGGTTACAGCACGAAGCGACTCAAGTCTGAGTTGCGCGCGACGCTGGACAGCTGCGCCTCGACATAGGCGGCGTCGACGGTCACCGCCGCACCCTGGCGGTCCTCGGCGTCGAAGCTCACTTCCTCCAGCAGTTTTTCCATGACGGTCTGGAGCCGGCGCGCGCCGATATTCTCGATCTCGCCGTTCACCTCGGCGGCGATCCGCGCGATCGCGCGGATCCCGTCGTCGGTGAAGGTGACAGCGACGCCCTCGGTGGCGATCAGCGCCTTGTATTGCGCGGGCAGCGACGCCTTGGTGTCGGAGAGGATCGCGACGAAATCGTCCTCGGTCAGCCCCTTCAGCTCGACGCGGATCGGCAAACGGCCCTGAAGCTCGGGCAACAGGTCACTCGGCTTCGCGACATGGAACGCGCCCGAGGCGATGAACAGGATATGGTCGGTCTTCATCGGGCCGTATTTGGTCGAAACGGTCGTGCCCTCGATCAGCGGCAACAGGTCGCGCTGGACGCCCTCGCGGCTGACCGACCCGCCACGCACGTCGCTGACCGCGATCTTGTCGATCTCGTCGAGGAAGACGATGCCATTCTCCTCGGCGTCCTGCAGCGCGATGCGGCTGACCTCGTCCTGGTCGAGCCGCTTGTCGGCCTCTTCCTCGACCAGCTTCTCCCATGCCGCGGGGACGAGCAGCTTGCGGCGCTGCTTGGGGCCGCCGCCGAATGCCTTGCCCATCATCTCCGAAAGATTGATCATGCCCATCGAGCCCTGCCCGCCGGGCAGCTCGAACGGCATCTGCGGCGCCTGTTGCAGTTCCAGCTCGACCTCCTTATCGGCGAGATGCCCCTCGGCGAAGCGCTGCCGGAAGCTGTCGCGGGTCGCCTGGCTGGCGTCCTTGCCGACCAGAGCGTCGAGCAGCCGGTCCATCGCCGCGGCCTCGGCCTTGTCCTTCACCGCGACGCGGCGGCGTTCCTTCTCCAGCCGCACGGCTTCCTCGACGAGGTCGCGCGCGATCTGTTCGACGTCGCGGCCGACATAGCCGACCTCGGTGAACTTGGTCGCCTCGACCTTCACGAACGGCGCGTCGGCCAGCTTGGCGAGACGGCGGCTGATCTCGGTCTTGCCGCAACCGGTCGGGCCGATCATCAGGATGTTCTTGGGTGTCACCTCGTCGCGCAGGTCGGGCGCGAGCTGCTGGCGGCGCCAGCGGTTGCGCAGCGCGACGGCAACCGCACGCTTGGCGTCCTGCTGCCCGATGATGTGCGCGTCGAGCGCGGCGACGATCGCCTTGGGGGTGAGATTATCGTTCATGGTTTTTCAAAGCCCTGATCGGCGAATGTTGTGAATGTTGAGACGCTGGCGGGGTGAACCGTCGCTCCTGCGAAGGCAGGAGCCTATGGCTGTGGCGTGCTGCGGATTGGCTGACACATGAGCGTCGTTCCTGTGTCAGGGGTTGCGACAAACGAGACAGGCATGGGCCCCTGCCTGCGCAGGGGCGACGGCTTTCCGATCACGTCGTGCTGTCCAGCGTCTCGATCGTGACGCGGTCGTTGGTGTAGACGCAGACCTCGGCGGCGATCTTCATCGCCTTGCGGCAGAGCACCTCGGCGTCTGTCTCGTATTCAACCAGCGCCCGTGCCGCGGCGAGCGCGTAATTGCCGCCCGAACCGATCGCCGCCACCCCCGCCTCGGGCTCGAGCACGTCGCCGTTGCCGGTCAGGATCAGCGTCACTTCCTTGTCGGCGACGATCATCATCGCCTCCAGATTGCGGAGATATTTGTCGGTGCGCCAGTCCTTGGCCAGCTCGACCGCGGCGCGCATCAGATTGTAGCCGTGCCGCTCAAGCTTGGCCTCCAGCCGCTCAAACAGGGTGAAGGCGTCGGCGGTCGCGCCCGCGAAGCCGGCGATGACCTTGCCCCCCTCGGTCCCCTTGGCGCCGAGCGTGCGGACCTTGCGCGCATTGGGCTTCATCACGGTCTGCCCCATCGAGACCTGGCCGTCGCCGATGACGACGACCTTGCCGCCGCGCCGTACCGAAAGAATGGTGGTGCCATGCCAGACCGGCATGGAGGAGGAATCGTTAACGCTCATAGGCGTAGGATTTGGGGCGCGGATGTGTCCCAGGCAAGGGCAACGAAAGTTTGCACGCCGGCGATGGTATCGCCACGGACGAACGACCATATGGCGCGCGGAGAGTGAGTGCGTCGATGATTACCGATAAAGATCGTTTGTATTTCCAGACGCGCGCCGAGGCCGAACTCCGGCTGGCCGCGGAGGCGGAAGACCCGGTGGTGTGCCAGGCGCATTATGCGATGGCGACCGAATATCTCGAGGCGGCGCACGGCGCGAACATGCGGCTGCCGCCCGATCCGCAGCGGCTGGCGCGCTCGGGATGATGCGTCATTGCTTCGCTACGCTCGCAATGACGAAACGTCATTTCGCCTTGGCCTTCCCCCATTCACGCGCGACGGTGTAGCCGAGATAGCCGGTCGCGAAGAGCGTGTAGAGCGGCTCGGGCAGGCCCGAGAGATAGGCGTTCATCGCCCGCGCGATCGTCGCCGCCGCTTGCGGGCGAACCGCGGCGATCAGCCCCATCGGGATGCTCCACAGCAGCAGGGCATACATGACGTAGAGGAAGCCCGGCCGCGCGCGGCTGGTCCACGGATCGGTCGCCTGCGCCTCGGCGAGGATCGCGGACAATTGCGCCTTGACGCGCTCCAGCTCCTGCGTGCCTTCCATCCGCAGCAATTCGCGTTGCGCCGCCTCGCGTGCGCGCGGATCGGGGATGAGCTTGTCGAGCAGCCCGGCGACGGGTGCGATGATCGTGTCGACGACCGCCACGCTCAATGCTCCCCGCCGCCGACGCGGTTGGCGAGCCAGCCGTAGAGGAACGCCTCGTTGGCGGGGCGATGCTCGGCGAGCGACAGATAGCGTTCGCCCTGCAACGCCTCGACCGCGCGGATCAGCACCGTCTCGGCGGTCGGGCCGCGCGTGGCGAGGAAGCTGGTGAGCGCGTCGAGCGTCCGTGCGCCGATTCGTCCGTCGCAGGGAAGGTCGGGATAGTCGCGCCCGCCGCGATTGAGCGCGGTCAGCGCGCGTTGCAGGAACTTCGTTGCAGTCTCCGGCCCCATGTTGACCGCAGTGTCGAACAAGTCGGCGGCGAGCCGCGGCGCATGCGCGGCGACGCGGTCGAGGCCGGGCGCGGTCCAGTAGAGCCGGCGATAAATCGCGGCGGCGGCGGGGCGCGCGAAATGCCGCATGTCGCCGGTGTAGCCGTTGGCGCGCGCGACCGCCTCGGTAATGCCGAAGCGCGTCGCGCCGCCGCGGTCGGCGGGATTGTTCACGAACCCGCCCTCGCGGTCGATCACCGCGTCGATGAGGTCGTCGATCATGATGGACGTTCTCCTTGGTTGCAGGTAGAACGTATCAGGAACGTAGAGATGTAGGACAGGGCGCACCTTGGCATCGCGCAATCGTCGCCGGTGCTGCGATTGTCGATATACCCCGCTTCGTCGCCCGGACTTGATCCGGGGCCCCGCTTCTTCTTGGCCAGCGCGGTAAGAAGCGGGATCCCGGATCCAGTCCGGGATGACGATGGGAGGCCTTTATCGCCCGCGCACGATCTCGCAGCCGACGCGCGCATCGGGGTAAACGTCGGGCTTCATCGAGCGGACACGCACCGCGCGCACGCGCGGATCGGCGAGGCAGAAGGCGGCGATGCGCTCGACCAAGGTCTCCTGCAACGCGAAGCCATCGCCCGCCGCCAGTGCGTGGATGCCGTCGCGGATCGTGTCATAATCGAGCACCTCCGCGATCGAGTCCGCATCGGGCGTCCGCGGATAATCGACGGTCAGCCGCACCGACACCAGCACGCGCTGCGGCGCGGCCTCGTGCGGGTGGATGCCGAGCCGCATCTGCACCGCAAGATCGTCGAGGATGATCCTATAGTCAGCCATGATCGGTTCCGAACATCACGTCGCGCGCGCTCTTCACGAAGCGCTGGCCGCAGTCGACGAAGAGGGTCTGCCCGGTGACGCTGCTCGCCGCCAGCAGCCACGCCACCGCGTCGGCGACCGCCTCCGCGCCGACCGGGCGCTGCAACAGATTGGCGCGCGCGACCGCGTCGAACGCCGCGTCGGACTGGCCGCCGCTCGGCAGCGTCAGCCCCGGTGAGACCGCGTTGACGCGGACGCGCGGCGCGAACGCCTGCGCCATCAGCACCGTCGCCTGCGCGAGCGCGGCCTTGGTGAGCGTGTAGCTGTAGAAATCGGGATTGGGATTGGCGAGCTTCTGGTCGAGCAGGTTGACGACCGCGCCCTCGCGCCCCTGCTCGGCCAGCGCGGCGGCGAGCAGCGACGGCGCGACGACGTTGACCGCATGGAGCCGCACGGCGAGCACCGCATCGGGCGCGGCGGGCGCGTCATATTCGAACAGCGAGGCGCTGTTGATTAGCCCGTCGATCGGACCTCCTTCGCAGGCGCGCGCGAACAGCGCCGGGACATCGGCAAGGTCGGACAGATCGCCCGGCACCGCCGCACCGCCCAGTTCGGCGGCGAGCGCCGCGGCCTCGTCCTGCGAGGCGCGGTAATGGATCACCGGCTCGTGCCCCGCCGCCGCGACCGCGCGCGCGATCGCCGCCCCGAGCCGCTTCGCGCCGCCGGTCACCAGCACCCGCATCGCGGTCAGGCGAGCCCCATCAGCGACAGCACTTCCTTGCGGCTGCGGTCGTCGTCGCGGAACACGCCCATCATGCGGCTGGTCACCATGGTGACGCCGGAGGTGCGGACGCCGCGCGCGGTCATGCACGCATGGCTCGCCTCGATCACCACCGCGACGCCGAGCGGCTTGAGCCCGTTCCAGATGCAGTCGGCGACCTCGGCGGTCAGCCGCTCCTGCACCTGCAACCGCCGCGCATAGCCATGGAGGACGCGCGCCAGCTTCGAGATGCCGACGACATGGTTGCGCGGCAGGTACGCGATATGCGCCTTGCCGATGATCGGCGCCATGTGATGCTCGCAATGCGACTGAAACGGGATGTCCTTCAGCAGCACGATCTCGTCATAGCCGCCGACCTCCTCGAACACGCGCGACAGATGCACGCCCGGGTCCTCGCCATAGCCGGCGCAATATTCCTTCCACGCGCGCGCGACGCGCTTCGGCGTGTCGACCAGCCCTTCGCGCGCTGGATCGTCGCCGGCCCAGCGCAGCAGGGTGCGCACCGCCGCCGCGACGTGATCGGGCACCGCGATCTTGCCGTCTTCCGCCACCAGATCGCCGTCGGCGGGCGTCGCCTGACCCTTGTCGTCCATCATGTCCTCGTTCGTATCGACGCCGGCTGTAGCATGAATTGATCCAGCGCAACCTGTCATGTCCTCCGTGGGTTGCATCCTCCGCAACGAAGGAGACGGACGATGGCGGACAATCTGAAGAAGGGCGACGACGTGACCTGGAAGTCGCACGGCGGCACCGCGCACGGCACGGTCGAGAAGAAGCTGACCTCCGAAACCTCGATCAAGGGGCACAAGGTCAAGGCATCGAAGGACGATCCGCAATATCTCGTGGAGAGTGACAAGGGCGGAAAGGCGGCGCACAAGCCCGCTGCGCTGAAAAAGGCGTGATTCTGCGCACGGTTCGGACGGGCCGGCGCACATGGAAGGATTAGAATGGCTACCACCACCAAGACCGGCGGCATCCACGCCCCCGTTCAGCCCTCGGCCGAACTGGGCGCGGTCGTCGGCAACGAGAAGCTGCCGCGCAGCCAGGTGATCAGCAAGGTGTGGGACTATATCAAGTCGAACAACCTGCAGAACCCTGAGAACAAGCGCGAGATCCTCGCCGACGACAAGCTGAAGAAGGTGTTCGGCAAGGACAAGTGCACGATGTTCGAGATGAACAAGTATATCTCGCAGCACGTCAAGGCTTGAACTTTTCGACCTGCCCCGCGCGCCGCCGCCCAGAGCCGGCGGCGCGTTTTTTTTGTCGGTCGCGCCGACACCGCCGAAGGGCGGTCGCCGTAGCTTAGCAAATCGATCCGTCATTGCGAGCGCAGCGCAGCAATCCAGTGACGGACCGGGACGCCCTGGATTGCTTCGCTCCGCTCGCAATGACGGAGCCAGACGCGGTTCGCCTTTACACCGCCACCGGCGCCACCGCGCGCGCCTCGTCGCCGAACACGCGGAGGTAGCGGGCGATTTCCTCCGGGGTGCCGGTCGCCTTGGCGGGATTGTCGGACAGTTTGACCGCCGGGCGTCCGTCGGCGCTCACCACCTTGCAGACCAGCGAGATCGGCTCCAGCCCGCTCGCGCCATCGGGGTCGCAGCCGCGGAAGTCGTTGGTGAGGTTGGTGCCCCAGCCGAAGCTCATCCGCACCCGGCCGTGGAAATGGCGATAGGTCGCCGCGATCGACTCCATGTCCATGCCGTCGGAGAAGATCAGCAGCTTCTCGCGCGGATCGCGGCCGTGCGCCTGCCACCACGCGATGATCCGCTCGCCGGCCGCGATCGGCGGCGCGCTGTCGGGGCGGAAGCCGGTCCAGTCCGCCACCCAGTCGGGCGCGTCGCGCAGGAAGGCGGCGGTGCCGAACGCATCGGGCAGCGCGATCAGGAGGTTGCCGCCATAGGCCTGCCGCCATTCGTCGAGCACCTGGTAGGGCGCCGCGGCGAGCGCGGCATCGTCGGGGGCGAGCGCGGCGGCGACCATCGGCAGCTCGTGCGCATTCGTGCCGATCGCCTCCAGATCGTGGTCCATCGCGAGCAGCACGTTCGACGTGCCGATGAAACGCTTGCCCAGCCCCTCCTTGAGCGCCTCGACGCACCAGCGCTGCCACAGGAAGCCGTGACGGCGGCGCGTGCCGAAGTCCGACAGCGCGAGGTCGGACAGCTCCTGCAACCGCTCGACCTTCTCCCACAATTTCGCCTTGGCGCGCGCATAGAGCACGTCGAGCGTGAAGCGTCCCTTGCCGCGCAGTGCCGCCCGCGCGCGCAGCTCGTTGACGATCGCGAGCGCCGGAATCTCCCACATCGTCGTGCACATCCAAGGCCCGTCGAAATGCAGCTCGAACTGGCCGTCGACGGTGCGCAGCTCATAGTCGGGCAGGCGAAAGTCCGCGAGCCAGGCGAGGAAGTCGGGCGCGAACATCCGCGCCTCGCCATAGAAGCTGTTGCCCGCCAGCCAGATCAGCTCCTTCTTGGTGAAGCGCAGGCCGCGCGCGTGATCGAGCTGCGCGCGCAACTCGGCTTCGTCGATCACCTCGGCGAGCCGGACGCGGTGCGTGCGGTTGATGAGCGCGAAGGTCGCGTGCGTGGTCCGATGCCGCCGCCAGATCAGCTGGAGCATCAGCAGCTTGTAGAAATCGGTGTCGAGCAGGCTGCGCACGATCGGATCGAGCCGCCAGTTATGGTCCCAGGTGCGCGTCGCGATATCGGTATAGACCATCGTCACGCCTCCCAGGGCGTGATGTCGGGCTCGGCACCGATCAGCGCGAGGCCGTGCGCGATCGAGGTCAGCTCGCCGCCGGTCGCGATCCGCGCCGCGCCGAAGCGGCGGTCGAAGATCGCGCGGATCGCCGGGATCAGCGACGAACCGCCGGTCAGGAACACGCGGTCGATCGCCCCCGCCTCCGCCCCGCCGCGCGTCAAGGCCGCGTCGAGCGCGGCCTCGATGCGGACGAGATCGTCGGCGATCCAGCGCTCGAAATCGGCGCGCGTCACGTCGGCGGCGATGCGGATGCCGCCGCCCTCGAACGCGAACTCGGCATGGTCGGCGCCCGACAGCGCGCGCTTGAGCTTGCCGACCGCGTCGTAGAGCGGGAAGCCCTGCTCCTCCTCGACCAACGCGATCATCCGCCCGATCGCCTCGGGATCGAGCGCGTCGCGTTGCAGCTTGCGCAATTCCTCGAGCGTGCGGCGGTTGCGCATCATCGCCAGCCGCGACCAGTCCGCGACGTCGTTGAAGAAGCCGCCGGGGATGTCGAGCACCTTGCCAAACGAGCGATATTGCCCGCCCTTGCCCAGCAGCGGCAGCACCAGTTGCGAGACGATCCGTTGGTCGAAACGGTCGCCGGCGATCCCGACGCCCGTCGAGGCGAGCGGGACGCAGCGGCGCTCAGCGCCCGGCGCGGCGACGCGCACCAGCGAGAAGTCGGTCGTCCCGCCACCGAAATCGGCGACGAGGATCGTCGCGGGCTCGGTCAGCCGCGCCGCAAAACTGTGCGCCGCGCCGAGCGGTTCGTAGACGTAATGGACCTCGGCGCCGAACTCGCGCAGCATCAGGTCGTAACGTTGCCGGGCGAGCGCTTCGTCGGGGCGCGCGCCGGCATATTCGACCGGCCGCCCGACGATCACGCGCGCGGGGCGATCGTCGAGTTGCCCGCCGGCATGGCGCACCAGCTTCTGGAGCAACAGCCGGCCGAGATCCTCGAAGCGCATCTGGCGGTTGAAGATCGTCGTCCGCTCGAACAGCGGGCTGGCGGCGACGGTCTTGAACGACTGAACGAAACGGCTGTCGAGCGGCGCCTCCAGATATTCGGCGATCGCCCACGGCCCCGCCTCGCTGGCGACGCCGTTCCAGCCCTGCTCGTCCTCCCAGAAGCACAAGGCCGAGCGGAACACCGCGCCGGTCGCTTCCTTGCCGGCGAACTCGACCAACCGCGCGTCATCGTCCTCGGCGAGCGCGACGACGGTGTTGGTGGTGCCGAAATCGAGGCCGAGCGCACGCGCCACGTCTTGCTCCGTCGCAGGTGTGGTGCCCCCGGCGAGATTCGAACTCACGGCCTGCGGTTTAGGAAACCGTCGCTCTATCCTGCTGAGCTACGGGGGCACGGGCGGTTTTCCTAGGTTTCCGCACGCGCCCGGTCAACGGCGAAGCGGTTCAGGCGAAGAGCGCGGCATAGCGTTCCGGGTTGAACCCCACCGCGATACGGTCGCCATCGACCAGCACCGGGCGCTTGATCGTCGACGGATGCGCGATCATCAGCGCGCGCGCCTTGGCGGCGTCGATGTCGGTCTTGTCGGCGTCGGGCAGCTTGCGGAAGGTGGTGCCGGCGCGGTGAAGCAACGGCTCCCAGCCGAGCTGCGCGATCCAGGCGTCGAGCGCTGCTTCGTCGACGCCGGCTTTCTTATAGTCGTGGAAGGTGTGCGCGACGTCGTGGTCGGCGAGCCACGTGCGCGCCTTCTTGACGGTGTCGCAATTGGGGATGCCGTAGAGGGTGACGGGCATGCAGGTCCGGTCCATGCATGGAGGGAGGATCGCCGGCTAGCGGCGCGCGGAAGGCAGCGCGGCGAAGTTGATCTTCTCGAACCCCGCCATTTGCAACGTGTAGATCAGGCCGGCGACGCACCGCCACGGCGTGTTGACCGTCTTCGTGGCGACCTGCGCCTCGCGCGTCTTCCGCGCCCTTGCGCGGGCCATCTCCAGCAGTTCGGCGCTGGTGAGGTCATGTCCCTCGAACGTGGTGACGCACGTTGCGTCTGTCTCGCGCAGCACGACGTCGAACCGGGTGCCGGCGGCCGGAGCAGCACAGGCGACCGTCAGACCGCACAAGGGGGCGATCAGGAACCACCAGCGCATCGGCTTCATGCCTGCTAGCGCCGCTGCGGCGTCACCAGCTGACGCACCATGCGGATTTCGGTTGCGTAGCCGGGCGTCTTCGGGGTGCTGCGGATCAGGTAGATCGCCTCCGCCGCGCCGCCGACACCCTGTTTCTGGACGCCGCTGGCTTGCGAGCGGATGTCGCCGACCGCGAAAGTCTGCGGGGGCATGGTGAGGAACCCGCCGCCGCTGCGTGCCTGTGCGGCGGTGAGCAGTTGCTGCCACTTGTTCTCGTCGATCACGCCGTCGGTATTGGTCATGCGCACCGCACAGGAGCGGATCGGCGGCGCCTCCAGCGTCACGACGATCTGGCTGGTCCCCGCAGGCATGATCCAGCCGCGGCCGGGATCGTCCTTCAGATAGGTGCGCAACTCGTCCGGGGTCAGCGCGCGCGCACCGGGCAGCTTCGCCATCGCGGTCGCGATCCGCGCCTCGTCGGGGAAGACCCGCACGCAGATCATGTCGAACAGCGCCAACTGCCCCTGCCCGCGCAACGCCGGGGTATCGGGGAGATGCGGCGCGGGTGCGGCTTGCAAAGCGAGCGACAGGAGGGCGGCGATCATTGGTCATTCCATCGTGGTCGCAATGATTGTGGCACGATTGGACGGCGGCGGCCACCACGGTGTCATTGCGAGCGCAGCGAAGCAATCCAGAGCCGGACCAGGACGCCCTGGATTGCTTCGCTGCGCTCGCAATGACGGATGGGCCTTTCGCCGAATGATGTGGCCGCGACCCCGCCACGTGACGTCAGCGCTCGCGGCCCAGCGGCATCTTGCGATGCCGAATGATGTGGCCGCGATCCCGCCCCGCGGGATCGCGAGTCCACATCATTCCCACTCGATCGTGCCGGGGGGCTTGGAGGTATAGTCGTAGGTGACGCGGTTGACGCCCTTCACCTCGTTGATGATCCGCGTCGCGACGCGCGGCAGGAAGCCGCCGGGGAACTCGAACGCCTCAGCGGTCATGCCGTCGACCGAGGTGACCGCACGCAGCGCCAGCACGCTGTCATAGGTCCGCCCGTCGCCCATCACCCCGACCGAGCGCACCGGCAGCAGCACCGCGAACGCTTGCCAGATCGTGTCGTAGAGCCCGGCGTTGCGGATTTCCTCGAGATAGATCGCATCCGCCTTGCGCAAAATGTCGCAGCGCTCGCGCGTCACCTCGCCGGGGATGCGGATCGCCAGCCCCGGCCCCGGGAACGGATGACGGCTGACGAACACCTCCGGCAGCCCCAGCTCGCGGCCGAGCGCGCGGACCTCGTCCTTGAACAATTCGCGCAGCGGCTCGACGAGCTTCATGTTCATCCGCTCGGGCAGCCCGCCGACATTGTGGTGGCTCTTGATCGTCACCGACGGGCCGCCGGTGAAGCTGACGCTCTCGATCACGTCCGGGTAGAGCGTGCCCTGCGCGAGGAAATCCGCGCCGCCGATCTTCTTCGCCTCGGCCTCGAATACGTCGATGAAGGTCTTGCCGATGAACTTGCGCTTCGCCTCCGGGTCGGTGACGCCGGCCAGCCCGCCCATGAACAGGTCCTGCGCCTGCACGTGCACCAGCGGGATGTTATAGGCACCGCGGAACAGCCCGACGACCTGCTCGGCCTCGCCCTGACGCAGGATGCCGCCGTCGACGAACACGCAGGTGAGCTGCTCGCCGATCGCCTCGTGGATCAGCACCGCCGCGACCGCCGAGTCGACCCCGCCCGACAGCCCGCAGATCACGCGCTTGTCGCCGACCTGCGCGCGGATCTCGGCGATCTTGACGCTGCGGAACTCCGCCATCGTCCAGTCGCCCACCAGCCCGCAGACATGGCGCGCGAAATTGGCGATCAGCTTCGCGCCGTCCGGCGTGTGGACCATCTCGGGGTGGAACTGCATCCCGTAGAAGCGCCGCGCCTCGTCGGCGGTGATCGCGAAGGGCGCGCCGGGCGACGAGGCGACGGGCGCGAAGCCGGGGGCGAGCGCCGCGACATGGTCGCCGTGGCTCATCCACACCTGATGCTTCTCGCCGGCCTGCCACAGCCCGTCGAACAGCGCGCAGGTCTGGTCGACCTCGACGAACGCCAGCCCGAACTCGCCCGACATCCCCTTTTCGACCCGCCCGCCGAGCTGGGTGTTCATCACCTGCTGGCCATAGCAGATGCCGAGCACCGGCACGCCGGCGTCGAAGATTTCCTGCGGCGCGCGCGGGCTGTTGTCGTCGACCACCGAGGCCGGGCCGCCCGACAGGATCACGCCCTTGGGCTTGAGCCGCGCGAACGCCTCGGCGGCGGACTGGAAGGGCGCGACCTCGCTATAGACCCCCGCCTCGCGCACGCGACGCGCGATCAGCTGGGTCACCTGGCTGCCGAAATCGACAATGAGGATGTTGTCGGGATGCTCCATGGCGGGCCTGTAGCGGGATGGCGCGCGGTGGGAAAGAGGGGGCTAAGGCTTGTACGCTACCCGTCATCCCGGACATGATCCGGGATCCCGCTTCTTTCTTCCGACAGCAGGAAGAAGAAGCGGGGCCCCGGATCAAGTCCGGGGCGACGAGAGGGTCAGCCGCGCACGCCCTTGGGCACCGCCTCGCCTTCGCGGAGCGTCAGCACCTCGACGCCGGTCGCGGTCACCGCCACCGTATGCTCGAACTGCGCGGAGAGCTTGCCGTCGCCGGTGACGACTGTCCAGCCGTCGTCGCGCGTCGCGACCTTGCGCGTGCCCTGGTTGACCATCGGCTCGACCGTAAAGGTCATGCCCTCGCGCAGCAGCGGGCCGGTGCCGGGGCGGCCGTAATTGAGCACCTCGGGCGCCTCGTGCATCTCGCGCCCGATGCCGTGGCCGCAGAAGTCGCGGACCACCGCATAGCCGTGCTGCTTGGCGTGGCGGTCGATCGCCGCGCCGACATCGCCGAGCCGGGCGCCGGCGCGGACCTGTGCGATCCCCTTCCACATCGCCTCCTGCGCGACGCGCACGAGGCGGCGCGCGGCGGGCGCGACCTCGCCGACCAGATAGGTCTTGCTCGAGTCGGCGATGAAGCCGTTCTTCTCCAGCGTGATGTCGAGATTGACGATGTCGCCGTCGCGGATCACGTCGGCGTCGTTCGGCACGCCGTGGCAAACGACCTGATTGATCGAGCTGTTGAGCACGAACGCGAAATCATACTGCCCCTTGCTGGCGGGGCGCGCGTGCAGCTCGTCGACGATATAGCGCTCGACCCGGTCGTTGATCGCCAGCGTCGACTGGCCGGCGAGCGTCTCGCGATCGAGCATCGTAAACACCTGCGCGAGCAACCGGCCGGACTCGCGCATCAGCGCCAGTTCGTCGGGCGTCTTGAGGATCGCGGTCATGCGGCGGTCGTGAGCGGCGCGGCGGCACGCTCGCGGGCGACGATCTCGTTGAACGACCGGGTCGGGTTCGCCTCGGCGAGCATCCCGATCTTCATCCAGAATTCCGCCTGCGCGTTGATCGAGCGGCACATTACCGTACTCGCGCGGCGCGCCTCCTCGTGGATCAGGTCGTCGATTTTCACAATGCCCACACAGCTTCTCCACGGAGTTATCAACATACGGAGCGTATATGGAGTGGATGGTGAGTTGTCACCTCACCCGTCATTCCCGCGGAGGCGAGAATCCAGACGCGCGAACCTCACGCTTCTACCGAGATGGCATGGGTTCTGGATCCCCGCCTTCGCGGGGATGACGGAACGAAGCAGGTCCGCAAACCTGAGACACACGAAAAAGGCCGCCCCGTTGCCGGAGCGGCCTGTTTGTTTCAGCGCGGTCGCCCGGTCAGGCGGCGGCGTCGAAATCCTCGTCGTCGCTCACGACCGGACCCGAGTCCTGCCCCTTGGCCGCGACGTCGCGGTCGACGAACTCGATGATCGCCATCGGCGAGGCGTCCGACGCGCGGATGCCGGCCTTGATGATGCGGGTGTAGCCGCCGTTGCGGTCGGCGTAGCGCTTGGCGAGCACGTCGAACAGCTTGACCAGCTGCGCGTCGTCGAGCAGCCGGGCGTGCGCCAGACGGCGGTTCGACAGGCCGCCCTTCTTGCCGAGCGTCACCAGCTTCTCGATGTACGGACGCAGTTCCTTCGCCTTGGCGACGGTGGTGGTGATCTGCTCGTGCTTGATGAGCGCGGCCGACATGTTGCGGAACAGCGCGATGCGATGTGCCGAGGTCCGCTGGAGCTTACGACCGCCTACACGATGGCGCATGATAGTCTTCCTTCTCGTTCGTCAGGGGGCCGTTCGACGGAACCCCGGGACAGGTGAGGACGGTGGCTCACCGGATGGACCGTCGCCCCCGCGCAGGCAGGGGCCCCTATCTGGTTCGGCGTTCGGGACGCCGGTTGTTTTGGCAGGAGGAGACCGGGTGGCGACGCGGCGAAGCCGCGTCGTCGGTCGGGAGCCGTTCGGCTCCCGCCGGCCGAGGTGATCGCTGCGGCGTGGATTAGCTTCCGCTAATCCACTGCGATCACCCCATAATCTCCTGCTCGAGCTTCTTGGCGACTTCCTCGATGTTCTCGGGCGGCCAGCCGGGAATTTCCATACCCAGCCGCAGCCCCATCGACGACAGCACTTCCTTGATCTCGTTGAGCGACTTGCGGCCGAAGTTCGGCGTGCGCAGCATCTCGGCCTCGGTCTTGCCGACCAGATCGCCGATATAGATGATGTTGTCGTTCTTGAGGCAGTTCGCCGAACGGACCGACAGCTCCAGCTCGTCGACCTTCTTGAGCAGGTAACGATTGATCTGCGCGGTGTCGCTCGGGGCTTCGCCACCCGTCGCCGCCGGCGCGGCAACGCCGATCGGCGCCGACCGCGTGACCGACGAATCGTCGAAGTGGACGAACAGCGCCAGCTGGTCCTGAAGGATGCGCCCGGCATAGCCGACCGCGTCTTCCGGGGTCACGGTGCCGTCGGTCTCGATCATCAGCGTCAGCTTGTCGTAGTCGAGGTCCTGCCCGACGCGGGTCGGGTCGACCTTGTACGACACCTGGCGGACCGGCGAGTAGAGCGCGTCGACCGGGATCAGCCCGATCGGTGCGTCCGCCGGACGGTTGTTGACCGCCGCGACATAGCCCTTCCCGACATCCGCGGTCAGTTCCATGTTGAACGTCGCGCCGTCGTCGAGGTGGCAGATCACCAGATCCGGGTTCATCACCTCGATGTCGCCCGACACCGCGATGTCTCCGGCCTTCACCTCGGCCGGGCCGGTGGCGGACAGCTGGAGGCGCTTCGGGCCTTCGCCCTGCATCTTCAGCGCGATCTGCTTCACGTTCAGCACGATGTCGGTCACGTCCTCGCGGACGCCCGCCAGCGAGCTGAACTCGTGGAGCACGTTCTCGATCTTGATCGACGTCACCGCCGCGCCCTGCAGCGACGACAGCAGCACGCGCCGCAGCGCGTTGCCCAGCGTCAGGCCGAAGCCCCGCTCCAGCGGCTCGGCGACGAAGGTCGCCTTGCGCTTGCCGTCACCGCTCTTCTTTTCGAGCTGGTTGGGCTTCTTCAGTTCTTGCCAGTTCTTTGCGTTGACAGACAAGCTCTCGTCCCCTGGGGTTGGGCCGGACGCGGGGGACGCGTACGGCCGGGTAATGAACGTGGCCACTCGTCAGCGGCCACGCGAAGCGTGATCGTCAGACGCGACGGCGCTTGGACGGGCGGACGCCGTTGTGCGGGATCGAGGTCACGTCGCGGATCGACGTGATCTGGAAACCGACGGCCTGGAGCGCGCGGAGCGCCGATTCACGACCCGAACCCGGGCCCTTCACTTCGACTTCGAGCGTGCGCACGCCGTGGTCGGCGGCCTTGCGGCCGGCGTCCTCGGCAGCGACCTGCGCGGCATACGGGGTCGACTTGCGCGAGCCCTTGAAGCCCATCATGCCGGCCGACGACCAGCTGATCGCATTGCCCTGCGCATCGGTGATGGTGATCATGGTGTTGTTGAAGCTGGCGTTCAC
>CAJYLV010000012.1 GCA_913776255.1 uncultured Sphingomonas sp. | reverse complement strand
GCGCGCGCGACCTCTTTCTCAGCGGGAGCCGCGCCCATGACCGACCAGTTCCGCCCCGACGGTTTCTTCGAAACCACCCTTGCCGATGCCGACCCCGCCGTGTTCGCCGGCGTCACCCACGAACTGGAGCGTGAGCGCTATCAGATCGAGCTGATCGCATCGGAAAACATCGTGTCGAAGGCGGTGCTGGAGGCACAGGGCAGCGTCTTCACCAACAAGTACGCCGAGGGCTATCCCGGCAAGCGTTACTATCAGGGCTGCCACCCCTCGGACGAGGTCGAGAGCCTCGCGATCGAGCGCGCCAAGCAGCTGTTCGGCTGCGGCTTCGTCAACGTGCAGCCGCATTCGGGCGCGCAGGCGAACGGCGCCGTGATGCTGGCGCTGACCAAGCCCGGCGACACGATCATGGGCATGAGCCTCGATGCCGGCGGCCACCTGACGCACGGCGCCAAGGCGGCGATGTCGGGCAAGTGGTTCAACGCGATCCAGTATGGCGTCGATCGCGAAACGCACCTGATCGATTACGATCAGGTCGCCGCTCTTGCGCGCGAACACAAGCCGACGCTCATCATCGCCGGCGGTTCGGCCTATCCGCGCCACATCGACTTCGCGAAGTTCCGCGCGATCGCCGATGAAGTTGGCGCGAAGTTCATGGTCGACATGGCGCATTTCGCCGGCATCGTCGCCGCCGGCCTGCACCCGACCCCGTTCGGCCACGCCGACGTCGTCACCACCACCACGCACAAGACGCTGCGCGGTCCGCGCGGCGGCATGGTGCTGACCGATGACGAGGCGATCGCGAAGAAGATCAACTCGGCGGTGTTCCCGGGCCTGCAGGGCGGGCCGCTGATGCACGTCGTCGCCGCCAAGGCGGTGGCGTTCGGCGAGGCGCTGCGGCCTGAGTTCAAGAGCTATGCCGCGGCGGTGGTCGAGAATGCCAAGGTGCTGGCGGCGACGCTGAAGGAGCGCGGTGCGGACCTCGTGTCGGGCGGGACCGACACGCATCTGGCGCTGGTCGATCTCACCCCGCTCGGCATCACCGGCCGCGACGCGGACGAGGCGCTGGAGCGCGCCGGGATCACCTGCAACAAGAACGGCATCCCCAACGATCCGCTGCCGCCGGTCAAGACCAGCGGCATCCGCGTCGGCTCGCCCGCCGGCACGACGCGCGGCTTCGGCACCGCCGAGTTCCGCGAGATCGGCCATATGGTCGCCGACGTGCTCGACGGCCTGCGCGAGAAGGGCGAGGGCGGTGACGCGACGGTCGAGGCGGACGTGCGGGAACGTGTGCGCGCGCTGTGCGCTCGGTTCCCGATCTACAGCTAAGGAGAACGATCGGTGGCCGATTTCGACAGCAAGGTGAACGAAGTGCGCGGCACGGTGAAGAACACGCCGGGTCTGGGCAAGAGCATGGCGAAGTGGAGCGCGCTGGGCGCGGTCGTCGCCATTCCGCTACCGGTGGTCGGGCCGATCTTCGGCGCGATCGCGGGCGCGGCCTGGGCCTATCACAAGGGCACCAAGAACAAGTGACCCGCTGAATGCGCTGCCCTTTTTGTGGTCATGACGCCAGCCAGGTGAAGGACAGCCGCCCCACCGACGATGGGGCGGCGATCCGGCGGCGGCGGCAGTGCGAGGGCTGCGCGGCGCGCTTCACCACCTTCGAGCGCATCCAGTTGCGCGATTTGACGGTGGTGAAGAGCGAATCGCGGCGCGAGCCGTTCGATCGCGAGAAACTGCTGCGCTCGATCTCGATCGCGGCGCGCAAGCGGCCGGTCGAGCCGGTGCGGCTGGAGAAATTGGTCAGCGGCATCCAGCGGCAGCTGGAGACCAGCGGCGAGGCCGAGGTGTCGGCCAAGCGGATCGGCGAGATGGTGATGGACGGGCTCAAGGGGCTCGACTCGGTCGCCTATATCCGCTTCGCGAGCGTCTATCGCGAGTTCAGCGAGGCGCGCGACTTCGAGGAATTCGCGGGCAGCGTGGAGGAAGCGGGGCGGGGGTGATGCCGCCCGATCCGTTCGGTTCGAGCAGCATCGAGCTTGCCGAGATGCGTCCGTCGAGAACATAGCGTTCCGATGAGCTTTTACGTCTACATCCTGCGCTGCGCCGACGGCAGCTATTATACCGGGCACACCGACGATCTCGAGCGCCGGATCGCCGAGCATCAATCGTGCGCATTGCCGGGCTATACGCACGATCGCCGGCCTGTGGAGCTGATGTGGGCGCAGGATTTCCCGACGCGAATCGACGCGCTGGATCGTGAGCGGCAGGTGAAGGATTGGTCGCGCGCGAAGAAAGAGGCGCTGTTTGCCGGCGATTGGCAGTCGGTCAGCGTCGCGGCGCGTTCTCGACCGCGCGTCTCGGCTGCGCTCGACGCTGGCTCGAATCGAACGGATGGGGGTGGGGGCGTCTCGACGCGCGAAGCTGACGCTGGCTCAGCCGCTCCTCAGGACGAAAGGCGCGAGGGCGAGGATGGGGCGGGCGGCGTCTCGACGCGGGAAGCTGACATTGGCGCAGCCGCTCCCCGGGACGAACGGATCGCGGGAGAAGCGCCCTCGGCCCCGCCCCCGGTCATCGTGCTCGTCCGCCCGCAACTGGGCGAGAATATCGGCAAGGCGGCGCGCGCGATGCTCAATTTCGGGCTGGTCGAGCTGCGGCTGGTCGCGCCGCGCGACGGCTGGCCCAATCCGCAGGCCGGCCCCGCCGCATCGGGCGCGGACATCGTGCTGGAGCGCGCGCAATTGTTCGAGACGGTCGCCGACGCCGTCGCCGACTGCGCGCATGTCTATGCCACGACGGTGCGCAAGCGCGGCGTCACCAAGCCGGTCGTAACCCCGGCCGCGGCGGCGGAGGCGATCCACGCCGCGCCGGGCCGCTCGGCGATCCTGTTCGGGCCCGAGCGATCGGGGCTGGAAACCGACGATGTCGCGGTGGCGCGGACGATCATCACCGTCCCGATCAACCCCGAATTCGGCAGCCTCAATCTGGCGCAGGCGGTGATCCTCGTCGCCTATGAATGGTCGAAGGGGCAGGCGCTGGCGAGCCCGCCGGCGGTCGATGCCGATCCGCCCGCGCCGCAGGGCGAACTGGACGGGATGATCGCGCAGCTCGACACGCTGCTCGACGACGGCGGGTATTTCTTCCCGCCCGATCGCACCCCCACGACGCGGCGGATGCTGCGGACGTTGCTGACCAAGCCGGGCTGGTCGAGCCAGGAGATACGGACCTTCCGCGGGATCCTGTCGTCGCTGGTGCCCAAGCGGCCGCGCGGCGGCTGACGTCAGTCGATGCGCGGTGACGGCGGACGCCCGTCGCAATAGGAGTTCGTCGGGTCGCGCAGCGACAGCCCGGCGGCGACCGCGCGCTGGATGATCAGCCGGATCGAGCCATGCTTGGCGTTATTCTCTTCGCTCGGCTGACCACAGCGGCGCAGGCATTCGGTCGAGACGAGCAGGCCGTTGGCGGTGCGGCGGTACGGCCCGCCCTCGACGCTGCGCGGCGCGAGTCGGCGGCGCACCGTGGTATCCGGGGTGGAGAGCGCGCGGGCGATCTGCGCGACGCGGATCGCGTGACGCGGCAGGAGCGAGATCGAACCGCCGAAACCGCCGAACGATCGATCGGCCGTCAGCGCCTGATGATTGGCGTGGAGCACCACCGAGAAGATCGCCAGGTCGAGCGGCTCGGCACACAAAGGGCGGTTGGCGTCGACCAGCGCGAGGAACAGATCGATCGCCGCGCAGATGCCGTCGCTCAGCGCGAGGCGCGGGTGGCGGGCGGGCGGGGCGGCGCCGACCGGGATCGCGCCCTTGGCGACCGCGTCCGCGATCAGCCGCACGAAGCAGTCATGCGCATAGCGTAGCTGCTGCCAATTGTCGGCGCGATCCCAAAAGGCGTCGGAGAGCGTCACCCCGCTGCGGGTCCGCTGGCACACGCGGCGATCGATCAGCGCGCAGATATGGCGACGCACCGTCTCGAACGGGCGGCCGAGCGACATCGCGGCGGAATGCACCGAGATCGTCCCGCGCCGGTCGGGCTGCGAGAGGCTGGTGCGAAGCAGCAGACCGAAAACGAGAAACCGGTCCATATTGCCTTTGAAGTAGCGGAGGCCGGTGATGCTCATGCTGCTGTGGAATTCTGCCAGCAGCGCCGCCATCGGCGGTATGCTCTTGTCCTGTCTGGGCAGATCATAATTATCGGCTGCCGGAACAGCATGTTGCAATACGACCGCGTAATTGGGCACCGTGTTCATCCCCCCTCGGGCGCCCCGCCACGCGCCGCTGTGATGTCACCAGAGCGTCATAATTCGCTCAGGCAGGATTACTCTAGGTAAAACGGTTGTACAAAAACGTGAACGCGACGCAAGAACGTATATTATAGACTGGATCAAGATCTTGTTACCTTGCCGATATTTCATCTTTAGCGGCGATGGCGGCAAATGAGCCTGGTAACACCCATGTTAACTCAAACATCTGGTGGTTATACTTGCCGGATCGCACGCAAACTTAGATGCTAAGCAACTGGAACATAGTCGAAAGTATACGTCTCGTTCTTAGTTACCGGTATCAGATTGGAACGGCGGGGGGAAGCGCTGTTCCGACAATTTTTCGATTATTCTGCGATTTGTCCGGCTGGCATGGTCGGGAGCGCGCGTCCGGCCAGCGCGGCATCAAGGGCGGGGCGGTCGAGCTTGCCCTCCCAGCGTGCGACGACGATCGCCGCCACCGCGTTGCCGACGAAGTTGGTAAGACTCCGACATTCGCTCATGAAACGGTCGACGCCGAGGATCAGCGCCATGCCCGCGACCGGCACGGTCGGGACGATCGACAGCGTCGCCGCGAGCGTGATGAACCCCGCGCCGGTTACCCCCGCCGCGCCCTTCGACGACAGCATCGCCACGCCGAGCAGCAGCAATTGCTGGCCGATCGACAGCTCGACGTTGCACGCCTGCGCGATGAACAGCGCCGCCAGCGTCATGTAGATGTTGGTGCCGTCGAGGTTGAACGAATAGCCGGTCGGGACGACCAGCCCGACGACACCGCGGTCGCACCCGGCGGCCTCCAGCTTGGTCAGCAGGCCCGGCAGCGCCGGCTCGGATGAGGACGTGCCGAGCACGAGCAGCAGCTCGCCCTTGAGATAGCCGATCAGGCGCAGGATCGAGAAGCCGTGCAGCCGCGCGACGATGCCAAGGATGCCGAACACGAACAGCGCCGAGGTCAGGTAGAAGGTCGCGACCAGCCCGCCGAGGTTGACGAGGCTGCCGACGCCGTACTTGCCGACGGTGAACGCGATCGCACCGAACGCGCCGAGCGGGGCGACGCGCATCAGGATCGCGACGACGCGGAACACGACGATGTTGAGCCGCTCGATCAGGTCGAGGATCGGCGCGGCGGGCGCGCCGACGAGGCTGATCGCGACGCCGAACAGGATCGCGACCAGCAGCACCTGCAGGATGTTGCCCTGCGTCAGCGCCGAGATCAGCGTGTCGGGGATGATGTTGAGCAGGAAGCCGGTCAGCGTCGAATCATGCGCCTTGGCGGCGTAATCGGCGACCGCGCCGGTATCGAGCGAGGCGGGGTTGATGTTCATCCCCGCGCCCGGCTGGACGACATTGGCGACGATCATCCCGACGATCAGCGCCAGCGTCGAGAAGAACAGGAAATAGCCGAACGCCTTGCCCGCGACCCGCCCGACCGCGCGCAGCTCGCGCAGGCCGGCGATGCCGCTGACCAGCGTGAGGAAGATGACCGGGGCGATCACCATCTTGACCAGCTTGATGAAGCCGTCGCCGAGCGGCTTCAGCGCCGCGCCGAGCTGCGGGTAGAAATGCCCGACGATCGCACCGACGACGATCGCGATCAGGACCTGGACGTAGAGATGGTGATGAAGGCGGCGCGGGCCTTCGGCTTCGGGTGGAATGACGGTGCTGTGCATAACCTCTCCTCGCATCCGCGTTCAGCGGACGTCTTGCGGCAGAGGTTAACGCCGATCGGCCCGGCGACGAAGCGGTGTCTAAGACTAGGCCAAGTTATTGCAATAGAACGATTATTTCGCGGATTTCCCCGGCACCTGGCGAGACGTGTGCGGATACCTGCCCGCTGCCGCGGCCGTGCGTGCCATAATCCGCACGATCACGGCCGTCCGGCGCGCTCCCATGCGGCGATGTCGGCGAGGCCTTGCGCGACCGTGATCCGCGGCGCGTAGCCGGTCGCGAGCATCCGGTCGATCGTGTAGCGCACCGGGGTGCGGAAGCGCGCGACCTCGTCGTGCGACGGCGTGCGCGCGACGAACCGCTCGAGCGCGCCGAGCGAGACGCCGGCGCGCCCGGCGGCGGCGCTGGCGGCCTTGGCGACCTTGCGCGCCGCCAGCGTCGCGGACCCCGGCAACGCGCCGGTCGCGGCCCGCGCCTGCACCGCGTCGCGCAGGCCCTCCAGATAGGCGTGCCACGTCGGGATGTCGGCACCGTTGACGTTGAAGGTGCCGGCGATCGGCGTCGCGCTGGTCGCGAGATGCGCGATAAACCCGGCGAGATCGTCGACATGGACGAGATTGGCGTCACCGCGCCCGGCGTCGCCGAGCACCGGCCAGCCGTTGTGCAGCCGATCGAGATAGGCGGTCGTCCAGGCCGTGCTGCGCGGGCCGTAGATCAGGGTCGGGCGCAGGATCGCCACCGCCAGTGCATCCGCCGCCTGACGGCACGCCGCTTCGGCGGCGACCTTCGCCGCACCATAGGCGCCGTGCGGATCGTCGGTCGGCGCGTCCTCGTCGATCGTCCCGGTGGCGGCGCCATAGACCGCGACCGAGCTGAGCTGGATGAAGCGCTTCACCCCGGCGGCGCGCGCCGCGGCGAGCGTGTTGCGCGTGCCGTCGACGATCACCCGCGTGTCGCGCGGGCCGCCGACCGCGGTATGGACGACGGTCTCGATCCCCGGCATCGCCACCGCCAGCGCCTTGGGTTCCAGGACGTTGAGCGCGGTGCCGCCGGGCGGCGGGCGGCGATGCCCGGCGACGACCGGAACGCCCGCCGCCTCGAGCGCCGCGACGACCCGCTGCCCGACGAAGCCGCCCGCCCCCGTCACCAGCACCGTGCCCGTCATACGTGCCGCTCCTTGAGATGATCCGCGAGCCGCAGCGCGAGCGCGATCGCGGTCAGCGTGGGGTTGGCCTGGCTCGACGTCGGCGTGACCGACGCGCTCGCCACATAGAGCCCGGCGACCCCGTGCACCCGGCAGTCGCGATCGACGACGCCATCGCGCGGGCTGTCCGACATGCGGGTGGTGCCGCTGTGATGCCCGCCATAAGCGGCCGAGTCGAGCAACGCATCCTCCAGCGCCGCCTCGTCATAGTCGAGCGAGCCGGTGCCGGTGCGCGCCAGCTCGTCGCGGATCAGCCGGTAGGTGGCGCGCGCCGACTCGAAGTCGGCGGGGGCGACGCGCCAGTCGACGTGCAGCCGGCGCATCCCCAGCGCGTCGCGCTCGGCCGAGAGGGCGACGCGGCTGTCCCAATTGGGCGATTGCTCGCTGACGAACTCGAACGGATAGCGATTGTCGCGCGACGGCAGCGCGATCGACGGGATGCGTCGCGATGCCAGATAGCGTTTCACGCCCCAGGTGCGGACGAAGTTGAACAATTGCACCGGATGGCGCGCGATGTTGCCGACGTGGCGCAGATACGGCCCGAGCGAACGGTCCGCCTCGCGCGCAGCACGACTGTACTCGTATTTTACCGCAAAGGCGGCGAGGAACATCAGTGACAGCACCGGATCGCCGTGCGCGGGATCGTTGGCGTCGCGGATATGGAGGCGCACGGTGCTGTTGAGCAGCTGCCGCGCGCGCTGCGCCGCGGGGGTGGGGGCGAGCCGGCGGCGGATGTAGATCCCCTCCGCATCGCGCTCGTAATCGAAGCCGATCTTCTTCGGATCGCCGCTGAAATGCGCCATGCCGAAGGTGGCGGCGAGGTGACACATATAGCCGCGCCCGAGCCAGCCACCGGCATTGCCGGGGCCGTCGGGCAGCACGTCGTCGGAGGCGAGCAGCAGCCGCGCGGTTTCCAGCCCGCCCGCCGCCAGCACGTAATTCTTCGCGCGGACTGGCCAGTTGCTGCCGTCCGGGGCGCGCACCTCGAGATGGTCGACGCTGTTGCCGTCCGCCGCCATCCGGATCGCGGTGACGGGTGCGTGGGTGAGGACGCGGACGTTCGGCGCGGCGGTCAGGTGCTGGCCGTAGCGCGTCCAGAAATTGGTCGGGCGGCTGAAGCGCTCGATCGTGGTGTGCAGCCATTCGCCGTCGAGACCGGGGACGATCGGCGCGGAGGGGGTGTGGTCGAACGCGCCCGCCTCCGCCGCCTCCATCGCGGCGGGATAGTAACGCGCGACCTCGTCATAGCCGATCGGCCAGCCCGAATGCGCCACCCACGGGCGCGGCTCGAAGTCGATCGGGTCGAACGGGATCGAGCGCCCGCCCCACAGAGCGGTGGTGCCGCCCAGCGCCCGCACGCGATAGGTGTCGAGCGGCCAGTGGACGCGCGGATCGGCGACCTGCCCGGCATAAGCGTCCTGCACGGCGGGATCGGGGTTCGCTCCGCCTGCCTCGAGCACCAGCACCTCCAGCCCCAGCGCGGCACAGCGCGCGGCGAGCGTGAGCCCGGCAGCGCCCGTCCCGACGATGCAGACGTCGGCGGGGGCGGGCGGGGCGGTCAGTTCGCTGGCATCGGCGCGCACGCTGTCTCCTCCGGGCTGTGCCGGCAGGGCGTAGCATGGTGCGGCGCGGGAGCAAGCATTGCGGCTCCGCCGCCCGGCGGCGAAGCCGTGTCATTTTGGGCGGTCAGAGGATCGCGCGCACGATCGCCGCCGCCTGCACGTCATAGGCCCAGGCGGTTTCGTGGAGGCTGTCGGCGAAGGCGGTGGCGGCCTGCGCCGCCGCCCGCCCGCCGAGCTGCGCCTCCTCGTCGATGAACAGGCAGCCATTGTCGAAGGCGAAGGCGCGCAATGCGTTGCGCCACTGGCTGCGATTGGAGTCGCTGCCCCCGGCTGGGCTGACGCCGGCCACCGCCGGCCAGGTCAGGATGACGCTGCCGCTCGGCCGCGCCTGCTGGACGATGGTGCGGAGATTGGCGAGCCACGTGGCCATCGGCTGGCCCTGCGCGATGTCGTTGGTGCCGAGGTTGACCACCGTCAGATGCGGCGCATAGGTCGCCAGCGCCGTGGCTGGCGACCACGCGCTGGCCATGTCCGCCTGATAGGTCGAGGTGACGCCATAGGCGCCGAAATTGGCGATCTCGACCCCCGGTTTCGTGCTGTCCCACGCGATCATGCCCGCAAGCTGCAGATTCCCGTTCGTGCCGGTGCGGGTGATCGTGATCGGCGCGCTGTCGCGGGTGGCGAAGCTCGCCTCCAAGCGCGCGAACCCGCCGACCGGACCCGTCGGGATCAGCGCGACGCTCTCCGTGCCCTTGCCGACCGTGAAGGCCGGGCGGTCAGTGCCGTTGCGGATGAAGACCGAGCAACGGTCGACCACGCCGCCGGGCTGGAACTGCCCGGCATTGGCGTTGCCCGCGCTCATCATCGCGCCGCCGAGCGAATTGCCCCCCGCCACCCCAGCCGGAGAAGCCGCTGCGGCGGGGGTCGTACGCCAGCACCTCGGCGATGGTGCCGAAGCCTGCGCAGCCGAAGAAACTGTCGCTGCGGGTCGCGAGCCCGCCCGCCGCCAGCAAGGCGGCGACGCGCGACGGCCGCGAGCGCGCGAAGGCGCCGACGGTGAAGTTGGTGCCGCTGCCGGCGCCCGCGCCGACGGTCTTGCTGTCGCCGACGAAGGCGATCCGCGCGCTGTCGGCGATGCCGCTGCGCATCCGCCCGCGCGCCGCCGCCCAGCCGAGCAGGGCGGTGGGCGACGACGCCTCCACCGCCGGCACGAGCGCGCCGACCCGCGCCAGCGCCGCGGCGGTCACCCCGCCGCCGATCGATCCCGAGGTCCGCGTCATCTCAGGCCTCCGCGATCAGGTTGGTGGCGGTGGTGCCGGTCGCGCGGACGTACAGCGCACGGACGGCGACGTAGCTGGCGTCGGGCAGGTTGCGATAGGCGACGTCCTCGCTGCCCTCGACGCCGCGCAGCACGAGCGTGCCGCCGCCCCCGACATAGATGCCGCGCGGGACGCTGGGGAGCGGGGCGAGATCGTCGGGCTGGATCGCATAGGGCGCGGTCGCGGGCGCGCTGGCGCTGTCGCTGTTGTTCTGGAACTTGTCGGGCATGGGATGGTCCTCCGTTTCGGAAGCGTTCCCTTTATGTTCATTGTCGGCATGTAGGACAGCCCTGTCCCGTCGTGCGCCGGGCGCGTCTGCCTTTTGGGTTGGCGGCGCGCCGCTTACGCACTAGCGTCGCCGCGACTGACGGGGCGCGCCGCGCGCCGCCGCTTCGCCATGACCAGGGATTGCGTGACACGATGGCCCGATCGCTGACGCTCGACGGCGCTCCACCCCAGGGGATGGAGCGCGTCGCGCGCGACCCCGCCGAGCGCCGTCCACAGAGCGAGGCACCCGCCGCGCCGCCTTCGTCCGAGGACAAGGCGGTGTTCGCGATCTTCGTGGTCGGGCTGATCGGCAATATCGTGCTCCAGAAGATCGCCTGGCCGCTGAAGGCCGGCGGGTTCGTTCCGCTGGTGCTGCCGCTGTTCGTGGCCGCGATCGCGCTTGGGCCGATCCTGATCCGACCGAAATTCGATCCGGTGCGGATCGGCGGGTTCTTCCTCGCCTTCCTGGTCGCGGCCTTTTCGACCTTCTTCCTCGCCCCGCGCTACAGCGCGTCGAGCCTGATGCTGTTCGCCGCGCTCTACGCGCCGTTCATGATCTACTATGAGACCAGCGCCGCCAATTACCGGCGCTGCATGAACCTCTTCGTCTCGCTGATGCTCGGCTATGTCGGCGTGACGCTGGCGCAGCACCTGATCCAGCTGACGATTTCGTGGCGGGCGTGGCCGAACCTGAACCAGCTGCTGCCCGCGGCGTGGCTGATCCCGGATTACGTGTACATCCAGCCGATCATCTACGGCTCGCGCTACATGAAGCCCAATGCGGTGACCTTCCTCGAAGTGTCGCTGCTGTCGCAGTTCATCGCGGTGGCGCTGGCGGTCGAGCTGTCGCTGTTCCGCCGCCCGATCCGCTTGATCGTGCTGGCGAGCGGGCTGTTGATGACGATGGCGGGCACCGGCGCGTTGCTGATGGCGCTCACGCTGCCCGTGCTGCTCGGCCGGATGCGGATGCGCAACGCGATCGTGATGCTCGGCATCCTGCTGGTCGTGTGCGTGATCGCGTTCCGGCTGGGATGGTTCGACATCGTCAGCACGCGGATGGACGAGTACAAGCACAACGGCACCAGCGCGAACATGCGCTTCATCCTGCCGCTGGAGCGCCTGCTCGAGTTCCTGCAGGACCCGCGCGGGCTGATCGCCGGGATCGGCGCCGGACAGATCGAGAAGGGCGGCAGCTTCATCTGGTGGCCGTTCGTCAAGGTGGCGATCGAATACGGGCTGGTCGCCGCGATCCTGTTCTACGGCTGGGTCATTTATTGCCTGTTCCGCAACGCGCCGCAGCGCGCCTTCGCGTTCGTGCTGATCGTGTGGTTCTCCTTCGAGGGCACGTTGCTGACCGCGCACAACGTGCTGTCGCTCGTCATGTTCGGGACGTTGCTGCGGATCGCGCCCGAGGATGTCGTCCGCCGGCGCGACCGGGAGCCGCGGTCGTCACCCGTTCCGGTGCCGGACAGCGGCGAGGCCGCTGCGCGCCCGTCACGGCGGCGTTCCGCGCCGCTGCCCGAGCCGGTGCCGGCCGGCGACGTGAGCGGCGCGGCGCTGGTGCGGCTGCTCGGGACGCCCGACACCGGCGGGCGGCTGATCTATGCGATCGGCGACCTGCACGGCCGCGTCGACCTGTTCGACAGGCTGATCGCGCGCATCCGTGACGACATCGCGGCGCATCCGGGCGGCTATGAGGGCAAGCCGATGGTGGTGCTGCTCGGTGACTATATCGATCGCGGGCCGGGGTCGGCGCAGCTGATCGACCGCATCCTCGCGGTGCGTGACGACGAGACGATCGAATGGCGCGCGGTGCTGGGCAACCACGAGGATGCGATGGTCGCGTTCCTCGATGCGCGCAGCAGCGGACAGAGCTGGGGCCGGCACGGCGGACTGTCGACGCTCGCTTCCTATGGCGTCGCCGCGCCCGAGACGCACGAGGACTGGGACGCGACCCGCGAGCAGCTGCGCGCGGCGGTGCCTGCCACGCATGACGCGTGGCTGCGCGCGCTGGAGCATTATATCGTGCAGGGCGGGCTGATCTTCGTCCATGCCGGGCTGCGTCCCGGCGTGCCGCTGGAGAAGCAGCGGATGAAGGACATCCTCTATATCCGCGAGGAGTTCCTGAGCGCGCCGGTCGACGGCGGGCTGCTGGTCGTCCACGGCCATACGCCGCAGGACGAGGCGTACGGCGCGCCGGGGCGGATCTGTCTCGACAGCGGCGCCTATGCGACCGGCGTGCTGACCGCGGCGCGCTTCGACGGCGGCCCGCTCAAGCTGCTGACCTCGCGATAGGCGGCGGTGCCGGCGGCGTCAGCGCCGCCGGACCGGACGCATCGGGCGCAGCCGCACCGCCAGGCAGATCACGGTCGGCCAGAACAAGGTGTTGATGAGGTCGGGGATCGTGTCCCACCACCGCCAGCTGTGATAGTGGAGCCGGTCGAGCACCTCGTTCGCCAGTTCGGCCGCCACCACCACCGACAGCGGGATGAACGTGCCGAGCGAGCGGCGTGTGACGATCCGTGCGATCATCAGCACCGCCATCCCGGCGTGGATGTGCAGGACCGTGTCGGTGGTACCGGTGCCGTCGCCGATCCAGTTGATGAAGCGGGCGTACAGCCCCGGTACGTCGATCACCGGGTCACTTCTGGCAGGCGACGATCGCGGTCACGACGCTGATGGTTTCCTGCGGGTCGCGGACGCGGACGCAATCGACCCCGGCTTCGTGCGCGGGATAGTCGTTGCCGCCCGGGAAGATCGCGTCGCCGATGAACAGCATCTCGGAGAGGTCGAACCCGCTCTCCTTCGCCAGCTTGCGCAGGCCATAGCCCTTGTCGACGCCCTCGCGGGTGATGTCGATCGAGGTCGCGCCGCCCATGTTGATCGCCAGCCCCGGCAGCCGCTGGCGCAGGTCGGCCTGGATCACCGTGCGCTTGGCAAAGTCGGGATCCCAATGTTCCTTGGCCTCGATCGGTGCTTCCTGGCCGAGCGCGGAGAAGGTGATCTGGCTGCCGCGATCCTCGATCCGCTCGCCCCAGGTCTGTTCGGGGACGAAGCCGGTCGCCTCGAGCGATTCACCGAAGGCGGTAATGATCTTCTGCTTTTCGGCGTCGTCGAACAGCTCGGCATAGACCGTCTGCCACGCGCCCTGCTTGTGGACGTACAGCTTGGTGCCGGTGGTCGGCATCAGCCACAGCCGCGACCGGTCGGCGCGCTCGGGCAGACGGCTGGCGACCTGCTTCTCGAACTGCGGCCAGTCGCCGCCCGAGATCACCGCGACATCGGCGACCGTCAGCAGATCGGCCAGCGTCTCGCCCATATCGTCCTTCAGCGGTTGCTTGCTGAGCGCGAGCGTGCCGTCGAGGTCGAAGGCGACGAGCTTCTTCATTCGGTATCTCCGGAACGCAGGATTATCGTGTCGATAGCGTGCGCTACGCCATCTTCGTCATTGGCGCGAGTGGTGGCGTGCGCTCTGGCCTTCACCGCATCGGGGGCGTTGCCCATCGCGATCGACAGCCCGGCGCGCGCCAGCATCGGCAGGTCGTTGGCCTGATCGCCGATCGCGGCGGTGTCGGCGAGATCGACGTCCAGCGCTTTCGCCAGCCCGGCGATGCCGTCGCCCTTGTTCGCGGCCAGAGCGGTGACGTCGAGGTAATAGGTCTGCGACTGCGCGACGGTCGCGTCCTTGCCGTAGCGGGCGTGGACGCGTTCGTAGAGCGCGTGGAGCGCGGCCTCGTCGTCGCTGACGAAGGTGATCTTGTCGGCACGGTCGAGCAGGTCGTCGAAGGAGGCGACCACCACCGGCTCCTGCGCGCTGCTGCGGCGCTCGCTCTGCGTGTGCGGGCCGTCGCCGTCGCTGGCATACCATCGATCGTCGGCGAAGACCCAGGTGTCGACGCCGTCGGCCATCGCCATGACGCCGCGCGCGATGTCCGCCGGAATCGTGACGTGGCTGACGATCGTGCCGTCGCGACGGAAGACGATCCCGCCGTTGAACGCCGCGACATCGCCGTCCAGCCGGAGCGGTGCGAGCAGCGGGCGGATTCCCGACATCGGGCGCGCGCTGATGACCGTGAAGCCGACCCCCGCCGCGCGCAGCCGGTCAACCGCGGCGATCGTGGCGGGGGTGAGGTTCTTGTCCTTGTCGACCAACGTGCCGTCGAGATCCGACACCAGCAGGCGGATCGGCATTATTGCGGCATCTCGACATGGCCGCCGAAGCCGAAGCGCATCGCCGACAACACCTTCTCGCCGAAGGTATGTTCGACGCGGCTGCGGTAGCGCGCGAAGAGCGCGGTGGTCAGAACGTTGGCCGGGACCGCTTCTTCCATCGCGGCCTCGATCGTCCACTGGCCCTCGCCCGAATCGGCGACGTTGCCGCTGAATTTCTCGAGCTTGCCGTCGGCGGTCAGCGCGTCGGCGGTGAGATCGAGCAGCCACGACGAGATCACGCTGCCGCGCCGCCACACCTCCGCGATGTCGGCGAGGTCGAGGTCATAGCGCTGATCCTCGGGCAGCTTTTCCGACGCCTTGCCCTTCAGGATGTCGAAGCCCTCGGCATAGGCCTGCATCAGGCCATATTCGATGCCGTTGTGGACCATCTTGACGAAATGGCCCGCGCCGGCGGGTCCGGCGTGAATATAGCCGTTCTCGGCGCGGGGGTCGGTGCCGTCCTTGCGGCCGACGGTCCGAGGAATGTTACCCATTCCGGGGGCAAGGGCAGCAAAAATCGGGTCAAGATCCTGCACGACGTCCTTCGGGCCGCCGATCATCATGCAATAGCCGCGCTCCAGCCCCCAGACGCCCCCCGAGGTGCCGACGTCGACATAGTGGATGCCCTTTTCGGCGAGCGCCTTCGCGCGGCGAATATCGTCCTTGTAGAAGCTGTTGCCGCCATCGATCACCACGTCGCCGGCGCTGCCGCCGGCGGCGATCTGGTCGACCATGCCATCGGTGATCTCGCCGTGCGGGAGCATCACCCACCAGATCGCCGGACTGCCCGCCTTGGTGCGCGCATCGTCGACCGAAGTGGCGGCGATCGCGCCATCCGCGACAAGCTTTTCAACCGCTTGCGCGTCACGATCGAACGCGACGATCTCGTGCCCGGCCTTCATCAGGCGGCGCGCCATGTTGCCGCCCATCCGGCCGAGGCCGATCATCACCAGTCGCATTGCAAACTCCCTCGCTGGCCGCTTAATCACCCGACCATGCGTCAGGTTCCGCTGCCGCAACAACCCCTGGGAGCGTTCGCACGTTGCATCGGCCCCGCCTGCTCGTTGTCTTCGGCACCCGTCCGGAGGCGATCAAGATGGCGCCGGTGATCGCGGCGATGCGGAACCATCCGCAGATCGACACGCGCGTGCTGGTCACGGGACAGCATCGGACGCTGCTGGAACAGGTATCGCGCACGTTCGGGATCGTCGCCGACGTGAAGCTGGCGCTGATGGGTGCGGGGGCGACGCTGGACGCGCAACTGGCCGCGATGCTGGTCGCGATCGGCGAGGTGCTGGAGCGCGAGCGGCCGGCGCGGGTGGTGGTGCACGGCGACACGCTGACGACGCTCGCCACCACGCTCGCCGCGCACCTGCGCGGGATTCCGGTCGCGCATGTCGAGGCGGGGCTGCGCAGCGGCGACCTGTCCGCGCCGTGGCCCGAGGAAGCCAGCCGGCGCGTCGCTGGCGTGATCGCCGACCTGCATTTTGCGCCGAGCGCCGCGGCGGTGGCGGCGCTGCGTGCGGAGAACGTGCCGGCGGCGGCGATCCATCTGACCGGGAACACCGTCGCCGATGCGTTGCGGATCATCCAGGCGCGCCTCGCCGCCGCGCCGGCGTTGGCGGACGCGATCGCGCCGGTGCTGGCGCGCTGTGCGGGACGGCGGATCGTGACCGTCACGGTGCATCGCCGCGAGAATCACGGCGCGGCGCTGGAGCGGATCGCCGAGGCCATCGCACGGCTGGCGATGCGAGCGGACATCGCCATCGTCGTGCCGCTCCATCCCAACCCGGCAGTGGCAGGGCCGCTGTCGGCGCGGCTGGGCGGGTGCGACCGGGTCGCGCTGGTCCCGGCGCTCGACTATCCGGCGTTCGTGCGGCTGATGGCGGCGAGCACGCTGATCCTGACCGATTCCGGCGGGGTGCAGGAGGAAGCGCCCGCGCTCGGCGTGCCGGTGCTGGTGTTGCGCGACGTCACCGAGCGACCGGAAGGCATCGTGGCCGGTGCGGCGCGGCTGGTCGGCACCGATCCCGTGCGGATCGTCGCGGCGGCGACCGGATTGCTCGACGATCCGGCGGCGCTCGAAGCCGCCGCGGTGGTGCGGCATTGCTATGGCGACGGGCATGCCGCGACGCGGATCGCTGCGATCCTCGCGGCGGCGCTGGCGATATGAGCTTGGTCGCCCCAAGCTTTTCTGCGCTTGCCGCCACGGGCGCCGCGTCGCAGGTACGGGCGATGAACGGGGGCAGACCGCTTTGGACGCACTGAGCACGCTGGCCGGATTTCTGGTCGGCACGATCGTCGGGCTGACCGGGGTCGGCGGCGGATCGCTGATGTCGCCGCTGTTGATCCTGCTGTTCGGGGTCGCGCCGACGACCGCGGTCGGCACCGACCTGTGGTTCGCCGCGATCACCAAGATCGTCGGCGGGACGATGCACCACCGCCAGAACAACGCCGACTGGACGATCGTCAAGCGGCTGTGCTGGGGCAGCCTGCCGGCGGTGGCGATCACGCTCTGGTGGCTGTCGAGCCACGGCCACAAGGCCGAGAGCAACGGCCTGATCGTGCGCGTGCTGGGGGTGACGTTGGTCATCTCCGCGCTGCTGACGCCGTTCCGCGCCAAGCTGGCGCGGCGGTTCGCGCGTGCCGAAGGCGCGCGGACCGAGGCGCTGCTGCGCTGGCAGCCGTGGCTGACCGCGGCGGCGGGGGCGCTGCTGGGGACGCTCATCACGCTGACCTCGGTAGGGGCAGGCGCGCTGGGGGCGACGCTGCTGCTGATGCTCTATCCGTTCCGGCTGAACGCCAAGCGGCTGGTGGGGACGGATATTCTGCACGCAGTGCCGGTCGCGCTGATCGGCGGGATCGGGCATGCGGTGATCGGGAACATCAACCTGCCGCTGCTGGGGGCGTTGTTGCTCGGGTCGGTGCCGGGGGTGATCCTCGGCGCGAAGCTGACCGACCGGCTGCCGGAGCGGGTGGTGACGCCGGCGCTGGCGGTGGTGTTGCTGATCGTCGGGGTGCGGTTGCTGGTATAGGGTTGATGGCTGGCGGTTGTTTAGCCTCCAGCCGTCATTGCGAGCGAAGCGAAGCAATCCAGGGCGTCCTGGTCTGGCACTGGATTGCTTCGCTGCGCTCGCAATGACGACAGGAGCGCGCGCCGCGCTATGATCGTAACCGTGCCTTAGGAGCGGGATCCCGGATCAAGTCCGGGATGACGGCTAAATGAGGGGGCGGTGGCTACGAAAGCTCACCCCAGCGCCGCCTTCACGCGGTCGGCGAGGCGGAGGATCGCGGCGTCGTGGATGCCGGCGGTGCTGACGAGCACGCCATAAGCGCGCGGATCGGGCTTGTTGAACACCAGCGGCGCGCCGACCGCGTCGCTGACCGAGGCACCGGCCGCGCTTGCGACCAGCACCGCGGCGGCGATGTCCCATTCGTTGCCCCAGCGCAGCGTCGCGACCAGATCGGCATGGTCGGCGGCGACCATCGCGACACGCAAGGCGATCGAATTGGGCTTCTCGACCGCGGTCAGGTCGCGATCGACCTTGGGGAGCGCGTCGACGGGGACGCGCGCGCCCGGCAGGGTCAGCCGTCCGCCGGCGGTGACGCGCACGCCGTTGCGGGTCGCGCGGCCGGGCGAGGTGGCGCACCATACCTCCCCGCGCGCGGGGGCGTCGAGCACGCCGATCACCGGGCGGCCGTCCTCGACCAGCGCGATCGACACGCACCAGCCGCTGCGCCCGCGGATATAGTCGCGGGTGCCGTCGATCGGATCGACCACCCAGACGCGGCGGCACGCGAGCCGGTCCGCATTGTCGGCGGTTTCCTCCGACAGCCAGCCGGCATCGGGGAGCAAGGCGCCGAGCCGCGCGCGGAGCATCCGGTCGACGTCGAGGTCGACCTCGCACACCGGGCTGCCCTCCGACTTCTCCCAGCGCGCGAAATCGGTGCGCCAGCGCGCGAGCGCCATCTGCCCGGCGTCGCGCGCGACCGCGGCGACCGCCTCGACCAGACCGGGGTCGGGGGCGAGAGCAGGAGCGGGGGCGTCAGCCACCGGCGACCGTCATCCCGTCAATGCGCAGCGTCGGCACGTTGACGCCCTGCCGGAACACGAGGTCGTTGGCGGGGGTGAGCGCGCGGTACATGGCGAGCAGATTGCCCGCGATCGTGAAGCCGGCGACCGGCGCGACGATCTCGCCGCCGCGGATCGCGAACCCGGCGGCGCCGCGGCTATAGTCGCCGGTGACCGGGTTGACGCCCTGACCGATCAGCTCGGTGACGTAAATGCCGTCCGCGATGTCCTCGATCAGCGTCGCGACCGGCACCTTGCCGGGCTCCATATAGAGGTTGCTGGTCGACACGCCCGGCGCACCGGCAATCCCGCGCGCGGCATGGCCGGTCGGCTCCAGCCCCAGTTGCCGCGCCGAGGCGCTGTCGAGCAGCCAGCTTTCGAGCACGCCGTTCTCGACGATCGCGAGCGGCGAGACCGGCAGCCCCTCGCCGTCGAACGGGCGCGAGCGCAGCCCGTGCGGGCGGTGCGGATCGTCGCGGATCGTCACGCCGGGCGCGAAGACCTCGGTGCCGAGCGAATCGAGCAGGAAGCTGGTGCGGCGGGTGATCGCGCCGCCGGTGATCGCGCCGCTCAGATGCCCGATCAGGCTGGAACCGACGCGCGGATCGAAGACGATCGGCATCGTCCCGCTGCGCGCCACGCCCGGATCGAGGCGGGCGACCGCGCGCTCGCCGGCGAGCTGGCCGATCGCCTCGGGCGTGTCGAGATGCGCGAGGTGGCGCGCGGAATGGAAGGCATAGTCGCGCTGCATCGCGCTGCCCTCACCCGCGATCACGCTCGCCGAGAGGCTGAACCCGGTGGTGGCGTAGCTGCCCGCGAAGCCGTGGCTGGTGGCGAGCGCCCAGACGCTCTGCGATGCCGATGCGCCGCCGCCCTCGCTGTTGGTGACGCCTTCGACGGCGCGTGCGGCGTCCTCGGCGCGCTGCGCGGCGGTGCGGAGCTGTTCGGGGGTGCAGGCGTGGCGATCGGCGAGGTCGAGCGCGGGCGGTGCGCCGTGGAGCAGCCGCTCCTGCGGGGCGAGCCCGGCCCAGCGGTCCTCGGGGGCTTCGCGGGCCATCGCCACGGCGCGTTCGACCAAAGCGTCCATTGCGGCGGTCGAGAGGTCGGAGGTCGAGACGCTCGCCGAGCGCTGCCCGACGAAGACGCGCAGGCCGAGGTCCTCGCCCTCCGAGCGGCCGACGTCCTCGAGCTTGCCGAGCCGAACCGAGACCTCGGTCGAGGCGCTGGCGGCGAACACCGCATCGGCGGCATCGGCCCCGGCGGCGGTGGCGCGGCGGACGATGTCGTGGGCGCGATCCTGCGCTTGGGAGGGAGTCAGCATCGGATCGACTTAGGAGTGAAAGGTTGCGGATGCCATATCGCGGAGAACGTCGCGGCGGCGTTATTGGATGCGCGTGCCGACGACGATGCAGGCGAGGAACATCAGCAGCCCGGCGGTGCGGTTGCTGCGGAAGCGGTCGAGCGCGCCCTGGCCGTCGTCGTCGCGCAACGTCGCGACCTGCCAGGACAGGTGGAGCGCGAGCGGGGCGAGCGCGGCGAGGATCAGCGGGTCGGCGCGCACCTGCCACAAGGCCGCCGCCCAGAGCGCGAGCGCGAGCGCGTAGCAGGCGGTGACCCCGGCGCGGACGTGGCGGCCGAGCGCGCGCGCCGAGGAGCGGATGCCGACCAGCGCATCGTCCTCGCGGTCCTGCAACGCGTAGATCGTGTCGTAGCCGACCACCCAGAAGATCGTGCCGGCGTAGAGCGTCAGGCCGGGCAGGGTGAGCGCGCCCCAGGTCTCGGTCCAGCCGACCAGCGCCGCCCAGGAGAAGACCAGCCCCAGCCACGCCTGCGGCCACCAGGTGATGCGCTTCATGAACGGATAGGCGGCGACCGGCGCGATCGCGGCGAGCGAGACGAGCGCGGCGGGCAGGTGCAGCTGGAGCAGCACGACCAGCCCGATCAGGCAGAGTGCGAGCAGGAACGCCCATGCGGCCTTCGCCGACACCGCGCCGCTGGCGAGCGGGCGACTGCGGGTGCGCGCGACGCTGGCATCGAGATCGCGGTCGACAATGTCGTTGTAGACGCACCCCGCGCCGCGCATCGCGATGCTGCCGAGCAGCAGCCACAGGATCAGCGGCCAGCGCTCGATGACGCCGCCCGCGAGCGCGACGCCCCATGCGCCGGGCCAGAACAGCAGCCACCAGCCGATCGGCCGGTCGAACCGCGCCAGCGACGCGAACAGCCGCGCGCGCGGTGGCAGGAGCGACAGCAGGCCGCGGTGCTGGGTGTCGGGGACGATGTCGGTCACGAGACTGCCGCGCGTCGCGGCTCACGACGCGGCGATCCTGCGCGCGGGACGAGGAGGAACAGGCCGCCGATCAGGATCGGGATGCTTAGCGTCTGCCCCATCGTCAGTCCCCACCAGAGATGTTCGAGGCCCTGATCGGGTTGGCGCACGCGTTCAAGGGCGAAGCGGCCGACCCCGTACCAAACCAGCCCCGCGCCGGCGAGCCGCCCCGGCTGATAACGCAGGCCGGTTCGCCAGAACAGGAACGACAGCAACACCATCGTGCCGATCCCCTCCCATCCTGCTTCGTACAACTGGCTGGGATGACGCGGCACATCGTCACCGGCGCCGGGAAAGATCATGCCCCAGGGCAAGGCGGTGGGGCGGCCCCAGAGTTCGCCGTTGATGAAATTGGCGATGCGGACGAGGATCATGCCGAAGGGCGTGGCACAGCCGACGTAATCGAGCAACGAAAGCAACGGGACGCGCCGCCGCCGCGCGAACAGCGCCAGCGCGACGAGCAGGCCGATCAGCCCGCCATGGAATGACATCCCGCCATGCCAGAGGCTGAGCAGCTCGGGCGGGCTGGCCCACAAGGCCGGCTGATAGAAGGTCGCGTAGCCGAGCCTTCCCCCCGCGATGACGCCGGCCACCACGTAGGCGAGCAGATCGTCGACCTGCTCCGGCGGCATTGGCGCGCCGTCGACCCGCAGCAATCGTCGCAGATACCAGCGACCGAGCACGAAGGTGGCGATGAAGGCAAGTGCGTACCAGCGGATCGGCAGCGGGCCGAGATGGAAGGCGACCGGCGAAAGGCCGAGGTCGCTCCAGCGGAGGGCGGCGGGCGGGGTCATCCAGCCGGCGAATAGCGTATCGCCGGGGCGTCGTCGCGGGAGACTTGAGCGTCTCGCCGATCCGGGCTGTTCCCGGGGTGCGATCAGCCGGTTCATTCCGGCGCAACGCGTCCCTAGATATGGGCGTCGGTTTTCCACGAGGTTCGCGCGTATGTTGACCCTTCTCGCCCTGCTCGCCGCCGCTGCCACCGATCCGCTGGCGGGGACGTGGCGCAATGCCAGCGACAGCGTGCGGATCCGCGTCGCGCCGTGCCGTGGCGAGCCGGGGATGTGTGGCACCGTGGTGTCGGCGAGCGACAAGGCCAAGGACGATGCCGCGGCGGGCGGGACCGAGCGGCTGGTCGGCACGCCCTTGTTCCGCGGCTTCGAGCAGGATGGCGACGGGACGTGGGCGGGGACGGTGTTCGTCCCCGACATCGGGCGCGAGGTCGAGGGCACGTTGCAGCTCGACGGGCGCAACACGCTGATTGCGCAAGGGTGCTTGTTCGCGGGCTTCGGGTGCAAGGAGCAGCGCTGGACGCGCGTTTCCGCCAAGTGATCCATCTCTCGGTCGCGATCGGCCGGTTTTTCGAGGCGCTGTTCTATGCCATCTTGCGCGTCGCCGGGGTGGTGACGGGCGTGGTGCTGGTCGTCGCGTTGGCGGGGGCGCTGTTGTTCCTGATCGCGCGCCTGTTGATCGGACGGGGAAGGAAGAAATGATGGGGGCGGTGCCCGCCTGGCCGCCGCGCTCGACGCCGCGGCTGTTCGTCGAGACGGCGCTCGCGCCCGGCGCGCTGACGCTGTCGGGGCCGCAGGCGCATTATCTGATCGCGGTGATGCGCACCAAGGTGGGCGATCCGGTCAAAGTGTTTGACGACGCGAGCGGCGAATGGCTGGCGGTGGCGAGCGTGGTCGGCAAGCGCGACCTGACGCTCGACGTGCAGCAGCGGTTGCGCGCGCGCGAGGCGGTGCCCGACCTGTGGCTGGTCGCCGCGCCGCTGAAGAAGGGCCGCGTCGACTGGATGGCGGAGAAGGCGTGCGAGCTGGGCGTCGCGCGGCTGGTGCCGGTGGTGACGCGGCGGACGGTGGTCGACAAGCCGAATACCGAGCGGCTGCGCGCGCACATGATCGAGGCGGCCGAGCAATGCGGGCGCACCGCCGTTCCGGAAGTGGCGGAGATGGTGAAGCTGCCGGCGCTGCTGCGCGATTGGCCGGCTGGGCGCGCCTTGTTCTTCGCCGACGAACTGGGCGGCGCGCCGGCGGCGGCGGCGATGCGCGAGCGGCGCGGGCCGGCGGCGATCCTGATCGGGCCGGAAGGCGGGTTCGACGACGAGGAACGCGCCGCGATCCGCGCGCATCCGGCCGCGGTGGGGGTGGCGCTGGGGCCGCGCATCCTGCGCGCCGATACCGCGGCGGCGGCGGCGGTGGCGGTGTGGATGGCGGTGGCGGGCGACTGGTGATGTGGGAGGTCGGCGTGCTGCCGCCGCTCTCCTCGTCGCCCCGGACCCTTCGGCGAAGCTCAGGAGAGCCTTGATCCGGGGCCCCGCTTTCTGGCCACAGAAGTAAGAAGCGGGATCCCGGATCAAGTCCGGGATGACGGTGTGGGGCTGTGCTCTACCCCCGAACCGCCAGTGCGATCCGCTCTAGCGCCGGTGTTCATCGCGGCGTAAGGCGCGGCCATGACGACCAAGACGGTTTCGGACACGCGCGCGAGCGTTATCGAATCGCGCGACCAGCTGATCGCCCGCTTCGCTAGTGGGGAGAAGCCGGCGGCGCGCTGGCGGATCGGCACCGAGCACGAGAAGTTCGTCTACGCCACCGGCGACCATCATGCCCCGTCCTATGACGAGCCGGGCGGAATCCGCGCGCTGCTCGGCGAGCTGGAGCAGCATGGCTGGCGGCCGGTCACCGAAGGCGGCAACGTCATCGCGCTGAGCGGGGCGGACGGCTCGGTCAGCCTCGAGCCCGCCGGGCAATTCGAGCTGTCGGGCGCGCCGCTGGAGAATTTGCACCAGACCTGCGCCGAAACCGGGCGGCATCTGGCGCAGGTGAAGGCGGCGGGCGAGAAGCTAGGGATCGGCTTCCTCGGGCTGGGCATGTGGCCCGACAAGACCCGCGCCGAGCTGCCGATCATGCCCAAGGGCCGCTATGCGATCATGCTGCGCCACATGCCGCGCGTCGGCTCGATGGGGCTCGACATGATGCTGCGCACCTGCACGATCCAGGTGAACCTCGATTACGCCAGCGAAGCCGATATGGTGAAGAAGTTCCGCGTCGGGCTGGCGCTGCAACCGCTCGCCACCGCGCTGTTCGCCAATTCGCCGTTCACGGAAGGGCGGCCGAACGGCTTCCTGAGCTATCGCAGCCACATCTGGTCGGACACCGATCCGGCGCGGACCGGGATGCTGCCGTTCGTGTTCGAGGACGGGTTCGGCTATGAACGCTACGCCGACTATATGCTCGATGTGCCGATGTACTTCGTCTACCGCGAGGGGCGCTATATCGACGCGGCGGGGCTGAGCTTCCGCGACTTCCTGCGCGGCGAGCTGCCGGTGCTGCCCGGCGAGAAGCCGACGATCGAGGATTGGGACGATCATCTGTCGACCGCCTTCCCCGAGGTGCGGCTCAAGACCTTCCTCGAGATGCGCGGCGCGGACGGCGGGCCGTGGAACCGCATCTGCGCGCTGCCGGCCTTCTGGGTCGGGCTGCTGTACGATGGGGCGGCGCTGGACGCGGCGTGGAATCTGGTCAGGCACTGGACGCTCGACGAGCGGCAGGCGCTGCGCGACGCGGTGCCGAAGCTGGGGCTGGCGGCGCCGATCCCCGGCGGCGGGCAGCTGCGCGACATTGCGGGGGCGGTGCTCGACATTGCGCATGGCGGGCTGAAGGCGCGCGCGCGGGTCAGCGCGGCGGGCGAGGACGAGACGGGCTTCCTCGCGCCGCTGCGCGAGATCGTGCGCTCGGGGAAGGTGCCGGCGGAGCGGCTGCTCGATTTGTATAACGGCGAGTGGGGCGGGGACGTCTCGCGGGTTTACGGCGAGGCGAGTTTTTGAGCTTTTCACCCCTCCCCTTCAGGGGAGGGGAAAGGGGTGGGGCGGTGTCTCACCGAGGGTGACGCTCTTGACTCCCCCACCCCAACCCCTCCCCCGAGGGGGAGGGGCTTATTCCGCGTGGGGCCAGCCCTCGGCATCCCAGCGTAGCCGCTGGATGCGCAGCGTCGGGGTGCCGTTCCGCTGCGTGTCGTACGCGTGGTAGACGATGCTGTCGCCGTCGGGGTCTTGCAAGATCGCATTGTGCCCGCGCCCGACATAGCGGCTGCCGCTGCCTTGCCCCGAGGCGAGCACCGGGGTGCCGCCGCCCTTGAGCATCGGCGTGCCGGCGCGGTCGCGATACGGGCCGGTCGGTGCGGTCGCGCGGCCGACGACGGTGTTGTAGCTGCTCTTCGCGCCGCGACAGCAGAAGTCGAACGAGGCGAAGAGATAATAATAGCGGCCGTGGCGGATCACGAACGGCGCCTCGATCGCGCCGGGCGACGGGCGTCGCGCGAGGCTGTGCATCGGCGTCCCCGGCAGCCGCAGCCCGGTGGCAGGGTCCAGCGCGATCAGCTTGATCCCGCTCCAGAAGCTGCCGAACGCCAGCCATTGTCGGCCATCGGCGTCGGTGAAGGCCGCGGGGTCGATCGCGTTGAAGTCGCCGCCGGCGGCGGACTCGACGACCGGACCCTTGTCGACCCAGTTGGCGGCGGGGGCGCTGGCGTCGAGCCGGCGCGCGGTGGCGAGGCCGATCGCCGAGCGGTTCTTCCCGAAGGTCGAGAGCGAGTAATAGAGGCGGTATTCGTCGCCGACCCGGGTGATGTCGGGCGCCCACATGCCGGCGGTGCCGGGGACGTGCGTGTCCGCCCATGCCGGGAGCGCGGTGAAGGACGCGCCGCGCAGCGTCCAATGGCGGAGGTCGGTGGAGGTACGGAGCGGGATCAGCCCGTCGCGGCTGCGGACGTGGCCGGTGACGAACAGGTAATAGGTGCCGTTGTCGGCGATGATCGCCGGGTCATGGACGGGCGTCAGGTCACCCGTCAGCGGCGGCGGAACGGTCGCGGCGGAGACGGCGGCGAGCAGGAGCAGCGCGCTGGTGCTGCGGAGGAGGGTGCGCATCGGGCGTCTCCTGTCGGGCGAGCAGAAATGATCTGCAATACTCATACAATAAATGAATGGAGTGTGTTGAGTTTGGTCGTCATTGCGAGCGGAGCGAAGCAATCCAGGGCGTCCTGGTCCGGCACTGGATTGCTTCGCTCCGCTCGCAATGACGGGCGAGGGTGGCGTTTTCGTGAACCGCACCGCACCGCGCGACGTGGGATTATACCCCGAGCGGCAGCGGGCCGTTTGCGACCGGCGGGTCGAACTGCGGGACGCCGGCCGCGTCGTAGCGGATCGGCTGAACGCGGGTGTGGCGGTTGGGATCGAACAGCGGGTCGCCGACGATCTTCTCGTAGTCGCGGGCGTGGAACACCAGCATGTCGCGCCCGCGCTCGTCGACGGTAAAGCTGTTGTGGCCCGGTCCGAAGATCTTGTGGTCGGGCGAGGTCTTCATCACCGGCTCGGGCGATTTGCTCCACACCGCCGGGTCCATGATGTCGGCGTCGTCGCGCGCGGTGAGCATCCCCAGACAGTAACGCGCGTCGGTGGCGCTCGCCGAATAGGTCATGAACAGCCGGCCGTTGCGCGCCAGCAGCGCGGGCGCTTCCGCGACCTTGAAGCCGCGGATCTCCCACGGTAGCTCCGGGATCGTCAGCCGCGCCGGCTTGGCCGCGAAGGTCAGCGGGGTGGCGAGCGGCGCGAGATAGAGGTTGGAATTGGTGTCGATCCCCGCCTCGCGCTGCGCCCATGCCAGATAGCGCTGGCCGCGATGGACGAAGCTGGTCGAATCGAGGTTGAAGCTGTCCCACGGCGTCTGGAGCTGCCCCAGCACCGTCCAGTTGCCGGTCATCGGATCGGCACCGTCGCAGACCACCGCATGGGTGCGGATGCGGAACACGTCCTCGCCGCCGCCGCTGGGGCCGGCGGCGAAATACATGATCCACTTGCCGTCGATCAGATGCAGCTCGGGCGCCCACAGGAACCCCGACAGCGGGCCGCTCTTTTCATGCCGCCACAGCACCTTCTCGGTCGCGTTGGTCAGGCCCGCGATCGTCTTCGAGCGGCGCAGCACCAGCCGGTCATATTCGGGCACCGAGCCGGTCATGTAATACCAGCCGTCGGTGTGGCGGAACACCTGCGCGTCGGCGCGCTGACGAACCAACGGGTTGACGATCGTGCCGGCGCCGGCGCGGGGGCGGGCGAGCGCGGGGGCGGCGGCAAGCGCCGCGCCCCCGGCCACGAACAGACGGCGCGACAGCCGCGACGGATCGTGCGTCATCAGTTGAGGTCCAGCATGACCACCGACTTGGCCGGCAGCGTCACGGTGAGCTGACCGCCATTCAGTTGCGCGCCGTTGAAGGCGGCGGGTGCGACGGCGTTGGGCTGATCGAAGGTGTTGAGCGAATTGACCTTCGGCCCGGTCAGGATCGTGCCGCCGACGCGCGACGCAGTGACCCCGGTCAGCGTGGTGGTGACGGTGATCGTGCGGTTCGGATCGGCATTGGCGAGCGCGACGTGCGTCACGCCGGCCTTGTCGCGGACCGCCGAGGCGCTGACCGCCGGGATCGTCCACTGGTCCTTGTTGTACCACGGCGACTTGATGTCGATCGGCAGCACCGTGCCGTCCATATACGGCTTGTACATCTTGAAGACGTGATAGGTCGGCGTCAGCACCATCTTGTTGCCGTCGGTCAGGATCATCGCCTGCAGCACGTTCACCATCTGCGCGATCGCGGTCATCTTCACGCGATCGGCGTGCTTGGCGAAGATGTTGAGGTTGATCGCGGCGACCAGCGCGTCACGCAGGCTGTTCTGCTGGCGCAGGAAGCCCGGATGCGTGCCCGGATCCTGGTCGTACCAGGTGCCCCATTCGTCGACCGCCAGATACACTTTCTTCTGCGGATCGTATTTGTCCATGATCGCGCTGTGCCTGGTGACCAGCTCTTCCATCTTCCACGTCTTGGCGAGGGTTTCCGCCCAGCCCGGTTCGTCGAAGTCGATCGCCGAGCCCTTCTTCTCCCAGACGCCGGGCACCGTGTAATAGTGGAGCGAGAGGCCGTCGAGCTTGTCGCCCGCCTCGCGCATCATCACCTCGGTCCAGTTGTAATCGTCGCCGTTCGCGCCCGAGGCGATCTTCTCGATCCGGGTGCCGGCCGGCGCCTTGACGAAGGTGGCGTAGCGGCGCGTGACGTCGGCGGCATATTCGGGCTTCATGTTGCCGCCGCAGCCCCACAGCTCGTTGCCGATGCCGAAATAGGGCAGCTTCCACGGCTGCTTGCGGCCGTTCTTCGCCCGCTCATCCGCCAGCGAGCCGGCCGGCGAGGTGATGTACTCGACCCACTCGGCCATTTCCTGCGGCGTGCCGTTGCCGACGTTGCCGGAAATGTAAACGTCGGCGCCGATCTGCTCGGTGACGTCGAAGAATTCGTGCGTGCCGACGGTGTTGGGCTCGGTAACGCCGCCCCAGTGGGTGTTGATCTTGACCGGGCGCTTGTTCTTCGGCCCGATCCCCTCGCGCCAGTGATATTCGTCGGCGAAGCAGCCGCCCGGCCAGCGGATGACGGGCGTGCCAAGGTCGCGCAGCGCGCCGACCACGTCGTTGCGGAAGCCGCGCGTATTCGGGATCTTGCGGTCGTTGCCGACCCACAGCCCGCCGTAGATGCCGTTGCCGAGATGCTCGGCGAACTGGGTGAAGATGCGTTTGTCGTAGACCGGGCCCGGCGTGTCGCCGCGCACTGCGAGCGTCGCGCTCTCCGCGGTGACGGCCGGGGCGTCCTGCGCGGTGGCGGGCGCGAGCGCGGCGCACCCGATGGCCAGCGCTCCGGCATAAGCGAACAGACGTGCCTTCATCCTATCCTCCCGAAAGAAGCGTGGCGGGGGCATTGCCCACCTCGCTGTTTTTGCTCATTACTCGGACATTAGGTTTGGGTTTCGGGCATTGCAACGACCATTTGCCGGGCGGCGCGCGCTTGCCACGGCGCAATAAAGCAGGTCACAAAGGAGGGGTGATGGCGGATCGGGAAAGCGGCGTGCCGCAGCAGGAGGGCGACGCGCCGGCCGCGGAACAGGGCGCGGTGAGCGCGGCGCGCGCCTCGGTGCGCGGTACCGGGCGGCGGCTGCACGGCGCGATCGCGCACAAGCTGGGCACCGCGATCGTCTCCGGCGAATATCTGCCCGGCGACACGCTGTCGGGCGAGGTCGCCTTCTCCGAGGCGCTCGACGTCTCGCGCAGCGCCTATCGCGAGGCGATGCAGGTGCTCGCCGCCAAGGGGCTGGTCGAGAGCCGGCCGAAGGCGGGGACGCGCGTGCTGCCGCGCGAGCGCTGGAATTTGCTCGACCCCGACGTGCTCGCCTGGGCGTTCGCGGGCGCGCCCGATGTGCAGTTCGTCCGGGCCTTGTTCGAGCTGCGTGCGATCGTCGAGCCGGCCGCCGCGGGGCTGGCGGCGCAGCGGCGCGACAAGGCCGACCTGAAGGCGATGAAGGACGCGCTGGCGGCGATGCGGCGGCACACGCTGGCGACCGAGGCGGGGCGCGCGGCCGACAAGGACTTCCACAATGCGGTGCTGCGCGCGACCCGCAACGACGCGCTGATGGTGCTGAGCGCGAGCATCGGCGCGGCGATCCACTGGACGACCCAGTTCAAGCAGCGCGCGCGGGCGCTGCCGCGCAATCCGATCCCCGACCATGTCCGCGTCCACGACATGATCGTCGCGCAGGACGTGGTCGGGGCGACCGCGGCGATGCGGACATTGGTCGATCTTGCGCTGGAGGACACGAAGTCGGCGATGCAGGGCTGACGGCGCGGGCCATCGCCCGAAGACGCTGGCGATCCGCGCAGGCTTCTGCCACGGAGAGCAAATGACTCCGTTTGCGTTGCTCCTGCTCGCCGCGGCCCCGGTGCAAGATACGCCGCAGGATGGCGACATCACCGTCCGCGCCCCGCTGCCCGCCACCCCGCAGACCCCGGCGACGATGGTGGTCGAGCCGGTGGCGATGATGATTGCCGCCTGCGACCGCGATGGCGACGCCAAGGTCGAGCGCTACGAGCTGGAGGAGTGCGTCGCGGCGTCGTTCGCGGCCTTCGATCCGAACAAGACCGGCAAGTTGCGCTATATTGCGTTCGGCGACTGGGCGCTGCGCTATCTCGGCGACCGCGCCGCGCTGCCGAGCCCGTATGAGGTCGACCGCGACAATGACGGCGAGGTGACGCTCGCCGAGTTGCAGGACCATTTCTCGCGGCTGTTCGCGCGCTACGACCGCGACGGCGACCATGCGATCAGCCGCGCCGAGCTGCTGACCTATCGCACGATGCCGGTCGATGCGCGCGGGCCGACCGCGGGGCGGCGCCCGGAGAAGAAGGACGACCCGCCCGAGGGCGACAAGCGGCGGCGGGGAGGGCGGCGATGACGCGCTTCGCGTTCGCGATCGCCGCGACCGATGGTGCGGCGCGCACCGGCACGATCACGATGCAGCGCGGCACGATCCGCACGCCGGCGTTCATGCCGGTCGGCACCGCCGCGACCGTCAAGGCGATGAAGCCCGCCGATGTCGAGCGCGCCGGCGCGGACATCATCCTCGGCAACACCTATCACCTGATGCTGCGCCCCGGTGCGGAGCGGGTGGCGCGGCTGGGCGGGCTGCACCGCTTCATGGGCTGGGACAAGCCGATCCTGACCGATTCGGGCGGCTATCAGGTGATGAGCCTGTCGGCGCTGACCAAGCGCTCCGAGGAAGGCGTGGCGTTCGCGTCGCACCTCGACGGGACGCGGCACATGATCTCGCCGGAGCGGTCGATCGAGATCCAGCGGCTGCTGGGCAGCAACATCGTGATGGCGTTCGATGAGCTGGTGCCGACCACCTCGACGCGCGAGGTGCAGGCGGCGGCGATGGAACGCTCGATGCGCTGGGCGAGGCGCAGCCGCGACGCGTTCGACGGCGGTGGCGACCATGCCGCGAACAATGCGATCTTCGGCATCCAGCAGGGCGCGCTCGACGAAGGGCTGCGCAAGGCGAGCGCCGACGCGCTGATCGACATCGGCTTCGACGGCTATGCGATCGGCGGGCTGGCGGTCGGCGAGGGACAGGCGGCGATGTTCGGGTGCCTCGACTTCGCGCCGGGGCAATTGCCGGCCGATCGCCCGCGCTATCTGATGGGGGTGGGCAAGCCGACCGACATCGTCGGCGCGGTCGAGCGCGGGGTCGACATGTTCGACTGCGTGATGCCGACGCGATCCGGTCGCACGGGCCAGGCGTTCACGCGGAAAGGGCCGATCAACATCCGCAATGCGCGGTTCGCCGAGGATCAGGGGCCGCTCGACCCGGAATGCGCGTGCGCGGTGTGCACGACGTGGACGCGCGCCTATGTGCATCATCTGGTGCGGGCGGGCGAGATGCTGGGCGCGATGCTGATGACCGAGCATAACATCGCCTTTTACGAGGCGATGATGGCCGACCTGCGCGCCGCGATCGCCGAGGGGCGACTGGCGGCGTTCGCCAATGACTTCCGTGCGCGCTATGACGCGCCAAAAGGAGAGTGACGTGAGCGACGAGCAACCCAACGAGATCCTGGCAGCCGCCGCGGCCGCCAAGGCACACGAGGAAGCCGGCGCGCCGGGCGCCGCCGCGCACCAGCGCAAGGGGCGGTGGCAGCCGGGCAAGACGTGGCTGGGTGTCGGTATCGGCTCGGCGGCGGTCGCCGCGGCGCTGCTGTTCGCTAACTCGCGCAAGGACGAGTGGAAGAAGTAGGGCGTCGGGGCGTTTGAGGCCCGCCGTTCGACAGGCTCGGAGCGAGCAGTGGTGGAGCGTGAGCCTGTAGCGTGAGCCAATGCCCCGAAAGCTGTACCCCGGCGAAGGCCGGGGCCCAGTTGGGGGGCGCTAGTGACGTGCGTCGCCCCTCGTTTCTTCGGCTTTCCCAACTGGGCCCCGGCCTTCGCCGGGGTACGAAGAAGGGTACGTCATTGCGATCATAGCGAAGCAATCCAGGGCCGGATCAGGACGCCCTGGATTGCTTCGCTACGCTCGCAATGACGATTAACGATGTTGCGCCCTCAAGGCGTTCGGCCGCCGGCGTGGGGGGCACGCCGGCGGCCCCGACTGTCGCAGCCACGGGGCGACCCGAAGGGCTGTTCGGCCGGTACAAGGAGGAAGGGACCGGGACGCCGCCGAACGGCTGCATTCCGATCCCTCCCAATTCTTCAAGGGCTTGCTAGCCGATCTCTCAGTGCGTGACCAGATCAAAACGATCCGCGTCCATCACCTTGGTCCACGCCGTAACGAAATCGGCGACGAACTTCTCCTTCGCATCGTCGCAGGCATAGACCTCCGACAGCGCGCGCAGCTGCGAGTTGGAGCCGAACACGAGATCGGTGCGCGACGCGGTCCACTTCTGCTCATGCGTGCTGCGATCGGTGCCGACGAACTCCTCGTCGCTTTCGTCGCTGACCTGCTTCCATGCCGTGTTCATGTCGAGCAGGTTGACGAAGAAGTCGTTGGTCAGCTGCCCGACGCGCTTGGTGAACACGCCGTGCGCGCTGCCCTGCGCGTTGGCGCCGAGCACGCGGAGGCCGCCGACGAGCACCGCCATCTCCGGCGCGGTGAGGCCGAGCAATTGCGCGCGATCGACCAGCAGCTCCTCGGTCGGCACGTTGAACTTGACCTGCAGATAGTTGCGGAAGCCGTCGGCCTTGGGCTCGAGCACGTCGAAGCTCTCGGCATCGGTCTGCTCCTCGAGCGCGTCGGCGCGGCCCGGGGTGAACGGCACCGTCACGTCATGCCCGGCGTCCTTGGCGGCCTTCTCGACCGCGGCGCTGCCGCCCAGCACGATCAGGTCGGCGATCGACACCTGCTTGCCGCCGGTCGCCGCGCCGTCGAACTCGGCCTTCACCTGCTCGATGACGCCGAGCACGCGAGTGAGGTTCTCGGGCTCGTTGACCTCCCAGTTGCGCTGCGGGGCGAAGCGGATGCGCGCGCCGTTGGCGCCGCCGCGCTTGTCCGACCCGCGATAGGTCGAGGCCGAGGCCCAGGCGGTCTTGACCAGATCCTGCACCGACAGCCGGTCGAGCAGCGTGGCCTTGAGCGACGCGATGTCGGCGGCGTCGATCAGCGGGTGGGTGACGGCCGGGATCGGATCCTGCCAGATCAGGTCCTCCTGCGGCACCTCGCTGCCGAGGTAGCGGATCTTCGGCCCCATGTCGCGGTGGGTCAGCTTGAACCACGCGCGCGCCCACGCCTCCGCGAAATAGGCGGGATTGGCGCGGAACTTCTCCATGACCGCGCGGTACTTCGGGTCGACCTTCAGCGCCATGTCGGCCGAGGTCATCATCGTCGGCACCTTCTTGCCCGGCGTGTGCGCGGCGGGGGCGAGCGTGTCGTCGGGGTTGCCGACCGGCTGGAACTGATGCGCGCCGGCCGGGCTCTTCACGATCTCATATTCGTGGTCGAGAAGCATGTCGAAATAGGTCATGTCCCACGTCGTCGGGGTCGGGGTCCACGCGCCCTCGATCCCGGAGGTGATCGTGTGATCGCCCATGCCGCTTTCGTGGGTCGACGCCCAGCCGAGCCCCTGCGCGGCGATGTCCGCGCCCTCGGGCTCGCGACCGACCAGCTTGGGATCACCCGCGCCATGCGCCTTGCCGAAGGTGTGGCCACCGGCGGTGAGCGCGGCGGTCTCCTCGTCGTTCATCCCCATCCGCGCGAACGTCTCGCGCATGTCGCGCGCCGAGCCCATCGGGTTGGGGCAGCCGCCCGGGCCTTCCGGGTTCACGTAGATCAGGCCGTGCTGGATCGCGGCGAGCGGGCTTTCGAGCGCGAGCCCGGCTTCCTCGTCGATGCGGGTCTGGCCGAGCCATTCCTCCTCGGTGCCCCAATAGACGTCCTTCTCGGGCTCGAACACGTCCTCGCGCCCGCCGCCGAAGCCGAAGGTCGGGCCGCCCATCGATTCGATCGCGACGTTGCCGGCGAGGATGAACAGGTCGGCCCAGCTGAGCGCGCGGCCGTATTTCTGCTTGATCGGCCAGAGCAGGCGTCGCGCCTTGTCGAGATTGCCGTTGTCCGGCCACGAATTGAGCGGCGCGAAGCGCTGCTGCCCCGCCGACGAGCCGCCGCGGCCGTCGCCGGTGCGGTAGGTGCCCGCCGAATGCCACGCCATGCGGATGAAGAACGGGCCGTAATGCCCGTAATCGGCCGGCCACCACGGCTGGCTGTCGGTCATCAGCGCGGTGAGATCGGCCTTCACCGCCTTGAGGTCGAGCTTGAGGAATTCGGCGGCATAATCGAAATCGTCGCCGAACGGATTGCCGCTCTTGCCCTGCTGGTGAAGGATGTCGATCGACAGCGACTCCGGCCACCAATCCTTCGCGGTGCGCCCGAGCAGCGTGCGCATCGCGGCGGGCTGCTTCTTGGGGTCGTTGATCGGGCTACCTTCGGTGATGGCGTCCATGTCTCGTCTCCTCTCGCGACCGGTGTCCGGCTCTGCTGCTGCCCGTACGCACGGGCGCGCACGACCTTTCCCGCGATCTGTGACGCTAGTCGTAGCGGACGGAGATTGATCGGGAAAATGCGAAAAGTCGGACGGTATGATCGACGGCGTCGATCACGCGGCGGCTCAGCGGCCCGCCACCGCGGCGATCGCATCGGTGTAGGCGGCGCGGTTCTCGGCGACGATCCGGTCTTCCGCGAACCAGCCGAGCGCCTGCGGATCGCTGAGCCCGCCGGCGCGCCACGCCGCGGCATCGCCGAGCGCGGTGTCCATCGCGGCGGCCAGCGCCTCGACGTCGGTCGGCTCGTACGTGATCGCGTGGCGGGCGAGGTCGGCGATCTCGGGGATGCCGCCGGCCTCGGCGCAGATCGCCGACAGGCCGTAGGACAGGGCCTCGATCAGGGTGCGCGGCAACGGCTCGGGCCACACCGAGGCGATCAGCACGGTGTCGATCGCGCGATAGAAGTCGCTGGCCTGCGAAAAGCCGAGCCATTCGATGCGCGGATCGGGATAGCGCGCCTTCAGGTCGGCGACATAGTCGGGGACGCCGACCCCGGCGATGCGTAGCCGCCAGTCGGCGCGCGTGACGCGGGTGGTCGCCTCCAGCACCACGTCGATGCCCTTTTCGGCCTCGATGCGGCCGATGAAGCCGAACACGAACGGCGCATCGGGCGCTTTGGCATCGCGCGGCTGCTCGTCGAGCGGCACGATGTTGAAGATGCGCCGCGCGGGCACGCCGGGGAAATAGCCCTCGGCATGGTGGCGGCGGATGACATAGTCGCTGTTCGAGACGAGCTGGTCGACGCGCGCCGACTCGGTCTTGCCAGGCGCGGTGAGCACGCGACATTCTAGGCAGCGCGTCGTGCAGTTCGCACCGTTCTTGAACAGTGCCGAGCGCGTGCACATGACGCCATAGTCGCGCAACGTCTGGACCAGCGGCAGCTTGCGCTGCTTGATCTCGCGCCAGATCGCCGGGCTGAAGCCGGTGATGACGTTGCAATGGACGACGTCGGGGCGGACCTCGTCGAGCAGCGTGCCCATGCGGCGCGCGGCAGCGCGGTTCCAGCGGTTGCGCGCGTGCCATTGCAGCCGCTTGAGCTTCGGCTGCGCGGGCGCGTCGGAGTCATAGGGCCAGTAGATATTGTCGATCGGCAGGCGGCGGAGCGTCACGCCGTTTTTCACCTCGGTGACCGGCGCGGCGATGTCGTCGAGCGTCGCGACCACCACCTCGTCGCCGGCGCGGACCAGCGCCTCGGCGAGCAGCGACACCGATTTCTCCGCGCCGCCGATCTTGTGCGGCGGGTAGAGGACGTTGACGATCAGCACCTTCATCGCGCGGCGACCTTCGCGCAGGCGTCGGCGAGGATCTGCGCCGAGCCGCGCCACGTATAGCGCGCGACGCGCTGCCTGCCCTTGTCGAGCCGGTCGCGACGCAGCGCGCCGTCGTGGTCGTCGAGCAGCATCTGCATCAGCCGCGCGAGCGTCGCGTCGTCATGCGGCTCGAAATAATCGGCGGCGTCGCCGCACACCTCCTGCACCGCGGGGGCGGTGCTGGCGAGCACCGGACATTCGTTGACGAACGCCTCCAACGGCGGGATGCCGAACCCCTCGTAGATGCTCGGGAAGATCAGCGCGCGCGCGCCCTGCATCAGCCCGGCGACCTCGGCATCGTCGAGCCGGCCCGGGAGCAGCACGTCGGCGCCCGGCTCGGGCAGTCCGGCCGAACCGAATACCGAGCGGTCCATGCGGCCGACCGCGACCAGCTTCGCGCTGCCCGGCTCGAGCCGCGCCAGCGCGCGCAGCGCCACCGCGAGGTTCTTGTTGCGGGTGAGATTGCCGAGTGTCAGGAAATAGCCGCCCTTGCTCAGCCCCAGCCGCTCGACCACGCCGGCGTCGGGCGCGATCGACAGATGCTCGGCGCCGTTGGGGGCGACGACGATGTCCTTCGCCGCGACCGGCAGCACCTCGGCGAGTTCGCGGCGCGAGAATTCGGAGACGGTCGCCACCACCGCGCGGCGCGCGAGCAGCCGGTCGAGCCAGCTGTGCGCGAAGACATAGGGCTTGCTGAAATGCTCGGGATGGCGCTGCACGGCGGCGTCGTGGATCACCACCACCTGCCGGCGCAGCGCGACCGGGCCGGTCATCGCGAGGCACAAAGCGGTGCCGGCACTGGCGGCGCGGGCGTAATCGACCTGATCCCAGTAATGGCCGGCGCGCTTGCCGATCGTGCGCGTCTCGATGTGGCGCAGCGGCAGCGTGCGCGCGCCCGGCGGGGTGAGCAGCACGTAGCGCGCCGGCAGCGCGCCGTCGCCGGCCAGCGCGTCGAGCGCGGTGACGATCTCCTGCGCATAGCGTTGCACGCCGCTGATCGGCTGGGTCAGGAAGCGCCCGTTGATGAAGACGGTCTGCATCAAGGCTGGCCGACCAGCTGGCGATACAGTCGCTCGGTTTCGTCGATCATGCGCATGCCGTTCACCTCGTTGCTGCGCCGCGCGGCGGCGGCGGCCATCGCGGCGCGCGCGTCCGCATCGGTGCCGATCAGGGTCGCGGCGTCGACCAGCCGGTCGACCACCGCGTCGTCGTTGGCGACGATCACGCCGCAGCCGGTGTCGCCGATCACGTCCTGCGCGCCCGCCACGTCGGTGGTGACGATCGGGACGTGCGCGGCGAGGCTTTCGAGCAGGACGTAGGACAGCCCCTCATAGCGGCTGGTCATCATCACCGCATCGAAGGCGGGCAGATAGTCCTGCGCCTTGGCGGCGCGTTTCCAGATGAAGCGGTCGGCCATGCCCGACGCGGCGAGGTCACGTTCGACCTCATCGGCGCATTCGCCATCACCGAGCAGCACCGCGCGCAGCGCCGGCACCTGCGCCATCGCGCGGCGCATCGCCTCGACGAAGCGCTCGGGCGCTTTCTGATAGGAGAGGCGCCCGACGAAGCCGATCACCGGCGCGTCCTCGGGCAGGCCGAGCGCGGCGCGTGCCTGCGCGCGTGTCACGTCCGGGATGGTGATGACGCCGTTGCGGATCAGGTGACAGCGGCCGTCGGCGATGTGCAGCTTGCGCGCGAACGCCAGCTCCTCGCTCGACACCGCGATCAGCGCGTCGGTGCGGGTGAGGCCGAGCGCGATCTCCGCGCCGTTGAACAACAGCCGCGCGGGCAGCGAGGCGCCGACGTCGAGCCCGCGAAACGCGTGCGGCGTATAGACGCGCTTCGCCCCGCCGACGTCGGCGAGCCGGACCAGCGCGCCGGCCTTCGAGCTGTGGCCGTGGACGATGTCGAACGGACCGGCGCGGCGCACCGCGACGCCCAGCGCGCGTGCCGAGGCGAAGTCGTGCAGCCCGAGCGAACGGTGCATCTCCAGCGGCTCGGCGGTGATCGGCAGCGCGGCGATCTCGGCGAGGTGCCGCGCCTCGGCGCGCACCGCCGAATAGATCAGATGGACGTGGTGGCCGCGCGCCTGGAATGCGCCGGCGAGGTCGAGCACATGGCGGCTGGCGCCGCCGCCGCCCGCCTCGATCACGAGACAGATACGCAAGGGGTTGCCCGCCGTCATCATACGCCCATCGCCGCGGCATGACGCCCGTCGCCGCGTCGCGACGACCTTTCACGCGTGGGCACAACCCGTTGCACCAGCTCAAACTCCCTGCCGTATCATGAACACGCCCGCTCGTTCCGGCGGCAGCCTCGCACGCGGCGCCTTCTGCCGCGTGCGTCCGCCGCGCGCAAGCGCGTAACGATCGCGCGATTTCCCGACCGGCTGCACCGCCCGCGGCATGCGGCGAAGCGCGGCGGAATCACGTGCGCAGCGATCGCTGCGCCAGCGTGGCGGTGCGCGAGCGCGGCTTGAGCAAGCGGATCAACGGCCCTTCCACGAAGAACCAGCTGATCGCCGAGCCGGCCACGGCGATGACGGTCAGGGCGATCAGCAGCAGGTCGGGCGGGACCTGCGTCATCGTTCCGCGCTTGAGCAAGGTGCCCGCGATCAGCGTGAAGAACGGGTGGACGAGATAGATGGTATAAGAGGCGGTCCCGAGGAAACCGAAGAGCCGCGACAGAGGCGTGTCGAGGCGGACCGGGATCAATACCGCGCCCGCGACGAGCAGGACGCCCGGCACGCCCCAGCAGAGTACGCGCCACGTCATCGGATCGGGCAGGAAGATCGATGCGACGAACCCGGCGACGCCGAGCGCGATCAGGAGGCGGCCGGTGGCGGGGGCGACCCGGCCGGCGACGAAGCGGGCCAGCAGCACGCCCGCGACGAACTCGCACAGCAATGGCGAGGCGAGGGTCGCGGAGGCGACCCCATCCGGGCCCACGGTCATCAGGCTAAGCGCCGCGACGACGCCGAGCGCCGCGATCGTCCACGGCCAGATCCGACGCCCGCCCGCGAGTGCGATGACGATCGTGCAGATCGCGTAGAAATACATCTCGAACGTCAGCGTCCAGCCGACGTCGAGGATCGGGTGATAGCTCATCGCGCCGGCCGCGGTGGTCTTCGGCCACGGGATCAGCAGGAAGGACGCGATCACCAGCCCCGGCGTGACGTTGAGGCCCTTCAGCCCGATCCCCGCCGCCCACAGCAGCAACAGCAGCGCGGTGAAGATCCAATAGGGCGGCAGCACCCGCAGCAGCCGGCGCCAGGCGAAGGTGCGGGCATTGCCCGCCCCCGCCGACAGGTTGCGCGCGGCATGCGCGATCACCAGCCCGCTGATGCAGAAGAACACGTCCACGCCGCCGGCTCCGACCTCGGCGAGGCGACGAAAGGTCGCGATCGCGGACTGGCCCGGATGATAGGTCGTGATGACCCAGCACATATGGTGGAACACCACGATCATCGCCGCGAAGCCGCGCAGGATCTGGACGCCCTCGAACGTCTGCGACGCCTTCGCCCTGTCGTGCGGCGCGGCCTCGCCGGACGTCGGCGCTGCTGGACTCATCATCGCTGCTTCCCTGCCATCATCGAACGCCGCCAGCCAACCCGGACCGGTGCGCGGCGCGCGTTCGATGCATCAATGCTGCAAAGCCGCTATCTGCCCGCGAATGCGCGGGCGGCGCAAGGCGTTGCGCGTGGAGCCCTGCGACAGCGCGTTCCTGCCGCCGGTCATCTGCTCGGCCGGGCGATGGTTCCGTTGTGGGACAAATCGGCACGGGCTTGCATGTGGCGTACGTGCGGCGCGCGATCTAACGGGAGGCGCGCGGCGGCCCCACATCTGGCGTGATCGTCGGCGGGGCAAGCACAGGCGCGGCGATGATCGTCGCCTTCAACGCGGGGGGCGTGAGGACATGGCCATCAAGGAACCGGCGCGGGCGGGCGCGACGCGCTACGGGAACATCGACATCGTCCGCGGCATCGCCGCGCTGATGGTCGCGTTCCAGCATGCGTCGGAACGCGCCGGTATCTTCGGCGCCGATCAGCACTTCCTGATCGCGTGGTTCAATCCCGGCCAGGCCGCGGTGATCGCCTTCTTCCTCGTCTCGGGCTTCGTCATCCCGCTCAGTCTGGAGAAGGGGCGGAGCCTGAAGCGGTTCGCGACCAGCCGCATCCTGCGGATCTATCCGCTCTACCTCGTCACGTTCGTGGCGAGCTATCTGATCGTCGGCGGGAAGCTGGATGTCCGCACGATCGTCGCGCAACTCGGCTTCGCTTCCGCCTATCTCCACACGACCAATTACGTCGGCAATTCGTGGACGCTGTCGATCGAGGCGATCTGGTACGTGCTGTTCGCCGGGCTGTTCTTCATCGGCCGGAACCGGTCGGCATGGCTGCTCGCCGGGCTGTTCGCGGTGGTGATCGGCGCGGGGATCGCGCTCACGCTCGCCGGACATCGCGCACCGATGGGGCGCGTCGGGATGCTCGCGACCTGCGGGATCGGCCTGTTCGCCTATCGCGCGACCTCGGAGGAGGCGCGGCGGATGGTGCTGGCCCCGGCCGTGCTGCTGATCGGCGCGATCGTGGCCGGGCTGGTGATCGGGTTCGGCGTCGTCGACTATCACGGCAAGGTCGAATTCACGCTGCGGGCGGTGCTGCTGTCGTGGGCGGTCGGCTATCTGGTGTTCTTCGGCTCCTTCCTGCTGCGGCTGCCCACCGCGCTTGAAGTCGTCCTGCGCAAGCTCGGCGAGATCAGCTACTCGGTCTATCTGGTGCACACGTTCGCCTTATGGGGGATGAGCGCGGTGGGGCTGACCGGCTGGACGTATATCGTCGCGGTCATGCTCGTGTCGGTGCCGCTGGCGATGGTGACCTATACGTGGATCGAATTGCCGGCGATCCGGCTGTCGCATCGCTGGCCGAAGCGCGATCCGCAGGCGATCCGGCACGAGCCGACCGCGCTCGGCGTCGAGGCGACGGGCCCGGCGCTGCCACCGTCCGCGACCTGAGGGGCGCTTCCTTTCGGGGCATCGAAGGGCCGGAGCCGAAGCGCTCCGGCCGGTCGGGGCGCTCGACACCCGAATAGTTAATTAGCCATCAACCTCACTTGTAAAGATGATTGTGGGGCGTGCCTGATATCGCGGAGATATCAGGCATGGGTGGGAAGTATTCGAGATGTTGACGTCCGTTTACAACGCTTTCAGCGTTGATGATTACCTGAAGGATCAGGCCTGGGCCGGCGGGCGTCTGGATGCGATCCAGTTGCATGGCGGCACGGCGGGATGGAAGGACTGGCTGTCGTCGGTGCAGTGGCAGGCCGACATGTTCGCCAACCAGGACGTCAACATCATGTGGTCGATCCCGCTGATCCCGTACGGCGCCAAGCTGGGCGACGCGGGCGCGGGCAAGTATGACGCCAATTATCTCGCGATGGCCAAGCAGCTGGCGGCGGCGTCGGCCGGTGATGACAAGATCTATGTCCGGCTCGGCTGGGAGTTCAACGGCAAGGGCTGGAATTCGTCGTCTGCGGTCGGCGAGCCGGACAATTATGCTGCGGCCTTCCGCAAGTTCGTCGACGCCGCGCGGACGGTATCGGACAAGTTCGTGTTCGAATGGTGCCCGGGCCTCGACGTCTGGGACATGAACCCCGAGGATGCCTATCCCGGCGACAAGTACGTCGACGTGATTGGCGTCGACATGTACTATAACACCGCCTGGCACGACAAGGATCCGGTCAAGGCGTTCGACTGGTTCGTCAAGCAACCCTATGGCTTGCAGTGGCAGCAGGACTTCGCCGCTGCGCACGGCAAGGAGACCGCCGTCGCCGAATGGGGCATCAACATCGATTCCCCCGAGTTCGTGAAGCTGGCGATGCAGTGGATGGCCGACCATGACATGGTCTACCAGAACTACTGGGATTCGAACGCGGCCTTCCCGGGCGAGCTGAGCAAGGGCCAGTATGAGAAGGCCGCCGCCGCCTATCTGTCGATGATCGACCAGGTCGCCAAGCCGAGCGATGCGGTGACGCGCGTGTCCGCGACCGACAGCTATCTGCGGACCGGCGAGGTCGCGCTGACGTTGACCGGCAGCGCGATCCGCGGCTCGGGCAACGCCGACCACAATGTCATTACCGGCAATGCGATGGACAACGACCTGTTCGGCGGCGCGGGCAACGACAAGCTCTATGGCGGTGCGGGCAACGACCGGCTGGACGGCGGCACGGGCGCCGACACGCTGGTCGGCGGCACCGGCAACGACACCTATATCGTCGACCATGCCGGCGACAAGGTCGTCGAGCGTGCGGGCGAGGGGATCGACACCGTCTATTCCAAGATCGACTATACGCTGGGCGACAATGTCGAGAACCTGTATCTGGTGACCGGCGCGACCAAGGGCACCGGCAACGCGCTCGACAACGGCCTCTACGGTACCGCCGCGGGTGACGTGCTGAACGGCATGGACGGCGACGACACGCTCAAGGGCTATGCCGGCGACGACGCATTGTTCGGCGGCAACGGCAACGACAAGCTGTACGGCAACGAGGGCAACGACTATCTCGACGGCGGCGCGGGCGCGGACCTCATGGAGGGCGGCCCGGGCAACGACACCTATGTGGTCGACAATGCCGGCGACGTGGTGCGCGAATATGCGTCGGACGGCGGCATCGACACCGTCTATAGTTCAATCGACTATACGCTGACCGCCAATGTCGAGCACCTCTATCTGACCGGCACCGCGCGCGTCGGCACCGGCAATGCGCTGGCCAACGGGCTGAACGGCAGTGCGGGCAACGACATCCTGCACGGCATGGGCGGCGACGACTACATCTGGGGCAATGCCGGCGACGACCAGCTGTTCGGCGATCAGGGCAACGACTGGCTGTATGGCGGTGACGGCAACGACCGGCTTGACGGCGGCAGCGGCGCCGACGTGATGCAGGGCGATGCCGGCGACGACACCTATATCGTCGACAATGTCGGCGACGTGGTGGTGGAGCGCGCCGGCCCGGGCAGCGGCTATGACACCGTCTATGCGCAGGTGAATTACACGCTGACCGCCAATGTCGAGGCGCTGCATCTGGTCAACAACGCGCGCATCGGCACCGGCAACGCGCTCGACAACGCGCTGTACGGCACCAACTTCAACGATACGCTGTCGGGGCTGGACGGCAACGACGTGCTGAAGGGCTATGCCGGCGACGACACGTTGCTGGGCGGCGCGGGCGACGACATGCTCTATGGGCATGAGGGCAACGACTATCTCGATGGCGGCACCGGGGCGGACCTGATGGAGGGCGGCATCGGCGATGACACCTATGTCGTCGACAATATCGGCGATCGCGTGATCGAATATTTCGCCAACGGGCAGGGCGGGAACGACACCGTGCTGGCGTCGATCGATTATGCGCTGGGCAACAACGTCGAGAACCTGACGCTGACCGGCATGGCGATCAACGCGACCGGCAACGCGCTGGACAATGTGATCCGCGGCAATGCGCGCGACAACGTCATCACCGGGGGCGCCGGCAACGACACGCTTTACGGCGGCGGCGGCGCGGACCGCTTCGTCTTCGCGGCCGGATCGGGGAAGGACGTGATCGGCGACTTCGGCAAGGGCGACCGGATCGATCTCGACGCCTACCACTTCGCCGCGGCGCCGGGAGTCAGCAACGTGCAGGGCGGCGCGCTGATCGATCTGGGCGGTGGCAATTCGATCCTCGTCTCGGGCGTGACCGCCGACCATCTGGCGTTCACCGGCGGCGGCTTCGGCTTCATCTGACCGGCGGGACGATCCGCGCGGGTGGCAACAACCGTCGTCCGCGCGGGTGGTTCCCGTCCTGGAACACACCGTTGAAAAGCGTCCCGATGTCGGGCAACGTTAAGAATAAGCGTTGCTTGTCTATATCATAGCGGCTCGCCATTCCTGATCGGGCATGTTGCGTAGACAGGGGTGTTGACGATGCTGAAGATGTGGAGTTGCGCTGCGGTAGCGGCGCTGACGGTGGCGGCCTTGCCCGCCGCGGCGGCGCCGACCACGGTGACGGTAAGCGGCAAGGTGATGAGCGGGATCGACGCCGGCGGCCAGTTCGGGGCGGTCGGTTCGAGCCTGGCGGGGCAGGCGTTCAGCGCGATCTTCACGATCGAGGCGGCGACCGGCAGCACGATGGTGGAGACCGCCACGTCGTCGTATCTGGCGGGTCGGGGCGCGGCGTCGCCGGTCAGTGCGCTGCTGACGATCGGTTCGGGAAGCTATCGCTTCGCGGGGTCGTTCAACGGCTTCGTGCGGACCACCGATGCCGCGGGCAATGGCGGGACCGATTCGGCGACCTTCTTCGTCGACGATACCGATCTGTCGCAGAAGCCCAATGACAATACGCTGCTCAGCCTCGGCTTCGACACGCTGCGCAACGTCCTGTCGCAGCCCGGCGTCGGGGCGATCGCGCTGAGCGACCTGACGCTGGCCGACAATGCCAAGGGCGTGCTGAAGATCGCCAACCGCAACGCCGCGACCGGTGCGTTCGGCGCCCCGACGGTCGCCGATCTGTCGATCGACACGATCCGCACCGGCATGACCTCGCCGGTGCCCGAGCCTGCGACCTGGGCGATGATGGTCGCCGGGTTCGCGATGGCAGGTGTCGCGCTGCGTCGCCGCCGCGTGGACGCCCGGGTGCGCTTCGCCTAAGCAGCCCGCCGGGACGCGCTGACGCGCGGATCGGTGCCGGCCCGCGCTCCCCGCTTCGCTCGCCCGGCACGACGCCGGGGGAGCGAGGCCGGGAGGCGGGCCGGTGTCGCGTCTGGAAGGGATCGTCGATGCGGTTGTTCGTCTTCGGGCTGGGCTATGCGGCGCGTGCGGTCGCGGACGCAGCGGGTGCGCCGGTGCTGGCCACCACCCGCGATGGACGCGACGGCACGATCCGCTTCGACGACGCGGCCGCGGTCCGCGCCGGGCTGGCGGCGAGCACGCATGTGCTCTCGTCGGTGCCGCCCGACGAGACGGGCGATCCGGTGCTGCGCCATTATGACGCGGCGCTCGCCGGGCGATGGCTCGGCTATCTTTCCTCGACGGGGGTCTATGGCGATACCGGAGGGGCGTGGGTGGACGAAGAAGCCGCCGCCGATCGCGGACGGCGACCGCTGCGCAATGTCGCCGATGCGGCGTGGGGCGCGCGCGGGGCAAGGGTGTTCCGGCTGCCGGGTATCTACGGTCCGGGACGGTCGCCGCTGACGCGCGTCGCGCGCGGCGAGGCGCATCGGACCGGCATCGCGGGACAGGTGTTCAGCCGCGTGCACGTCGCGGATCTCGCCAGCGGGGTGGTGGCCGGGTTCCGCGCGCCGGCGGGGGCGTATAATCTCGCCGACGATCTGCCCGCACCGCAGGACGAGGTGGTCAGCTATGCCGCGCAGCTGCTGGGGCTTGCGCCGCCGCCGGTGGTGCCGCTGGAGCAGCTGTCGCCCGCGGCACGCGGCTTCCATGCCGAGAACCGCCGCGTGGCGAACGGCAAGGCGAAGCGGGTGCTGAACTGGCGCCCGCGCTTCCCCGATTACCGCGCCGGCCTGCGCGCGCTGAGCGCCACCACCAGCCCCACCGCGGCGAGCCCCGCGCCGGCTGCCGCCAGCAACGTCCAGCGATAGCCCTCGAACACCGTCGAGAGCAGCATTGCGATCACCGGCACGATCACGCCGTTATATGCCGCCTTGGCCGGGCCGATCGTGCGGATGATGCGGAAGTACAGCGTGAAGGCCAGCGCCGAGGCGATGATCCCAAGGTACAGGACGCCCGCGACATAGCCGGGGCGCCAGTCGAACACCGGCGCGCCGGTGGTGAGCCACGCCCAGCCGGCATCGATCGCGGCTCCGATCAGCATCGCGGTGGCGAGCGTCGGCGTCATCGGATAGCGCGTGGCGGTCTTGGTCGCCTGCATGACATTGGCGGTCGAGGCCGACAGGATCGCGCAGAGCGTGAAGGCGATGCCGATCAGCGATTCGGTCGGGCCGCCGGGATCGCCGCGTGCTTCCTTGATGAACAGCAGCGCCACCCCGCTCATCGCGATCGCCGACCCGACCAGCAATTGCCGCCCAAGCCGCTGACCGAGGAAGACGCGCGCGAACAAGGCGTTGGGAACGAGCAGCAGCGCGAAGATCACCGCCACCAGCCCGGAGGTGATATGCTCCTCGGCACGGTAGACGAAGTTGAAGTTGAGCACGAACTGGAACACGCCGAGCAGACCGGCGAAGCGCCAGAAGCCGGGTTGCGCGAACAGCGCGCGCGTGCCGGGGGTGCGCTGCCATGCCGCCACCCCAGCGAGCGTGAGCCCCGCGACGAGGAAGCGGTAGCTGACCGACCAGCTGGCGGGGACCGCGACCGCGCCACCGTGGAGCTGGTCGCGGATCACGATCCACGTCGAGCCCCAGATCAGCACCACCAGCGCGAACGGCACCAGCACCGCGGCGCGCGTGCTGTTGGGGGGATCGGCGGGCGCCATCAGAACGCGGCGATCGCGTCGGCGAGCGGGCGGATGTCCTCAGCGCGCTGGTTCCAGCTGACCACCAGCCGCGCCTCGCCGACGCCCCAGTCGTAGAAGTCGAACCCGGCGGCGCGCAGCGACGCGGCCTCGTCGGCGGTGACGCGCAGGAACACCTCATTCGCCTCGACCGGATGGAGCAGTCGCGCACCCGCCGCCTGCGCCAGCAGCGCCGCGCCGGCATTCGCGCCGCGCGCGCAGTCGAGCCACACGTCGTCATCGAGCATCGCGAGCAATTGCGCGGCGAGATAGCGGCCCTTCGACAGCAGATGCCCGGCGCGCTTGCGACGGTAGAGCGTCGCGTCGGCGAGGTCGTGGTCGAAGAACACCAAGGCCTCGGCGTTCATCCCGCCGTTCTTGACGAAGCCGAAGCTGAGCGCATCCGCCCCGCCGCGCCACGTCAGATCGGCAGGCGACGCGCCGGTCGACACGACCGCATTGGCGAAGCGCGCGCCGTCGATATGGAAGCCGAGGCTGCGCTCCTTCGCCAGCGCACCGAGCGCGGCGACCTCGGCCGGCGTATAGACGCGGCCATATTCGGTGGCGTTGGTGATCGACAGTGCGTGCGGGCGCTGCTGGTGGACGTCGTAGCGCTGGCGGTCGAGCACCGCCGCGGCGATGGCGGGGGTCAGTTTCGCGCCGTCGCCCTCGGCGAGCAGCAGCTTGGCGCCGTGCGTGTAGAATTCGGGCGCGCCGCATTCGTCGTTCTGGATATGCGCCTCGCGGTGGCAGACCACCGCGCCGTGCGGCGGGCACAAGGCGGCGAGCGCGAGGCAATTGGCGGCGGTGCCGCTCGGCACCCACAGCACGCGCACCGCGGTCTCGAACAAGGCCGAGAAGCGTTCGTCGAGCGCCTTCGACCAGCGATCGCCGTCATAGGCGGTGTCGAGCGTGTCCGCCGCGGCGATCGCGCGCAGCACGGCGGGGTGAACGGGGGCGGCATTGTCGGAAAAGAAGCGCATGATCCGTGCCTTCGGCCAGGCACGCGATCGGGTCAATACGGGCGGCTCAGCGCAGCGTCGCGCTGTCGGCGAGCGCGCGGAAGTCGGGGGCGACGCGGTCGAAATAATGCAGCCGCGGCGCGTCGAGCGTCGCCATGTAGAGCAGCCCCTTGACCAGCGCCGCGCGCGCCTCGCCCTTGCGGGGCAGATTGTCGTCGTCGACATATTCATAGGCGAAGCGGATGCCGTCGGTGCCGAGGAACCGCTCGGGGCGCGCGTCCAGCAGCGTGAAGCTGGCGATCGCGCGATCGGTGCGATAGGTCGATTCGAGCAGCCCGGGCACTTCTGCGAGCAGCGTCTCGCGCGTGAACGTCGGCAGCGGCTTGTGCTTCTTGTCGCGCTCGCGGATCAGCGGCTCGCCCGGTGCGATCCCGCCATAGAAGGTGACCTGATCGAGCTGTTCGCCGTCGAGCGTCCACACTTCGGCCTTCTTGCCCCGTTTGACCGACAGCTGGTTCCAGTCGCGCGACGGCGTCACGACCAGCGTCGCGGCGGCGACCGCGGCGGGTTTGCCCTGTTCGCGATAGCCGTGCGCGCCGGCCGCGCCGCCGGCCAGCAGCGTGAAGGCCGCGACGAGCGCGAGGGCGGTGGTGTTGATCGTCGTCGTCATGGTCATTGGCCCTGTGCTGGCGTGGCAACCAACGTGCCGAGCATCGCGGCATCGGGTGCATCGGGTTTGAGCTGGAGATAGCGGCGCAGCGCCGCGACGCCTTCGGTGCGCCGCCCGGTCTTGATGAGCGCGAGCCCGAGCCCGCGCTGCGCCTCCGCCAGCGACGGATCGAGCGCAGCGGCGTTGGCGTAGAATTCGGCGGCCGACACCAGATCGCGCGGATAGCCGCGCGCACGGTACAGGTCGCCGCGCGCCACCCACAGCGGCGCGGTCGCGCCACGCTCGCCGAGCATCCCAATCAGATACTCGCTGGCGCCGAAGTCGTTGAGCTTGATCTGGTCGTCGAGGAACAACGGCAGCCAGGGCGCAAGCGCGGCGGCATAGCGCGCCGCCCCGTCGTCGCGCGTCGCGCCGTCGGGCACCGCAAGCGACGCCATCGTCGTCGCGCGTTCGGCGTCGGACGGATGCGAGGCGAAGAACGGGATGCGGTCGAAGCGCGGGTGTGCCTGCCCGCGCGCGGCGGCGGAACGCTCCGCCTCGGTCATTACGTTCTGCCAGACGACCGCCGCGGATTGCGGGCGCAGCGCGCTGCCGTTGAGATAGCCGATCCCGTGCAGATCGGCCTCGCGTTCCTGATCGCGGCTGAAGTGCGCAAGCCGGCCATAGACCGAGATCTGCATCGTCTGGAAATTGTACGCGCCGCCCGCATAGGGCACCATGCTGGCGAGGACGGCGGCCCAGCTGAGAAGATCGGTGCCGCTGCGGTGTGCCCTGAAGCGCGCGAGCGTATGGCGCTGCTCGAAATGGCCGAACTCATGGCCGAGCACCGCGCCGAGCTCGGCCTCGCTGCGGACGCGGAGCAACAGGCCGGAGAAGACGCGCAGCGTGCCGTTGGGGGCCATGCTCGCGTTGAACAACGGCGTGCGCAGGATGTAGAGCCGCGCGGCCTTGCACCGATCCGCGCCGACGGTGGCGCACAGCACGCCGCGGACATAGGCGTTGAGTGCCTCGTCGCGGATCAGGATCGGCGAGTTGGCGAGCATGCGCTCGTCCTCGTCCAGCTGCTTCCACAGACCGATCTCGTCGACGCCCTGCGGCTGATAGGCGCCGGTATAGGGCGGCGGCAGCGGCGCAGGCGTCGTCGTCGGCGCCGCTGGCGCAGCGGTGGCGAGGCAGGCGCAAAGCGCGGCGAGGCGGCGCATCAGCGCTTCGTCGCGGCGGGGATGGCCGGCGTGGCGTCGCTGCCCGGAAATTCCTCCAGCAACTGCCCGACGCGCTTCTGCGCGCCGTCGGCGGTGCGCACGTCGCCGCCCATCGCCATGTCGGCGTTGAGCCACAGCACGTCGCCGGTCTTCAGATCGACCAGCCCCGCGAAGCCGGCATGTTCGCCGGACTTGATCGCGATGCCGGGGCCGAGCAGCGCGAGCACCTGCAGGACCTTGCGCCCGGTCGAGCCGTAAGCGTCCTTGTTGTAGAGGAACAGTGCGTAATCGGCATCCTTCGCGCCCGGCAGCGCGGCGACGCCGCTGCCCAGCGACCAGTCGAACACGCCGGCCTTGTTGTCCTTCTTCTTGGTCGGCAGGCGGTTGCCGCGGAAGAACTGATATTCGATCACCGCCTGCGACAGCGCGCCGAACAGCGACTGATATTCCTCGACCAGCCGCGCCTCGTCGCCCAGCGCCGCGGGTGCGGCGACGACCGTGTTGCCCAGTGCCGCCTGTCGTGCGGCGAGCGCGCTTTCCAGATTGGCGCGCGCCTGGTCGGTCCAGTCGCCATTGGGCTCGAACAGCCCGCCGGTGGACTGCGCGCCGACGCGCACCGTCGGGCGAAACAGCAGGATCTTCTTGCCGCTGTGCGCCGGCAGCGTGAAGCCGGCCTTCACCGCGGTATGTTCCTGCGCCGCCGCGGTCTGCGCGACGAGCGCGGCCAGCATCATGGCCGCCGCAAGGCGTGCCTTCATCCCCATCGCTTATTCCCCCGGCCCGCCCCCGCGGACCCGGCAGTGCTATCGCACGATCATGACACCAACAAGCATCCGGGTCCGTTACGGACCCGATTTGGCGATCTCTCACCCGATCACCCAATATCAAGATATAAGGATGTCTTTATATCTTTCTTGACAGGCGGCCGGCGATCGTGTTCAAGCGCGGTGTCGAGGTTCCTCATCCCAGGCATGGCGGTGAGGCTAAGACGGGAAGCCGGTGATGCTCCTCGGGGCAGAGTCCGGCGCTGCCCCCGCAACTGTAAGCGGCGAGCGGCGGCTCCATTTCGTGTCACTGGGCGCTCGCGAGGCGCCTGGGAAGGCCGGAGCCACCGCGTCGACCCGTGAGCCAGGAGACCTGCCTCCGACGCGATAACGTTCCTCGGACGGGGGGTCCTCCGATGGATCGCGCTTGACGCACGGCGCGTGGCGATGGCCATGTGCGCCGGATCACGCCCGGCGCGCTCTTCCCCGACCCCTGTCCGTAACAAGCAGGTGAGTCATGACGGATAGCGGCTTCACGTTCACGATCAGCAGCATCGCCTTCGACGAGGATTATCGTCCCGCCGACAACACGCGCATCACCACCAATTTCGCGAACCTGGCGCGCGGGGACGACCGTCAGGAGAATCTGCGCAAGACGCTGGCGATGATCGATCATCGCTTCAACGCGCTGATGCATTGGGACAATCCGGCGGGTGACCGTTATGCGGTCGAGCTGAGCATCATTTCGGCGGCGCTGCGGATCGGCGATGCCGCACAGGACGACGCCTTTCCGCTGATCGAGATCCTGCACACCGCGGTGGTCGACCGGCGGAAGGGAACGCGCACCGACGGCATCGTCGGCAACAATTTCTCGTCGTATATCCGCGACTATGATTTCAGCGTCGTGATGCCCGCGCATGTCCGCCAGCACGGACCGGCCGGGCTGCCCGAGCAGTTCGGCGCGCTGCACGGCAATCTGTTCAAGCATTTCCTGAAGTCGGACGCGTATCGCGCTCATTTCAGCAAGCCGCCGGTGATCTGCCTGAGCGTATCGAGCAAGCAGATCTATCACCGCACCGCCAATGCCCATCCGATCCTCGGGGTCGAATATCGCAACGACGATTTCTCGGCCACCGACGGCTATTTCGCGAAGATGGGCATGACGGTGCGCTATTTCATGCCGCCGCACAGCGTCGCGCCGCTCGCCTTCTACCATATCGGCGATCTGGTCGGCGACTATACCGACCTCGAACTCGCCAGCACGATCAGCACGATGGAGACGTTCCAGAAGATCTACCGGCCCGAGATCTACAACGCCAATTCGGTCGCCGCCGAACATTATCGTCCGAGCCTGAGCTATCAGGACTATTCGCTGACCCGCATCGTCTACGACCGCGAGGAGCGCAGCCGGCTCGCCGTCGAGCAGGGCCGCTTCGCCGAAGAACAGTTCATCAAGCCGCATGGCGTGGCGCTCGCGCGCTGGTCCGCGACCTGCGGCCTTTGATCCAGACACTTGCCGAGAAGGTATCGACCATGACGTTATTGCCGACGACGACCGCGGGCAGCCTGCCCAAGCCCGGCTGGCTCGCACAGCCCGAAACCCTTTGGTCGCCGTGGCGGCTGGAGGGAGCGGAACTGGCGAGCGGGAAGCGCGACGCGCTGCGGCTCGCGGTGGAGGACCAGCGGCAGGCCGGGATCACGATCGTCGGCGACGGCGAACAGACCCGCCAGCATTTCGTCACGACCTTCGTCGAGCATCTGAGCGGGGTCGACTTCACGAAGCGCGAGGTGGTCCGAATCCGCAACCGCTATGATGCGAGCGTGCCGACCGTCACCGGCGCGGTGTCGCGCCCCGCGCCGGTGTTCGTCGAGGACGCCAAATTCCTGCGCGCGCAGACCGACCAGCCGATCAAATGGACGCTGCCGGGGCCGATGACGATGATCGATACGCTCTACGACGACCATTACCGCAGCCGCGAGAAGCTGGCGTGGGAGTTCGCCTGCCTGCTGAACGAGGAAGCGCGCGAGCTGGAGGCGGCCGGCGTCGACATCATCCAGTTTGACGAGCCGGCGTTCAACGTCTTCTTCGACGAGGCTAACGACTGGGGCATCAAGACGCTGGAGCGTGCCGCCGAGGGGCTGACCGCCGAAACCGCGGTGCACATCTGCTATGGCTATGGAATTAAGGCCAATACCGACTGGAAGAAGACGCTGGGTGCCGAGTGGCGGCAATATGAGCAGACCTTCCCCAACCTCCAGGCATCGACGATCGATATCATCTCGCTGGAATGTCAGAATTCGCGCGTGCCGATGGAGCTGATCGAGCTGGTGCGCGGCAAGAAGGTGATGGTCGGCGCGATCGACGTCGCGACCGATACGGTCGAAACGCCGGAGCAGGTCGCCGACACGTTGCGCAAGGCGCTGGCGTTCGTCGATGCCGACAAGCTGCTGCCCGCGACCAATTGCGGGATGGCGCCGCTGTCGCGCGCGGTCGCGCGTGGCAAGCTGCACGCGCTGGCGGAAGGCGCGGCGCTCGTTCGTGCGGAGCTGGCGGACTGACCGCCGCGGGCGGTCGTCGCCGGGCGGCCGCCGGTCCGGTTTAACTTACAATTCCGCCAGTCGTGCGTCGTTTCTCTGGTCGTTCTTTCCCGAAATGCTATAACAACGATGCTTAACAGGGGAGAGTCATGAAGAAACGATTCTTTGTCGCCGTGCTCGGCGTCTCTGCCATATGTGCACCCGTCGCTGCAAACGCAGTCCCCATCGTGTACACGATTACGGGAGATTATTCCGGAAGCGTGGGAGGGCAGGATTTTTCCGGTTTCGCCGCGCTCGCTGGCATCGGCGATACTGCCGATTATTTCAATCCCGATAGTTCGGTGACAGCGGTGACGCTGTCGTCGTTGACGTTTACGGTAAACGGCGTCTCGTCGCTGATCGATGGCAGCAACGTTTTTTTCGTCAACCGGTTTGCCGGGACCGGCGGGTTCGCGCTGTCGACCGGCGGATCGTTCCGGACGCTGCTTCAGACGAACGACTTTCTGACCTACGATGGCCGCAGCAGCTTTTCGTCGACGATCGCCGACGCGGTCGCGACGCCATACAGCTTCTCGACCGGTGCGGGGAAGGTGACGGTGAGCGCCGCGTCCAACGTGCGATTTGCCGCCGCCGCCGGGGTGCCCGAACCGGCAAGCTGGGCGCTGATGATCCTTGGCTTCGGCGTGGTCGGTTATGCGCTGCGCCGGAAGACCGTGTTGCGCTACGTCTGACCGGCGCATGCTCGTGGTGGACGCCTCGCACCGGTCGAGGTGCGGCGGGGTAGCGTCGTCAACTACACTGAAAAAGCCCCGGACGTCCTAGGACGTCCGGGGCTTTTTAGATGGTGGGCGTGGCAAGGATTGAACTTGCGACCCCTGCGATGTCAACACAGTGCTCTACCACTGAGCTACACGCCCTCCGTAGGGGTGCGCCTCTAACGACTGGGTCGGGGGCGCGCAAGCGGCTTTTTACGCTTTTGTTGCCGTTATCGTCAGATCAGCTCGTTCGCGGTGCCGGTGTCGAACAGCCGGTCGACCTCCAGCACCAGATCGCGCAGGTGGAACGGCTTCGACAGGACGCGCGCCTGCGGCATCGCATTGCCGGCCTTCAGCGTCACCGCCGCGAAGCCGGTGATGAACATCACGCGCATCCCCGGCGCCAGCTCCTGCGCCTTCTGCGCCAGCTCGATCCCGTCCATCTCGGGCATGACGATGTCGGTGAGCAGGAGGTCGAACCGCTCGCTTTCCAGCAGCGGCAGCGCGGCGGTGCCGCGATCGACCGACGTGACGTGATAGCCCGACCGCTCGAGCGCACGCCCGAGATATTCGCGCATCACCGCATCGTCTTCGGCCAGCAGAATCCGTATCATCGCGTCCACAACTCCCATTCGCGGCTTTATATGCCCGAGCGACGTTGATTTTTCCACCAGCGGACATGGTGAACGCCCGCTCCACGACGACACGTTGCAGCGGCGCGGCGGCTTCCATAGGGTAGCGCGGAATGACGCCTTCCTTCCGCACGTTCGGCGAGATGCTGCCCGAAAGCCCGGTGGTGCTGTCGGTGCCGCATGCGGGGCGCGACTATCCCCCGGCGTTGCGCATGGCGTTGCGCGCGCCGCTGGCGAGCCTGGCGGCGCTGGAGGATCGGCACGTCGACGCGATCGCGCTGGCGGCGCGTGAGCGCGAGACGTTGCTGCTCCAGACGGCGCCGCGCGCGTGGATCGACCTGAACCGTGCCGAGCACGAGCGCGATCCTTTGCTCGACGAAGGGGCATGCCGCAGCGCCGGGGCGTCGGCGAAGGTGCGCGCGGGGATCGGGCTGGTGCCGCGGCGCACCGCCGCCGCGGGCGAATTGTGGCGGTGCCGGCTGAGCGCCGCGGAGGTAGAGGCGCGGATCGCCGCCGACCACCGGCCGTATCACGAGACGCTGGCGGAGGTTCTGGCCGCGGCGCGCGCGCGCTTCGGCTGTGCGGTGTTGCTCGACGTCCATTCGATGCCGCCGATCGCGGGCGGGCGGGCGCGGGTGGTGATCGGCGACCGGTTCGGACGTGCCGCAGGCGCGCGCTTCGTGGGCTGTGTCGAGGAGGCGCTGGGACGCGAGGGGCTGCACCACATGCTTAACACCCCTTATGCGGGCGGGCATATTCTCGAACGTCACGCCGCGCCGCAGATCGGCATTCATGCGATCCAACTCGAGATCGACCGCGCGCTCTATCTCGACCGGCGGCTCGACCAGCCGGGGGCGGGCGCGGCCGCGACCGCGCGGATGCTGCGCGCGGTGATCGACGCGCTGACCGCGCAGGCGCTCGCCGACGGTGCGGTCGCGCCGCCGCTCGCCGACGCCGCCGAATAGGCACGGCGCACAAAAAAACCACCGGATGCACGCACCCGGTGGCCAAGGTTCAGGGAGGAGACACGCCGAAGCGTGTCATACGGGCTCGCGAAAGGGGGGACACGAGCGCCGTACATGCTTAACTTAGGGAGCCTGCTTTTGGTTGCAAGGGGCGGGCTGCAAAAGGTTCGCTGCGCGCGGTGAACTGCCGCTCCGCGTCTAGCGTGCGCCGCGGGGAAGCATCCGCAGCAGGATCGAATCGCGCAGGATCAGATGGTGGCGCAGCGCCGCGGCGATGTGGAGCACGACCAATGCGAGCATCGTCCAGCCGAGGATCTCGTGCACCTCATGACCCGCGCTCGCCCCGGTGGCATCGACCGGAAGGTAGGGCAGGTCGGTGACGCCGAACCAGCTGAGCGGGCGGCGACCCTCCGGGCCGGACACCATCGCCCACCCCGACAGCGGCATCAGCAGCAACAATGCGTAGAGCGTCCAGTGCGTCGCGTGCGCGACCCCGCGCTCCCAGGCGGGCGTGAAGGCGGGCAGCGGCGGCGGGCGGTGCAGCAGCCGCCACGCGACGCGCAGCACGGTGAGCGCGAGGACCGTGATGCCGATCGCCTTGTGCCCCGGCATCCACGCCCGGAGCGCCGGGATCGCGTCGTGACCGACCCCGACGATCAGATTGACGATCACGAGCAAGGCGATCGTCCAGTGAAAGGCGATGGCCACCCCGGAATACCGCTCGTTCATAGGCAGTCGGGTGGCCATCGCTTTCCCTTTCGTCAGGCGGTGAGTTGCGGTTGCGGCATCTTGCCCAGCTTGACCTGTCGCGCAAAGATCTCGCGCATCAGCGCCAGCGAGAACAGGTGCGCGTAGAGCAGCGGCAGCATGCCCGACTGCGAGATCTTGCGCAGCTGGTCGCCGCGCAGCTCGGACAGCTTCTTCTCGTCGATCATCTGGAAGCCGCGATAGACGAACGGCTGCTCAATGCCGTCCTGCTGGATGGTGACCTCACCCTCCATGAGCAGGTCGAGTTCCTTGATTTCCTTCATGAACTGACCGGTGCGGGCGGCGGCCTGCTCGAAGTTCTCGTTGAACTTGAGGATGTTCTGCGTCAGCTCCGACGGCTGGCCATCGGTGAACAGCGCATCGCCCTCGTCGAACGCGCCGATCGTCGGCGACGACGGGTCGAAGCACAGCGACAGCTCGTCGGCGTCGGGACGCAGGCGGGCCAGCATGTACGGGTAGCGGCGGATATAGGCGGGGACGTAGATCGTGTCGTCGATCAGCCGGCCCTCGTCGGAGATGAAGACGTTGACGCCCTCGTTCAGCCCCATCAGCGCGATCGGGATCGGCTCGTCGCCCGACGAGAAGACGATCGGCATATGCCGCTGGATCAGCGGAAATTCCTCGACCGTGACCGGGATCGCATGCTGGTTGACCAGGAACGGCGCGGTGTCGGACGGCTTCACCTTGAAGTTGGCGTGAACCTCGCTCGAAAGCGGTTCGAGGCCGTTGTAGAAGAGCGGAAGTTGCGGCGCGCTGGCCATGGGAATCTCCAGAACGGACGGTATCGTGTGCATTCGCGCAAGGGGACGTCACGTCCTGCCGTCCCCCCGGACCGCGCCGGTGCTATTGAATGGGCGCGTCGGGCGCAAGCGTGACGAGCTTTCCGGGGTTGAACAGCTCGTCGGGATCGAAGGCGCGCTTGATCGCGCGCAACGCCCACAGGCGCGCCGGCGGGCCAAGCCGTTCCAGCTCGCGGCGCTTCATCTGCCCGATGCCATGCTCCGCCGAGATCGACCCGCCGGCGGCGACGACGATGTCGTGGACGAACGCGGAGACGACCGGCACCTGCTCGGCATACCAATGCGCCGGATCGGTGCCGGGGGCGGCGCGGACGTGGAAATGGACGTTGCCGTCGCCGAGATGCCCGAACCCCGAGGCGCGCGTGCCGGGGAAGCGCGCGTCGCACGCCGCCGCCGCCGCGACCATGAAGCGCGGCATCGCCTCCACCGGCACCGAGATGTCGTGCTGCGCGGCGGGACCGGTGGCGCGCTCGGCATCGGAGATCGATTCGCGGATCCGCCAGAACGCCTCGGCCTGCGCCTCGCTCGCCGCGAGCGTCGCGTCGGCGGCGACGCCGTCCGCCAGCGCGGCGGCGAGCACGCGCTCGACCAGCGCGGCCGGATCGTCGTCAGCGGTGTCGGCAGTCACTTCGAGCAGGACGTGCCACGGGTGGTCGCCGGACAGCGGCGCGCGCGTGCCGGGGATGTGCGTGAGCACCGCTTCCAGCGATTCGGTGGGGAGCAGCTCGAAACTCTCCAGCGCGGGGGTGGCGCGCTGGAAGCGGCGCAGCAGCGTCAGCGCGGCGTCGGGCGAGGCGACCCCGACCCACGCCACGCAGCGCGCCGCGACCGCGGGCACCAGCCGCAGCGTTGCGGCGGTGACGACGCCGAGCGTGCCCTCCGCGCCGATCAGCAACTGGTCGAGATCATAGCCGCGATTGTCCTTCTTCAGCGCGGACAGGCCGTCGTACAGCGATCCGTCGGGCAGCACCGCCTCGACCCCGGCGACCAAAGCGCGCATCGTCCCGAAGCGCAGCACCTGCGTACCGCCGGCGTTGGTCGACACCAGCCCGCCGACCGTCGCCACCCCCTTCGCGCCCAGCGACAGCGGGAAGCGGCGGCGCTGCGCCAGCGCGGCGGCGTGGAGATCGGACAGGATCACCCCGGCCTCGGCAACCGCCAGCCCGGCCTCGGCATCGAGCGCACGGACGCGGTTGAGCCGGCGCAGCGACAGGATCGCGGCGCGGCCGTCTGCGGGCGGGGTCGCACCGCCGACCATCGAACTGTTGCCGCCCTGCGGCACCAGCGGCACGCGCTCGGCACGCGCGGCGACGACGATCGCCTGCACCTCCGCGACCGAGGCGGGGGCGAGCAGCAGCGCGGCCTCGCCGTGGAAGCGCTTTCGCCAGTCGGTGAGCAGCGGCGCGATCATGTCGCGATCGGTGACGATCGTGCGCGGCGCCACAAAAGGCGCGAGGCGGTCGGCGAGGCGGCGGAGCGCGGCGGGGTCGGGAGTCGGGGTCATGCGATTTCTCTTGGCTGACGCGCGATGTGCGTCCAATTCATCAGGTGTTCAACCGTCGATGGTCAGTGCTGCTGCCCCAAGATGACCTTGCGTGACTCGTCCATCCTGCTGCTCGCGTCGGCGGCGCCTTTCGTGCTGTCGGCAAGCCCGCCGCAGCTCGACGGTGTCGAATATGCGCAGCTGACGATCCACGAGCGGCTCATCATCCGTGTGCCGCGCGTCTCGCCCGCCCCGATGCGCGGGCGCGGTGCCCCGCCGCAGCCGGCGGTGCGCTGGGACGAGAAGAAGGGCCCGGAATGCGTGGCGATGAACACGCTGACCGGCGCCGCGGTCGAGCGCGAGGGCGAGGTCGATCTGGTGGTGGTCGGCGCGCGCCGCATTCGCGCCAAGCTCGACGACGATTGTCCGACGCTGGATTTCTACCGCGGATTCTATCTGAAGCCGACCGCCGACGGGCAATTGTGCGCGCGCCGCGACGGCATCCGCTCGCGCTCCGGCGCTTATTGCGCGGTCACCCGCTTTCGCGCGCTGACCCCGCGCAAGGTGAAGAAATAGCCCGCCGCGAGGCCGCGAAGGCGCAAATTCCTTGACTTTGCGGCGTGGATCGGGAAGCGCGGGGGGCGATGGGAACCGCCACGCCGCGCCGCCCGACAGCCCGGACATCCGCATGAGCTTTGCCGACCTCGGCCTTTCTGACGAACTCCTTCGCGCCGTTGGCGACACCGGCTATACCGAGCCGACGCCGATCCAGGCGAGCGCGATCCCGCCGGTGTTGATGATGCGCGACATCATCGGCATCGCGCAGACCGGCACCGGCAAGACCGCCAGCTTCGTGCTGCCGATGATCGACATCCTGGCGCATGGCCGCAGCCGCGCACGGATGCCGCGCAGCCTGATCCTCGAGCCGACGCGCGAACTCGCCGCGCAGGTCGCCGAGAATTTCGAGACCTACGGCAAGTATCACAAGCTGAGCATGGCGCTGCTGATCGGCGGCGTGCAGATGGGCGATCAGGTCAAGGCGCTGGAAAAGGGCGTCGACGTGCTGATCGCGACGCCCGGTCGCCTCATGGACCTGTTCGGGCGCGGCAAGATCCTGCTGACCGGCTGTTCGATGCTGGTGATCGACGAGGCCGACCGCATGCTCGACATGGGGTTCATCCCCGATATCGAGGAAATCTGCACCAAGCTGCCCGCGCAGCGGCAGACGTTGCTGTTCTCGGCGACGATGCCGGCGCCGATCAAGAAGCTGGCCGATCGCTTCCTCAACAATCCCAAGACGATCGAGGTCGCGCGCCCCGCCTCGACCAACATCAACATCACCCAGTGGGTGGTGCCGGTGAAGGGCCCGTCGTTCGAGAAGCGCAAGGCGCTGCGCGCGCTGCTGGGGCAGGAAGAGGTGCGCACCGCGATCATCTTCTGCAACCGCAAGACGACGGTGCGCGAGCTGAACAAGAGCCTGAAGCAACACGGCTTCGCCAGCGGCGAGATCCATGGTGACATGGACCAGCCGGCGCGGCTGGCCGAGCTGGAGCGGTTCAAGAAGGGCGACGTCAACATCCTGGTCGCCAGCGACGTCGCGGCGCGCGGGCTGGACGTGAAGGGCGTGAGCCACGTCTTCAACTATGACGCGCCGTGGCACCCCGACGATTACGTCCATCGCATCGGGCGCACCGGGCGCGGCGGCGCGACCGGGGTCGCCTATACGTTCGTCGGGCCGGACGACGCCGAGAATATCGAGAATATCGAGAAGCTGACCGGGCAGACGATCGCGCGGATCGCCGACGTGCCCGAGGCACCGGCAGAAGAAGCGCCGCGCCGCGAGCGGAGCGGACGGCGGCGCGAGCGGGTCGCGGAGGCAGCGCCGCGCGTCGAGCCGCGCGAGGAAGCGCCGCGGCGCGAGCGGCCACGCCGCGACCGCGACGAGCGGCCGCGCGCGCAGGAACGTGAGCGCGCGCGTGCGCCGGTGGTGGTCGAGGCGGCCGACGATGGCGGCTGGAACGGCCCGGTGCCCGACTTCCTGCACGTCGGGCTGCGCTACTGATCGGGACCACCGCCGGGTTGACCGGCGGTGACGGTTCGTGGCAGGGCTGCCCGCAGCGCGGGTATAGCACAATGGTAGTGCAGCAGCCTTCCAAGCTGAATACACGGGTTCGATTCCCGTTACCCGCTCCACCTCTCCTTACATTGCCGGATCGTCAGGCGGGATCGACATCCCGGGCGAGTTGACGCGTGTCGGGCCCTTGGCAGGACCGATCGACCTTCGGGATCATGCGGAGCGCAGGAAGAGGCTTTCACGCGGAGGCGCGGAGGACGCAGCGATGTCGTGCTCGCCGCGTAGCCGAAGGCGGCGCTTGACAGCGTCACGCTGTTTGTGTACAAACAGAGAATATCGAGATGATGTGGACGGGCCGGGCGGCTCGGGGTCGTGGGCCCCGGTCGCATCGGCCCGTTGGCGTTTCGGGCGACGACGGGGGGCGCGATGCACGGGATGGACGAGAAGGTGCCGGAGGCGGCGCACGGCGCCGGCCCGGCGTCGCCGGCCGGTGCGAAGCCGCCGGTGCGCTGGACGCGCGACGTGCGCAACCGCTTCTTCGACCAGTTCGCCGCGAGTGGCGATGTGGCGCGCGCCGCGGAAGCGGTGGGGAAGACCGCGGCGTCCGCCTATGCGCAGCGGCGGCGCAGCGCGAGCTTCGCGGCGACGTGGCGCGCGGTGCTCGAAGACAGCTACGAACGGCTCGAAGCCGCGCTGGTCCGGCAGGTGCTCGGCGAAGACGACTCAAAGGTGGACGTGGCGGCGGCGCTGCTGCTGCTCGAACGGCGCCCCCGTCCGGGGGGTCAGACCGCGCACGCCGCACCGAAGACGGCGGACGAGAATACGCTGCGCGCGCGTGCCGAGCGCGAGTTGCTGCGCAAGCTGAAGGCGTTGTCGCGGCAGCCGGGCGTCAGGGACCGCGCATGAGCGGCGCGGGCAAGGAGGCGCTGCGCCGGCTCGCTGGGCTGGGCGATGCCGAGCGCGCGCGGCTGGTCGGGTCGTTGAGCGAGACGTCGGTTACGGTGCTCGAACGCGCATGGGCGCTGTGGGCGCATGGCGGGCAGTTGCCGCCGCCGGGTGACTGGCGCGTGTGGCTGCTGCAGGCCGGACGCGGGTTCGGGAAGACGCGCGCCGGCGCCGCATGGGTGCGCGCAATGGCGCGCGCGGTGCCCGAGGCGCGGATCGCGCTGGTCGGGGCGACGATCGAGGATGCGCGCAAGGTGATGGTCGAGGGGCCGAGCGGAATCGTCGCGGTGACCGGCGCGGTCGACGCAGTGGTATGGCGACCGACCAGCGGCGAGGTGCGGTTCGGCAATGGGGCGGTCGCGAGCATCTATTCGGCGTCGGCGCCGGAGAAGCTGCGCGGGCCCGAGCATCATTTCGCCTGGGCGGACGAACTCGCGAAATGGAGCGCGCCGACCGCGTGGGACAACCTGACGATGGGACTGCGGCTGGGGACGTGGCCGCGCGTGCTGGTCACGACGACACCGCGGACGACGGCGTTGATGCGGCAGGTGCGCGGCGCGCCCGGAACCGTCGTGACCGGCGGGCGGACGCGCGACAATGAAGCACTGCCCGCAGCGTTCGTGGCGGCGATGGAGGCGAGCTATGGCGGGACGCGGCTGGGGCGGCAGGAGCTGGACGGCGAGTTGATCGAGGATGTGGCGGGCGCGCTGTGGCCGCGCGCGCTGCTCGAGCGGCAGCGCGTCCGCGAGGTGCCCGAGCTGGCGCGGGTCGTGGTCGGCGTCGACCCGCCGGCCGGGGTCGGGGGCGATGCGTGCGGGATCGTCGCCGCCGGGCTGGGGCGCGACGGGCAGGGCTATGTGCTGGAGGATGCCAGCGTGACGGGCGCGAGCCCGGAGCGCTGGGCGCAGGCGGTGGTGGCGTGCGCGACGCGGGTGTCGGCGGAACGGGTGGTCGCGGAGGCGAACCAGGGCGGCGCGATGGTCGAGCAGGTGCTGCGCGCGGCGCAGGCGGAATTGCCGATCCGGCTGGTCCATGCGACGCGCGGCAAGGCGGCGCGTGCCGAGCCGGTGGCGGCGCTCTACGAGCGCGGGCGGGTGTGGCATGCGCGCGCCTTCCCGGCGCTGGAGGACGAACTCGCCGGCCTGGTCGCGGGCGGTGGTTACGAGGGGCCGGGGCGGTCGCCGGATCGCGCCGACGCGTGCGTCTGGGCGCTGACCGCGTTGATGCTGGACAGGCAGGGCGAGGCGCGGGTGCGGGCGGTTTAGCTGGCGCACATAAGCTCGTCATTGCGAGCGTAGCGAAGCAATCCAGGGCGTCCTGATCCGGCTCTGGATTGCTTCGCTACGCTCGCAATGACGGCGGAGTGGCGGGCAATCGTCGCGCTTCATTACGTGCTTCGAGACGGCCTCTCGGCTTCGCTCGATGCCTCCTCAGCACGAACGGGTCGGGCAATCCCGACCGGTGTTCGCTTTTCGGAGAATCCCAATGGCTTGGTTCGGATGGAAGTCCGGGCGCGCGGTGGCGCGTCCGGCGTTGGGGCGTGTCGGCGGGGTGGCGCGGCCGCTCGGGGAATGGCCGCAGGGCTATGAGGCGCAGGTGCGCGCCGGCTATTGCGGCAATGCGATCGCGCAGCGTGCGGTGAAGCTGGTCGCGGAAAGCGTCGAGGGGACTCCGCTGGATGTCAGCGACGCACGGCTGCGCGCGCTGACGGGCGGGCGCGGGTTGCTGGAGGCGGTGGCGGCGCAATTGCTGCTGCACGGCAACGCGTTCGTGCAGGTGCTGCGCGACGGCGAGGGGCGGGTGGCGGAGCTGTTCGCGCTCCGGCCCGAGCGCGTGTCGGTCGAACCGGGGGCGGACGGCTGGCCGGGGGCGTATCTGTACCGCGTCGGGGTGCGCACGACGCGGCTCGATCCGGCGAGTATCATCCACATCCGGCGCTTCAATCCGGTCGACGATCATTATGGGCTCGGGTGTCTCGGCGCGGCGTCGGCGGCGATCGCGATCCACAATGCGGCGGCGGCGTGGAGCAAGGCGCTGCTCGACAATGCCGCGCGGCCGTCCGGCGCGCTGGTCTATGATGCCGGCGACGGCTCGGTGCTGAGCCCCGACCAGTTCCGGCGGCTGCGCGAGGAGATGGAACAGGGTGTAAACCGCATTTAAGGAATGCAAAGAGCATCTAAGCGCTGCAAACTACCCTGAAGCACTGCAAACAGCATCTAAGCTTTGCAAACTCGCGCAGGCGACCGATCAGGCGGCGAGCCCGGCGGACCTCTCTCCCACCAATAACCTCGCCCGACGGCTCAGCTCGTCAGACATCGGGATCGCGTGCGGGCGTGTCGCATGGTGTGTGACATGTGCCTTCCTCAGGTCTGCGAACAGCCCATCCGGCGGCCAGAGTCGCCAGTTCAGACCTTCGTCGATCTCCTTGCGATGGCAGGTATAACGCAGCACCGCGGCCACGTGCGACAACGACAGGACGCCTCCATCGCTGCGGGCGAACAGGCCCG